>NZ_JBNWDS010000005.1:0-357929 GCF_053521765.1 Rhizobium sp. A37_96 | reverse complement strand
TCAATACCGGCCTGATCTCGACGGCCGAAGCCCCCTTTGGCGGCGTCAAGCTCTCCGGCCTCGGCCGCGAGGGGTCCCGCTACGGCATCGAGGAATTCACCGAAATCAAATATGTCTGCCTCGGCGGCGTCGTCTGAGGCTAAGGGAAGGCCCGAGATAAAAGCATGACCCATCCAAGATTCCTGTCTTTTTCGAGAAACGGCCGTCATGGCTACGGGCTTGCGGTCGACGGCGGTGTCGTCGACCTCTCGGCTCGCCACGGCGCGACATGGCCGACGCTGCGCGAGGTGATCGAGGCAGATGGCCTCGCCCAACTCGCTGAGGAGGCCAAGGCGTTGAAGCCGGATTTCGCGCTGGACGACATCCGCTTCGAGATTCCCATTCCGTCGCCGGAAAAGATCATCTGCGTCGGAGTCAACTTCCCCGATCGCAACGAGGAATACAAGGATGGGCAGGCGGCCCCCTCCAATCCCTCGCTCTTCATCCGCTTTCCGCGCTCGTTCACCGGGCACGAGCAACCGCTGATCCGGCCGCCGGAAAGCCCGCAGCTCGACTATGAAGGCGAAGTCGTCATCGTCATCGGCAAGGCCGGCCGGCGAATTGCCGAAGCCGATGCCTTCTCCCACATCGCGGCCCTCTCGCTCTGCAACGAGGGCACGATCCGCGACTGGGTGCGCCATGCGAAGTTCAACGTCACCCAGGGCAAGAATTTCGACAATACCGGCTCGATCGGCCCCTGGCTGATCCCCTTCACCGATGCGGCCCAGCTCAACGACATCGAGCTGAAAACCCGCGTCAACGGCGAAGTGCGCCAGAGCGACCGCACCAGCCGCATGATCTTCTCCTTCCGCAAGATCATCAACTACATCTCGACCTTCACCACGCTCGTTCCCGGCGACGTCATCGTGACAGGCACGCCGACGGGAGCCGGCGCCCGCTTCGATCCGCCGATCTGGCTGAAACCCGGCGATGTCGTCGAAGTCGAGGCCGATGGCCTCGGCATTCTCAAAAACACGATCGCCGACGAGGTGCTCTGATGCTGTCTCATGATGAAATCCAGGCCGCAGCCGAGAGCCTCGATCAGGCCGAGCGGACGCGCGTCCAGACCGGGCTCCTCTCGCTCAAGCACCCCCAGATGACCATGGACGATTCCTATGCCGTCCAGAGCGCATGGGTGCAGAAGAAGATCGCCGGCGGCCGCAAGCCGATCGGCTGGAAGATCGGGTTGACGTCGAAGGCGATGCAATACGCCCTCAACATCAACATCCCCGATTCCGGCGTGCTCTTCGACGACATGATCTTCGAGGATGGCGCAACCGTGCCGGCCGACCGCTTTATCCAGCCACGCATCGAGGCCGAGATCGCCTTCGTGATGAAGGCACCGCTCAAGGGACCGAACATCTCGATCTTCGATGTGCTGAACGCTACCGACTATGTGACGCCGGCGCTTGAAATCCTGGATACCCGCATCCTCCGGGTCGATCCGGAGACGAAGAAGGCGCGCACCATCGTCGACACCATCTCCGACAACGCCGCCAATGCCGGCATCGTCACCGGCGGCCGCGCCGTGCGGCCAGACCAGATCGACATGCGCTGGATGGGCGCGATCGTCAGCCGCAATGCGGAAGTCGAGGAGACCGGTCTTGGCGCCGGCGTTCTCAACCAGCCCGCACGCGGCATCGCCTGGCTTGCGAACCGCCTGGCACAATATGGCGACGGCATCGAGGCTGGCCAGATCGTGCTCGCCGGTTCATTCATCCGCCCGATCGAGGCACGGCACGGCGACACCATCAATGCCGATTTCGGTCCCTACGGATCGGTCAGCCTGTTTTTTGCATGAAGGAGTAAACCATGCCGGCGCCCAAGAACCTCTTCAAGCAGGCCCTGAAGGAAGGGCGGGCGCAGATCGGCCTGTGGCAGGCGCTCGCCAATGCCTACACGGTCGAAATCTCAGCCGGCGCCGGTTACGACTGGCTGCTGCTCGACGCCGAGCATGCGCCGAACGACGTGCCGCTGCTCGTCTCGCAACTGCAGGCGATGAAGGGCACGGCAAGCCATGCGGTGATCCGTCCGCCGATCGGCGAAACCTGGATCGTCAAGCAGATGCTCGATATCGGGGCGCAAACCCTGCTCATTCCCATGGTCGAAAGCAAGGAGATGGCGGAAGCCATGGTCAAGGCGGTCAGATACCCGCCGCATGGCGTGCGCGGCGTCGGCGCTGCCCTTGCCCGCGCCTCTGCCTTCAACCGCATTCCGGATTACCTTGCGACGGCCAATGACGAGATCTGCCTGCTGCTGCAGGTGGAAAGCCGAGCGGGGCTTGCCGCACTCGACGCCATCGCTTCGACCGAGGGTGTCGACGGCGTCTTCATCGGCCCCGCCGATCTTGCCGCCGACATGGGCTATCTCGGCAAGCCGGGTGCGCCTGAGGTGCAGGCCGAGGTCGAAAAGGCGCTCGCCAGAATCCAGTCTCACGGCAAGGCGGCCGGCATCCTGATCGGCGACCTCTCGCTTGCGAAACGCTATCTCGAGCTTGGCGCGACCTTCGTCGCGATCGGCAACGATGTCACGCTGCTCGCCAATGCCACGACCAAGCTCCTCGACGACTTCAAGAAGGCCGACGCCGCCAAGCCGGCTGCCGACGCAAAGGTCTACTGAGCGCAGACGCCATCCTCCCCGGCGTCGCGTGACCCTCTGTCTCGGCACGCAAATTTTCGGCATGGGCGGCGCATTGTGCACGCTCAGTCAAAACGGACTGCACAGCTGGACGCGACGTCCTTGCAGGCATCGATCATGATGAACCGGAAAGCCAAGAGGAGGAAACATGCGTTTCAAGAACAAGACCGCCCTGATCACCGGCGGCGGGACGGGCATCGGGGCGGCAGTTGCCCGCCGCATCCGGCAGGAGGGCGGCAATGTCGCGCTGGTAGGGCGCCGTCCTGAGCCGCTTCGCGCCGTTGCCGAGGAGATCGGCGCTGCCGTCGTCGCAGCCGACGCAGCCGATGGCGCAGCCATGAAGGCCGCGGTCGAAAAGGTTGTCGAGACCTTCGGCGGCCTCGATATCCTGATCGCCAATGCCGGTGGCCACGGTGTCGGGCCGACAGTCAGCATGTCGGACGAGACATGGGATCTGGCCGTCCGGCTCAATCTCAACACTGCCTTCGTCAGTGCCCGCGAATCCCTGCCGAGCCTCATCAAGAGCCAGGGCAATATCGTCGTCCTCGCCTCCATCGCCGGGCTCTTTGCCGGCCCGGATGCGGCAGGCTACGTCACCATGAAGCACGGCTGCATCGGGCTCGCGAAATCGCTGGCACGCGACTACGGCCGCAAGGGCGTGCGCACCAATACGGTCTGCCCAGGCTGGGTAATGACCGCCATGGCCGACGAGCAGATGGAATTCATCGTCGAGAAATACAAGCTGAACAGCATCGAGGAAGCCTACGCGCTCGTCACCAAGGACGTACCGCTCGGCCGCCCCGCAACCGCCGAGGATGTCGCCAACGCAGTCTGCTTCCTCGCTTCGGCCGAGGCTTCGATGATCAATGGCGCAGTCCTGACCGTCGATGGCGGCGCTGGCACCGTCGACCTGCCGACGCTGGCATTTGTCGACTAATACGAGGAGGAGATACCGATGAACCAGAATCCCAAGGACTGGAAAACCTACGACGAATTCGCCTACGGCATCGACACCAACCGCCTGCCGGCAACGGAGGCTCTTGCCGGCTCGTCCCACAAGATCTCGTTCGAGGACGGCCGCACGCTCGAGCTTGCCTTCGCGAAAGGCGAGGTCAAATGGTCCGACGGCAAGGAAGGCGGCATCGACAAATCCGAGGTGATCGAAGTCGCGCCGAACACCTATTTCGTCGAAATCGTCTTTGCCGGCCGTCCCAAGGAAGCCGAAACGCTGATCCTCAACACCGAAACGCGCCGCGTGCTTTCGATCTACTCGGTCGTTCGCGAGCTCAAGGATGCCGTCGGCGAGCCACAGGTCGCGCAGATCTTCCGGCCGGGTGTTATCGAAGGTGGCGCAGCGAGCGGGCCTGTTCCGCATGAAAGCCGCGACCTGATCGGGCTCAGGGCGCACTTCACGTACAGCCCCAACCATGTCTACGAGCACACCTACCTGTCGTCGCAGCGCTATGCCTGGCAATGCCTCGTCGGCGTGCAGCGCGGCCACGGCGATGTCGACCTGACCACGACCTACAAGTTCGACGACAATCTCTACATCTTCACCTTCCGGGAATTCAAGATCGCGGTCGCCTCCACCTTTTTCTACAATTTCAACGACATGCGCTCGACCGGCAAGTTCCTCGGCATCACCGGCGACGGGCGTATCCAGAACAGCCCGGCCGGCGCCTTCATCCGCAAGGCGTCGATGACCTATTATCTGCCCGGCCAGGAACCGGTGTGAGGACGCCATGCGCAAAGCATTCGATATCGTAAAGGCGCATTACGACGCCAACGACCGCCGCGACATGGATGGCATGCTCGCCGACATCGCTCCCGATTGCCGCTGGACGGAGATGGATGGCTTTCCCTGCGCCGGCACCTATGTCGGCCCGCAGGAGATCGTCAAGAACGTCTTTCAGGCGCTCGGACAGGCCTTCGACGGATACACCTTCAAGCTCGAACGCCTGCTCGACGCCGGCGACGAGGTCGTTGCCGTCGGAGATTATAGCGGCACCAACAAGCAGACCGGAAAGGCGTTCAAGGCCCGCGTCGTGCATGTCTGGGGCGTGGCGGGAGACAAGATCCGGCGTTTCGAACAATTCACGGACACCCTGAGAGTGGCCGAATCCATGCGATGAGGAATTGAGGCGGCCCGATCTGGCCGGGCCGCCTCCCCTACCTAGGAAATCCGCGCCTTGCGCCATTGCGTCGGCGAGACGCCATAGCGATGGCGAAACGAACGGGAAAAATGCGCGCTGGAGGAAAAGCCGAGCGCAAAGGCAATCTCGGATATTTCGCCCGCATAGCCGCCTGCATCCCGCAACTGCGCTGCGGCTCTCTGCAGGCGCAGATCCCAGATATAGTCCGAAGGCGTCAGGCACTCGGCCTCGAATGCGCGATAGATATAGCGCACGGAGCAGCCCATGCGCCGCGCGATCATCGTCACGGTCAGGTCCGGACGCGCGAGATGGATATCGATGAAATCCTTGATCCGCTGCAGCAGCAGATCGAGCGGATTGGCAACCGGCCTTGCCGGCTGTGGATCGGCGCCGATCATGGTGCGGACGAGATCGATCATGGTCTGGCCGACGCTTGCGCGCCGCGCCTCGTCGAGATGGTCGAGCTCATGCATGGTCGAGTCCATCAGCGACAGCAGAATGCGGCACATACCGTCATGCTCGGCATGTGCCGTGAAGGGTCGTGCCAATCGTTCCACGGCCTCATGGGGCAGTGCATGGCGCGGCAACTGCAACAACAGCTGGCGAACCGGCGTGCTGTTCGTCAGCATATAGGGACGACCGGGGTCGTAGAGCACGAGCGCATTTTGTGACACGGGCGCATGCAAGCCGCCCTGTATGAGCGAGGCGCTGCCTTCCGTCTGTACGATCAGCTTGATCGCATCCGGATCGTTTGGATCGAGCATGACATGATCGCCGAAAACCACATGCCGATCCGCCTCCAGCCGCGTCAGCCGGCATGCGCCGAGCATGGCCGACATCATCCGGCTCTTTTCCTCGTCGGCGGCACCGAAGTCGAGCCGGACATTTCCGAACAGGCTGCGGGCCAGGCCCGCGAACGCCCGGCCGCTGGCGCTGTCGACATGCCGTTGAAGTGCTGCAGCCATGATCGATATCCTCAAGATGTGAGATAGCCGCCATCGACCGGCAGGCAGGCGCCGGTGACATAGCGCGCCGCGTCGGACGACAGGAAGACGATGGCATCGGCGACTTCCTCGGCGGCACCCCATCGGCCTGCCGGAATCCGGCGCAAAATCGGCGCCGAGACCGGTTCGTCGGCAAAAAGCGCGCGGCTCAAGGGCGTGACGATCCAGCCGGGCGCCACCGCGTTCACACGGATATCAGCCTGCGCATATTCCTGCGCAAGGGATTTCGTCAGTTGCACGATTGCCCCCTTGCTCGCCGCATAGGCCGGGCGGTCGGCAGCACCGAAGGTCGAGTACATCGACGCGATGTTGACCATTGCCGATCCCGTCTGCATGCGGGGACGCGCCAGCCGGCAGCAATCCATGACCGAGGTCAGATTGATCGCCATCACCTCGTCGAAGGTCGCCTTCGACCATTCGCCCCGATCACGGCTGACGCCGGTGCAATTGACCAGGACGTCGACCGCCTCGACCGACGAGAAGAAGGCTTCCAGCGCGCCCGGCTTCAGCACATCGACCTCATGGTTCTCGATCCGCCGGTTTGCAGGCGCCATCAACGCACCGAGCCCGAAACTCAGCACGCGGGCGCCGAGATCGGCAAAGCGCTGGGCAGTTGCCGCCCCGATGCCCGATGTACCGCCGGCAACGACGACCGTTCGTCCGGCAAAAAGATCGGCAGAAAACGTCATGAAGTCTCCTTCGCTTCAGCTTGCCAGATAGGCGCCGTGGAGAATGTGCGGCTGGGCCTTGAGTGTTGCGGCGGCGCCTGAAAAGACGAGACGCCCGCGCTCGAGGACGAGCGCCTGGTCGGCCAGATCGAGAGCGAGATTGGCGAATTGCTCGATCAGCAGCACGCCGATGCCGCGGGTGGCCGCAATTTTCAAAGCCTCGGCCAGGCGCTTGACGACGGCGGGCGCCAGGCCAAGCGACAGCTCGTCGACGATCATGAAACGGGGCTTTGCGACAAAGGCCTGCGCCATCGCCACCATCTGTTTCTGGCCACCGGAAAGATCCGATGCCGATTGGCGCCGCCGCTCCGCGAGTTCCGGAAAGATCTCATAGGCATGGTCCAGACCCTCCCGCCGCGCGGCTGCCGAGCCATCGAGCGCCGCCACGAGAATATTGTCCTCCACGGAGAGCTGGCCGAGCACTCGATGCCCTTCAGGAACGAGCGCAAGACCGGCCCGGCGAATGCGGTCGGGCGAAAAGCCCTCAAGCGCTTTGCCGTCCAGATGCACGGACCCGCCGCGCGGCAGGACACCCGCCATCGCCATGACCGTGCTCGACTTACCGGCCCCGTTGGCACCCAGCAATGTCGTCACCTTGCCGGCCGTGACCGAGAAGGAGACATCGTGGATCACGCGCTTGCCGCCGCGCTCGACAACGAGCTTTTCGACGTTGATCTCGGAAATGCCGCCCATATCAGAACTCCCCCAGATAGGCGCGCCGCACATTCGGATCGGCAAGCACGCTATGCGTCGGGCCGAGCGCCAGAAGCTTGCCGTAGTCGAGCACCATGGTTTCGCTGCACATGGAGCGGATAAGCTCGACGTCGTGGTCGATGATCAGGACCTGCGCCCGGAATTCCGCCGGAATGCGCAGCACCAGTTCGCGAAAGGTCTTGCCTTCCTCTTCGGTCAGGCCTGCGGCCGGCTCGTCGAGCAGAATGAGCTTCGGCTCTCCGGTCACGCATTTTGCCAGCTCGACAAGACGACGCTGGAAGAGATTGAGGGATTGGCCGAGCCGATCGGCAACATCAGCCAGGCCGACGAAGGCCAAAGCCTGCTCGACGGCATGGGAATGACGTCCGGTGCCGACGACATGGTCGGCGATAGCGGCGATGTTGCCGGCGACGGTCAAATCCTCCACCACCTGCTCGGTCTGGAACGAACGGCGTAAGCCAGCCCGCACCCGCTGCAGCGGCGTCATCGTCAGCAAGGCCCGCTCGCCGAGAGAGACCGAGCCCTGGATCGGTTTCACAAAACCGGAGAGCACGTTGAGCAATGTGGTCTTGCCCGCTCCGTTCGGCCCGATGAGGCCCGCGACGGGAGCCGTCAGCACCGCACTGAGCTCGTTGATCGGCCGGACGCCGCCGAATTGAACGATGAGATTGTCGATCTTGATCATCGCGCCTTCCCCCGGGAGAGACCGGCGTTCAGCCGGGCAATGAGAGCCGATATCTGGCCGGCGATGCCTGAGGGTGCCGTTGCCAGAGCCTGGAACAGGGCGACGCCGAAAATCCCGATGGTGACGTAGCCGTCAATGCCGAGATCGGTCAGCAGCGCCGGCACAGCGCGCAGGAGCAGGCCCGCGATGACAGCGCCGTACCAGTTGAAGACACCGCCGACGATGGCAAGCGCAAAGAGATTGAGGCTTTCGAAGGCGCCGAAGGCGCGCCCGTCGAGCTGGCCCACATTTCCTGCCAGCAATCCGCCGGCCAGACCGGCGAGAAAGCCGCTCAGGGCGAAGGCCCAGGCCTTGTAGATCAGGACGTTGACGCCGCTTGCGACCGCAACCGTCTCGCCCTTGCGGATCAGGGCCCACGCCCGACCGGGACGGGCAAGCTTGTGCCCTTGCGCGATCAACAGCCCGATCGTCGCAACCGCGCAGACATAGAGGAAGTAGGAGACCTCCCCGTCCGCCATGGCCGGCCTTGCCAGCATGGCGCGGCCGGCGCCATCGGCCCTTCCCAGGAAACCGGGACCGCCGTCGGGGAAACCCCAGGCGCTGATGACGATCTGGAAGCCGCCGGCCAGCATCAGCGTCACCAGCGCGAGATAGAGACCGCGCAGACGCAATGCCGGCACGCCGAATGCCAGCCCCACCACAGAGGCGACGATGCCGCCCGCAAGCAGGCTGACCTCGAAAGGCGGATGAAAGGCATGACCGACGCGAAGCGTCACCCAGCCGCCGACGCCGACAAGCGCAAACTGGCAGAGAGAGACGAGGCCAAGCTGGCCGTAAAGGATGGCAAGCCCGGCAACGGACAGCGACAGGGCGACCGCTGACGTCGCGGCGGAAAGCCAGAAGGAATTGGCAAGCCAGGCAATGACGACCGAGAAGATCACCATCGTCACAGGCACATGAAGAAGCTGCTTGGGCAGACGCACCATCGATATGCTTTCGGCTGTTGGGGCGATTGTTTGCTCCTGAATGCTCATCGGTCCTTCAACGCGGCCTTGGCCGTGCCTCCGAGAATCGTGACCGCGATAAGCGCGATGATGAAGGGCGCCGCGGCGCGATAGGGCGATATCCAGGCAATCGGCGTCAGCACGGCTTCGGCAATGCCGATCAGAATGCCGGCGACGGCCGTTTGCCACAGCGACTGCAGCTGGCCGAGGATGGCTGCGGCAATTGCCGGGATCACCAGCAAGGTCAGGAAGGTTCCCTGCAGCCGGACCAGATCGGCCAGCAGCAGGCCGGCAAAACCGGAAAAGATGCCGGTGATGATCCAGGCTGCGGTTTCCGTATAGAGAATGCGCACGCCGAGAATGGCGCTGAGATCGCGATCATTGGCAAGGGCGCGCATATCGAGGCCAAGGCGCGTGCGGCTCAAGAGCAGCGTAATGGCAACGACCATGATGACGGCGAGGATAATGGCGATGATGCGGGTGAAGGTCAGCCGAACGGCAAAGAGCGAGACGAACATCTGGTCGGTCGGGAACTGCAGCCGACGTGGCAGCTCACCCCAGATGACACCCATGATCGCAATCAGGACGAGCGCGGGCGCCAGGGTTCCTACGGCGCGCACGACGATATCGCGATGCGACAGCATGGGGGCGAATATCCGGCCGTAGACAAAGCTGACCGTCGTCGAGACGACAACGGCGGCGAGGATGGCGACGACGAGCGGCATCTTCCACTCCAGCAATTGCCAGGCACAATGCGCACCGATCGCGCCGAACGCACCGAATGCGAAGTTGAGAACGCCGGTCGCTCGAAACAGGACGACAAGGCCGACGCCGGATAGCGCATAGACGGCGCCGATCCCGAGCCCGGAAATGACGAAGGGTAGAAGGTTCATGGATCGATCCTCTACGGCGCAGCGCGTCTTTCAGATACGCAAAGGACGCCGTAACACTTTAGATCAACGCATCGAGCTTTCCGAAAAACGATCCCGATTTTCGGGCCGATGCGTGGGGTCGCTCGGTTCCGCGGCTCTTCCGCCGCGGAACCGATGGCAAAGATCCGGGCTCAGTTGATGCCGGCAGACTTTTCGAAAGCGCGGATGTCTTTCAGCTCGGGATCCGGCGATGGTGCGCAATCGGAAACGACCTTCCACTTTCCGCCTTCGCTGACCGCCATGCGCGTCGTCGAATTGGCATTGTGACGTGCCTGACCATCGCCGAAGTACCAGGGCGCGCAGAAGATATCGCTCTTGAAGTCCCTGATCTGACGGACGGCGGCGGATGCGGTCTCGCGGTTGATGCTGGACGGATCGAGCGTCATCAGCGCCTTCTCGGCGATGCGAGCCGCCAGGTAGCCGGCCTGGGCGAAGGTATCGCGCGGGTCGGATTTCTGGCCGTACTGGTCCATGACGGCGAGCCAGTTCTGATTGTCCGGGGTCTCGGCATTCAGATCGTTGAATTCCATGTTGACATAGAACTTGCCATCCCAGCCCGAGCCGATGGTGGCCGGAACAGAGAGATCATAGGCGGAGGCCGCGCTGAGGAAGGTGATCGTCTGGTTGAGACCCTGTTCTTCGGCAGCCGTCAGCAAGGGCACCGCGACACCCTTCGACATGCCGAGAACGATCACGTCGGGCTTGGCGGCGGCGGCCTGCAGAATGATCGACGTTGCGTCGGCCGAGCCCGGATCCATCAGGATCGTCTGTGCGGCAAAACCCTTCTCCTTGGCGAGCAGCATCACGCCGTCGCAAGACCATGTGCCGACATTCGGAATGTTCGGGCCGATGCAGACGACGGACTTGGCATTGAGCTTGTCGAGCGCGTAGCCCATCGCTCCCAGCATGGAGACCCGTGGCCCGGCATTGGTTGGCGCGTAGTTTTCGGCAAAGAAGCACTCACGCGGCACGCCGACACCCGCCAGCACCAGAATGCCCGACTTCTTGTAGAAATCGGCGTTGGCGCCGCATTCGACATAGCTGGAATTGCCGACCATGAGGACGGCTTTTTCGTCGTTGACGAGCTTGGCGGCGAGCTGTGCGGCGATTTCCGGGTTCCACTGGTCGTCCTCGACCAGATACTTGACCGGTCGGCCCTTGATGCCGCCATTGGCGTTCAGGCAATCGAAATAGGCCTTTGCCGCCTTGGTGGAATTGGAAAAATCGTCCGGCCCGGTCTTGCCGGTAATGGCGCCGATGATGATCGGTTCGCCGGTTGCCGGCTTGCCGCTGTTGTCGCCGCAGGACGCGGCGGCATGTGCGCTGAACGCCGAAACAAGCGTCAGGAAAAGGCCGATTGCCAGCCCTCTTAGTTTGATAGGCATAGTCTCCTCCGGTTTGTTGTCCCGCTCCCCACGGGCTCTTTGCTTCATCGACTTCCGGCTCAGCCGGAAATCGCCTTTCCTGTCATGAAGGCGGCAGCCCGGGCCGCGATCATCATTGTCGGGGCATTGGTGTTGCCCGATACAAGGGTCGGCATCACCGAGGCGTCGCAGACGCGCAGCCCCTCTATGCCGCGCACCTTCAAGTCCGGCCCGACGACAGCCATGCGATCGTCGGCCCGGCCCATGCGGGCCGTTCCCGCAGGATGGAACACGGTCTTGCACGACTGGCGGATATAATCGCGCAAGGCGTCCGGATCCTTTTCGACGCCAGGCTTCGGCAGCACGCGCCGCTTGACGAGCTTGGCAAGGGCCGGCGCGTCGAGGATGCGGATCGCCGTTTCGACGCCGCGCGCCAAAGTCTCGATATCGGCCGGATCGGACAGCAGGTTGGCGTTGAAATCCGTCTGCTCGTTCGGATCGGCGCTCTTCAGTCTTATCCAACCGCGCGAACGCGGCCGCAGGTAGCATGGCCCGATGCTGAGACCGTGACCGGGTTCCGGGTCGCGGTCGACAAAGCCGATCAGGACGGGCAGGACATGGAACTGGACGTCCGGCTGTCCGGTGCCGGCCGTGTCGACGAAGCCGCCGCATTCGACGACGTTCGAGGACAAAAGCCCGCGATGGGAGGTCAGATATCGCAGCATGTGTCCGGCCGCCCGCAGACCTTTGTCATGACCGAGGATCGAGATCGGCTCGTAGGTCTCGCCTTGCACCGGCACTTCGAGATGGTCCTGATAGTTGCCGCCGACTCCAGGCAGGTCGGCGACGACCTTGATGCCGAGCGAGGAAAGATGCTCGCCATTGCCGATACCGGACAGTTGCAGGATCTTCGGCGTTGCGATGGCGCCTGCGGTGAGCGCGATCTCCCGGGACGCCTTGAATATCGTGCCGTCGAGCAGCTCGACGCCGACGGCCCTCTGTCCCTCGAACAGGATGCGGGCGACCTTGCGCTCCGTCAGTACGGTCAGGTTCGGACGCTTCTCCGCCTCGCGCAGGAAGGCCTGCGCCGAACTCCAGCGACGGCCGCCATAGGTCGTGCTCTGATAAAAGCCGACGCCGGCCTGATCCGCGCCGTTGAAATCGTCATTATGAGGAATGCCGATCTCGGTCGCCGCCTTGATGAAGGCTTCGCTCAGCGGATGCCGATGGCGGGGATCGGAAACGCGCAAACCGCCCTTCCTGCCATGAAACTCCCCGTTCAGCCGCTCGTTGTTTTCCAGCGAGCGGAACGCCGGAAGCACATCCTCGTACGACCAGCCCTGGCAGCCCATCTGCGACCAGGTGTCGTAGTCGTTGCGATGCCCGCGAATGTAGATCATCGCATTCACGGAGCTGCCGCCGCCGAGCACATTGCCCTGCGGCACGATGCTCGGCCGGCCATTCAAACCCTTGTCGGGGTTCGACGCGTAGGGATGGATGTCGATGCCCTTGCCCAGCACCTTGAAGAAGGTCGCGGGAATGTGAATCCAGGGATCGGAATCTCGCCGGCCGGACTCGATCAGCAACACCTTATGCGCCGGATTTTCCGATAACCGGTTTGCCAGCACACAGCCCGAGGAGCCACCACCGACGATGATGTAATCGTAAGTCGTCATGGTCAGCTCAGCACCGTCTGTATCGTGGTGAATTCCTTCAGCCCCTCCGCGCCGAACTCGACACCAATGCCGGACTGCTTGACGCCACCGAAAGGCGCGTTGGGCTGGATCGTGCCGTGCTTGTTGATCCAGACCGAACCGCACTCGAGCTGCACTGCGTAGCGCTTCGCCTTTTCCGCGTCGGAGGACCAGACGGAACCGCCAAGGCCGGCCGGGTTCTGATTGGCGCGGGCGACCACCTCGTCGATGTCGCTGTAGCGAATGATCGGCAGGGCCGGACCGAACTGCTCCTCATCGACCAGCCGCACGCCATGATCGACATCGGCAACCAGCGTGATCGGATAGAAATAGCCGGGGCGATCCATCGGCGCCCCGCCGGTCAGGATGCGGCCACCATGGGCGCGCGCATCGTCTACGAGTTCGCGCACCTTGTTGAACTGCATCTCGTTCTGCACCGGGCCGAGAATGCTTGCCTCGTCCAGTCCGTCGCCGACGACGATCCTGGACGTGTAGTCCGCAAGGCCACGGCAAACCTCTTCATAGATGCTGTCATGCACATAGAGACGCTTCAGCGCCGCGCATGTCTGACCGTTATTGATGAAGGCGCCCCAGAACAGGCCTTCGACGATGGCTTTCGGATCGGCATCGGGCAGGACGATGCCGGCATCGTTGCCGCCAAGCTCCAGCGTCAAGCGCTTCAAGGTCGCGACCGCGGAAGCCATGACCTTCTTGCCAGTTTCCGTCGAGCCGGTGAAGGTCATCTTGGCGATGCCCGGGTGAGAGGAAAGCGCCGCGCCGATGCTGTTCTCCCCGGTGATGACGTTGACGACACCGGGCGGCAGAACCTCGTTCATGATCTCGACGAGGCGGATGGTCGACAGCGGCGTCAAGGGCGACGGCTTGATGACGACGGTGTTGCCGGCCCGCACCGCCGGCACGATATGCCAGCAGGCGATCATCACGGGCCAGTTCCAGGGCGTGATCGAACCGACGACGCCGATCGGCTTGCGATGCAGCTCTACGCGGCCCTCATTGTCGTCCTGCAGGATTTCGACGGGCAGGTCGAGTTCGGCGGTGTGGCGTGTCCAGGCGAGCGCCCCGCCGATCTCGAAGCGAGAGCCAAGACCGTTGAGCGGCTTGCCCTGTTCCCGGGTGAGGATCTGGGCGAGCTCCTCGGCATGCTCGTTGATCTTCTCCGCGACAGCGCGGCACGCCTTGGCCCGCTCTTCGCTCGATGTCTGCGACCAGCTCCTGAAGGCTTCCGTGGCAGCGGCGACCGCGCGATCGAGATCCGCCTCGCTGGCGAGCGGCATATGACCGACCACGTCGCCGTTCGAGGGATTTGCAACCGGTGCATGATGGGACGTGGCAATGGGCTCGCCACCGATAAGCAGGGTATACTGCTTCACGACATTCTCCTCCCGTGACTTTCGAGAGGACTATGGCGTTAGCCGCAAAATCCGTCTTGGGGAGAAACGCGCCTCGTCTTGGACTGGAGCGCACCCTGCGCTTCAGTCCAACCTGTGACCCGACTCGGCTGCGCGAAGCAGCTCGCTCGGCGCGCAATCGAACAGCTCCTTGAAGCTGCGATTGAAATAGGAAATGTCGTTGAACCCGGCCGAATAGGCGACTTCGGCGATGGTTGTGGGGTTACGCTGCTCCTTGAGCTGCTCGATCTTTTCGCGCGCGAAGCGCAGCCGCTTGTCCCGGATGACGGTGGTGCAGGTCATGCCCATGCCCTGGAAGTCCTGCTGCAGGGTGCGGATCGAGACGCCAAGCCGTGTCGCCAGCCATTTGGCGCTGAGGTCGCTGTCGGTCAGATGCTTGTCGATGAGAATATCGACCATCTGCAGGCGCCGGCTCGCGCTGTCATGCAATGAATTCAGGCTTGCCGCCTGGATGCCGGTCGAAAGAAACGCCTGACGGGTCGTGTCGAACATCAGCTGCCGCAGATGCGGGGACGCGACGTCGTTCTCCGGCGTCGTCATCATCTTGGCGATCAGCGCCCGCAGCATCAGGGCCATCGGGTCGCTGGCTTCCAGTTTGCGGGCGACGTCAAAATCGACCTTGCTGTTCGAATACATCAGCTGCCGTGGCAGATGCAGCGACAGATGGTTGGAGAAATGCCCACGGAAATAGAAGGTCGTCGGCCGCGTGGAATCGACGAGAATGCATTCGCCGACATCGAGGATGTTCTGCTGGCCGGAATGCTCGACGCCGCAGACGCCTTCCAGCTGCAGGATCAGGAACAGGTGCTCGTTGGCATCCCGGCGAATATCATCCCAATCGCGGTGGACGTAGTCGAGATCGTTGGAGACATGGGCGAACTCCATGCCACAGACGTCGATGCGGCTGGCCGTGCCGACGACGCTGTCGCCGCGCTGCAAGGTGTGCGGATTGAAATTGCCGCAAATGCTTTGAAGATCGTCCACCCATTGATCGTAGGGTGTCGGCGCCCAACTCCGGTCAACCAGGCTGCGGTTCTGCAACAGGTCCAACGCCGCCTCCCAACAGTGCCAGCACTGTCGAAGACTGCTACAGATCCCACGGCGCGTCAATCAAATACTTAACACATTAACAAAATCGGCAACCGTCTCACTCGTCGCCGATCGACCCGTTCTCCAACTTCAGCGAGGCCAGCTCGTCCAGCATGTCGAGAAGCTTCTCCACGCGCTCCACGCCGAAGCGGGTGTCGATGTCGGCATAGACCTTCAGGCTCTCCGGCATGACGTCCTCGACGATCGCCTGCCCTGCCGCGGTGATCTGCAACAGCACTCTGCGACCATCGGCATCGTCCTTGTGCTTGGTGATGAAGCCGCGCTCCTCCAGCGAGCGGATCATGCGCGTCAGGCTCGGCGCCAGGATGGAGGCCTTGTCTGCGAGCTCCGTGGCATCGAGCTTGCCCGCCTCATGAAGCACGCGAATGACACGCCATTGCTGCTCGGTCACGTCATGCGCCGCCAGAATCGGCCGGAAATGGCTCATGACCGCTTCGCGGGCGCGCAGGAGTCCGATCGCCAGGGAGCGTCGGCGATCCCGCAGCGGTCGCTTGGATTGTGCTTTCGCAGCGTCGGGCTCCGCTGGCTGCCTGACGTCACTGTCTGTTTTGTTTTGCATTTCCACATATTCGCTCAGATTAGGGCCATCACTGATTAACATGAGAATCATTCAGCGCAAGGCGTCGCGCGAATTACAGCCAAACGGAAGTCGATTGTCATTCTCCGATAGGAATGCGTGCAAAGCCGGTTGAAACATCGCCACGAATCCGATGGGATTTGCCGATGACCAAGACGATCCGCATAGCGGCAGCTCTGTTGCTGCGCCCGAATGGCGATACATTGCTCGTGCGCAAGCGCGGCACCACTGCGTTCATGCAGCCGGGAGGCAAGGTGGAGCCGCAGGAGACAGCCGAGGCAGCCCTCGTCAGAGAGCTTTTCGAGGAACTGGGGCTCACCGCGAAGACCGAGGATCTGGCCTTTCTCGGCCGCTTCCAGGCTCCGGCCGCCAACGAGCCGGATCACCTCGTCGTTGCGGATGTATTCCGCCTGCAGGTGACCGACGCCAGGATAACCGCAACAGCCGAAATCGAGGAAGTTCGCTGGGTGTCGCCGCAGCATCCGGAAGACATCATCATGGCGCCGCTGACCGAACACCACATCCTGCCGCACCATCGCCGACAGGACCCATCCTCGGGCTGAAGATTGCGATACCGGGCGGCCGAACAAGCAAAACCAGGAACCGATTTCCCGGTGCCCGGCAGATACGCCGTTTACGAGTAACAAAACGGTCCGTGAATGGCCCGGAACCAGCCGAACGCGCGTGCCATCATGAGAAGATAAGCGGCTTATCCGCTTAGATCGGCCGAAACGGAATCGAGTATTGTGACAAAACGAGAATCAACAATCTTAAACTGCTAAAAAAGCATATTTACTATTAACATAAACCAATGTCATAGAATATCTCAAGTTTCCGCAATTTTTATTGAAAGTAAAACTCACATTGGATACATAAGTAAAAAACATTATATGAGGCCGGAAATGAAAAAGGAAAACAGCGCCAGCCACGAAAGATACATTGAGCTCACAAGCAAGATCGTTTCTGCCTACGTTCTTCGCAATGCCACTGCGCCCGAGGATTTGCCGAGGCTCATCATGGAAACGCATTCGGCACTTACGGGCTCCTTGCAACCGACGTCATCGCTGGAAAAATCGCTCAGGCCTGCCGTGCCGATCAAGAAATCCGTTACTGAAGAATATCTGATATGTCTTGAGGACGGAGGGAAATATAAGTCCCTGAAACGGCATCTTAATACTAAATATGGTCTTAGCCCCGAAGAATATCGGAAGAAATGGGGCTTGCCCGCGGACTATCCCATGGTCTCCGCATCCTATGCGGCGACAAGATCGACGCTGGCCAAGAAGGCTCTTCTGGGCCACGCGAAAAATGCGCCCGAGATTACTCCGGAGCCTGAACGCCCCCGCCGCAAAAGGAGTGCCGGCTGACACGCAGCCGGCTGCGGCAGATCATGGCGTTTCGACCGTCACCGCGTTGACGGTGATGGCGCGGCCGGCGAACCAACCGTTGATCGCGGCCCCGAGACCGAGCAGCACGAACAAGACGGAACTCCAGGCGAAGCTCCCCGTCCAGCCATGGATCATGCCGACGACGAGCGGACCGATCGCGGCGAGCAGGTAGCCGACGAATTGCGCCATGCCGGAGAGATGGGCAGCCACATGCGCATCGGGCGAGCGCAGCACGATGACGGTCAGTGCGACCGCGATCAAACCGCCCTGACCGATGCCCTGGAGCACGGCCCAGAACCAGACCATCCAGAGGGGAGCAAAGAGCAGCCCCAGGAGAGCAACGACCGCGATCACGCAGAGAGCGACGTTGATAACGCGCTGGTCCTTCCCCTTGACGGCGATATGCGGCGCGACGAGGCAAGCTGCTGCCTGCACCATGACCGAGACCGATACGATCGCGCCCGCCGTCACGCCATCAAGTCCTCGCTCGCGCAATATGGGGACGAGCCAGCCGAAGACGCAGTAGGCAAGCGCGGATTGCAGCCCCATGAACAGCGTCACCTGCCAGGCGATACGATCAGTCCAGAGACCGGTGACGCGAAAGCCGCTGCGACGGACCTGGCTGCGCGTTCCGATCACCTGCGGCAGCCAGAGAAGCCCGACCACGAAAGCCGGCAAAGCCCAGGCAGCGAGTGCGCCGCCGAGCGATCCGCCGAGCGCATGCTCGATGGGAAGCGTGAATCCGGCGGCACCCGCCGCGCCGGCACATAGCGCCATCGTGTAGCAACCTGTCATCAGCGCGGCCTTGTCCGGAAAATCGCGCTTGACGACGCCGGGCAACAAAACGTTGCCGATCGCAATGCAGGCGCCGGCCAGCGCGGTCCCGAAGAACAGCAGCGAAACCGAGGAAAAGCCACGCAACGCCGTGCCCAGTCCCAAAAGAAAGATCATGCCGAGCAGGACTCGTTCGGTTCCCATGCGCTGCGCAAGCCTTGGCGCCAGCGGCGAAAACAGCCCCAGGCAGACGACAGGCAAGGTCGTGAGGATGCTGGCGCCGAAGGACGAAAGGCCAAGTCCAGTGCGAATTTCCGGCAGAAGCGCCGACGCGCTCGAGAAGACGGGGCGAAGATTGAAGGAAATGAGCACAAGGCTCAATCCCAGCAAAAACCTGCCGATGGGGGATTTGCCTCCCTGCGCCTGCGGCGTCGGAATTTCATCCGCTTCGGCATCGATCAATTCGATGGAGGCGGGATCTTGCGAAGAGACAGTCATGACATGAGCAACCGATCAAGAGTAGCGACAATGGGGGCCATGAAGCGGCGAACGGCGGCATCGGCCGCTTCGGGATTGCCCGCCTCGATGGCATCGACGATCGCGACATGCGCCTGCATATCCGGCTCGGGAATATCCTCGTCGAGCGTCGCCTCGATGGTTTCGGCAATCGATAGAGAGAAGAACTCGTAGATTTCGATCATTGCCCTGTTCCGCGACGCCGCGACGACAGCCTTGTGGAAGGCGAGGTCACGCTCGACGAACGTGGACTTGTCTCCGCCGGCATAGTTGCCACGGGAAACCAGCAACACGCGCAGTTGCGAAACGACATCCGGAGAGTGGCGAAGGGCGGCGAGCCGGGCGGCCTCGACTTCAAGGGCAAGCCGGGCCTCGAACTGGTCCCTCAATCCGGCGCGGCGCGCCATGTCCAGGGGGCGGCTGACATCCGTGGCCGAGCGCACATAGGTGCCGGACCCTTGCCGCGTTTCCAGATAGCCCTGGGATACCAGCACCCTCACCGCCTCCCGAATCGTGCCGCGGCTGACGGACAGCATCGATGACAGAGAGGCTTCGTTGGGCAGCTTTTCGCCGACAATCCAGCGTCGGGCGGTGATTTCGCTGCGAATTGCCTCGACGGCGGTGTCCGCAAGAGTGGTTTTGGTCAGGGCGCGCATGGTCGAATTCATCAAGTCATCAGATGACTTTACGATTTAGAGGATATATGCCCCTTCGTCAATGGTCGTCCGCATTCATGCCGATTTGGATCTTCCAAGTGGCCGATCAAGCACCTGATTTGCGGAATCACTGCCCTCAATCGCATGTTCCAGTTCGGATTTGGCATGGCCCCCAAAGCACCGAAGCGCGTCGATCACTGGGCGCGCGGGAGCAGCGAAAAACGTTCGAAATCTGCGCTTGTCCCTCCTTTGCTGGCGATCCGCCTCTCCTCGCTCCCTCCCGCGACGAACGCCGGCTGGAGTAAATGTATATACACAAATGCTCCTTCCCCTGTATAAAGCGGCCCCGAGAGTATCCGAATTTTCCCCAGGAGGAGGACACGATGAACGACAGCAACGCAAGCGACGGGCTTGCTGAACGCAGAACAATCGACAGAGTACCGGAGAGTGAGCGGCACGGTTCCCCGCGGGATCAGTTTACGCTCTGGTTTGGAGCCAACCTGCAGATCACCGCGGTTCTGGACGGCGCGCTTGCGGTTGTCTTCGGAGCGGAAGCAATGACCGCAATCGTGGGTCTGGCCGTCGGCAACATTCTCGGCGGCATAGTCATGGCGCTTCATTCGGCGCAGGGCCCCCGCCTCGGCCTGCCCCAGATGATCAGCAGCCGGGCGCAGTTCGGCGTCAAGGGCGCGACCCTTCCGCTGCTGCTGGTCATTCTGATGTATCTCGGCTTTGCGGCGACAGGCACGGTGCTGGCCGGCGAGGCCATGAACCTTCTGCTTGGTTCGTCCAACCCTGCCGTCGGCATGGTCGTCTTCGGCGTGCTCACGGCGGTGATCGCGCTCGTCGGCTACAAGGTCATCCACGTCATGGGCCGCATCGCCACGGTCGTCAGCATCATCGGCTTTGCCTATCTCGCCTATCAGCTGTTCCACCAATATGACATCCACTCGGCCTTCGGCCAAAAGCCGGCGACGGTGGCGACCTTCCTTCTGGCCGTCTCGCTTTCGGCCGGATGGCAGCTGACCTATGCGCCCTACGTTGCCGACTACTCCCGCTACCTCCCGTCGTCGACACCCGATGGCAAGGCATTTTTCTATACGCTTTTCGGCTCCGCGATCGCTTCGCAGCTTGCCATGACATTCGGCGTGCTCGTCGCTGCCCTTGGCGCGAAGTTCCTGTCAAATCAGGTTGGCTTCCTCGGAACACTGGCGGGCGAAGGCGCGGTTCTGGTCTACGTCGTCATCATTTGCGGCAAGCTCACCATCAATTGCCTGAACGCCTATGGCGGCTTCATGGCGATCCTGACGACCTTTACCTCGTTCAGCAACCAGACCCGCATTTCCAGGGGCGCCAGGGCGGTCTACATCGTCGGATTCGTCGCCCTGTCCGTCCTGATTGCAATTCTCGCAAGCGCCGATTTTCTTTCGGCGTTCAAGAACTTCGTCCTGATGCTGCTGGCCGTGTTCGTCCCGTGGAGCGCGATCAATCTCGTCGACTACTACCTCATCTCGAAGGAGAAGGTGGATATTCCGGCCCTCTATGATCCGAATGGTCGCTACGGCGCTTACAATTGGACCGCGCTGGGATGCTATGTCCTCGGTGTCGTCGTGCAAATTCCGCTTCTCAATCAGCCCCTCTACGAAGGACCGATTGCGATCATGCTCAACGACGCCGACATATCCTGGGCGGTCAGCCTCATCGTGACCAGCGCGGTTTACTACCTCCTGCAACGCAACGCGAAGGTGGCGCCGAAGGAGATGATTCTGGACGCGAGAGCTCGAAGCTAGCCCACAGGCCGGAGGTTGCGGCGGTGCATCGCGCAGCCTCCGGTGCGCCTGACGCAATTCCAGGAAAAGCGCGCAGCAATTTCCGCCAGGAACCGTGTAGAAAACAAAGAGATAGAGCGGCTCCGCATTCCATGAAGCGCGGAGCCGTTCTAATTGTGACGCTTGGCCTTCTCGAAGAAGAGCAGCAAGCCAAGTCCCAGCAGACCGGCCGTAGCGCCGATAAGGGCCGTCCCGGAATAGCTGCTGACCGCCGTGCCGATCGCGAAGAGAAGAGCGCTCAAGCCTGCACTCAGGAAGATATTGACCGAGATGAGGGCGCTTCCGAGACCCGGGCGCTCGGCAATCAGATCCTGCAGATAGGTGATGGGTATGCTGATGAGTGCTGCTGCCCCGATTCCGCTGATAAGTGTCAGCGCATAGACATGCCAGGGAGCCGACGCCAATCCGAGCAGGACCAGATAGACGACATAGATAACCGTGCCGATGGCGAGCGCCGTGACATGCGTCATGATGCGTTGGGCACGCCCCCAGACGATGATGAAGATGACCTCGAGAAGGGCAACGATCCCCACGAGGATGCCGATATCGGCAACGGTCCCGTGCGCCGCGCCGGTGACGATGAGCGGCAGAATGGCGCCGTTGACGTGCAGCGTGCTGCTGATCAGCGCGACCGCGATCAGGCGCACGAAGACCGGCGGCGACATGACCTCGCCAAGCGCCGCCAGATAGGAAAGATGGTGCGCCGCCGCCTTGTCGGTGCCGTCCTGACGCGGAAGAAAAACGGCGATCAGTCCGAAGCAGGCCGCGCAGGCAAGGCCGGCGAAGAGATAGGCGGGCAGCATGCTCGCGGAGTTCGCAAGCAGAGCCCCGGTTATCCCGGGCACCAGAACCCAGGAGAGTGAGATCATCGCCCGGACACCGGAATTGACCGTGGCGACATCGTTGCGCTCCATGCCTCGCGTCGCAATCCTGACATTGGCAAAGAGCAGCGAATTGAGGGAGCCGTAGACCGGCAGAAAAAACAAGGCGCTCACAATGAAGGTCGCCTGCGCCGGAATAGCAAAGACGGCGCCGTAGCCGAGCATGCCGAAGATGGCGACGGTCAGCATCATCGGGCGATATTTGCCGAGCCGATCCGCCAGATTTCCAAGGAGAATGCTGACCACGACATTCACCGCGGCCGCGCAGAAGATCAGTGTCGAATACAGCCCGTTGCTGAGTCCGAGTTCGCGGATGCCCACCACCGACTGGTAAGGCGATGTCGCAGCTCCGGCAAAACCAAAGGCAAAGATGGCAAGCATGCTCACCCGAATGGTCGGGTCGCGGAAAACTTCGGGAAGAAGGCGGGTCATTGGCGGGTCGAGGATCTGAGAAATCACCCGTGATCCGGGCGAAGGGCTTGTAGCAGGTTTGCGGCTGCCCGGAACCTGCCAAAGTGAAATAATAGAGGCGGCAAAGGACGTCCTATTTGATGATACCCGATCGGGCCATGACCGCGAGGCCGAAGGCCGCGGCCAGCGAGAATAGCGCCGGAAGGTAGAAGACGTTCGGAAGCCCGAGATAGGCGACACCGACGCCGCCGATACCACCGCCAAGCGCGCTGGCAAGAGCCGAAGAACTCATGAAGATCGCCGAGGCTGTCGCGACCGCATTCGGGAGAAGCCGTTGGGCGACGATCAGGCCGAGGACCATGTAGAGCCCCCAGACTCCACCCATCAGGATCTGACCGGCAAACATGCCCGCGGCCGTCGGCCATGCCGCAAAACATAGGTTGGCCATCACGCCGCAGATCGCGGCGATGCACATCACCCAGAGAATCCCGATCCGCCGCGCCAGCAAGACGCTGAACGGCATCAGCACGAGTTCGATGAACGGCTGTGTTCCGATCACGGATCCCTGGATGGAAGGGTCAAGCTTGAGTTGATCCTGCATGTAAAGCAGCAGGAAGCCATATTTGATCGGCTCGCCCGCATAGACGAGGACGTAAAGCCCGGTAAATGCCAATAGCGGCAGCATCGCCGACCAGCCGACGCGACCGGTCGCCTTGGTCTGCTTGTCCGTTCGCTGCCTGGAGCCGGTCAAGGCACGCATGGTCCCGAGCGGAATAATCTGTGCAAGGAAGCAGATTGCCGTTCCCCAGAACATGGCGCGCAGGCCGATCTGAGCGGCGAACCAGGCGCCCAGGAACGGTCCGATGACCCAGCCAGCCGTCAATGCCATGCGGATAATCGCCACCACGCTGTCGTTCGCGCCCGTACCCCGGGCTTTGAGATCGTCGTGAACGGCAGTGAAAAGCTGCGACGTCGCGGATCCGGAAAAACCCAGGATGACGGTGCCGATCACGAACGGCATCCATGAGGTGGTCGAAAGGGCAATCCCCGCCCATCCGAGAGCCCCGGCAACGGCGCAAAGCCGGAAGAGGCTGAGGCGCCGGCCGGTCCTGTCGGAATAGCTGCCGACGAGATAGCCGGCGACCGGCGCGGTAAGGCCGGTCAGATAATAAAGCCCCGCCACCGGCAAGGACGCGCCAAGCTCCTTCACGAGGAAGAGAACGATCTGCGGCAGCGAAGCCGAGGTGGCAAGCCCGGAGAGAAATAGCGCGAGCGTCGCTCCGCGATAGAGTGGCGAGGCCCATACCTGCCGGAGTGCAGTGGCCCTGCTGGAGGTCGTCAAGGATTGCGCGTCCATAACCCCATGATCCGTCTTAACCGATTATCGAAATGCGTGGTCCGGTTGCGCAGCGCATAACTATCCTGATCGATTGCAGCCAAGCCAATCTTGGCTGCCCGATGGACATCACGCCTTCGTCCGGGGTGCTGCATATCCTTCCGTCAAAGCGGCTTGAGACGCAAATGGTTGCATCGCGCTTTGACCTATCCGGCGCGGATTATCCACATCATTCATCATACCAATCACATTGGCAGGTCTCAGCCGGGCATCGCCCGTGAATAGGCGGCCAGAATGAAGCGTTCCGACTGAAACAGGTATTTCTCCAGCGCTTCGGCGGCATTCGTGGCAGATCCTTCCTCAAGATGCGAAAGGATGGTCGCGTTCTGACCGACATAGGGAGCGTGGAGATATTCCGGATCGCGTATCAGGCCGAACACGAGGCGCAATTCCAGGGAGATCTGCGCGTAGAATGCGGAAAGCCGCGGACTGTCGGCCAGTTCCACGATAGCGGCGTGAAAGGCGATATCGGCGCTGCCGACTTCCAGCCACTCACCGAGATCGCGATGCCGGACCGCAGCATCGACAGCGGCCCGCATCTTGTCAACGCTCGGATGACGGTGATGCGCATTGGCGAGCGCCGAACATTCGATAAGGCGTCGAATATGGAAGATATCCATGATCGTCGTCATGCTCGGCGTGGTTACGAACACGCCGCGATTGGCCTCATGGCGCAGGACGCCCTCTTTCGTCAGCAACCGGAACACCTCGCGCAACGTATTGCGCGAGACCTGCAGCTCCTCGCAAAGAGCAGCCTCGGACAGATGACTGCCCGGCGACAGCGTTCCGTTGATCACCCGCTCGCGAATACGAGCGGCAGTCAGTTCGGCAACCGTCTGGCCGGTTTCCGCCACCGGCATCGGCTCGATGCTCGCGAGATTTGTCTGCTTCATCTGCTCTCCCGGCACTTGCGATCAATCGTCTGCCGATGTCTGCCCGTATCAAGCCTTGCTTGAAAACGAAGTAAGCAATGCCATGCTTGCCCGCAGCTGTCGGAATGTCCCCAGCGGAAAAACCGTTGGACGATTTTGCGCAAACACCTCCCATTTTTAATCGACAAAACGAAAATTGTTGAACAATATAGACCAGATTGTTGTTTGATGCTATCTCGTGCCCTAACAAATATAATGGGAACAACGGACATAGGTGCTCATGAAACGCCTGTTTTGGAGAAAACCTGACCTTGCCAGACGTGAACGGGTGTGGGCGTGAGCATGCCGGTATCCGATCTCGACAACGACCTTGGCGAGAGCTTCCGCCTAGTGAATCCAAAGCGTGACGGCGCTGCCGTCTCGAATACTATGAACGATCTACCCGATACCGAGGTCAACGCATGACGAGTGCTGCAGGCGAAAACAAACCGCTTCTGTCTGTAGCGGATCTGACCGTGCGGTTTGGCGAAAACCGCGTGGTCGAGGGACTTTCCTTGTCGGTCGAACCCGGACGAACGCTCGCGGTCGTTGGAGAGTCCGGATCGGGGAAATCGGTAACCTCGCTTTCGATCATGCGTCTCGCCGATATGATGGGCGCGCGGTTCGAAGCCGGCAGCATCCTTTTCAACGGCAGGGATCTGCTCAAGCTCCCACAGAAGGAAATGCGCTCCATCCGCGGCAAGGAGATCGCCATGATCTTCCAGGAGCCGATGACCTCGCTCAACCCCGTCTTCACCATCGGAGACCAGATCTGCGAAGTCCTGCTGCTCCATGAGAACATGAGCAAATCCGTAGCCATTGCGGAGGCCCGGCGCCTGCTCGAAATGGTGCGCCTGCCGGATGCGGAGGCGCTCCTGAAGCGCTACCCGCATCAGCTTTCCGGCGGTATGCGCCAGCGCGTCATGATCGCCATGGCGCTTGCCTGCCGGCCGAAGCTGCTGATCGCCGACGAGCCGACGACGGCGCTGGACGTAACCATCCAGGCGCAGATCCTCAACATCATGCGGAACCTGCAGAAGGATCTCGGCATGGGCATGATCTTCATCACCCATGACATGGGCGTGGTCGCCGAAATGGCCGACGACGTGGTGGTCATGTGGAAAGGCAAGAAGGTCGAGGAAGGCCCGGTTCGCGAGATATTCGCCGATCCGAAACATCCCTATACCCGTGCGCTTCTCGCCGCAGTGCCCAAGCTCGGCAGCATGGCCGGCCAGGATTTTCCAAAGCGCATGCCGCTGACGGTGCTGGACAGCGGCGAGCCGAAGGTTGTCGGCGAAGAGCGGATACAAAATACCGCATGCTATGACCAGCAGCCGCTCCTGTCGGTGCGTGATCTCTTCGTGCGCTTCGATATAAGAAAGAACATGTTCGGCCAGATCACGCATCGCTGCAGCGCCGTCCAGAAGGTCGCATTCGATATTCATCCAGGCGAGACGCTTGCTCTCGTCGGCGAATCCGGTTCGGGCAAATCGACGATCGGCCGCACCATCCAGCAATTGCAGAAGGCGCGCTCCGGCGAAATTACCTTCAACGGCAAGAGCTTCGCCGCCATGTCGCAAGCCGAGCGCTTCCGGCTGCGGCGCGACGTGCAGTATATTTTCCAGGATCCCTTCGCGTCGCTCGACCCGCGCAAGACCGTCGGCTTTTCGATTGCGGAGCCGATCAACACCCACGGTCTCATCTCCGGCTCGAAGAACGTTCGCCGCAGGGTGGACGAGCTTCTGGAGCGCGTCGGCCTGACCTCTGCCCATGCGGATCGGTATCCGCATGAGTTTTCCGGCGGCCAGCGCCAGCGCGTCTGCATCGCCCGCGCGCTTGCATCCGATCCGAAGCTCATCATCGCCGACGAGGCCCTTTCCGCGCTCGACGTGTCGATCCAGGCCCAGATCATCAATCTCCTCATGGATCTGCAGGCCGAGCGCGCGCTTGCCTATCTCTTCATCAGCCACGACATGGCCGTCGTCGAGAAGATCAGCCATCGCGTCGCCGTCCTCTATCTCGGCCAGATCATGGAAATCGGCAGCCGGCGGCAAGTCTTCGAAACGCCGATGCACGCCTATACGCAACGCCTGCTTTCGGCTGTGCCGATCGCCGATCCGACGCAGGAGCGCCGAACCGCCCTGCTTGAAGGCGAGATTCCCAATCCCGTCCGCCGCGTCGGCGACGAACCACCGATCCTGGCGCACGAGGAAATCGCCTCAGGCCACTTCATCGCCAAGAGCGCCTGAACGACCGTCAACCACCGCACCGATCTGAAGAGGAAACAGGTTCAATGAGAAAAATGACATGGGGATTGAAGACCGCCTTGACGGCGCGCGTCCTGTCGAGCGTCGCCATCAACGCCGCTCCGGCTTTCGCGGCAGGGAAAATGACGGTTGCGTCGCCGCAGGATCCCGGCAGCTGGGACCCGATCGATACGTTTCTGGTCGCATGGGCGGCCGTCTCGACCAATATCTTCGACGGGCTGACCTATCGCGGCCCCGATCTCAAGCTGGTGCCGGGCCTTGCCGAATCCTGGGAAGAGCTCGACCAGGGCAAGCGTATCCGCTTCAAGCTCCGCCACGACGTCAAATTCCATGACGGCGAGCCCTTCAATGCCGAGGCGGTGAAATTCACCTTCGACCGCCTGCTCGGCGAGCAGGGCGCCAAGGGCCCGCAGCGCTCGAACTACACCGCGATCGAAAGCGTCGATATTGTCGACGACTACACGGTCGACATGAAGCTCAAGGCGCCCGATCCGGTGCTGCTGACCAAGCTTGCTGGCTATGGCGCGATGATCGTTCCGCCGAAATACATCAAGGAAAAAGGCGAGGACTATTTCAACCTCAATCCGGTCGGCACCGGCGCCTTCAAGTTCGTTTCCTATTCGCCGAAGGTGAACATCAAGCTCGAAGCCAATCCCGATTACTGGGGCGGCGCGCCGAAGATTTCCGAGCTCGAATACCGCTTCATCAGCGAGCCGGCGACGGCCGTTGCCGAGCTTCAGGCCGGCCGCGTCGATCTCGTCATCCCGCCGACCATTCCGATCGGCATGCTCCCGGTCATCCAGGGCGACTCCAAGCTTGAAATCGCCAGCGTTCCCGGCCCGACGGTCGATGCGCTGCGGTTCAACACCCGTGACGGCATTACCGCCGATCCGCGCGTGCGCAAGGCCATCATCATGGCCGTCGACCGCGACACGATCGTCAAGTCGATCCTGGCGGGCCAGGGGAGCGAGATCGTCAGCTTCCAGAATTCGCTCTCCTTCGGCTACGATCCCGATCTGAAGCCGCTTCCCTATGATCCGGCAGGCGCCAAGAAGCTGCTTGCCGAAGCCGGCGTGAAGCCCGGCGCAGCGCTTCAGCTCGACATTCGCGGCAATGACGCGACCATGAACGAAGTGGCGCAGGTAATCGCGAGCTACCTGCAGATGGTCGGCCTCACCGCCACCATCAAGCCTTACGAAACCAACGTTCTGCTGAACGATATCATCCCGCAGGGCAAGACCGGCGCGCTGTTCCAGCAGAAATGGGGCGGCTGGACCTTCGACTACGACAACACCGCCTATTCGATGTACCACTCCGGCGAAAAGTGGAATCCTTACGAAAAGGACGCGACGCTGGACAAGCTGCTGGAATCCCAGCGTCCGCTCACCGATCGCGCCGAGCGCGAGAAAGTGCTCAAGGACATCGGCAAATACGTTGCCGACAAGGCACTGGAACTGCCGCTCTACAACTCCAATGCGATCTACGGCGTCAGCAAGCGGGTCAAGGGCTTCGTGCCCGCGCCGGATACCCGCATCAAGCTGAACGAAGTCACCGTCGAGTAATCGTCACATGCGGCGCCGCCGGCATTGCCGGCGGCGTCCATCCAGGAACTTTCGGGAAAAGAACGTGGCCGGTTTTCTTATCAAGCGATTGCTGCAGGCGATTTTCGTCGTGATCGCCATCACCCTTCTCGTCTCCTTCGCCATCCGCCTCACCGGCGATCCCGCCCTAATGATGTTTCAGGGCGGCGGCAGCATGACGGAAGAGGACCTCGCGCGCATTCGCGCCGCGCTTGGCACGGACCAACCCTTCATCGTGCAGTATCTCACCTTCCTGAAGGGGCTGCTGACGCTGGATTTCGGCCGCAGCTTTACCGGCGGCACGCCGGTTTCCCAGCTGATCGCCAACGCCCTGCCGGCGACGCTGCTGCTTGCCTTCATCTCCATGGTGGTCTCGATCGCGTTGTCCATTCCGCTCGGCATCAAGGCGGCGACGGCGCGCGGCAAGACGGCGGACCAGATTATTCGCGTTCTCTCGCTCCTCGGCCTGTCCTTCCCGAATTTCTGGCTGGCGTTGATGATGGTCCTGCTGTTTTCCATCACCCTCGGCTGGCTGCCGCCGAGCGGCATGGTCGGCATTTCGAGCTATGTCATGCCGGCCCTGACGATGGGCGTGATCCTGACGGCGACGAATGTGCGTCTGGTGCGCACTGCCATGCTGGAAACGCTGCAGTCGCAATACATCATGGTCGCGCGCGCCAAGGGCCTCAGCGAAAGCAAGGTGCTGTACAAACATGCGCTGCGCAATTGCGCCATTCCGCTCATCACCTATTTCGGCATCCAGTTCGGCGTGCTGCTCGGCGGCATCGTCGTCATCGAGCGCGTCTTCAACTGGCCCGGTCTCGGCACGCTGGCGTTCGACGCCGTCGGCGCGCGCGACTATCCGGTACTGCAGGGCGTCATCACCGTGCTGGCGCTGTTCATCGTCGGCGTCAACCTTCTCGTCGACATCGCCTACGGCCTTGTCGATCCCCGCATCCGCACGGAGTAACGCCCATGGCCGCCACGACTTCAAGCCGTTCGCGTTTCTACAGCTTCGAATTCATAGCCGGCGCGCTGATCACGGTCGTCATCTGCCTTGCCGTGCTGCTCTCCGACGTCCTTTTTCCCGGCGGCGCGGAAAAGATCGACCTGATGGCGAGGCTTGCGAGGCCCTTCGCTAGCCTCGCCCATCCCTTCGGCACAGACCCTCTGGGCCGGGACGTGCTTGCCCGCGTCGTCGCCGGCGGCAGGATATCGCTGACCGTCGGTCTCACCTCCGTCATCGGCGGCGTGGTGCTTGGCGTGCTGGTCGGCCTTGCGGCGGGCTACTATCGCGGCATATGGGATATGCTGCTCATGCGCTTCGCCGACATCCAGCTCGCCATGCCCTTCATTCTTCTGGCGATCACCTTCATCGCCATCGTCGGCGGCAGCCTCACCAACACGATCATTCTGTTGATCGTGTCGCAGTGGGTTCAATATGCCCGCCTGGTGCGCGGCTCCGTGCTCAGCCTGCGCGAGCGGGAGTTCATCCTCTCGGCGCGCGCGATCGGCGTCAAGGACTGGCGCATCATCTTCCAGCATCTGCTGCCGAACCTCATCGGCCCGGTGATCGTGCTGATGACATTGAACATCGCCAACAACATCCTGCTGGAAAGCAGCCTCACCTTCCTCGGACTGGGCGTCGATCCTACCATTCCGAGCTGGGGCGGCATGCTCGCCGACGGACGCACCTATCTGCAAACCGCCTGGTGGGTCAGCCTTTTCCCCGGCGTCGCGATCCTTTTGACCGTGCTCGGCCTCAATCTCCTGGGTGACTGGCTGCGCGACAGCCTCGACCCGACGGGCAGAACGACAAGGTAAGACATCATGACCGTGATTTTCGAGAGAAGTTTTGAGCGCACGCTGTCGCGTCTCGTCGCCGATGCCAAGCCCGGCCAGAAGTTCGAGGCGTGGACCTTCGACGACCGACAAAGCCGTCAGGAGGCGGAGCGCAGGCTGAAGAAAATGGGCGCTCAAGCGCGCATTCGCAGCGCCTACAAGCCGCTGGTCAACGCCTTTATCGAGGAAATCGACCTGCAGGATGTGGATGCGATCGAGATCCGCTATCCGGTGCATCCCAATGCGCCGGAGAACCGCTTCCGGCTTGAAGCCTATCCGCTTGCGGCGATGGTGGGGAAGCGCGAGATCGCCTTCGTTGCAAGAGCCGACAGCGACTTTCATTATGACGTCCTGTTGAAAACCAGCGCCGGCGGCGAGCGCCGATTGAGGGTGCTGGTACCCAATCGCATCCACATCGATGCAGCCGGAGAGACGAGCGTCTCTCCGACCGGCTGGCTCGTGCGCGATGGCAATGCCACGGGCGAACGGCTCCTCACGGACTACGAAGAGCTTTTTGAGGCCACCATCACCGCGATTACCCGCCATGACTGGGGGGCAATGGAGCCCTATTTCGAAGAACTCAATATCCGCGTCGCCCTGCCGGCATCGGATGAGACGTTGCCGCTCGGCGACGAGGTCATGAGCCTGCGGGAAGCGCTGCACGAGGACTTCTACTTTTCACTGCTCGAATTCTTCCAGAAGAAATCCGGCCGGCCGCTTGGCGATCGCGGATTGAAACCGGGACAGATCGTTCCGCAGATCGTGCAATCCGAAGGCGAAATCTTCGCCAAAGTCGAAACGCAACCGCTGTCCTCGCATTACTGGGATGGGCCCGAGCAGCAGCTGGAGACGGCAGCCGAACCTCTGGCCGTGCAGCAGATCGAGGCCGAGCTTAGCAAGATCGGCGGCGACGCATTTGAAGCTGTCACGCGCTCCGGACGCACGGTCATGGCCCGGTATATCAAAGGCGGCGACGCGGCCGTGATGGTCAGTGGCGGGCAGCACGCCAATGAGACGACCGGCGGTGCGGGTGCGCTCCGAGCCGCGCAACGGCTCGCCAAGATCGCTGGCGCCCATTTCACCATCTCGCCGCTGGAAAATCCCGACGGCTATGCGCTGCACCAGCGCCTGCGCAAGGACAGCCCGCGGCACATGTATCATGCCGCGCGCTATACCGCGCTCGGCGACGACCTCGAATATCGCACCGAGGACAATGCCGGCCCCTATCTCTGCGAGAAGAAAATCCGGTTCGAGGCCGAGAGGCGGAGCGGCGCGCAGCTGCATGTCAATCTGCATGGCTACCCGGCCCATGAATGGACGCGCCCGCTCTCCGGCTACGTTCCCCGCAATTTCGCCATGTGGACGCTGCCGAAAGGCTTCTTCCTGATTGCCCGCTATCACGCCGGCTGGGCGGCACAGGCGGAACAGCTTCTGGACAAGGTCACGAAACACCTCGGCACCATTCCGGGGCTTCTGGACTACAACGACCGCCAGATCGCGCTCTACGAAGTCCATGCCGGCGAAACCGGCTTCCGCATCATCAACGGCTTTCCCTGCCTCGCCGATATCGACGACCGCCATACGGTGCCGATGACATTGATTACCGAATATCCGGACGAGACCATCTACGGCGAGGCGTTTGTCGCCGGTCATACGGCACAGATGGAAACCGTGCTTTCGGCCTATCGCGCCTGGCAGGAGATCATGGCGTCGAGTTAAGCGGAACCGGCCCGGGCCGCGCCATGTCGAGAAGCGCGGTCATGGCGCTGGAGGTATAGGCGTCCGAACGGCGCACGAAGAGCGTTTCGACCAGGGAACGCCCGGATGGGAGCTGGTGGATTGCCACCCTGCCCTCTCTATGAGCAGCGGCAACGACACCTTTCGGCAAAAGGGTGACGCCGACGCCGGCCGACACGCAGCTGATGATCGTATCGAGGGAACCGAATTCCAGCGGCTTCGACGTGACGACGCCCATGTCGGCAAGAAGCGACTCCAGCCGCTGCCGATAGGAACATCCGATCTGGAAGACGATGGTCTTCAGATCGGCGATACCGGCCAGGTCTTCCATTGCGCCAATGGCGGGCGACGTAACGAGAACAAGTTCCTCCCGAAAGACCACCTCATGGTCAAGATCGGGATGGCTGACCGGGCCTGCCACGAACGCACCCTCGACCCGGCATGCGACGACATCGTCGATCAGCCTGCGGGTCGTGCCTGTCGTGACGACGAGGCGCACCTGGGGGTAGGTCTTGGCAAATCGGCCCAGCAGCGGCGACAATCGTAGCGCCGTGGTTGTCTCCAGGCTGCCGATCGCGAGCGTCCCGGCCGGAGACCCTTCGTCCAGTGCTGCGGTGCGCGCATCGGCGAGAAGTTTCGCAATGCGGCCGACGAACGGCAGGATCCGCTGTCCGGCCGGCGTCGTCGATACGCCCCTGGCATGCCGCTGAAACAGGCTGACGCCCAATTCCTCTTCGAGTGCCCGGATACGCGCCGTCACATTCGATTGAACCGTGTGCAGCTCCTGCGCCGCCCGGTTCATGCTGCCATGCCGCGAGACTGCCTCGAAAACCCTGAGATCGGATGCGTCCATTGCCTGCATATCTCCTTTTGAGATAACTGCTCTCATAATAATTCAGTTTTTATGATATATCTCGCGGCGTATTCTCTCAAGCACCGACAGTTGAGAGAATTTCCATGACCGACGCGACGACCCATGAAATCGACCGGAACCACCACGGCACCCGGATGGCATGGCGCGCTGTCCTCTCGGCGTTCTGCGCCTGCCTCATCGGCATCGGACTTGCCCGCTTCGCCTATACGCCGCTTCTGCCTGCCATCGTCGACGCGCATTGGTTCGAAGCCTCCGCCGCCGCCTATCTCGGCGCGGCCAACCTTTCCGGCTACCTGGCCGGCGCCTTGCTCGGGCGACCGGTCGCTGCGCGCATCTCCACCGTCCTGACCCTCCGGATCATGATGCTGGCCGCAACCGCGGCGTTCTTCGCCTGCGCTTTCCCGATCAGCTTTCCATGGTTCTTCGCGTGGCGTTTCGCGGCCGGCCTCGCCGGCGGCGCCCTGATGGTATTGGCAGCGCCGGCCGTCCTGCCGCTGGTTCCGCCTTCCCGCCGGGGCCTTGCCAGCGGCGTGATTTTCATGGGCATCGGCGCCGGCGTTGCGCTGTCGGGCACGCTGGTTCCGTTGTTGCTGCAGCAAGGGCTACGTCAAACGTGGCTTGGCCTCGGTGCCTTGTCGCTGCTGCTGACGGTCGTCGCCTGGGCGGGATGGCCACACGACGATGCAATCGACTCGGCACCGGCGCAACATGCTGCGCATCTGCCGAAGCGATGGACGTTACGGGCGCTCTATATCGAGTATGCGCTGAACGCCGCCGGCTGGGTGCCTCACATGATCTTCCTCGTGGATTTCGTCGCGCGTGGTTTGGGAAGCGGCCTGCAGGTCGGCGCGGAATATTGGGTCCTGTTTGGCCTCGGCGCGACCGTCGGCCCCATCCTTGCCGGACATCTCGCGGACCGCACCGGCTTTGCCGCGGCGCTGCGCTTTGCATTTCTCCTCGAGGCCGTCGCCGTCGCCATTCCCGCCTTCGGCCTCGGGCAAGGCTGGCTCATCGTCTCGAGCCTGATCGTCGGCGCATTCGTGACCGGCACGGTTCCCCTGATGCTCGGAAGAATCGCGGAACTGCTGCCGCACCATCCGGCGCAACAGAAAACCGCATGGAGCCTGGCGACCGTATTCTTTGCCCTGTTCCAGGCGGCCGCCGCCTATGGCTTGTCCTTCGTCTTCGCCCGAACCGGTGGAAACTACTACATGCTCTTCTTCATCGGCACCGGCGCCATGGTCCTCGCTTTGGCGATCGATCTCGCCGTCGCGGCCTTCGTCCGCGCCCCACGGGAAAATGCCCGGGCGCCATGAGGCGTGACAGGGAAAGATCGTGGTGGCCGTTGAAATTGAGCCGACATGCGCGAAGCATCCCATAGAATTCCGAAACTAGCTCAGCCCATCGCCTGCCGGATGGTTTTCGAGAGGCGTAGCAGGAACTGGGGCCGCGAAGAGGCTACGAGCTTCCAGGATAGAACGGCCTTCGCCATTCGCCGAGGCAGGAGGCCGACGGAAAGAAACCAGGCGGCCAGCAGCGCCCGGCGCCGTCGGGAGGCATTCATCTTCAGGCTGGCCGCCACTCCGGCGGCCGCAAGGGAAAGCCGCGAGTCGCTGGAGACCGGGTGTCGCTCCCTATCGATGCAAAGCGATGCGAGGCGCTCCTCCAAATGCACGGGGTCGCGCAGACCGGCACCATCGGACACATCCAGGCCGATCTCCGTCGCCTGATCCGACAAGGCTTCCAGCCGGCGAAAGTCGTGCTCGATACGCCAGCGCGCGCGCTGGCCGAGCTTTTCCGCAAAGACGGAATGGTTGGCGCCATGAATGCGGTAAGCGCCGAGGCAGTCGTCGATGGACGTCACCTCGCCATGCAGAGGCGCTACGGTGGCAAGATATCCATCGGCGCCCTGCCGAAACTCCCGCTCCGGTACCGGCATGACCCTGTCCAGCACCGAGCGCTTGAAGGCAAGACCGCTTGTCACCGTCGTCTGATAGCGACCCTTTCTCAGCAATTGCGGAGTGACGTCGCCAGAGTCGAACGGCAGCTCCGCTGGCGGAAAGACGTCCTTTACGTGCATGTCCTCATCGACGATGTGCAGCCTGAACTGAACCTGAGCCGTCCTCTCTTCCCAGGCGTCGACAACCTCCGATACAGCGTTCGGATAAAGGTAATCATCCGCGTCGAGAAACAGCACGATCTTGCCGTGGCTGGATGCAAAGCCGGTGTTGAATGTGGCGGCATGTCCGCCATTCACCTCTCGCAGGCACGTCTTTATTCTCGGGCCATAGGAGGCGACGACGTCGGCTGTTGCATCCGTCGATGCATCGTCGACGACGATGACTTCGGCGGCGTCGTAGTTCTGTTCCAGCGCGCTGTCGATACTGCGCCTCAGGAAGCGCGCGTAATTGTAGTTTGCGATAACGATGGAGACGGGAGTGCGGTCTTGAGTGGAATACATCGCATTGAACCTCGCAGATCTGCTTTGGTCGCGGCGAACCTTCTCGTCAGGTCCTGTGATTGAACTCGCTGCCGGCAAGAATGCGCCGTAATGCGCGGGATACGCCTCATAAATATTCAAGCAGCGGCTGCATGGATCGTGCCGATCCTCTTGGCCCTCCCGAGCCTCGTCAGTTTTGTGGCTTTTGAATGGCCGGCGTTCATGATGTGAACGCCGGCCGCCCCATCATTCGACCGTCTCTCTATTTCACCAGGTAACGGCGAGCAGCCGCCGAGCGGGACAGATTGGGCATAAGAGCCTGCCGCGCGTCCTCGTAGGCTGTCTGCAATTGCGCGTCCTCGAGCGCGGGGATTGTCACCAGTTCCCCCTGGTCAAAGCCCACCAGGGAAGCATCGACCATTTCTTCCGCTGGCATGACGATCTGAGACGGCAAATGCTCGACGGGCATGCCGGCAATCGCCCAGAATTCCGTCGCCGTCGCCCCGGGCAGAACAGCCTGCACGCGAATATTCCTGTCGGCGAGCTCATGCTTGAGAGACTGGCTGAAGGCGAGCACGAAAGCCTTCGTGCCACCATAGACGCCATTCAGGAGTTCCGGCGCGATTGCGACGATCGAGGCGATGTTGATGATGGAGCCGCCGCCGCGCTTCACGAAGCCCGGCACGGCAGCATAGGTGAGCCTCATGAGCGCCGTGACATTCAGCTCGACCATCTGCTGCATCTTGTCCACGTCGGCGTCAAGCAGGGGCGCCGTTCCGCCAAACCCGGCATTGTTGACGAGTGTCGTAATCGTCTCGTCGGTCTTCAACACTTGCTCGATGCGACGCAGATCGCTCGGAGAGCCCAGATCGGCGGCAATGGTTTCGACCTTCCGCCCCGTCTCGGCGCTCAGGCGATCTGCAATGGCCGAAAGACGCTCGCCATTGCGCGCAACCAGAATGAGGTCGAAACCTCGCCTGGCAAGCCGATCTGCGTAGATGGCGCCGATACCTGAAGAGGCGCCTGTTACCAATGCTGTACCTGCTGAATTCGTCATTGCCTTGATCCTTATCTCGCGGAGCAGCTCTCGTCCGTGTCGAAGACGACCATACGCTTGAAACCGGATGACCCAAATGTCATATTCACCACGTTTTAGGACACAACCCACGCCGCGAGGTCCGGTCGGCTATCGCCGTTTGACACGGGATCTCGTCCGAGAAATGCTACAGGCACCTTTTACAGCCACGAGCGTCACCATGCATTCCATCGGATTTCTCGTCTTTCCCGGTTTCCAGGTCATGGGCTTCACCGCGGTGACGGCCTTCGAAGTCGCAAATCTGGCGAGGGAAAGGGAGCTATACCGCGTAACGCTGCTTTCGGAGACCGGCGGGCTTGTGCGTTCGTCGGCAGGATTCAGCGTCGAAACGGAGGCTTTCGGCAGCGGCTCCTTCGACTCTCTCGTCATTGGCGCCGCCACGCAGATCTCGTCGATGTCGCCGGCGGTTCTCGACTATATTCGCGAAGTATCGAAATCCTGCCGGCGCGTCGTCGCACCCTGTACCGGGGCCTTCACCTTGGCCGAAACGGGCCTGCTCGATGGCCGCCGCGCGACGACGCATTGGCTTTTCGCCCGAGAGCTGCGCGATCGGTTTCCCGCGCTGAAGGTGGACGAAGACAAGATCTTCATCATCGACGGATCGATCTGGACATCGGCGGGCATGACCGCGACCATAGATCTTGCGCTCGCGATGATCGAGAAGGACCATGGCGAGGAACTGGCGCGAACCGTGGCCAGAAAACTCGTCGTCTATCATCGCCGCGCCGGTGGACAGTCTCAGTTTTCGACCCTGCTGGAACTGGAGCCGAAATCCGACCGGGTTCAGCGAGCGCTCGATTTCGCCGGGCGGAACCTGCGCAAGATCGTATCGGTCGAGGAAATGGCTGAAGCCGCAAGCCTCAGTCCTCGTCAGTTCAACCGCGTCTTTCGCAGCGAAACCGGCCAGTCGCCTGCCAAGGCGATCGAGAACATGCGGGTGGAGGCGGCGCGGTTGATGATCGAGGACGGCCGCCATTCGATGGACGAAATCGCCGTCGAAGTGGGCTTTGCCGACCGCGAACGCATGCGCCGCGCCTTCTTGCGCGTGCTCGGCCAACCGCCGCAGACGATCCGCCGCAATGTGCGCGCGTTCGGATAGACGCCAACGGTCACGGGCACTTCCCTGTGCATTCATAGATTTATGTCACAAGCCCGTGACAACCCCTGATTATGGCGATAGCGTTCAACCTTAACGCGGGGGCGTATATGAAAAAGCTTATCTCCGTCATTGCATTGACGATCCTGTCCGGCAACGCGGCTTCGGCCGCCGACTACGTGTCCTATATCGACTATCCTCAGCCGAAGGACGAAAGCCAGGAATTCTACACCGCTATCGAGATTCCGGCCGGCAGCTTCACCAAGTACGAAATCGACGCCAAGACCGGTCACATCGTTGTCGATCGCTTCCAGTCCATGCCGGTCGCCTATCCGGCGAACTACGGCTCCATCACCAGCTCGCTCGGTGGTGACGGCGATCCGCTCGATGCCATCGTCTACACGCGCGAGCCGATCGTTCCCGGCGCCATTGTCCGCGTTCGGGCAATCGGCGTCATGAAGATGATCGACGGCGGCGAGGTGGACGACAAGATCGTTGCCGTACCGACGACCAAGATCGACCCGACCTACGACGACATCAAGGAAATCTCCGATCTTCCCAAGGTCGAGCAGGACCGCCTGCAGGCATTTTTCCGTGTCTACAAGCAGCTTCCAGACGCCCGCAAGGTTGTCGAAGTTGGCGGCTTCGAGAGCGCCGAAAAGGCGCGGAACGAAGTTGCCGCCGCCATCAAGGCGTATAGCGAGAAAAAGTGAAATCGGCCGAAAGGAGCGGCCTTCGCCGCTCCTTTCGGATTGGCGGCGGGGCGCGTGACGAACGTGACTTGCTTCCTGCCGTGAGAAGCAATCTTCCCAAGGCCGGGCGTGATCGCGCCCCCTCGATCACTCGGCCTGCGGGAGGCGCCACCCTATCCATTTGCCCGATGCAGCCGTGCCGTCCTCTGCGGGCTGCTTCGGTATTGCAGCTTGATATCAGCTGAGAGATCCTGCCGATCCATCGACGTCGCCAGTGCCGCGTTTCTTTCCCTCGCCTTGCGGCGTGTTGCCAGGCCCTATGACCTGGACAACACCGAAGGCAGATCTGCCTTCATTACAGATCTGCTTGCGTCGCCTCGTTCATCTCCCGATGATGCGGTGAGATCAGGCATCAGGAGTGGCTGTATCGGCACAGCCTTGCGCTCGGCTGTATCCCGAACGGGAGATGCTCAAGCCGCTCGACAGCGGCACAATAAAGCCCGCACGAAGCGGGCTTTATTGTCTTTACTCGGCAGCGCCTGCAGTTTTCGGCTTGCGAGTGCGCTTCGGCTTTGCCGTTTCTGCAACAGCCGGCGCCGGAGCAGCTGCAGGAGCAGCCTTGGCCCGAGCAGCCTTGGGTGCCGCCTTGCTGGCAACGGATTTGGCAGCAGCCGGCTTTGCTGCGGCAGGCTTGGCCTTCGCCTTGGTCTTCGAGGCAGGTGCATCTCCCCCGGTCTTTGCCGCATTCAAAAGTGCGACGCGACGCTGGCGGTTCTGCTCGAGCGCCTGCTGGAAGCCGACGTCGTTCTCCGCGTGATAGGTGAGATCGTCGAGAAACTCTGCCACGTCCTTGACTGCTTCGACGACGACATAGCTCAATCCATGGCCGGCATTGACGGAGTCACGGCCAACCGTCACGCCGAAGCCGCCGGGGACGCGCTGGAACCAGGTGGAGCGCCACTTCTTGAAACCAGCTGAATCGCGCTCGTACTCCTCCAGATATGCCTTCTGTTCCGCTACTCGTGCACGAAACGTATCGACGACATTCCGTGCGCCAGCCTTTGGCTTATCAGCCTTCTTAGAAGACCATTTATCAAGAAAGTTTGCCATTTTTCTGTTCTCTTCGGGTTAGCGTTCCTTGCCAAGCCGTCGTTGCTTAGGAAGCGATGACGGAGCTCCTCCATAGGGATGCCCCTATAAATGTAAAGGATAGATGTATAATGGCAACACCGACTGCTATTATCGATGACGATTAGCCTTGGCGGCAGCGCCGTTTGACGCTTTTCCTGATCCCGAAGGCGCATGATTTTACGGTTCAGCAGCTCATGAAAAGATGTCTCGTCACCTTCTGAGTGGTGAGAGCCTTCTGCTTCAGATGAGACCCGTGAGCATCGCTAACCAGGACCTCCGTCCATATCTGCCCGACATCTTCGGTGGCGGCAACGGGCCGCCGTTTCCAACGCGATTTGACTTGGCTTGGAGGTTTATTGCCCTTTTGTTGCCCGGCAAACTCACGAGCATTTAGGGAAACAGTACCGTGAGCGGGAATGCATGATCCCGCTCACGGTCATCTTCATCTGAGAGCCCTTGCGTGGTCGTATGAGCTTCCGTGCCTCAAGCTGCCTTCAACAGCTCACCATGCGGATCAAGGACAAACTTCGTGGCAGCGCCCTGGTCGAAGCTTTCATAGCCTTGCGCCGCATCTTCGAGCGAGATGATCCTGGCGTTGACGATATCGGCAATCGGCAGCCTGTCATGTAGGATCGCCTGCATGAGTTGCCGGTTGTACTTCAGAACCGGCGTCTGTCCGGTGTGGAAGGATTGCGCCTTCGCCCAGCCAAGACCGAAACGCAGCGACAAGCTGCCCTGCTTGGCCGCGGCATCTGCTGCACCCGGATCTTCCGTCACATACAATCCGGGTATCCCGATCGACCCTGCTGCGCGGGTGATCTCCATCATCTGATTGAGCACGATTGCCGGCTGCTCGCCGCCGGAATGACCGCGTGCCTCGAAGCCGACGGCATCGATGGCGCTGTCCACCTCGTTGGAGCCGACGACCTGGGCAATCATGTCGCCGAGACGATCGCTCTTGGAGAGATCGATAGGCTCGAAGCCGACCTTGGCGGCGTGCGCGAGACGATCCTTGTTGAAGTCGCCGATCATAACGACAGCCGCGCCCAGGATGCGGGCGGAGGCGGCTGCCGCGAGACCGACCGGGCCTGCGCCCGCGACATAGACGGTGGAGCCCACGCCGACGCCCGCGCGGACTGCACCGTGAAAGCCGGTCGGCAGAATATCCGACAGCATGGTGAGATCGCGGATCTTGGCCATGGCCTTGTCGCGGTCAGGAAACTTCAGCAGGTTGAAATCCGCGTAGGGCACGGTGACGTAGCGCGCCTGGCCGCCGATCCAGCCGCCCATGTCGACATAGCCGTAGGCGCCGCCGGCCCGCGACGGATTCACCGTCAGGCAGACGCCAGTGTCCTGCGACTTGCAGCAACGGCAGCGGCCGCAGGCGACGTTGAACGGAACCGAGACGATATCGCCGATGTCGAGCATCTCGACATCGATGCCCTTTTCGATGACCTCTCCGGTGATCTCATGGCCGAGCACGAGGCCCGGCATGGCGGTCGTGCGGCCGCGCACCATATGCTGGTCGGAGCCGCAGATATTCGTGGAAATCACTTTCAGGATTACGCCGTGCTCGATGCGGCGGCCATCCGGCGCCTCCAGCTTCGGATCGTCGATATCGCGAACCTCGACCTTGCCGGGTCGCATGTAGACGACGCCTCTGTTCCCAGTCATGCCATCTCCTCCTTGATTGAACGCTTGAACATCCTCGCCCGGAATCCCGGGCATCTTCGGATCGGCCCGCTCCTCAACGGGCTGAACAGCAGCGAAATCGGTTCCGGCAGCCGCGACTTCAGCGGTGACCGGGCCGGCGCATGCATGACTGCTACGAAAGCTGCGAGATTGGAACCGGGCGATCTCAAGACGCCCGCATTCGCCTCTCGATCACCCGCCGTGATCAATCAAGCCTGCCGTCAAGGCTGGTTTCCGGGCTTCGGACCTGTCCGTTCGGACGCTGTCGACAACCTTCCCGGCAGTTGTGCCAGTGGCATCCGTCGATAGTATTCGGTCCGCTACCGTTGCGGGGGCAGCACCGGCCTGCGACCGGTTTCCCAATTATCCACCGGCACGCTTTGCCGATGGCACCTTGAATATGACCAGAAGATCACGGCAGGCGCCATGGCGCGCACAGGAAAACGACATCGGCGCCCTGCACGACGACATCAGGCATTTTGTCGGTATTGCCACAGGCAAGCTGTCGCACCGCGAACGGCAGGCGGAGCCTGCCGTTTGAGACGCATCACTCGGCCGCAGCACCCTTGGCTCCATCGAGCCAGACCGCCACGCCGACAGGCGCAAGCACGCGGTTGCCGATCAGAAATTCGGCATCCTGCGCTGCGGGGACAGCCGCCACCGTGCTTCCATAGTTGAAGGCGAAGTGCAGCCTCCCGCGCCGCGCAAGGCGCAGATCGCCGAGATCCGGCAGGCTGCTCACGCCGGCCCAGGCAAACGTGTCGCCCATGAGCTTCAACAGGAACTCGTCGCGCGGCAGCGTGGCGCAGTAGCGCGCGATGTCATTGCCGATGACGGCCGGTGAATCCGGCCGATAGTCTCCCTGGAACGTCGCCAGCACCGTCTCCGTAGTCCGGATCGTTTCCCGCCATGTGGAGGTCTCGTGGCTGGAATTGCCGTAGAGAACGGTCTCGGACTGGAACGGCGGCAGAGACTCGACGCGCGTGACGCGGAAATCCAGGAGGTCGCCAAGCACGCCCGGCGGCAGATCGGCGGGAATATGCATGTCGCGGGTCTTGCTGCCGCTGCGAGGCCCGAACAGCGCCTTGGCGCCGGAAGCCTTGAGGCGCGCAATGAAATCCGGATCGGGAATGACGAGATCGGGTGCCAGCACCAGCCTGTATCCTTCGAGATCGGAATGCTGGCCGATGAAATCGACGTCCACGCCGAGGCGCGACACGGCGGAATACCAGTCGAGCGCAATGGCGGAGGCGGCATAATCGCGACCCTGCGGCAAGGCGCGGGTGGCAAAGCGGGATTCATAATCGAGCAGCAACGCAACGGCGGCTTTGTCGCGCGCCTCGCCCTTCGGCAGCAGCTTCATCTCGGCAATGACCTGCGCCACTTCCTTGTAGCCCTGATCCTCTTCGCTGTTCGGCAGAAGGAGGCCTGCATGGAATTGCTCCTGCGCGAACGGCGCCTGCCGCCAGCGGAAATAGGAAACCATGTCGATACCGTGGGCATAGGCGAGCCATGTCCACAAGCGCACCATGCCATCGGCCGGAGACTGGTTGTGCGAGGCCCAGTTCACCGGTCCCGGCTGCTGCTCCATGACCCAGGCCCGGCCGCGGCCGACCGCCCGATAGAGGTCATGATTGAAGGCCGTTTGATCGGGATCGCCGACGCGCAGATAGCGCTGCTTTTCCTCGGTGCTCAGCCGGCCATTGATGAGCCCGCCCATGGGATAGACGTCCCACGATGCGATATCGATATCTTCGCCGACCTTGTAATGATCGAAGTCGGTGTTCTGCGACATGAAGTTATGCGTGACCGGCCGGCCCGGTGAGTGGCGGCGGATGATGTCGACCTGCGCCTTGTTGAAGCTCTTCACCTGATCGGACGAGAAGCGGAAATAGTCGACCAGATGCGTCGGGCTCGGCTCCTCGACCAGATTGTTGGGCAGATCCACCTCGTCGAAGCTGTTGTAGTGCATGCTCCAGAATGTGGTGCCCCAGGCGCGGTTCAGCTCCTCGATCGTGCCGTAGCGCGCGGCCAGCCACTCGCGGAAGGCGTGGAGCGCCACTCGCGAATAGCTGTGAATCGTGTCGTGGTCGCCGTACTCGTTATCGGTCTGCCAGGCATGCACGAAGGGATGCTTGCCATAGCGCTGCGCCACTGCTTCAGTGATACGCGCGGCTTCCAGACGATAGCGCTGGCTGGAGAAACAATAGTGCCGGCGCGCGCCGAACTTGCGAACGGCGCCGCGCGCGTCGACGGGCAGGATGTCCGGGTAACGATCCACCAGCCACTTGGGAGGAGCGGCCGTCGGCGTGCCGATGATGACCTTCAATCCCGCCTTGCCGAGCACCTCGACCGCGTCGTCGAACCAGTCCCATTGGAAGACGCCGGATTTCGGCTCGATATGCGACCAGGCAAATTCGCCGATGCGCACCCAGGCGAGCCCCAGCTCCACCATGCGCGCGGCATCTTCCTCCCATTTCGTCCGCGGCCATTGCTCCGGATAATAGCAGACGCCAAGTTCCAGCATGCCGGCATCCGGCCGGCTGGCATCGAAATTGTTCTGTCTGGCGAGCGGCTTGTGCACTGTCTTGTCCTTCTTCATTCAAGTCGCCGAACGTCGGGCATCACCCTTTGTCGCAGTCGAAATTTAAACGTTTATATCGCCGCCGAAATCGTCGCGACGTGATCTCTGTTCTGGATCAGGGGCTAGCGAGGAGGCAAACGAGACAAGGTCTCATCGAGCCCGTCGAGAAACCGGTCGCAATCCTCCGCGCTGAAGGGCGCCGGCGGCTTTACCTTCAACACGTTATGATGCGGCCCCTCGCTGCTGAGCAGGATGTGATGCTTGCGCTTCATCTCGGCGATCACGAAATCCAGTTCCGCGGCGGCGGGCTCCAGCGTCTCACGATCACGCACAAGCTCGACGCCGTTGAAGAGGCCATGGCCGCGCACGTCGCCGATGATCTCATGGCGCGAAGCAAGGGCGCGCACGCCATCCATCAGCCGGTCGCCGACGACGCGGCAATGATGCATCAGCCGCTCGTCGCGGATGACGTCGAGAACGGCAAGGCCGATCTCGGCGGAAACCGGGTTGCCGCCGAAGGTGTTGAAATACTCCATGCCATTGGCAAAGGCGGCCGCGATGGCCTCCGTCGTAACAACGGCGGCCATCGGGTGGCCGTTGCCGATCGGCTTGCCCATCGTGACGATGTCGGGCACCACGTCCTGCAATTCATGAGCCCACATATGGCTGCCGACGCGGCCGAATCCGACCTGCACCTCGTCGGCCAGGCAAAGGCCGCCCGCCGCCCGGACATGGGCGTAGGCTTCCCTCAGATAGTTGGCCGGGAGCGTCAGTTGGCCGCCGGTGCCGAGGATGCCCTCGCTGAAGAAGAGCGCCGGACGCCGGCCTTCCACCGCCAGGGCCGCGACCTGGTCGCGCACGTCATCGGCATATTTGCGGCCGGCATCCGCATCGCCATAGCGGAATCTGCCACGATAGAGATCGGGCATTTCAGCAACGCGCACATGCCGCGGCCGCCCTTCCCCGCCCTTGCCGGCGAACTTGTAGGGGCTGACGTCGATCAGGCTCGACAGGTGTCCGTGATAGGCGTGGTCGACCGTGATGATGTCGCGGTTGCCGGTATAGGCACGCGCCAGCCGGATCGCGAGATCGTTCGCCTCGCTGCCAGAATTGACGAAGAAGCAGACGTTGAGCGGATCGGGCAAAAGGTTCGCCAGGCGACGGGAATATTCGACGAGCGAGTCGTGCAGATAACGCGAGTTGGTGTTGAGCTTGGCGATCTGCGCCTGCGCTGCCTTCACCACCCGGGGATGGCAATGGCCGACATGGCAGACGTTGTTGACCATATCGAGCCAGCGGGTGCCTGCCTCGTCGATGAGATGGGCCCCTTCGCCGCCGACGATCTTCAGCGGCGTTGCGGAATAGGCGATACTGAGCGAACGGCCGATCCGCCGGTGACGCTCGCGCACCAGAAAATCCTTGTCCCGCGCAACGATGACCGAAGCGGGCGTGGAAAAGCCGAACACCACGCTCGGGTCGGGACTGATGGCCCGCCAGACCTGCCATTGCTCACCCACGCCGACACCGTGCATCCGCGCACCGAGGCCGAGATGGTCCGTGACGATCTGGAAGTGCAGATGTGGCGACCAGTTGCCGTTTTCAGACGCCTCGCCAAGGGTGCAGAAAGCCTCGCCCCGGGCGACAGCCTGCCCCACGGCCAGCCTGGCAACGCTCTGGCGCGAAAGATGGCCGTAGAGCGTCCAGAAGATATCTCCCTCTTCCGTGCGATGTTCGAGCAGCACCGTGGGACCGAAACCGAAATCGACCGCATCGTCGTGAATGAAGGCGACCGCACCGGCAAAGGGCGCATGAACAGGCTCACGCGCCGGGGCAAAAAGATCGATGCCGAGATGAACCGTCCGGCGCTGGCCGGCGGTTGGGGTCTCGTAGGCATCGCCCTTGTAGACGATGCGATCCTCCGCGTAGAGGCCGATGGCGAAATCGGCTCCGGCCTGGCCGACGCGCTCTTCGATCAGCCGTTCGGCCCCGGCGGCATCGAGCGTCGCCCATGCTCCGGCATCCGGTCCGGTCGCCGTCAGATCGAGCGCAAGCACCTTCGGCTTGGTCAGCGACGGCTTGAGAACTCCGGCAAAGTCATGAGCGTTTCTTTCCAGCCAGCGCTCGATGCGGGCGCTGTGCGGGATCGGCTCGAAGCCGCAGGCATCGCGGATGCGGGCAACCGCCAGCGAGCGGTTCTCCCGCTGCAGGCGCTGCAGTTCGCGCCAGACATCCTCCTGGCTGACCAGCAGATAGGTGTTTTCCGGATTGTCGCGGATCTGCTTTGCCGCCATGCACATGCTGACCGCGTAGCGCGTGCAGGTCAGATCGAAGATGAGCTCCGCCTCGATGTCGCTGATGGGATTGACCGCGTGATAGGCGCCGGCAAGGCGCGCGATCGCATCCACCGGATCATCCGCGCCGATCAGCGCATAGGCGCCGGCGACGGCGATCTCGATGACGCGCCAGGTCTCGACCATGTCGCCGAAATCGAGCAGACCGCTGACCGCGCCGGCGTCATCCAGTAGAACGTTGTAGTCGTTGGCGTCGTTGTGAATGACCTGACGCGGGCATTGCCGCAGCCGCGGCAGCACCTCATGGAGGAAGCGGTCGAGAACCGCTCTTACGACCGCCTGCTTGTCCGCATCGGCAATGAAGACCAGGTTTTCCAGATGCATGTCGGCGTGGCCGATATCCCAGGCATAGGAGCGCGTTGCGCCCGGATGGCTGAAGCTTTCGAGGCTTCGGTCCATCTCGCCCAGCAGCCGGCCAAGCGTGACGATACTCTGCCTGCCGCGTGCCGGCGATTTCGACCAGACACTGCCGGTCAGCCAGGTCAACAAGCGCGCCGTACGCTGGCCACGCAGCTCGGCGGCGATTGCCGTGGAACCGCTTTTGTCCGGAAGCGCACGCGAAATCGGAAGCTCCGGCGCGGCTTGAGCGAGATGATCGAGCACGGCGACCTGCATGGCAAGGTCGTCCGCATCGCCCGGAGCGTGCAGCTTGAGCAGGAAGCGGGTTCCGTCCTCCGCCTCGATGCAATAGTTCAGGTCGTGCTCGCCGGGCAGCGCGATAATCCTGCCCGAGATGCCGTAGCTGTTGCGGAGAAGCGCGTCGATTGCTTCGATCTCACCGCCATGCTGCCTGTTCGCGTCGGTCATTGCCCCGCCCTTTCCCTTACCAAGATACAGTCTTGCCGTCGTAGGCCCGGAAGCTTCCGGTGACGGCCATCGTCGTCGTGTTGATCAGGGCCTTCAAGCAATGCGCACTTTGCGCGATGTCGACGACGGCATCCGGGCCGCCCATGTCGGTACGGATCCAACCCGGATGCAGCGAGATGACGGCAATGCCGTCGCGCTGAAAATCCTGCGCGAGCTTCACCGTCGCCATGTTCAACGCCGCCTTCGAGCACCGGTAGGCATAATCGCCGTCATCATCATCGACGGTGCCTTCCGCGAGCGAACCGGCGCGGCTGCTGATATTGACCAAGAGCTTGCGTTGGCCCGCGAGGAGATTGGGCCGGAGCGCCCGCGCGATCAGCAGCGGCGCCAGCGCGTTGACCCGCATGACCTCCATGAAATCATCGGCATCGAGCGAGCCAAGACCGCCGGTGTCGCCACGAACGGCGGCATTGTTGATGACGATATCGATCGCCTCGCCTTCGAGAGTTGTGCCAAGCGCCTCGATCGAGGCGGCATCCCCGACATCGAGAGAATGGCGCTGCATGAAACCCTTCGGCTCCGGCGGCATCTCGCGCATGCATGCCAGCACGCGCCAGCCCGCCTGGGCATAGAGCGAGGCGAGCGCATGGCCGAGACCCCGCGACGCGCCGGTCACCAGGACCGTGCCGGCGGTCGCGTGCGGCCCTGCGGAACGATCAGCGATGCTTGACGTCATACTTCTTCTCGACGAGGCTTACGAAGCTTGCGGCAGCAAGCGTCAGCAGGATGTAGAGAACCGCCGCGGAGTTATAGGGCGCGAACGGCAGGAAGCTCGCCGACTGGAACTCGCGCATGCGCTGCGTGATGTCGCGGATCGACAGGATCGACAGCAGCGACGTGTCCTTCAGGATAGCGATAAGCTCGTTGCCGAGCGGCGGAATGACGATGCGGAATGCCTGCGGCAGGATAACCAGCCGCGCGGTCTGCCAGCGGTTGAGCCCGATGCTTGCCGCAGCTTCGATCTGGCCAGCCGGGATGGCATTGATGCCCGAGCGGAAGATCTCCGCAAGGTAGGCCGAATAGGCCAGCGCCATCGCGACGATGCCGCGCATCAGGTTCGGAGGATCGAATACGCCCTGCGTCGCGTCCTTCAATGCGCCGCTGAGCGGCAGGCCGACATAGAGGACGATGACGAGCATCGGAATGCCGCGGATCGTATCGACGATGAACTCGGAACCGATCGACAAGGGGTGGCGGCGATGCAGAAAGCCGCCGAGGGTCAGAAGACCGATCACGATGGCGACGACCGAGAAGGTGATGCCCGCGGCCCGATCGCGATCGTTCAACGCCTGCGTACGCCAGACGATCGGCCAGTCGGAGGGAGCGGATGCAGCCGGCAACAAGGCACCGCTGACATCCTGCTTCTTGCCGATTGCCTCGATGGCCTGCTGCGGCGTGACGAAGGTCCTGACCGGCGTTTCCGTCTTGGGAGCACCGTCGTACTGACCGAAGCGCACCGCGCTGATGAGACCCGACGGGGTGTTGGTGACGATGCCGATCTTGCCGCCGAGCGTGCCGGCAAGAACATAGTCGTCGCGCGGCTGCAGCAGGAACCACGCCGAGAGCGCGGCAAGGCAGACCGTCATGATGATGAAGGCCATCAGGCTCGAGCGCGTATAATGCAGTTTCTGCAAGCCGACCCAGACGAGGCCGAGAGCGGCGGCGAGAAGATAGGCCGCGATGGCGGCGCGGATCGTCGTCGCAAGACCGGAAGCGAAAGCGATATAGGCAATCAGGAATACAAAGGCGAGGCCAGCGCCGTTGACGACGGCAAGCAGCCAGACGCCTGCGCAGCGCACGGCGCTTTCGGCCGGCACCACGGCACGATTGCCGGCAGCGAGCAATCCGAGGCCAGCGACCAGCAAGAGCGCATAGGCCGGCCAGATCCAGGCTTCGACGTGACGCACCATGACATCCGCCTCCGGTGTCAACTGGCGCGGCGTGACACCCTTGATCACGAGATCGGACTTGAACGGATCGACGCTATTGGCGACCACCGAAGCGATGAAGGGATGCACCATATCGCCCGCAAGGATGGCTGCGGTCGCGACCAGCCCAAGAAGCGCCACAGCGATCGTCAGGCGAGGCCGGGCGACCTTCATCTTCGACAGAGCGAGAACGCCGATGGCGGATGCGAATGCTATGGACAGCAGCAGGAAGCCGGGCACGAAGGCCGCAGATCCCGGCTCCACGCCGAGGATCGCCTGCAGCGAGCGCTGATAGTCCGGAGACGATGCGAAGAGATAGACGATGAAAGGCAGCGCCGCGAGAATGATGAGGTTGCTGGGCCGCACGCTTTTGATGAATGACATTCCGGCCTCCAGCGCCAGATCGAACAGATGATGCCGGGAGCGCGATGATACGCTCCCGGCAAAAGACTTACTTGAGGCCCCAATACTTGGCGACGAGCTTATCGAGCGTGCCGTCCTTCTTGATCTCCTGCAGGCCTTCGTTGAAAGCCGCGACATTCTCGTCGCCCTTGCGGAAGACGAGACCAATCGGATCGGACTGAAGACCCTTGATGGCCGCGACCAGCTGGCCCGCGAACTCGCGCTCATAGGCGGCCGCATTCGCGCCGTTGATGACGACGCCGTCGACATCCTTGTTCTTGAGCGCGATGATTGCCGCGCTGAAGGTGTCGTACGCAGCAACGTTTTCCTTGCCGACGAGGCCCTCGGCCACCTGCGCATCCGTGGTGTTGGCCTGCGCCGAGAGCTTGCGGCCCTGCGCCTTGAATTGCTCGAGCGTGATGCCCTGGTCTTCGGCGCGCGTCAGTACGACCTGGCTGTTGACGATATACGGATCGGAGAAATCCATCGCTTTCTTGCGCTCGTCGGTGATCGACACGCCCGAAGCCACCAGATCGAAGCTGCTTTGGTCGAGCGCCGCGAAAATGCCATCCCAGCCCGTCGTCACGAACTCGGCCTGGCAATGGATCTTGGCGCAGATGGCGTTGACGACATCGACGTCGAAGCCGACGATCTGACCGCTTGCCGGATCGATGCTCTCCATCGGCGGCGACGTGGTGTCGGAGCCGACCTTGAGCAGCTTGCCGCCGAGATCGGCGGCATGGGCAGCGCCTGTAGCCAGCATGGCAAACGCAAGCGTCATGACAAATTTCTTCATTTCTTCCTCCTCAACCATCGGCACCGCCACCGCGGCGGCACGCGACAAAACTCCTCAGAAGACCCAGCCCCTCGACGCCATCCATCCGATCTTCGCTTCATGCCTTGGTTTCCTAACAAGGAATATAAACGTTTTCAATACAAAATATAAACGTTTTTATTGCCGATACTCACAATTTCCAGCAGGAGAGCGTGCGACATCGAAGAGCAAGGGAAACCGGCTCCGAAACGGAAAAGACGTCTCGGATAATTTCCGCTCGAATGCAGGAAAGGCGGGCCTGCTCAGCGCTTCGGGCCGACTCGATCGTCCGAACGCTCGATCAGCTTGGGCATGATGAGCGCCTGAAGAGCCTCAGGAGGCTCGCCCTCCATACGGCGAAGAATATAGCTCCCCAGCAGCTCGCTCGGCTCGTTGATCGGCAGGAAATAGGTGGTGATCGGCGGCGCGAAATATTGACTGACATTGAGATCGTCGGTCGCATTGATCACCGCATCGCGTCCATGCACCAGACCGCGCTCGTGGAAACCGGAAAAGGCCCCGAGCGCCGAGGCTTCGTTGGCGCAGATATAGGCCGTGGGCGGATCGGCCAGCCGGGACATCGTCAGGACGCTCTCGCGACCGAAAGCAGGCGTCAGCCGGTCGTGAACGACAAGGGCCGGGTCGAACGGCAAGCCTGCGATATCCAGAGCACCGCGATAGGCATCGAGACGGGTAATCGCGTAGCTCAGATCCGCCATCGGATTGATGAGCGCGATGCGCCGGTGGCCGCGCTCGACAAGGCGTGCGACCGAACGACGGATCATCTGCTCATTGTCGGCATCGACATAGGCGTGCGGATCATTATGGATCGTCGTGCCATAGGTGACGAACGGGAAATCGGCATCCTGCATGATGCGGACGCGGGGGTCGTCGGCGCGCGTACCGGAGACGATGATGCCATCGGCCTTCTTGAGCGAGACGATCTGCCGGATGGTCGCGAGGCTCTCCTCGAAATTGCGGACGGCATAGAGGGAGACGCGGTAAGGACTTTCCTCGAGCGCCCAGGAGATGCCGCTCAAGAGCTGGGCATATTCGACGCCTTCCCATTCCTGCTGTTTCGGCCCCGGCGCGGTCATGATGGCGGCCACCTGATAGGTCTTGCCGGTGCGCAGCTGTACGCCGTGCATGTTCAGCTCGTAGCCGACGCGCTCGGCAGCGGCGACGACGATCGCGCGGGTTTCCGGACGGACCTGCGGCGAATTCTTGAGAGCTTTCGATATGGTTGCGATCGAAAGGCCCGTTTCCTGCGCGATAGTCTTGATCGTCGGTCTCTGCATGCAGTTCGGCTCGCTACGGCTGTTTCGTGCTGAGGGAGGCGGCCAAGAGAATATAGACGGCGGATGTCCAGGCAAAAGCCCGGTCGCGCAATCCCCTCCCCGACCGAGCGTCGAAGTTTTCGGCCATACCGCTTTTGGAAGCAAGAGAACAGAACTTTTCCGCGATTGTTCGCGCCATTTCCATTTCTCCTTGTTTGCGCAAGCCATCCCAGAGCAGCAGCGTGGTCGGCGCCCAGATCGGGCCGCGCCAATAGCCATCATCCTCATAGAAGGGGCTCTTCACGCTTTCGGTTGCCGGCCCCCATTGCGTGACGTATCCGCCATCGGCGAGCCGCGTCACCAGTTTTCGCGCCATATCGCGCGGCAATCTCTCGCCGAGGAGCAACGGCATGAACTGGATCAGGTTCTGGTCGGGCAGTGCGCGGCCAGGGTCTTGCATCAGGCGTGCGCGAAACGTCTCGCCGGTCCAGAGATCCCGGAAAAGCATCGCCTGCAGCCGATCCGCCTTCTGCTTCCACTCCTCGGCGCGCAGCCGATCGTCGTCCAGAAGGGCAGCAAGCGCATCGCAGGCAAGGATGAGGAAAACGGGCAGATCCGGCGTGACGACCGGGCCGCCTTCGGCAAAGAAGGTGGAATTGTCCCAGCCGCTGTCATTGCCGTGAAAGTAGCACGGAAGCGCATCGTTGCCGGTGCGGGCATGGGTCAGCCAATAGTCGACCTGGCGGCCGATCGCGGTCCTGAGATAGGCCTTGCGCTCCGCCGTCAGGAAACCCGGCTGCATTGCCTCGATCAGTGAGACGGCCCAGCCATGCACCGGCGGTTTCGTGAAGGCAAAGAGCACGTCGCGATCGTTGAGGTAATCCGGCAGCAGCCCCGAGGCGTCCTGATGATCGAAGATGACGGCGAACTGGTCAAAGGCCAGATCCTTGTCGACCCCGGCGACGCCGAAAGCCGAGAAAGCGTTGTCCCAGCTCCAGACGTTGATCATGTGGTTCTTGGACATGTAGATCGCCGGTCGGGTCAGTGCGCCGCCTGCGGGGACGGTATTGGCCCACAGAAGATAGCTTGCGAGGCGATGCGCTTCCGCCTGATCCGAAAGGCCGTGCGGCATAGCCTCATGCCACGCGGCAAATTCCGTGCGCGCCCCGGCCAGAGCCTGATCGAACGAACCGGGCAGCTCGCGCGGCGGTACGGCACGGAAAAAGTCGATATTGCCTTCGAAGGCACCCTCTCCGGAGAAGGTGAAACTGACTTTCTCCGAATGATCCCGCTGCCAGGAGCCGGTGACGGCGAGCGAGCCGAGATCGGCGCGCGGGATGAACTTCACGTTCTCGGCGGCAGCGACCAGACACGGCTCGCCCTGCGGCGTGCGATAGAGGTAGTCGTAGCGCGACCCTTCGAGGTGAAAGCGCACGCCGCCGCCCGCGCCGCGGATATGCAGCCGCTCCCCTTCGCCTATGACGAATTCGGCCGCGCCGTGATTGCCGCGCACGATCAATCGCTCAGGCGCAAGTTCGAAAGCCGGCTTCGCCGGATTGCCCGACATATCGAGAAAGTCCACGCGACACAGCCGCCCGAGAGACGGTCGCTCGTCGCCGCCCGCCACGAAGCGCAGATAAAGCGCCTGCTCACCGGCGGCTCCGGGCACGGACATCATCGACAGGGTAAGGAAACGCCCCCGCCGGCTGAAGGGGATATGAGCGATATCGAAGAGCATGGCTACCCCTTGACCGACGAGCCCACGGCGCCGTCCATGATGTAACGCTGCGCCAGGAAGAAGAGCGCGAGCGGCGGCAGGCAGAGCACCACGGTAATCGCCGCGATCGACGTCACATCCACCTCATGCAGCCCCTTGAACATCGAGAGACCGAGCGTCAGCGTGTACTTGGATTGATCGTTGAGGAAAATCAGCGGCCCGAGATAGTCGTTCCAGGCATTCATGAAGTGAAACGTACCGACCAGGACGAGCGCCGGCATCATCAGCGGCAGGTGAATGCGCCAGTAGATATCGAAGGAATTGGCACCATCCATGCGCGCCGCTTCGTCGATCTCGATCGGCATCGTCATGATGTACTGGCGCAGCAGGAAAACGAAGAAGGCATCGGCGAAATAGGCCGGAACGATCAGCGGCTTCAGCGTGTTGATCCAGCCGAGCAGATTGAATTCCATATAGAGCGGGATCATCTTGACGTCCCAAGGGATCATCATGGTGGCGAGAAGCAGGATGAAGAGCGGATCCCGGCCGGGAAACTTGAAACGCGCAAAGCCATAGGCAACCAGCGAGCTGGACATGAGCTGGCCGATGGTCGAAAACACGACGACAATGAGCGAATTCTGGAAATAGGTGCCGAAAGGCTGCTTGCTCCAGGCGGCGGCAAAGTTTTCCCAGTGCCATTCCGAGGGCCAGAAGACCGGCGGAAACCGGTAGAGATCGGCCTGGCTCTTGATGGCCGTCATGAAGGTCCAATAGAAGGGCGCGATGAAGAGAGCGGAAAGCAGGATGAGGGCGGAATAGAGCAGCGTCTTACGCATGATCGCCTCCCTTTTCACGAACCTGGCCCTCGTAATAGACCCATGCCGCCGACCAGCGCATGACGAGCAGGCTGAGAGCGAGCACGATGATGAACATCACCCACGAGCCCGCAGCCGCATAGCCCATATCGAAATATTTGAAGGCATTGTCGTAGATGTACATGGCGAAGAAATAGGTGGAGCCCAATGGGCCGCCCTTGGTCAGCAGCAGCGCGATCGTCAATTGCTGGAAGGCGGCGATGATCGAGGTGATGAAGGTGAAAAGCAGCATCGGCCCCAGCATCGGCAGGGTGATGAACAGCATCTGCGCCCAGCCCGGAATGCCGGAAACGGTCGCCGCCTCGTACAGTTCCTTGGGGATCGCCTTGAGGCCGGTCAGCAGGATCAGCATCGTGCCGCCGAAACCCCAGAGGCTGGCGATAAGGATCGCGATGATTGCCAGGCCCGGATCGCCGAGCCAGTTCGGCCCATCGATGCCGACCAATGACAGCATGAAGTTCAAAAGGCCGTATTGCCGGCTGTAGATCCAGCTCCAGATCGTTACCAGGGCAACGCCGGAAATAACGCTTGGCAGATAAAAGGCGGTACGGAAGAACCCGCTCCAGACTGTAGCGTGATGCAGCAATAGAGCGATCAGGAACGACATGACGATGTTGAACGGCACATAGATCGCGGCGAACTTCACCGTGATCCAGAGACTGTCCCAGAACTGGGGGTCGTCGAAGAGCATGGTGCGATAGTTCTTGAGGCCGATGAAGGTGCGCGCGCCGACCACCGGCCAATCATAGAAGCTCATGGTCAGTGAAAACAGCAGCGGACCGAGAGTAAAAAACAGGAACCCAAAAATCCATGGGGAGATGAAGAGATAGGCCGGCAGATGGCTCATAAGAGCCGATTGCCGTTTCTGCGTTAGCGGCCTTACGCCGTCTGGATGCATCATGTTCATCTCCCCGCTCCCGCGCCTACTTCAAGAACCGTTGCGAACGCTTCACGGCATCATCCAGATGTTGCTTGGCGTTGCCCTGGTCGATCATCGTCGCTTCGATGGCGCGGGCGAGATTGTCCTGAATCTTCCCCCAGTTCGGGTTCTTGAGGAAGGCATGCGTCTCCTTGTCGGAGGTTGCGAGAATGTCGAAGAACGGCTTGTAGACCGGGTCCTTCGTCATGCCCTTCGCCTCGGCGACGCTGGAGCGCACGGGAAGGTCGTTGGTGCGCATGGCGACGGCTTCCGGCGAGGAGAAGAATTTTACGAATTCCCAGGCAAGGTCGGGATGGGCGGCGTCCTTGGCGATCGAAATCGCCGAAACACCGAGCGCCGAATGGGCGGTCTTGTCGCCGAACTTCGGCAGCGGCGCCACGCCATAGCTGAAGCCAGCCGCATCGATGCCGGCCTTCGACCACATGGCGCTCTGGAACATGGCAATCTTGCCGTCCTTGAAGAGTGTCAGGCCGGTGGTGTCGTCGCCGACATTGAGCGTGACGGCCTCTTCCTTCTTCGCCACGTCGGCGAACATGTCGAGCACTTCGGCAGCCGCATCGCTGTTCATGTAGCCGTCGATCGTCTTGCCGTCGTCGGAGATGTATTTGGTGCCGTTCGACCAGAGGAACTGCTCGAAATCATAAGGGTCCGGCTTGGCATCGACGGCAAAGCCGTAGATCTTCTTGTCCTTGTCGCGGAACTTTGCCGCCTTGGTGCGCAGGTCGCTCCAGGTCCAGCCATCCTTCGGCTCCTCGACGTTGGCGGCCTTGAACATGTCCTTGTTGTAGAACACGACCTGCGTCGTGAAGCCCGCCGGCATGCCGTAGATCTTGCCGTCGACGCGCGTCGTGTTCATCAACCCCTTGGGGAAATCGTCGGGCTTGATCTCGGCGGCATCGCGCGCAATCAGATCGTCGAGCGGCATCAGCGAGGTGTAATACTGCGGAAAGTTCCACATATACATGACGTCGGGCGGATTGCCGGCGCCGAAGGCTGCCACCAGCTTCTGGTCGAAGCCGTCGGCATAGGGCTCCACCTGCACCTTCACGCCCGGATGCGTCTCTTCGAATTTGCTGGCGATCTTCTGCTCGATCGCAAGGCTTTCGCCTGAGTCCCAGGTGGCAAACCGCAAAACCTGATCCGCCCGCGCCGCCGTGGCTCCGGCAAGCGTCAAGGCGATCAGTGAATTGACAAAGATCTTCGCACTCTTCTTCATTCCTCTACTCCCGTTCCGGATCAGGCGACCCGCTTCCCCTTTTCATGATGGATAAGAGCCTGCGTCTCGGCATCGAGGCGGCGGCGCACCGCGCTCCCCTCAGCGTCGAACAGGTAGCAATGCTGCGGCGGCAGCCGCAGATGGACCGTTTCGCCGTTGGCGACCGGATGCGTGCCACGAACCACCGCCGTCATGTCGCGGCCGTCGTCGAGATGGATATGCACATGGCTTTCCGTGCCGAGCCGCTCGACGAGACGGACAGTTCCGGCAATCTCTCCCTCGCCGGCGGAGACGATTTCCATCTTGTCCGGCCGGATGCCGAGGGTGAACTTGCCGTTCGGGCGGATTGTCGGCGGGTCGGTTTCGAAGGTCACGGGTCGCATCAGGCCGCCGCCCGAAAGAGTGATGCCCGAACCCTGGCCCGACGCTCCGGCCACCTCGATGAAGTTCATGCGCGGCGAACCGATGAAGCCGGCCACGAAAAGATTGGCAGGCTGGTAGAACAGCTCCAGCGGCGTGCCGAACTGGCTGACCTTGCCCTTGTCGAGGACCACGACACGATCGGACAACGTCATCGCCTCGACCTGATCGTGCGTCACATAGATCATGGTCGTGCCGAGACGGGCGTGCAGCGCGGCCAATTCGACGCGCATCGTCACGCGAAGGCCGGCATCGAGATTGGAAAGCGGCTCGTCGAGCAGAAAGAGCTTCGGTTCGCGCACGATGGCGCGGCCGATGGCAACACGCTGCCGCTGGCCGCCGGACAGCTGGCGCGGCTTGCGGCCGAGCAGCTCCTTGATGCGCAGGATATCGGCGACATTCTCCACGCGGCGGTCGATCTCGCCGCGCTTCATCCCGTTGAGCGCCAATCCGAAGGACAGGTTCCTGCGGACGTTCATATGCGGATAGAGCGCATAATTCTGGAAAACCATGGCAATGTCGCGCCTGGCCGACGGTTCGTGGGTGATGTCACGCTCGCCAAGACGGATGACGCCACCATCCAGCTTTTCCAGACCGGCGATCGAGCGAAGCAACGTACTCTTGCCGCAGCCCGAAGGACCCAGGAAACAGACGAATTCTCCATCCGCAATGTCGAGGTCGATGCCCTTGAGCACTTCCAGCGAACCAAAGCCCTTGCGGAGATTATCGATACGAATGGGTGCCAACGGTTCCTCCCTGTCGGCGATGCAAGCATCTTGTTAAACGTTTATATCAAAATAAAAACGTTTAATTTCTTTGTAAAGGGCCTTTGATGCGCTTTATGTCAGGATGTGGATGACGGCTAGGACAAGCCGTCTCAATGAAGATTTATCCGGCCGCGAATTTCTCGCTCGCGGCGAATCTTCCGTCATGTGCAGGGGAGGATTCCGAGAAGGCTTCGATGTCGGAAAAAGCTCACGACATCGTATGGCCACTGCGTTCAAATGCATCGGGACGCTAGATGGCCATACGTGTGGTTCGGCTTATGGCTATGGGGAAAGCGCATCTGCTTCTGGACGAGGCCGAACTTCGGATGGCAACGGACCACCCGCAGATCGGGCGCGGAAAGATCCATGGAAGGACGTCTGGCCGGCGCCATCAGCGCCGGCCAGACCTGCAAATTATCAGGCCGCCCGCTTCAGCGCATCGGCCAGCATCGAGACGATCGTTTCGATCTGCTCGCGTTCGATGATGAGCGGCGGCGACAGTGCGATGATGTCACCCGTCACGCGGATCAGCAGCCCCTTCTGGAAGCAGTCGACGAAAACGTCATAGGCGCGCGTGCCGGGAGCGCCGTCGCGCGGTGCCAGCTCGACGGCTCCGACGAGGCCGAGATTGCGGATATCGACCACATGCGGCAGGCCCTTCAGCGAATGCAGCGCCTTCTCCCAATCGTCCGCCAGCTCGGCGGCGCGCGTCAACAGCCCTTCCTCCTCGTAGATCTCCATCGTCGCGAGGCCGGCAGCGCAGGCGACCGGATGTCCCGAATACGTATAGCCGTGGAAAAGCTCGATCTGGTTTTCCGGGCCGGTCATCAGGCCGTCGTAGACCTTGCGGCTGGCAAAGACCGCACCCATCGGTATCGTACCGTTGGTGATACCCTTCGCGGTGGTGACGAGATCGGGAACGATACCGAAATATTCCGTCGCGAACGGCGTGCCCAGGCGGCCGAAGCCGGTGATCACTTCGTCGAAGATCAACAGGATGCCGTATTTGTCGGCAATGGCCCTCAGCCGGTCCAGATAACCCTTCGGCGGCAGGACGACGCCGGCGGAACCGGACATCGGCTCGACGATGACGGCGGCGATCGTCTCAGCGCCGTGCAGAGCGACCAGCCGCTCCAGATCCTCGGCAAGTTCGATACCATGCGCAGGCAGCCCCTTGCTGAAGGCGTTGCGCTCGATGTCGAGAGTATGGCGCATGTGATCGGCGGGAATCTGCGGGAAGACGCGGCGGTTATTGACGAGGCCGCCGACGGAAATGCCGCCGAAACCGACGCCGTGATAGCCCTTTTCCCGGCCGATGATACGGGTGCGCGTGCCCTGCCCGATGGCGCGCTGATAGGCGATGGCGATCTTGAGAGCGGTGTCGACCGATTCGGACCCCGAACCGGTGAAGAACACACGGTCAAGTCCCGCTTCGGGGCCGCCCGGCGCATGCGCGGCAAGCTTGGCGGCAAAATCGAAGGCGATGGGGTGGCCCATCTGGAAGGTCGGAGCAAAGTCCATGGTGGAAAGCTGGCGCTCGACGGCCTGCGCGATCTTCTTGCGCCCATGGCCGGCGTTGACACACCAGAGCCCGGCCGTACCGTCGAGCACCTTGTTGCCGTCGACATCGGTGTAATACATGCCATCGGCGGCGGCGAGCAGCCGAGGCGCTGCCTTGAACTGCCTATTGGCAGTGAACGGCATCCAGAAATTGTCGAGAACAGGGGTATTGGGGTGCGTGATCTTGTCCATTGTCGCCTCCATTGCGCTATCCCTGACATCAGCGATTTTCCTGTTCCGAACAAGTCCTTTTCTTGATCCACTTAAGGCATTGATTTTGCTTTTCCGGCATGGGATGTTTTCGATATTTCGAACATCTGAAACCCGAGGCCGTGATGTCCGTCGATATCGGCAATCGCCTGCGTCATCTCCGCCTGGCGCGCAACCTTTCCCAGCGCGAGCTTGCCAAGCGCGCCGGCGTGACCAATTCGACAATCTCGCTGATCGAATCCAATTCGGCCAATCCGTCCGTGGGCGCGCTGAAGCGCATCCTCGACGGCATCCCGATCGGGCTTGCCGAATTCTTCGCCTTCGAGCCGGAAGCGCCGAAGAAGGCCTTCTATGCGGCCGAGGAACTGGTCGAGATCGGCAAAGGACCGATTTCCTATCGCCAGATCGGTGAAAATCTCTTCGGCCGCAGCCTTCAGATCCTGAAGGAATGCTATCAGCCGGGGGCGGATACCGGCAAGGTGCCGCTGGTACATGAAGGAGAGGAAGGCGGCATCGTCCTGTCCGGCCGCCTCGAAGTCACCGTCGATGACGAACGGCGCATTCTCGGGCCAGGCGACGCCTATTACTTCGAAAGCCGCCGCCCGCACCGCTTCCGCTGTGTCGGGCCGGTGCCCTGCGAAGTCATCAGCGCCTGCACGCCGCCCAGCTTCTGATTTCTCGCCGGGCGGCCTTTTCAGGAGTAGACGGCCTCGGTCAGCCGAACGTGAACGCGTAGGCCTGGGCGCCGGGATCGAGGAACTTGATCTCGAACGTATGGTCGGAGACCGGGCCACTTGTCCGAACGAGCTGGTAAAGCCTCTGCCCTGTTACAACGCCGTTGCCGTCCGCATCCGTATCGACGCCATGGCTGTCCGCCGGCGGCTTGCCGTCGATGGTGATCTGGAACCGGACAGGCTTTCCGTCCGCCGCCGGTCCAAGCACGAGATGCAGGTCGCGGGCATGGAAATGGTAATACAGGCGACTATCGGTGCTGTTTGAGGTGGCCTCCTGTCCGCCAACCGTCCAGTTGCCGGCAAGACCCCACTCGTTGAGTTTCGGAGTTGCCGCGACATAATCATGGGCAGCATCGTTCACCGTGCCAGCATCATCGACAAAGTTCTGCGAACGCAGGTAGCCGACATAGGTTTCCGGCGACTGGACATCCGCTTCGTCCGAGGCTGCGGCCTCGGCGCCCGTTGCCTTTACCGCGACGATATCGCTAGAGACATTTGCCTTGCCGGCTTCGGCAAGCAGCTGCTGGATCACCCTCTCGGACTGATCGTAGTCGCCTTCGCCGAAATGGTGGTGGCGCACCTGCCCCTGTGCGTCGATGAAATAGTGGGCGGGCCAATATTCGTTATCGAAGGCACGCCAGATCGCGTAGTTGTTGTCGATCGCGACGGGATAGGTGATACCGAGATCGGCAATGGCCTTCTTCACATTGTCGACGTTCTTTTCAAAGGCGAATTCGGGTGCGTGCACGCCGATGACGACAAGGCCCTGATCCTTGTACTTCTGCGCCCAGGCTTCGACATAGGGAATGGCACGCAGGCAATTGATGCAGGAATAGGTCCAGAAGTCGACCAGAACGACCTTTCCCTTCAACCCGGCCGCGGTCAGCGGCGGCGAATTCAGCCATTGCACGGCACCGTCGAGCGAGGGAACGGGACCTTCGACCGGCAGCTGCGCGGCGGCAGGCTTCTGTGTCATCGCCATTGCCATCGAACCGCCGCCGGCGGCTCCATCCGGCTTTGCGCTCATCATCATCTCGTTGGTGGCGCTCATCATCGCACCGCCGTCATTCTTCATGACGACCGATGACGGCTTGTTCGGATCCTGGGCACGGAGGCGGTCGACCAGATTCTGCTCGAGCGATGCTGTGCTTGCGAGGGAGGCCTGTGTCAAGAAGCCTGTATCCAGCCCCATTGCGATCGCAACGACCGCGACCAGCACGGCAACGCCGACGCCACGGCGCAGCCACTCGCCGATGCCGAGCGATTGCTTCATCGCCTGGTAAACGCGGCCGCCGATCAGAAGTGCAAGCGCAAGCGATGTGGCCGCGCCGAGCGCATAGGCAAGCAGCAACAGCGTCGTGCCGACGCTTGCTCCCTGCAGCGCCGCCCCGGTCAGAATAAGGCCGAGAACCGGCCCGGCGCAGGGCGCCCAGAGCAGACCGGTCGCCACGCCCAGCAGCAACGATGCCGCAACCGCGGACCCTCCGCTCCGGCTCGAACGATCGGCCGATTGCGACAGCCGCGCGCCAAGCGACACGAGCGGGCGCGTCAAGCGATCCGAAAGCGACGGAAACAGCAGAATGATGCCGAAAAGCGCAAGCAGCGCCATGGCCGCATAGCGTCCATATTCGTTGGCCGTCACCGCCCAGCCGCCGCCGAAGGCTGCAAGCGTCGTAACGGCGGCAAAGGTCGCCGCCATGCCGATCAGCATCGGCAGTGTGCTGCGCAGGAAGGGTTGACCAGCCCGCGCGAAGACGAATGGCAAGACAGGCAGGATGCACGGGCTGACGATCGTCAGAACACCGCCAAGATAAGCGAGAATAAACAAAAGCATCGGTCGGTCTCTGATCGTTCAGGCAGTAGCCGGATGAAATTTCATGGCAACGCCATTCATGCAGTAGCGAAGTCCGGTCGGTTTCGGCCCGTCATCGAAAACATGGCCGAGATGGCCGCCGCAGCGGCTGCAATGCACCTCGTTGCGCACCATACCGAAAGACGCGTCGCGCGACGTTGCCACCGCCCCGTCGAGCGGCGCCCAGAAACTTGGCCAGCCCGTGCCGCTGTCGAACTTCGTGGCCGAGGAGAAGGCATCCTGATCGCAGCCGGCGCAGGCGAAGTTACCCTTGCCATGCTCGTTCAACAACGCGCTGGTGAAGGGCCGTTCGGTTCCCTCTTCCCTCAGGACGGCATACTGGTCTGATGTCAATATCTTCTGCCATTCCTCGTCCGTATGGGAGACGGGAAAATTCGCGGGCGTTTTGGCTGCGGCGGAACCATAGCCCAGTCTCAAACCGATGGCACCAAGAACCGTTGCTAGAAGCACTCGTCGTCTATTCAGCATCGCACCGTTCTCCTTCAGCGGATAAGCCGCCGGCTCAAAGGACATTCGAGCTGCCATAGTCCGGGCAGCGGCATGTCGCGTCACTATGGATTACGGAAGAGACGGCCATTTTGTTACACACATGCTGGTGAGAACACCAAAACGTGATCCGGATGGCCCATAGCCTTTATAGCAGACAAACTGCTCACTAACATCAGCGGTGGAGACAAGCCTTCAAAGAGAGCGGGTCAGACGCGTATCGCCGTTCTGGGCAGACAGTTGAAGCCCACGTCAGAAGGCGAGGAGATGCCGCGTCGCAATCACCGGATCCGGTTCGCCGAACGAAGACGCCAAAGGCATCGGCAGGGAAGAAAGGACCGGACCGCGAAAGGGGGTTCGCCCCTCGTAAACGGAACGCTCTCACGGCCGGTCCCGATGTTCCTGCCGGCTAGGCCCGCAAGAGGCGGCGCTTTTGCGCGCCCATTGCGGCAATATATTGGCTGGCGCTAAAGAATATGCCGCCGGATCGAACGCTTGATGTGCAATCGGAAAAGGCTCGCGAACGCATTCCTTCGATGTTGCTATAATTCCGACGAACAGTAGTATCCATGGCCGCCACACGCAGAAAGAGCAAAACCAGGTATTGGTGCGGGGATCGCATGCGCAACACACCATCGGCGAGGCGTTCCAGATGACCAGGCAATCGCTCCCTCGTGTTTCCATCGGGACGGCGCGCCTCTGCCTGCGGCCCACCTCTGCGACCGACGCGGGCCGGGCGTTCGAAATCCAGCGCGATTGGAACGTGACGCGCATGCTGGGCAACGCCACTTATCCGCCGGACAAGCGCGCCATAGGGGACTGGTTTTCCAGCCATGAGCGTGAATGGGCCGACGGCACGGCCTATCGTTTCGCGATCGAGCAAGCCGGAAGAATGATCGGTATCGTCGACGTCGATGGTATCGACGGCCGTTTGGGTAGCCTGGGCTACTGGCTGGAGAGATCGGCCTGGGGCAAGGCCTATGCATTCGAAGCGGCGCAAGCGCTGATCGGCTTCGTTTTCCAGGACGCCGGCCTGTCGAGGCTCGAATCCGGTCATGCTTCCGACAACGCCGCCTCGGGTCGCGTGCTGACGAAACTGGGCTTCGAGCAGGTCGGCAGCAGGGAGCTTTTCTCGCACTCCCGCCGCGAGTCCATCGTTCAGCGCTGCTATGTGCTTGAAAAGGAAGCACGAAATATCGGCCTCAAGGCCGACACGGGAGATTGAGAGCCTGCTTCTTGCCGAAGCGAGAGCCGGCCGATGGCCTCACACGAAGGCTTCCATCACAGATCGATTTCGAAGACCTGCTCGTGGGTCGCGACGAAGGCTCTGCCTTCGGGCGTCACCCAGCCGCGAAACATCCCCGGCGTATTGTAGGGCGCGACAGCCACGCCTTGAGCATCGATAGCCACCAGCCCGGCACCGATCTGGTGAAGCGCGAGGTCTCGCATTACAAGCCCTTCCGTTGCGGTCGCGATATCCTGCTTCAGATAGGCCACGCGAGACGCCACCTCATGCCCCAGGACATAACGAATGAAGAACTCGCCCTGACCCGTGCCCGACACGGCGCAGACGCCGTCGCGCGCATAGGTGCCCGCGCCGATGATCGGGCTGTCGCCCACACGCCCTTCCGGCTTGTTGGTGTATCCCCCCGTCGAGGTCGCAGCCGCCAGGTGGCCTGCGGCATCGAGCGCGACCGCCCCGACCGTGCCGTGCTTTTCGTTTTCCGTCCCGTCGGTGCCGGCGGCGGCATGGCGTTTCATCGCCTCCAGCGCCTCGACCCGCTTCGGCGTGGTAAAATAGGATTGCGGCTCGATCCACAGGCCCTTGGCCTCGGCAAAGCGATCGGCCGCAGACCCGGTCATGTAAACGGCACGGCCGTCCTCCATCAACGCGCGCGCCGCCTTGACCGGATTACGGATCGCACGCGATGCGCTGATGGCGCCGGCCTCCAATGTTGCCCCGCTCATGATCGAGGCATCCAGTTCGTGCAGGCCGTTTTCGTTCAATGCGGCACCATGCCCGGCATTGAAATGCGGACTGTCCTCCAAGACCACGACCGCAGCCTCGACGGCATCGACCGCGCTGTCGCCGGCCCGCAGCCGCGCATAGCCCGCACGCAGGGCGGCGGCCAGATCGCGGCGAGCCCCTTCCCATTCCTCTGGAGTCATGCTGTCCTCCGGCATGACGCCGCAGCCACCATGAATAGCCAGCGCGATCTTCGTCATTTCCTGCTCCGCTCCTGTGTCGTCATATCGCTCTTGCCGATGACCGCCCCTGAATGAGGACCGATCGGTCTGACCAGGCTTGCATCCTTACTCTTACGCACCGCCCGTCGCCAGACAGCATCGGCCACACATGAAAGAAAGGATCAGGCGCCTATGACGAATGGCTTCCGGGCGGCGTTTCTTCGGGCGACTGTTTGGGCGGAACATTGCCGTTCTGCTCAACACGATCGCGATGGAGCGCCGCACGGGCGAGCAGCATGAAGGTGACCGGCGTCGTCACCGTCACGAACACCCCGATCAGCAGTTCATGGATGACGAGCGATTGCGTCGAGGCCGAGAAGAAGATCATCGACGCGATCATGATCGCACCGATGCCGCCGCTGGTGCCCAATGTGGGCGCGTGGATACGCTCGTAGAACGTTCCAAGCCGCAAAAAGCCGATGGCGCCGACCAGGGTAAAGAAGGCGCCGACGATGAGAAGCCCACCGACGGGGATTGCCGCCCATAAAGGCATGCTTTCAAAGGGCGTGCTCACTCGATCACCTCCCCGCGCATCAGGAATTTCGCCAGCGCAACGGTCGCGACAAAGCCGAGCATGCCGATCACGAGCGCCGCCTCGAAATAGACGACGCGCCCGGTGCCGATGCCAAAGGTCAGCAGGAGCAGCATGGCGTTGACGTAGAGTGTGTCGAGCGCGATGATGCGATCCTGCGCGCGCGGTCCACGAAACATGCGAATGGAAGCAATCGCCATCGCGGCCACGATCATCATCTGCGCGATTGCAACGGACATCTGGATGATGGTGGCGCTCATGCGAATATCTCCATCAGCAAGCTTTCATAGCGATTGGCGACCGTATCGCGCCATGCCGCCTCGTTCTCGAGGTCGAGGACGTGCAGCAGCACGGTATTGTCGTTGGAATCATATTCCAGCCATGCGGAGCCTGGGGTGCTGGTCAGGATGATGGCGAGCAGCGCGAGCGAAATCTGATCCCTGACCCTCAACTCAAGGACCACGAAGCCCGGCGTGGCGGTGCGCGACCGACCCCTCAGGATGATCCATGCCACCTGCAAATTGGATTTCAGGACGTCGAAGACGACCCGGAAGAACAGCTTGGGCAGCAGATACCATTTCCGCAGCCGAGGCTTTCTGGGCCGCAGCGACGCCATGCCCCAGGAGGCAAAGACTGCAACGACAATGCCGAGGATCAACTGGCCAAGCGTGAAGCCGTTCAGCAGCAACCACATCAGGATCAAGCTCAGCGCCAGAAGCGGATAAGGCAACATCACAGGCCTCCCGCTTTGCTTGCCTCGACCGCGGCGGTAGCCGGCGCGACAACAGCGTTGCGAACCGCATCCACATAGACGCTCGGATCGCTAAGGGTGCGAATGGTCGCGTCCATGTACCGCATGACGGGGCCAGCCCAGATGGTCAGTGCCAGCGTCAATGCGAGCAGGCCCATGACCGGAAATATCTCGATGACGAGCACGCGCGGAACCGTGCCCTCGAGCGAACTCCAGAATGTGCGTATGCCGGCGCGCGTCATGGAGATCAGGGCTGCGATGCCGGAGAGGATGACGAGCAGGATCAGCGTCCAGACGGCAGCGCTCGGAGGAATACCGATCGCGCCGGTTCCCATCATGGCTGAAAGCATGGCAAACTTGGCGACGAAACCCGAAAGCGGCGGCAGGCCGGCAAGCAGGATGCCGCAGGCGGCAAAGCAGATACCGAGCATGGCCATGGTGCCGGGCATGGTGACGCCCTCGCCTTCCGCCGGCTCCTTCTCCTCTGCATCGCCATACGCCTCCATGGTGACGGCGAGAACGCTGGCGCCGGCATCCTGTCCGCGCTCCACGAGCTCGATCAGCATGAAGAAGGCGCTAATCGTCAGGGTCGAGCTGACGAGATACATCAAGGCACCGGCTGAAATCGAGCCGTCGTTGATGCCGATCACCGTGAGCAGGGTGCCGGACGAGACGAGCACCGCAAAGCCGGCCAGCCGGCCGAGCGCCTGCGACGCCAGCACGCCGACGGTTCCGAAAATCAGCGTCGCCATGCCGCCATAAAGAAGCACGGGCGCGCCGAATCCTGCGGAAGGCCCGGTGCTGAACAGGAGCATCGTCAGCCGCAGAATGACATAGATGCCGAGCTTGCTCAGAATGGCGAATATGCCCGCGACCGGCGCCGACGCCGCGCTATAGGCCGTCGGCAGCCAGAAGCAGAGCGGCCACATGCCGGCCTTGATGAGGAAAGCAATGCCGAGCACGCCGGCGCCCGCCTGCATGAGCATACGGCGATCGGCGGACATTTCCGGAATACGGACTGCGAGATCCGCCATGTTCAGCGTTCCCGTCGTACCATAGATCAGGCTGACGCCGATGAGAAAGAGCAGCGCCGCCGCGAGGTTGACGGCAATGTAGTGCATGCCCGCCTTGACCCTGAGCGGCCCGGAGCCGTGCAGGAGCAGGCCGTAGGACGCCGCCAGCATGACCTCGAAGAAGACGAAGAGGTTAAAGAGATCGCCGGTCAGGAACGCGCCGTTGACGCCCATCAGCAGCAGCTGGAACATGGTGTGAAAATGCGCCCCGACCGCGTGCCAGCGCGCCAGCGAGAAAATCAGCGCGGCGACGGCGACGATGGACGTCAGCAGCAGCATGAGCGCCGAAAGCCCGTCGAGCACGAGCACGATGCCGAAGGGGGCGCTCCAGTTTCCAAGCAGATAGGCGCGCTCCTGACCGGCCGATCCGCCTTCCGTGCGGAAGAGCGCGAGCGCGATAACCACCAGCAGGAGCGTGGCGGCCAGACTCACGAGCGCCTTCAGCGTGCGCGAGCGCTCGTCGATGAACAGAAGCAGCGCGGCCGCAATCAGCGGAACGAGGATCGGCGCGATGATGAGGTGATGCGACCAGCCCGTCATTTCCGGTCGCTCCTTCCATCCACATGGTCCGTGCCGGTCAGGCCGCGCGAGGCCAGCAGGACGACGAGGAACAGGGCCGTTGTCGCGAAGCCGATGACGATCGCCGTCAGCACCAGGGCCTGCGGCACCGGATCTGCAAGCGCACGCGTCGCGGTGCCGTCGCCAAGCAGCGGCGGCACGTTTGTCTTCACGCCACCCACTCCGAATATGAAGAGATTGACCGCATAGGACAGAAGCGACAGCCCGATGATGACCTGATAGGTGCGCGGACGCAAGATCAGCCAGACACCACAGGCCGTCATCACACCGATCGCAATGGACAAGATGAGTTCCATCAATCCCCCTTTGCCTTGTCCGCATCGAGCGCGCGCAGACGGTTGATGCGGATCGACTGGTGCGCGAGGGCCACAAGGATCAGAACCGTGGAGCCGACCACAAGCATAAAGACGCCGAGATCGAAAAGCAGAGCGCTGGCGGCCGGTACCTTGCCGATCAACGGGACGTCCAGATACTGGAAATGCGACGTCAGGAACGGATAGCCGAAGAACCACGCCCCGATACCCGTTGCCGTCGCCACCAGAAGCCCGGCTCCCATCCATCGCAGCGGCAGGATGCGGATGCGATCCTCCGCCCAGCGCGTACCGCCGGCCAGATATTGCAGCAGGAAGCCGATCGAAAGCGTCAAGCCGGCCGAGAAGCCACCGCCGGGGGCATCATGCCCGCGCATGAAGATATAGACCGACAGGGCAATCACGAACGGGAACATCCATTGCATGATGACGGAAGGCACCAGCAGATAATCGCGCACAGTATCGCCGGCGGACCGCTCCGGCCGCTCCTCGTCGAAGCGGTTCTGGATCCGCTGCTGCTCCGGCATCTCCATGCTGTCCGGCGCCGGACGGAAACGGCGCAGCAGCGCATAGACAGTCAATGCGACGACGCCGAGGACCGCGATTTCGCCCAGAGTATCGAAGCCGCGGAAATCGACCAGGATCACGTTGACGACGTTGCGGCCGCCACCCTTCGAATAGGCGTTTTCGAGGAAATAGTTCGCGATGGCGTCCGGCACCGGCATGGTCATGACGGCGTAGGAGATAAACATCATGCCGATGCCGCAGATGACGGCCAGCGCAAGATCGCGGAAGCGGCGGAAACGAGCGCGCAGGTTGACCGTATCGTCGATCCCCTCATTCCGCTTCGGCAACCAGCGCAACCCCAGCAGAATGAGAACCGTCGTGACGATCTCCACGAGAAGCTGCGTGATGGCGAGATCGGGCGCGGAAAGCCAGATGAACGTCATGCAGACGATGAGCCCGACGCCGCCGAGCATCACCAGGGCGGCGAGCCGGTGGTATTTGGCAAAGAAGGCGGTGCCGATCGCCAGGCAGATGCCGATCGCCCAGATCGCCGCGAAGACGGGGTCGGCCCCCGAAAGCGCAAAATGCGTCGCCTCGAAGCCGGAGAGATAGAGGGGAAGCAGCCCTGCCGCAAAGCCGGTGACGACAACCCAGCGAAGCTGCGGCTGCAGCTTGCGCGTGCCGATTCGCTTTTCAGCGATTCGGGCCCAGTGCCAGGAGACTTCCACCAGCACCCGCTCGAAGATGCGCTGCCCCTTCAGCCGGCGGAAAATGGGTGGCCCGTCCTCGCATCGACCCAGATAATCCTTGAAAGCAAAGTAGAAAACGGTTCCGCCGACCAATGCGATGATGCTCATGACCAGCGGCAGATTGAAGCCGTGCCAAAGCGAGAGGCTGTATTGCGGCGTATCGGCGTGCAGGACGCTGACGACGGCTGCATGCAGGAAGGGCGCGACCGACAGGGCCGGGGCGATGCCGACGACGAGGCAGACGACGACCAGGAGCTCGATCGGGAAGCGCATCCAGCGCGGCGGCTCATGCGGCTTGGCGATCGGCAAATCGGTCGGCGGCGGCCCAAAGAAGACCGTCTGGATGAAGCGCAGGGAATAGGCGACGCTGAATGCGCTCGCCAGCGTCGCCACGTAGGGGAGCATGCGGTCGAGAACGGAATCGGCGTGGGTCTCTATGGCCTCGGCAAAGAACATTTCCTTCGACAGGAAGCCGTTGAGCAACGGAACGCCGGCCATGGCCGCGCTCGCGACGATCGCAAGCGCCCCGGTGAACGGCATGTAGCGGAAGAGCCCGCTCAAACGGCGCATGTCGCGGGTGCCCGTCTCGTGATCGATGATGCCGGCCGCCATGAACAGCGACGCCTTGAAGGTCGCGTGGTTCAGCATATGGAAGATGGCGGCGACCGTGGCGAGCGGGCTTCCGAGGCTGAGCAAGGTGGTGATGAGACCGAGATGGCTGATCGTCGAATAGGCGAGCAGGCCCTTCAGGTCCTGCTGGAACATCGCGAAGTAGGCGCCCAGCAGCAGCGTGATGATGCCGGCGGCGCCAACGATATAGAACCACTCGTCCGTGCCGGCGAGAACCGGCCAGAAGCGCGCAAGCAGGAAGACCCCGGCCTTCACCAGCGTCGCGGAATGCAGATAGGCCGAGACGGGCGTCGGCGCCGCCATGGCGTTCGGAAGCCAGAAATGGAAGGGGAATTGCGCACTCTTCGTCAGCGCTCCCAGCAGGATGAGGATCAGCGCAGGCAGGTAGAGCGGGTGGTTGCGGATGACGTCTCCCGAGGCCAGGATCTTGTCCAGATCGTAGCTGCCGACGATATGGCCGAGCAGGATTAATCCGATCAGCAGGCAGAATCCACCGATCCCCGTGATCGTCAGCGCCATGCGGGCACCATCGCGCGCGGCGGCGGTGTTGTGCCAATAGCTGATCAGCAGGAAGGAAAAGATGCTCGTCAGCTCCCAGAATATCGAGAGCAGGATGACATTGCCCGACAACACGATGCCGAGCATCGCTCCCATGAAGGCAAGCAGGAAGGAAAAGAAACGGGGAACCGGATCTTCTTCCGACATATAGTAGCGGGCATAGACGATGACGAGAAAGCCTATGGCGGTAATGACGAGCGAAAACAGCCAGGCGAAGCCATCCAGCCGGAGACTGAAATCGAGCCCGAGCTGCGGCAGCCACTCTATGCTATAACGGACGACGCCACCGTCCTTGACGGCGGGATAGAAGCTCGCTGAAATCAGCAGCGCCAGAAATGTGGTCGTCCCGGCGATCCAGGCCGGACCGCGCCGAGACTGTGTGCGCAACAGGCATACGGAAAGAAGACTTCCGATAAACGGCAGAGCCAAAAGTGCCAGAATGAAAACAGGCCCGCTGGTTATCCCAAAACGTCGTTCCTTCGCTTGGCCGGCTCCGGTCAGACTGCCATAATGGCACCCCCTAGAAAACCGTCGAATTATGTCCTATATGATAGATATTGCCCAATATGGGCAGCTTTGAACCCGGCGTCAAGGTGAAATGGCGATGATTTTGACACCAGCGCTCTGCCGAGCAGCCCGCGGCTTCCTTGATTGGACGCAGATGGACCTTGCCGACCGCTCGGGCGTATCGCGCAGCACGATCCGCGACTATGAGGGCAATCGCCACAGCCTGCATCGGGCCACGGAAGCCCAGCTTCGGCAGGCGCTCGAGACGGGAGGCATCGCCTTCTTCCGTATCGACGGACATGAGATCGGCATCTGCACCAAGGCTCTTCCCGTTGCGGCCCCTGCGCCGAAGCATACCGAAAGCTGCGAGATCATCTCCTCTTCCGCCGAGCGAGGGCATACGGCCTCTTCGAAAACGGGACAGTAGCATCGAATATGGCTGCCGGCTCACCGGCGGCGGATGCTCCACCGCTCGCGAGAAGGTGAACGGACGAGCCCTCAAATCAGCCATATTCCAGCCGATCAAACCTCCGCGCCGCATCCCCCAGACGACCGGAGAAACATATGTCCACCACCACCGAAGCCTCGGCAACCGTATCGACGACCCGATACCGGCCATCGCAACGGATCCTGCATTGGCTCATGGCCATCGTCATCATCTCGGCGCTCGTCATCGGCCTCTATTGTTCGTACCTCACGCCGGGCGTCCCCTTGCGCCGAGCCCTCCTCGACGTGCATAAATCGCTCGGCATGACGGCGCTCGTCCTCATCGCAATCCGCCTGCCGCTCAGGCTCTCGCTTGGCGAGCCCGCCTATCGGCGGCCGCTTGACGTCTTCAACCACTATGCCGCCCGCGGCGCGCATATCCTGCTCTACGCCCTGATGCTCCTGATGCCGCTTGCCGGCTACACCACCTCCGCCGCCGGCGGTCACGATCTGCCGTGGTTCGGCCTCTTCCAATGGCCCAATCTGCTGCCGCTCGACAAAGGGCTGGAGAGAACAGCCGCCGAAATTCATGAATATGGCGCCTATTGCCTGTACGCCGTCGTCAGCCTTCATATCCTGGCGGCCCTCTGGCACCATTTTTTCCGCAAGGACGAGGTGCTGCAGCGCATGCTGTAGCAGGCATTTGTATCGCAGACAGATCGACCTGCTATCGCATGCCGAGACGAGCCAGGGTGAGGCGCGATTGTTCGCAGAGCGCCTCGTTTTTCCCACCCCGATAGTAGCTCAAGGCAATGACGGCGGCATAGAGTGCCCATCCTTCCGCGCGAAGCCAATCGGCATCGCCAACACCGCAAGCATCGCGAAATGCCTCACGAGCGGAAGGGTCGACCCAGGTCCACGCGGCGGCATAGTCGGCAGCCGGATCGCCGACGGCACAAAGACCCCAGTCGATGACCCCGGTCAGCAGCCCACCTCTGGCGATCAGATTATCCGCCTTGATATCGCCGTGTAGCCAGACCGGCGGGCCGCGGTGAACGGTGGCGCAGGCCCGCTTCCAAAGCCTGATCGCTGCATCCGCATCGATTTCATCCGCAAGAATGTCGATGGCGGGAAGCGTGACCGACGACAGGGCTTCCAGCGTCACGCCCCGACGATGGTTGCTTTCTCCCGCCAGCGGCGCGCCCTCCGTCTCCACGAGATGCAGGCCGTTCAGGAAGTTCGCCAGCGCAAGCGCTGCCGCAAGCGGATCGGCAATATTTCGCGGCGAGGCAATATCGCCTTCCATCCAGTCGAAAATGCCGAAATCGCCTTTCAAGCCAAAATCGAAGCTCCCACGAAAACGCAGTCGCGGCACTTCGAGCGGCAGCTCTGCAAAGCGAGGCAGCCAATCGAGCTCCTTGGAAATCAGATTGGCCGCGGTCTCGCGGCGGGGAAGACGCAGCAGCAGTTCCTCTCCCAATCGATAGATGGCGTTGTCCGTGCCCGAAGAGACAAGGCGGCGAATGGGAAGATCGGCCCATTGCGGCGTCACCTGCGAAAGCAGGCGCCGGATCGCGGAGTCTTCCAAAACGATATCATCAAGCATCATCGAGCCGATCAGCCGTCTGTTGTTGCAGGAGGCTGACAGCCTTCCGTCCTTGCCATCGAAGCCGGTGGGTGTGGCCAGCTTTCGGATCGAACTGAAAGCCCAATGTCTCCCAGAATAAGGCCGCGCCGGCATCGTCCGTATTGACTGTCACGATTGTTCCATTCGCAATCGACCGGCTCAGGAGCGTCATCGTCAGTTGACGACCGATGCCATGGCGCCGGTGGGATGGACGAATGTAGAAGCGGCGCATGCGCATGGCGGACGTCATGTCGGGATCGACCGTCAGTCCGCCGATCCCGGCAAGATCGCCATTCACCCGGGCCGCGACAAGGGCCTCATGCACTCCGGTAAACCGCTGCCTGCCACTCTCCCATTCGGCATGCAACCTCTCGACAAACCGCTTGCCCTCGCGGGCGGCATCGTGGCGCAGCATCTCGAAATCGTACGGAAGATCGACGGCAATCTCTTCGAATTGGAGATCCTGTCCGAACCGCATCCTCATTCTCCCCCGTTTCAAGCCGAAGAGCAAAAGCGTCAGTCGGCCGCCAAGTCCAGCTGAGACTCGCCGATTTCTACCGCATGGCCGTCGGGATCATAGAAGCGGAACACGCGCTGCCCCCATTCCTGTCTTTCGACGGGATGAATGAGGTCCACATGCGGCGCGATCGCCTCGAACGCTGCATCCACGTCTCCATGTTCGAAATAGAGAAGAATGTTTCCGCGGCCATACGGCTCTGATGTCTCATCGCTTTTCTTCCAGATCGTTCGTTCCAGCGATTTGCCGTCGTGAATCGCAAAGCCGGTGTCGAAGAGCACGAAGTTGCCGAAGTCGTGCACAATCCCGAGGCCAAGCAGCTCGCCGTAAAATGCCTTCGAGCGGGCAATGTCGGTCACGAAAGGAATGGGATTGACGAAGCGCATCACCAAAATCTCGTCCAATGGGGAGGATGAACCGGGAGAGAAACAACCTATAAACGACTTCGATACACCTCAACACCAGAAGCGATACAGGAAAGATGATCTTCATCGTATCGCGCAACCGGAGGGTCAATCCGTGACGGAAACCGCGCGCACCATGATTGTCATCGACTCGGCAGAATCCCGCTTTCAATTGCGGGCGGGCGCCTTGATCCGCTCCAGCGATCATATCCTCATTCATCGCGCGGTCGGAGAGACGTTCTGGTCTCTGCCCGGCGGCCGGGTGGAGTTTCACGAGGCCGGCGCCGAAACGCTGGCCCGCGCGATCGAGGAGGAAATCGGCTGCAAGGCGGCTGTCGGCCCCTTGCGCTTCATCATCGAAAACTTCTTCGAACTTTCCGGCCGACGCGTTCACGAAGTCGGCTTCTACTATGAGGCGGAGCTGTCGCAGCCGCTCCCGTTTCACGAAACGGAAATCGTGCATCGGGTGAAGGACGGCAATGCGGACCTCGAATTTCGCTGGGCACCCGCCACACGGGCTGCGCTCGACCGGTTCGAGTTGGTGCCGCCGACCTTACGCGATCTGGTCGAGGCCGGGCCCGAGGGAATTCGGCATTTCGTGCGTCGGGACGTGGTCTGAGCGCGACAGACCGGGCACAGCAAAAACCGTTCCAAAGATCGGAATTCTTTAAGATTATCTTCTTTGCCTTTGGGGCGGATGGATTCTAGCGTGCCTCAATCCACGATTGGCAGCTCGCATCTGCCTCGATAACAAGACTAGCTTGAAAGAGGAAACCCCGTTGACCCCTCACACCTCGCCGTCGGGCATCGAAACATCATTGCCGACGCTCGATATCTCCCGATTCTACGCCTCAACCGCAGAACGCCAGGCATTCGTCGCAGAACTTCGTACGGTGCTGTACGATCATGGTTTCTTCTATCTGACGGGCCACGGTGTCGATCCTGAACTGATCAGGGGCGTCGTCGCGACGGCGAAGCGCTTTTTCGCCTTGCCGATGGAAGAGAAGCTCAAGATCGAGATGGTGAAGTCGCCGCATTTTCGTGGCTACAACCGCGCCGGACAGGAGCGTACCCGCGGCGAGCAGGATTGGCGCGAGCAGCTCGACATCAACACCGAAAGCGCACCTTTCGAGATCGGCCCGGACACACCGGCCTGGCGGCGGCTACAGGGGCCGAACCAGTGGCCGGAAGCATTGCCCGAACTCAAGCCGCTGCTGCTTGCTTATCAAGCAGAGGTGACGCGCATCGGCATCGACGTTCTGAAGGCGATCGCCGCGGCGCTCGGCCAGGATGAAAACGTCTTTGCCGACATATACGAGCCGCAAGCCTCGCAGCTTCTCAAGATCATCCGCTATCCGGGTCGCGACGTCGCCGAAACGGACCAGGGTGTCGGCGCCCACAAGGACGGCGGCTTCGTCACCGTGCTGCTGCAGGATACGACACCCGGCCTGCGCGTGCGCACGGAAGATGGCGTCTGGATCGCCGCGCCGCCGGTTCCCGGCACCTTCATCATCAACACCGGGGAATTGCTCGAGCTTGCGACAAACGGCTTCGTGCGCGCCGACGTTCATGATGTCATCGCGCCGCCTGCCGGTGTCGAGCGGTTTTCCGTTGCCTTCTTCCTGGGCTCCCGGCCGGACGCCACGATTCCCGTCATCGAACTGCCGGATGATCTGAAGCGCGCCGAGCGCGGCATCTCGGTCGATCCGCTCAATCCGATCTTCCGCGACGTCGGCCAGAACCAGCTCAAGAGCCGGTTGCGGTCGCACCCGGATGTCGCCCGCGCCCACTATGCGGATCTCCTGACATCGGAACAAGCAGCGGCGGCTGGCTGACGGCCTAGGCCCCGACAAGGTGGTTCATATCCACCACCTTGTCGGCCCCGGTGATCACCGAACGCCTGTGAGTGATCGCAAGGACGGTGACATCGCGGGCAAGCCTGCGAATGTGCTCCATGATGTCACGCTCCGTCGCTTCATCGAGAGCCGAACTCGCCTCGTCGAGAAAGAGGATGGCGGGGTTGCCGTAGAGGGCACGAGCAATCGCAATGCGCTGGCGCTCGCCGCCGGAAAGCTTCAAGCCGCGCTCGCCAACCGTCGTTTCCAACCCCTCGGGCAAGGCATCGATAAAGGGAAGAATCGCTGCCTTCTCGGTAGCAAGCCGTAACCGTCCTTCATCTCTCGGCCGACCCAGCAGAATGTTCTCCGCAAGGCTCTCGTTCAGCAGAATGGCGTCCTGCGGCACGACGGCGACGGCCGAATACCAATCGGCACGGTCGATCGACGCAAGATCGATACCGTCGATGGAGATATGTCCGGAATCCGGTTCCATCGATTTCAGCATCAGCTTGAAGATCGTCGACTTGCCCGAACCGGTTTCGCCGACCAGAAACGTGATACCCCCGCGCTCCGCTTCGAAACTGACATCCGCCACGCCACGACCATTGTCGTAAGCATGGCTGACACGCTCCAATACCAGCCGGCCTTTCTCAATCGCCAGCGATGTCGATTGAGAAATCTGGCGCTCTTCCGGCGCTTGCCACATCCGTGCCAGCGGTGCGAGCGTTGCGCGGGAACGAGCCAGATCGTCGATCGCGTGGGCAATCATATCGAAGGGCATGTTGAGCTGAAGCAACAAGGTATTGAACAGAACGATATCGCCGACCGTCACCTCGCCGGCATTGTAGCGCGGCAGCAACAACAGGAAGGTCACGGCAAACTGAACCGAAAGCCCCAGTCCCAGCACAGCAATATAGCCAACGCGTTGCAAGACGTAACCCCGCCATGCGTCACGCACCTCCGCCGCCTTGATGGTGAAGCGCCGCTTCATCCAGTCATGACTGCCGAAGTGGCGCAGCGTTTCCATGGCATTCATGGCATTTCCGACGAAACGTGCGTTTTCCTGGCCGGCACTGATCGCCTTGTCCAGGAAAACGCGCGCGCGGCGGACGGAAATCACGGTCAGCGCGATCGTCGCCGCTCCATAGAGCACGACGATCAGGGTTACTTCGATGTTGATGAGCGCACCGAGCGTCAGAAGCGTGAGCAGGATCTGGGTGACGCCGGGAATGAGCACGGCGAGGCCAAGCTGTATGAGCATCGCCAGCGCACCGCTGCCGCCTGCGCTCGCGGTCTGGATCTCGCTCGGATTATACTCGACGAAGAAGGCCGAAGTCTTCGTCAGAATGCGGGCAAAGAAGCGCGTTCTCGTGATGAAGCCGAGATTCTGCGAACTCATGAGCGAAAGATATTGCGCCATATGCTGGAGTGCGGACGCCGCACCCAATAGGACTGCATAGGTCAACAGGCCCAGCACCACTCCCTTGACGGCGCCGTCGTGGGGCAAGCGATCGATAATTCGGGAAAAGACATAGGGTGCGGCGACACTGCTGATGCTGGAGAGAAATACGACACTGACGCAAACGAAAAGCATCCTGCGATCGGATTTCCAATAGGCGCGCAGGATTTCATTGATGGGCTCAAGGATGCTGGTTTTCTCAGCCATCGAAACAACCTGATCTGTGAAGCCACAAGCCCCGACCGGCACCGGCATAGGGTGCGGAGAACTGGCGGGAACTGGAGATTATTCGGAATCGCGGGGCGCAACCTATAAGCGCTAAAAATCTATACTGCAATACTCATGAAATGATATATCAGGTGCCTTGAGTCCGGCGTTCGTCAAGAGCGCGAAAAGCCGCTCCGAGGGTCGGAGCGGCTTTTCGTGACGACATGACGTCGCGCGGCAATCGCAATGGAGACCGGGCGAGCAAATCTCCGGCTCGCCGCGGATTCGGATGCGTTAATGCTGGCTGCCGGGCACGACGACGCGCATGCCGTCGATAACCTGGCTTGCAAGGATCTGACAGCTCAGACGGCTATTGGCAGCCGGCTCCATGACGAATTCGATCATCGTCGCTTCTTCCTCCGAAGGAGGTGGCAGGAGATCGAGATGGGGTTGCTCGATATAGCAATGACAGGTGCCGCAGGCCAAGGCGCCACCACACTGCGCCACGATACCATCGATGCCGCTCCTGACGGCGACCGCCATCAGCGTCTCGCCATCCTGCGCATGCACACGGGTTTCGCGCCCGGCGGAATCGATAAACACGATTTCACACATTGTACTCATATTCTCCCTGCTTTTATCGGTCCGCCTCAAGCGGCAATGAGGCTGATGTCGAGACGCTTCGGGCCGCGCACCGATAGCCCGCGCTTGTAGGTGGGGCTTTCCTCCAGCAGCTCGATGAAGCGGGTGCGCTGCAAGAGCGTCGAGAAAATGATCTCCATGTCCAGCCGGGCCAGATGGTTGCCAAGACAGAAATGGGCGCCGCCGCCGAAGGCCAGATGGCGATTGGGCGTGCGCTCGACATTGAACCGATCGGGTGCTTCGAACTGCTCGGGATCGCGATTGGCCGCGCCATAGAGCAAGCCGACCTTCGTGCCCCTCGGCAGACGCATGCCGGCAATCGTCTTTTCCTCCGTCAGATAACGATGGAAGAACGGCAGCGGCGACTCGAAGCGGAACATTTCCTGAATGGCGGCCGGCATCACGGCCGGCGTCTGCCTGAGCTTGGCCAAGGCATCCGGATACTGCAGGAGGGCATGCATCCCGCTGCCCAGCACATCGATCGTCGAGCCGTGTCCCGCCATCAGGATCAGCATGCAGGTGGAAACCAGCTCGTCCTCCGTCAGCTCGCCGGCGACATGCGCCTCTGTCAGCCGACAGAGAAGATCCTCGCGCGGATTGCGCACGCGATCGGCGATGAGCTCCTTGAGCAGTTCGTAGAATTCCGTCGTCGCGCGTTCGGCGATCGCCTTGCGTTCGGCGCTACGGTCGACGTCGAAATATTGCACGACCTCTTCCGACCACTTGCGCAGCTGTCCAGCATATTCCGCCGGCACGCCCAGAACCGAGCCGATGATGTGGCCCGGAACCTGCGAGGCGAGATCCTCGACGAAATCGATCTTGCCCGCCTGAAGCAGGCGGTCGAGCAGGCGATCGACGAAATCCTGTATCATTCCGCGCTGGCGCGCCACGAGTGCCGGGGTAAATTCACGGAACACCTTGCGGCGCAGCCGGTCATGGGTTTCCCCATCGGAATCGAGCAGGCTGAACTGCACGAAGCGGGAATGGTTCGGCATGTCGTGCCAGTTCTGGCGAACCTTCTGCTCCTCTATCTCCTCGGGAGAGAGAAAGAACTCCAGGGAGCGCACAAGCGTCTTGTCGGCAGCCGCGGCGGCGACATCCTGGTAGCGCGACAGCAGCCACACGTCGAATTGCTCGTAGTAGACCGGGCCGGCGGTGGCGCGCAGCTCCCGGTAGGAAGCATAGGGATCGTCTGCAAACGCTTGCGAGAGCGGGTCAAATGCTGGGGTTGCCGTCGTCACGATCGGGACCTCCTCCATTCTGGTTGATCCCTGACAGAATAAATGACGGAACGGCAGAAAGACATGGATGCAAACCGCAGCTATATGGATAAAACTCTCATCCCCGGATAAGGGCGCCTCGCGATGACCGACGAAACAACCCCAGAAGCCGCGTCTCCCCTGGACGAAGTCTTCTTCCAGACGCCGGGCAGGCTATCGCGCGCCTTTCCCTACGCGCTTCTTGCCGCCGGTCGCCGGGTCTCCATGCCCAACGAGATGCCGATCGCCCAACGGTTCAACCAGCATACGCTGATCCTCACGCTCAACGGAAAAGGCCTGCTCGAGGTCAACGGCCTTTCGAGCTTCCTGCAGGAGGGAACGATCGCCTGGCTGGATTCCTCGATGCTGTATTCTCACCGCTGCGAGTCGCGCCATTCGCACTGGTCCTATCTGTGGCTGGGATTCGTCGGACATGGGCTCGACACCCTGTTCGACAGCCTCGACGTGATGGCGAACCCGGTCTTCGAGATGACGAACCCGCGCAATATGGAGGCGCTGTTTGCCGGAATTCTCGACGAAGTGGAGGGAAATGGCTTCCTCGCCGACAGCCGCTGTTTCGCCTTGCTTGCTCAGCTGATTTCCTCGCTGGTATCGGAGCGCGCGGACGGCGGCGACCTCGGCGGCGCCGTGCAGCGCCTGCAGCGCGTGATGGAGATGGTCCGCGCCGACTTGACCCATCCCTGGACCATCGGCGAATTCGCCACCGCCGCCAATCTCAGCCCGGCGCAGTTCTTCCGCCGCTTCCGGCAACGGATGGGAACGACCCCCGTCGATTGGCTGCGCCACGAGCGCATAAATGCCGCAAAGTCGCTGCTGGTCGTGACGGATGCGCAGATCGGCGGCATCGCCGCCAGATGCGGCTACCCGGACCCCTTCCATTTTGCCCGCGACTTCAAGAAGCTGGTCGGCGTCACACCGAGCGAATTCAGGCGGCAGGGACAGAGCGCCAGACCAAGCGGTGCCTGACGGATCAAACAGCCTGTTCGTGATCCCACGAAGAAGAAGACTTGCCCCGATTGGCTCCGGCCATGCGACACGATAAGACTCCGGCCTGGATATGAAGCTACCGGACGCGCATGCCGCGCCTCCACCGGGGATTGAAAAATGACAACCGAACAAAGCGTCCTGCGCGTTTCCATTATCGTGACGTTCGTTCTGGCGGTGGCCGGTATTGTCTTCGGTCTTCTCTCCGGCTCCTACGCGATCGTCTTCGACGGCGTCTATGCGCTGACGGATGCGAGCATGACGATCGTTGCGCTGATCGTCTCCAACCTCATCGTGTCTTCTGCAACGAACACGGCGGCTGGCGGCAGGTTCGCCAAGCATTTCACCATGGGCTTCTGGCACCTCGAACCCATGGTACTCGGCCTCAACGGCGTCCTTCTGACGGGAGCCGCGGTTTATGCCTTGATCAACGCGATTGGCAGCATCATGGCCGGCGGCCGGCATCTTTCCTTCGACCAGGCCATCATCTACGCGGTGCTGACCATGCTCATTGCCCTCCTGATGGCCGCCTATGGCAGGCGGGCGAACGAGACGCTCAGATCCAATTTCATCGCGCTGGACGTCAAGGCCTGGATCATGACGGGCAGCCTGAGCGGCGCGCTGCTGCTTGCCTTCATCTTCGGCTTCTTCATCCAGGGAACGAGCCTGCAATGGATGTCGCCTTATGTCGACCCGGTTGCGCTCGCTCTGGTCTGCCTCATCGTCATTCCCATGCCGATCGGAACGATCAAGCAGGCTTTTGCCGATATCCTCCTCGTGACCCCTTCGGATCTGAGAGAACACGTCGATCGCGTGGCGACCGACATCGTTCGGCGCCACGATTTTCAATCCTACCGCTCCTATGTCGCACGCGTCGGCCGCGGCAAACAGATCGAACTCTACTTCATCGTGCCGCCGGACGGACCGGCGAAGAAGCTTGAGGAATGGGACCGCATCCGCGACGAGATCGGCGAGGCGATCGGCGACGAAGGTCCCGACCGCTGGCTGACGATCGCCTTCACGACCGATCCCGAATGGGCCGATTGAGCGGCTGCGCAGGCAGGCCTCTATATCCGCCAATCCTGGAATACCTCGGCGAGAAAATCGACGAAGCTGCGCACCTTGCGATCCGAGGTGGCCCGCCTCGGAAAAAGCGCGTTGAGCTCGATATCATCGGCACGCTGCCATTGCGGAAGAACGACTTCGAGCTCGCCGCGCGCAAAATGCTGCGGAGCAAGCTGAGGCGATATCAACGCTATGCCCGCACCGGCGGCGGCCTGCCGGATGATGGTCGTCGCCTCGTTGGACATCAGGATCGGCTTGACGACAACCTCGGCCACATCGCCTGATAGCTCCTGCAGCCGAAGCGTCGCCAGCTGGGTTGCTGCCCCCATGATCATGACGGCATGTTCCCTCAAATCCTGCGGGCGTTGGGGACGGCCGAACCTGTCGAGATAGGCGGGGCTTGCGGCAAGATGAGCGCGAGACCTTCCAAGCGTGCGTGCGGAATAGCCGGAATCCGAAAGGGAGCTGGTCCTGAGCGCGACATCGAAGCCATGCTCGATCAGATCGAGGGGGTAGTTATCGTAGGTAAGCGCAAGCTGCACTTTCTGATAGCGCTGGCGAAACTCGCCCAGCCTGGGCTCCACGACACTCAGGCCAAGAGTGTAGGGCATGAGGACACGCAGCATCCCCTGCGGCTCTATGCGCACCGCGCGCGCGGTCTGGTCAGCCTCCTCCAGGATCTCTTCAGCCCGAATGCATCGCTCGTAATAGTCGCGCCCGGCGTCGGTGACCCACACACGTCTCGTCGTGCGATAAAACAATTGAACGCCGAGATCGTCCTCGAGCTGCTTTACGCGCCGGCTCACACTGGTCAAAGGCAGCCGCAGTTGCGTCGCAGCGGCCGTGAAGCTGCCGCGCTCCACGACGCGGAGGAAAGTCTGAATGCTCTCGAGATCCGTGATCATACTCTGCCGTTTCAGCGGGATAATGCTTGCCCGCGCCTGCGTTGGATCCTTCGCCACTGCCTCGACCATATTCTACCATTTTCAGCAATAATATGTCTCAAAAATACGCTATTATCTTTTCCCGCCCATAGTTTTATCAGTGCGCCCATGACGGCGGCATCTTTCAACTCGGCAAAACTATTCGGCTCCATGGCGCGCGGGTTTGCGCTTCCGCAATCGCTGACGTGGCCAGCGGTCGGTTTCGCGCTGCGCACGACGGCCGCATCACTGGTGGCACTCTACATCGCCTTCCTGCTCAATCTGGATGATCCGAAATGGGCGCCGATGACGGTCTGGATCGTAGCCCAGTCAAGCCGCGGCATGTCGCTCTCGAAAGGCCAGTACAGAATCCTGGGCACGGTCATCGGGGCCGTCGCCGCAGTCACGATGGTCGCACTTTTCGCGCAGGTCCCGGAGCTGTTCGTTCTGTCGCTCGCCCTATGGCTCGGGCTTTGCACGGCGCTTGCCACGGGCTTGCGCAACTTTCGCGCCTATGGCGCGGTGCTTGCCGGCTATACGGCGGCAATCATCGCCTTCGATTCCATCAGTTCGCCGCCGGAGGTCTTCGACATTGCAATCGCGCGCGTGATCTACATCGGCCTCGGGATCATGACGGAAGCGGTCTTCACCACCATTTTCGCTCCCGGCGCACCGCTGCAGGAGACCCAGGGCCGTCTGGCGACATATCTTCGTCAGGTCGCCGATCTTTGCGCCCGGGCGTTGCGCGGCCAGGCCAACACTGCCGGCTTCCAGCGACTTCTGACCGGCGCGCTCGAACTGGACGCCGCCGCGGAATATGCGGCAGCCAGCTCCAGTTCCGTACGCAATCGGTTCGGTCATTTGCGCGGCGCCACCGTCGCAATGCTCACTCAATTGGCCGTCGCGCAGTCTCTGCGCGAACATCTCGCAGCGCGACCGGATCTCGATGATCCACTCGTCGGGAAAACAGCAGGCCTGCTCGACGCGATCGGCTCCGCGCCGAAGATCGATCCGAATACCGTTGCCGCGTTGCGGGCGGAGGTCCGGGCCGCTCTCTCCGAAGCGGCCCGCAGCTCCGACGACGGGATTCCGCCCCGGCTGCCGATCCTGGCTCACCTCGACAGGCTGCTGGAGGGGGCGCATGATGCACTTGTGCGTCAGGCTCTGTTTTCGAACGAGAAGGCGCCATCCTCTCGGCTCAAGCTCTCCTTTCACGTCGATCATCTCCTCGCCCTTCACAACGGCATTCGCACCTTTGTCGCCATCGTCATCGGATCGTGGTTCTGGATCGCAACCGTCTGGCCGTCCGGCCCAAGCTTCATCGTTATCCTCGGCGTTATCTGCGCCCTGTTTGCGACCCGGCCCAACCCGGTGGCCGGCGGGATGGGCTTCCTGAAAGGCGGGCTGGTCGCGGTGCTGGCCGCCGCCCTTTGCAATTTCGCCATCCTGCCGATGCTGTCGGACTTTACAGAGCTGGCCGTCGTCATCGGCATCATCATGTTTGCAACGGGCCTCGCCATGCGAAACGCTCGCACCGCCGCTCTGGCGACGAGCTTTGCCTTTCTGTTCCTGGATCTGGTCGGGCCTGACAACACCAGCCGAGCCGATGCGGCATCCTTTCTCAACGGCGCGTTGGCGCTGCTGCTCGGCGTCGGAGCAGGCGTTCTCGTCTTCACGCTGCTGTTTCCATCCAATCTGCCGGCAAAGAGGCGGCGCCTGCAGCGCGCAACGCGGCATGACCTGGCGGACATCGGCCAGACGCCTTATCGCTGGACAAGGGAGCATTGGCTCAGCAGGACGGTCGACCGACTAAGCGGGCAAGCCGCGACAAATGTCGGCGTTCCGGAGAAGCAGGCCGAAGGAGACCTGCGGGGAATGCTCGCCGCGCTCACGATCGGCGAGGCGGCGATCACGCTGGCCGGACTGGCAAGAGAGCACCCTCGCCTCTCCAAACCGCTGAATGCCGTGCTGCGCCGGCTCGGTCGCGGCGATCCGGCGGCCCTCGCAAAAGTTTCGCGCGACGCCGCCAACCATCTTTCCTATTGGATCGACAAACCCGAAGCCCCGGCACGCCACACCCTCATCCGCGCGGCGACACAGCTGGATGCCGTCGCCTCGGCCGCATCAAACCATGCCGATTTTCTGAGCGGGAAACGAGCCGCCTGAAAACGTCATGCGCTCTCGGTGTCGGCCGTCGGGAGGGGATCGGTCTTGGCCCGCTTCCGCTGTGCCGAGCCAAGCACGATGCGTTGAACGCGGCTCGTCAGCGGTTTTTCGACACCTTTGAAAAGCGCCAGGGCAAATACGGCGGCACCAAGCGTCGCGACGACGACAAACAGGCCGAGAGGAAGAGCCCCGCCGACAAGTTTCACCCAGATCGCGCGCATTGGCCTTAGAATAAAGGGATGGGCGAGATAGAGGCTATAGGAGGCATCTCCGAGCGCAACGCCCCAAAAAACGAGCCGCTTTTGCGGCAAGACAGGACCGATTGCAGCCGCCAGAACGAGTAAAGCCGCGGGCAGGCCGCTCCGCAGGAATTGCGGCAAGGCCGCATCGTCCCAGGGCGCGGAGATGCGTATGAAGCCAAGAAAGCCGACGGCCATCAACACGAGCGCCGCTCCGCCGCCGATCCTCACGCCGCTGCGGAAAATCAGGGCGACATAGACGCCGAACAGGAACTCCAGGATGATGGGGCTTGTCCAGAAAGCGATCTGGACATGATTTGGATCGACGAGATTCCCGACGAGCGCCATGCCGACCATGAGCACCGACAGCCATACCACGCCCAGCCTTATCGGCAGCAGGAGCGCGGCTGCGAAGAACACATAGAACAGCATCTCGTAGTTCAGGGTCCAGCCAAGCGCGAGCACCGGCCTGATCTCGTCGACGCCGCGTCCGGACGGGATGAAGAAATAGGATGCCAGAACATGGGACACCGAGCCGATCGGGACCGTGAGCAGCGAGGGCGCCACGAGCGCGCCAAGCAGCATGACGCTCGTCAGCAACCAATAGAGCGGGATTACGCGTGCACAGCGCCGCAGGAAGAAGCGTCGCGGAGCGCCGCTCCTGCCGAACTCCGATGCCGCCGTGTGGGTCATGATGAAGCCGGAGAGGACGAAGAATATGTCGACGCCGAAACCGAGATTCCATGCGGAACCATCGACCGCCGCCCGCCCCGTCGCTCCGGCCAGCGTCTCGGTTTCGTGCAAGGCATGCGCGACGACAACGGACAAAGCTGCCAGCGCACGCAGCACCTGGAGGTTCAAGAGCATGTGAGGTGAATTGCCGGCATCGCTGCCCGCCTTGCGGCCCTCAACTATGTCCCTATAAAACCTCACCAGAAATCCCAGCAGAATTTTTCTTGGATCTCCTTGATATACCGAACGCTCTAACAACTCGTCGCCGCGCGCATAAGGCACCGGTGCCGCTTCAAATCATGGTTAGTCTTGAGTTAAGCCTGCGGATGCTTGAGCGGTCGCCAGGATGACGTGCGCCTGAATTTTGGCGGAAACCTCGCCGCTGCCGTGCCTGTCGGCGATCGCGGATGCAGCATAGTCGGTTGCGGCTTCCAGCCTTCCCGCTTCTCTCGCCTCGATTTCGTTGCGAAGAAGAGTTCCCTGGCAATAAGCAATGGCTGGGAGGCGTGGCGAGGAGGCGCGGCTCCGCTCGGCTTTCGTTTCGATCACCACATCAGAGAAACCGGCGCTCTCCAGCTCGATGCGGATCAGTTCCTTGTCGTGATAGCCATGCGGCGTCCGCGCCAGAAAGCGCGGTGGATCATCCGGAAAAATCCTGGCGAGAGCGTTCGTGACGTCATCCGCGAAGATGTTTTCCTCGATGCGATCCCATACGTTGAACAGAAACCATCCTCCCGGCCTCAGGACTCGCCTTGCTTCGCGATAGGCCGACAGGCGATCCGGAAAGAACATCGCGCCGAACTGGCAACAAACGAGATCGAAGGCCGCATTTTCAAATGGAAGCGCCAGGGCATCCGCCTGCCGCCACGTTATGCGGTTATCCGGGGCCTGCCGAGCGGCGGCATAATCGAGCATAGGTTGGTTGAGGTCGGTGACGACATAGCTTGCATTGGCGGCTAGCCTGGGCGCCAACACTCGGGTGACGGCCCCGGTGCCCGCGGCAATTTCCAGGACGGCCCCTGGCGCCAGTAATGCCGCCCGCCGCACAAGATCGGCGGCAAACGGCTCGAAAATCAACGGCACCATGTAGCGGTCGTAGTTTTCCGGAATCGAGCCCGCGAATACCCTGTCCGTCTCCAACATCGCCATCACCCGCCACGTGCTTGACAGCTTTTCATTTTAGCACATGGCAGCCGGTGCGTCATTGCATCTCCGGGAGCGCATCGCACCGGGCCGATCCGTCAGCCCGCTTCGCCGCGCGCAAGCACGTCCAGAAGCTGGCTGGTATTGTCGATCGAGAACTGGACGCGCTCGCCCGGCCAGACCGACTCGGAATAGGAGATCGGCGTGCCCTTGAGATCGACGTCCACCTTCCTCAGCGCCACCACCGGCTGGGACATGGACTGGCTGAGCTGCTTCGCCTCCTCGCTCGTCGGCAGACGGACGATGATGTCGGTGCGCAGGCGGATATAGTCGGGTATGCCGTATTCGGCCAGAATGACGGTCACGCTTCGACCGCTGCGCCGCGCCTCGTCGAACCCCGGAAAGCGGCGAACAGGATAATAGGCGTGTGAATAGTTGATCGGTTCCTCGTCGGCGAAACCCCGCCTGACGATGTGGTAGACAGGCTCGCCATAGGGAAGCCGCAGCGCCTCCGCGATCGCCTCGGAGGCCGGAACCACCTCTTCCTGGATCGCCTGCCCGAGCGGCTCCCTGCCCTGATCGAGAAGGTTCTGCGAAAAGCGCGTGCGCTCCGACAAGCGGTAATCGAGGCGGCTGTCCCGGACAAAGGTTCCGCGCCCTTGCTCGACCAGCACGAGGCCGCGACTTTCGAGACGGGAGATGGCACGCCGGATGGTGTGACGCCCGACGCCGAAACGTTCCATCAGGTCGGTTTCAGTCGGAAGCTGCGCCTTGGGCGACAGGCGGCCGGTCAGAATATCCTCGGCAATATCACTCTCGACCTGTTGCCATTGCCCGTGCAGCGACTTTTTCTCCATGCCTGCCTTCCGAAATCATCATGTCATTCGAATGTCATATATCGGCTACAGCATCGCTTTTCAATCTCCACCCTGCCATCGAGATCCAACAAACGGCCGCTAAAGTCAATTTCATCATTAAACTCCTCGCATTTAGCCACGGCCCTGTTCATATGGGTGTCATTTGCCATCGCTAGATAAATATTCGGATGTTTTATTATTCATTCGGATATTGGGGATAAAGATGGTAGGGCTTAATCGTCGTCAATTTATCGCGGGCACGACCGCAGTCATCGGCACATCGATCGCCATGGCCGGTAAGGCCCGGTCCGCCGACGCGGCTATCGAGATCTCGAGCACCTGGGGCGCTGACAAACCGTTCCAGAAGGTTGTCGATGCCTTCAACGCAAAGCAGCTCGGCGTAACGGTGACAAACCGTTTCGACGGCGATTATGAAGCCGTGACCGCCAAGGCTGTCGCCAGCATTGCCGCAGGCCGTCCGCCGGCCATGATGGTCACCGGCTGGAAGTTCGGTTATTTCGCCAAGCGCACGCTTGCCGCCCGCGATCTGCGCGAGATCGATGCCGCAAAGGCGGAGGCAATTCTCGCCAATTTCCGCTCGTCCGTGCTGCCGCTGGTCACCATCGACGGCGCGGTCATCGGCCTCCCCTGGGCCATGTCCACGCCGATCACCTACATCAACAGCGAGATCTGGAAGGCGGCCGGCCTCGACCCGAACCTGCCGGAAACGCCGGATACGACATGGCTTTACGAGAACGCGCGCAAGCTCGATGCCGCGCTCAAGGGCAAGCACCCGACCTACCGCTCGCCGCTGTCGCTCTCCAACAACGAATGGACGAGCCAGTCCTTCATCCAGAATGCAGGCGGCTTCATCATCGATCCGGACGGCAAGCTGGCTCTGAACAGCCCGGAAGCGATCGCCGGCATGAGCGAATATTGCGCCCCCGCGCACGAGGGCCTGTGGCTGCCCGTCAGCGACAAGGAACAGACCGCCGCATTCCAGTCCGGCGCTCTCGCCATCTGCACGACCAGCTCGACGGCCGCCGTCACCTTCCCCTTCGGCGCGGCCAAAGCCGTTACGACCAAGTTCCCCGGGCTCGGCGGTCACGCGCGCAAGATGAACAGCGGCGGCAACTTCCTCGCCGTCTACACGCACAACAAGGAACAGGCGGAAGCCTCGCTTGCCTTCCTCGAATTCTGCGCCTCGAAGGAAGGTCAGGCGCTCTGGTCGCAGACCGGCTACCTCAATACGTCGGTGCACGACATTCCGCTGATCAACGAATACATGAAGCCCGCGGCCGCACAGCTGACGGATGGCCTGACCGCCGAGACGATCTGGCCCGGCAAGCGCGGCCTCGAAGGCCAGGCCGTGTGGCGCAAGTGGGTTTCGCGCATGCTGCTCAAGGAAACGACCGTTGCCGATGGCATCAAGGGCGCTCACGACGAGCTGGCAGGACTGATCCAGGCATAGGCGCAGCATCATGCCATTCCGTTTCAGACCGCTGGCCCCATACCTGTTCGTGGGGCCGGCCGTTCTTTCCGTGGCGATATTCCTCTACGGCCCGCTGATTGCTTCGATGTTGCTGTCGGTGGTCGACTGGAACCTGCTGTCGGCAGACATTCGCTTCGTCGGCGTCGACAACTACGCCTCCATTTTCGACAACCCCGATTTTCGCATGGCCGCGTGGAACACGCTGCTCTACTGCATCGTGCTCATCCCGGCCGAGATCGTCATTCCGTTGATCTTTGCCGTGATGCTGCATTCGGTGCGCAAGAATCCGCTGCAGGGGCTTTATCGCGGCAGCCTGTTCCTGCCGACGATCGTTGCCTATTCGGTCGCGGGCGTTGCCTGGTCCTGGCTGTTCAACCCGGTCAATGGCCTGTTCAACGAGGTCCTCGGCCATTTCGGCTTTCCGCCGTCGCGCTGGCATACGGATCCTAATCTTGCGCTTCTCTGCGTCAGCCTCGTGACCTTCTGGAAGACCTTCGGCCTCAACATGCTCCTATGGCTGGCGGCGCTGGCAAACCTGCCGCATCAACTACGCGAGGCATCGCAGCTCGATGGCGCCGGCTCGACGCGGCATTTCTTCAACATCAGCCTGCCGCTGATGACGCCGACCGCCTTCTTCATCAGCGTCACGACCTTCTTCCATGTGCTTGACGACATCGTCGGCATCATCGACGTGCTCACCCATGGCGGACCGGCGGGCAGAAGCTCGAGCCTGCTGTATTTCCTGTGGCAACAGGGCCTGCTGTTCTTCCAGTTCGGGCCGGCCAGCGCCGTCGCCGTCATCATCATCGTTCTTGTGCTCGCCGTCACATGGCTGCAGTTTCGTGTCAGCGAAAAGCGGGTGCACTACAGATGAGCGGCATCGGCCATAGACTTCACAGGTTGCTGCTTCATATCGCGCTTCTGGCAATCTGCATCGTCACCGTGTTTCCGCTGGTCTGGATGGTGTCCGCGGCCTTTACGCCCAATGACATGATCATGGCGAAAGCTCTGCGCTTCTGGCCGGAAAACCCGACGCTGTCGAATTTCACCACCGCCGCAAGCCGCCATCCGATCTGGATGTGGCTGTGGAACTCCATGCTCACTTCGACCCTCATCACCGTCGGAAAGCTTGTTCTTTCCGTACCCGCGGGTTTTGCCTTCGGGCGGCTGGAGTTTAAAGGGAGGCAAGCGCTGTTCTGGTTCGTCATCGCCACCATGTCCTTTCCGAACGTGCTGGCGATCATCCCGACCTATATCGCCGTGGTGAAGCTGCAGGCCTTCAACACCTACGGCGCGATGATTGTCCCATCGATCCCCTATATCGGCTTCTACGTCTTCTACATGCGGCAGGCGTTTCGCTCGCTGCCCGCTTCGATATTCGAGGCGGCCCGCATCGACGGAAGCGGCCTCTGGCGGCAATTCATCGAGATCGGCGTTCCGAACGTCATTCCGGCAATATCGGCCCTTTCGGTCATTTCCTTCATGGGCGCCTGGAACATCTATCTGTGGGGCCAGCTCGTGCTCGATGACGCTTTCAAGAAGACGCTGACGACCGGTATCGCGTCCTTTGCCGATCTTGAAGGCGCCGACCGCGCCTGGGGGCCGCTCATGGCCACGAGTTTGCTGTCGATCGTGCCCGTTCTTCTGATATTCCTGCTGGCGCAGCGTTTCATCGTAGATGCGCTGGCGCCCGGCATTGACGACAGATAGGCAAAGCATGCCCCGTGTAATTGTTATCGGATCGGTCAATCACGACCGCATATGGCAACTGGACGCACCGCTGGTTCCGGGCGGGCGAATGCAGTTTTCCTCCCGCACAACCCGGCTCGGCGGCGGCGCCTTCTATACCGGCCAACAGCTTCTGGAATTGGGAGCCGACGTCGCCATCGTCTCGCGGCTGATGCAGGACGAGCAGGGAGAAGCGGCGCTCCAGTCACTCAGAGCATCCGGCTTCGACACGGACTACATAACGATGGCCCCGGGAGAGACGGCGCCGCTGGAAATATTCCTCGAGCCAAGCGGCGAACGAACGATCATAGGGCCGAGCGGCCGTTCCCAACCGCTCACGGCCGCCGGAAATCTGTCAGGCGCGGGCGTCTACATCAATGCCCTCGCCCTCGCTGCAAGTCTTGTCGATCAGATCAGCCTCCAGCCGCTCGTCCTCTCGCAATTTCCGCTGCGGCCGGCGACACCGCGTCCGGCCGACTATGTCATCTCCTCCCGCGACGACGTTCCCGACGATCTTACCCTTGCCTGGCGGCGCGCCGGCGAGATCGCCGGTTCGCGCCTGAAGATGCTCGTGCTGACCGATGGCACCCGCCCGATCACCCTGTTCGACGGCTCGGCGGCCATCGAAGTCGAGCCGGCGGCAAAGGTCGATACGGCAAACACCATCGGCGCCGGCGACCGGTTTGCAGGCTCTTTTCTGCTTGCCTTGCTGGAAGGGCAGCCGCCAGCCGCGGCAGCGCGCGCGGCAAGCCGGACCACGGCGGAATGGCTACGCCGGCGCGGCGACTGAAGAGCCGGCGCCGCTTCAGAAATCTCCTTAGGCAAGCCAAAACGTCGTGGACAATTCATTCGAATGATTATAGTAGTCATTCGAATAATTCAGGCGAGTCCTCGCCGATCCCAGACGAACCCTAAGGCCCAAGGAAAAGATGATGACTGAGGAGAAGACCGGCAATCCGGTCAGCGCATCCTACGATCATGCGCAGGCGCTGGAAATTCTCGCTGCCGCCCGTCCGGCGAACATAAAGGCATCCGCCGAAAAGGTGCTCGACACGCTCGGCGAGGTCGACGTTATCGTGAACCGTACCGGCCTCGCGATGCTGCCGCTCATCGATACCGTTCGCAGCACCGCCTTTCATCTGGGCGAAGTCCTGGTGTCCGAAGCGCATATCCGCGTGCCGGATCGCGCCGTGGAAGGCTACGGCGCGGTGGTTGGCCGGGATCTCGAACATGCCATGGCGATGGCTGTCATCGACGCGGCGATCACCGCTGGCCATCAGGCCGATCTCATCCTTGCACTCCTCGATAGCGAACGGCTTCACCAGAAGGAGGAAGACCGGCTGCTGCTGCAGAAAGTCGAGGCGACCCGCGTACAGATGGAGACATTCTGACCATGGCGCACAATCTCCTGCCCACCGTGGACGACACCCGTACAAACGCCACCTTCGATGAACTCCTGTGGGCGCTGAGCCGCCCCGGCCAGCTGCGTGAGCTGCCTGCCGAAGGCTTCTGGCCAATTGCCGAAAGCCTGCTCGATCGCGAATGCAGCTTCCATGTGACGAACGATCCCTCGCTGGATCAGAGGATGACCGCAACCGGAGCAAGACGAATGCCGCTTGCCCATGCGGGCTACGTCTTTTCCGTCATCGGCTCCGCCGAGAACGTCGAAGCCTTGTCGGCATTGCAGATCGGCAACCTCCTCTATCCGGACGATGCCGCGACCCTGTTCGCTCCCGCGCGTTTCGGCTCCGGGCAACGGCTGCGTCTTTCCGGCCCCGGCATCAAGGACAGCCTCACGATCGAAATCGGCGGCGTCGATCCCGGCTTCTGGCAGATGCGCGCAAAGGCGATCCGCTATCCGCTCGGCTGGGATCTCTATCTCGTCGACGGCAAACGCCTGCTCGGCATTCCCCGTTCCACGAAAATCGAGGTGCTCTGATGGCCTATGTAGCAACCCGTGGCGGCGAATACGCCATCGACCAGGCGGAGCGGCTTTTCCGCGCCGATCTCGGTCCGATCACGCGCGAGCGTGTCGAGGCCGTGCGGACCGGCCTTCCCTATCTCATCGACCGGCTGATGGGCGAAGCATCGCTTTATGAACCCGATCTCGCGGCTTTGGCGCTCGCCCAGGCCGGCGGCGATCTCTACGAAGCGATCCTGCTGCTGCGCGCCTACCGGACGACGCAGCCGCGCATTGCCGTCGCCGAGCCGGTCGACCAGCCGGATCTCTTCACCGTTCGCCGCATCTCGGCCGCCTTCAAGGATATTCCGGGCGGCCAGATATTGGGGCCAACGCTGGATTACTCCCATCGTCTGCTTCAGGTCGAGGTGCTGCAGGGCGAGGACTACGTGCCGGAAGCGGTGATCCCGGCCGCCGAACCGGCGCCGGCGACCCAACCGTCGCTCACCAGCTGGCAGAAGGCGCACGGGCTCATTCCCGATCATCCGGTCAAGACGGTCGCGCCCGATGAAATTCCGGACCTGACGCGCGAGCCCCTGCTCTTTCCAGCCACTCGTGCCCACAAGCTGCAGAGCCTGGCGCGTGCCGACACCGGCGGCACGCTGGCACTCGGCTATGCGACGATGCGCGGCTACAGCGCCGTGCATCCGACGGTCAACGAGCTGCGTCTGGCCTACGCCCCGGTTCGCCTGCGCCACCCATCGGGTACGATCTTCAGCGCCGGCCGCGTCCGCGTGAGCCAGACCGAAGTCATCTCGAAGTCCAGGGAGCTGCAACTGGGCTTCTCGGCGACTTTCGGCTGGAACGAGGTGAAGGTGATCGCGGCGGCAACGCTCGATCTTGCCTCCAGCCAGCCCAATCCGCATCCGGCCTCCAACGAGGAGTTCGTTCTCTATCACACCGAGCCGGTCGAAAGCTCCGGTTTCTGCATCCACTTCAAGCTTCCGCACTATGTCACGTTCCAGTCGACTCTCGATGCGCTGCGCCGCGTCAAGACGGACAAGGACGCCGCCGCCGCAAAGCCGGCTGTTGCAGAAAAGTTTGCCTCGCAACAGGAGGAGATCGCGCTATGAAACTTCAGGAATTGACCAAGCCCTGGATGGCCTTCAATTACGGCTTCCTCGATGAATCCGCCAAGCGCGAAATGCGCCGCCGCATTCTGAAGGCGATCGCAGTGCCCGGCTATCAGGTGCCCTACGCCAGCCGCGAAGTGCCGATCGCGCGTGGCTGGGGAACAGGCGGACTGCAGGTGACGCTGACGCTGCTCAAACCGACCTCCGTCGTGAAGGTCATCGACCAGGGGTCCGACGACTCGGTCAACGCCAGCAGCATCCGCAAGTTCGTGGCGCGCGTCGGCGGGGCCGTGGAAACGGAAGACACGATGGCAGCGACCATCATCCAGTCCCGTCACCGCATTCCAGAGGAAAAACTGCGCGACGATCAGATTCTGGTGCTGCAGGTGCCGAACCCCGAGCCATTGCGCCCCGTCCAGCCGGATATGTCGGTCGCACGCGAAATGCATGGCGATGCCGATTACGGGCAGCTCTGGCTCGTGCTTTACGAACAGCTCGTCAAATCGGGACGGATCATGCAGGGTTCGAGCTATCCGAGCATGGTCAACGGCCGGCATGTGATGACACCCTCGCCGATTCCTCGCTGGGATGTCCCCAAGCTCAATCAGGCCGACCACCTGACGATCCTCTCGGCCGGCCGCGAAAAGCGCATCTTTGCCGTGCCGCCCTATACGCGTGTCGAGCCGCTGGTTTTCGACGACGTGCCCTACCGCGTCGAGGATCACCAGGACAAGACCTGCTACCGCAGCGATGTCACCGGCTTCTTCATGAACGAACTTCCGCAGGAAGACGGCTCCTCACAATACGAACTGTCCGACAGCCATTTCGGCGTGAAGCACATCCGCAAGTCGGAGGCCGAAACGGTCGAGATCGGCGAAACCTGGTACAACAATGGAAGGATGGACTGATGGCCGCGCTCGATCCCATTCAATCGGCAGAGCTGACCCGCCAGCCGCCGCGGCTGATGCTGGCTGAACCCATCCTGACGATGCGTAACATTGCGCGCAACTATGGCGACGTCACCGCCCTTGGCGGCGTCGATGTGACTGTTTATCCGGGCGAAGTCCTCGGCATTGTCGGTGAATCCGGCTCCGGCAAGTCGACGCTTCTCAGAATGATGAATCTCGAGGATACGCCGGACACGGGAACCTATACTCTTGCCCTTCCCGGGCATGAAGGCCGCAACCTCTTCACGCTCGACCGCTTCGAGCGGCGGATGCTGCGCGCGCATCATATCGGCATCGTCTACCAGAACCCACATCTCGGCCTTTTGATGAACCACACCAGCAGCGGCAATGTCGCCGAACGCCTGCTGATTGCCGGCAATCGCAACTTCGCCGAGCTTCGCGAACGGGCCCGCCAATCGCTCGACGCATCGGAATTTCCGATCGAGCGCATGGACGCCCGGCCGAACGAGCTCTCCGGCGGCATGCAGCAGCGCGTGCAGCTTGCCAAGGCGATTGCGCTGGAGCCCGCCGTGCTGCTTCTCGACGAGCCGACCACCGGCCTCGACGTTAGCGTTCAGGCGCTGGTTCTCGATACGCTGAAGCGGCTGCAGCGCGAGCGTTCCATCACCATGGTTCTGGTCTCGCACGATCTCGGCGTCATCCGCACGATGGCGGACAGGGTTATGGTCATGCGGCGCGGCAGGGTCGTGGAACAGGGTCTTGCCGACCAGATCTTCCAGGATCCGCAGCACGCCTACACCCAGCAGCTCGTTCACGCCAAGCTTTGAGGGAAACGCAAGAGATGAATATTCAAGTTTCCGCCCGGCAGGCGCCGCCTCCGGTGCTGCGCGTCGAGGGCCTTTCGAAGCAGTTTGAGATGCATCACCTCAAGCGCACGCTGTTTGCCTTCGAAAACATCGATTTCGAACTGAACGCGGGCGAATTCATCCTGCTGAAGGGCGAGAATGGCGCAGGCAAATCGACGCTGCTGCGCACGCTCTACCGCTCCTACCTGCCGCGTGCCGGCCACGTCTACTATCACACGCAGGAGGGTGTCATCGATCTGGCGACGGCCGCCGATGTCGATATCGCCGTGCTGCGCCGCCGCGAAATCGGCTTCGTCACGCAGTTCCTCAATGCGCGCCCGCGCGTCGCGGCCGAAGAAATCGTCGCCGAGCCGCTGAGGCTTGCCGGCAGGTCGCATTCCGACGCCCTGGCGGAAGCCCGTCGCTGGCTCGATGCCTTCGGCGTCAAAAAGCAGCTCTGGTCGGCCTATCCGTCGACATTCTCCGGCGGCGAACAGCAGAAGGTCAATCTGGCCCGCGCCCTCATCCTGCCGCAGCGCCTTCTGCTGCTCGACGAGCCGACAGCCTCGCTCGATCATGCCGCCCGCCGGGCGCTGGTCGAAAGATTGGCACAGCTCAAGGCGTCCGGCGTTTCAATGATCGGTGTCTTTCACCACCCCGAGGATGTAAAGGCATTGATCGACCGGGAGCTTCATCTGGAAGCCATCAAGATCGAGGACGAGCAAGACGATGTGGCTGAGTAATTTTGAAATTGTGCTGGAGGACCGCGTGATCGAGCGCGGCGCCGTCAGGATCGCGGATGGAGTGATCACCGACATCAGCGAACGCCCCGTCGAAGGGGCTGACATAGATGGCCACGGCCGGCTCCTGCTGCCCGGCTTCGTCGATATGCATGGCGACATGATCGAAAAGGACGTGGAGCCGCGGGTCAATGTCCGTATGCCGATCGAGCTTGGCGTCTACGATCTCGACAAGAAGCTTGCCGCCTGCGGCGTAACCACGGCCTATGCGGCGGTGGCCTTTACGCCCGCCACCTACGGCCATGTCCGCTCGATCGATCATACCCGTGCGATGATCGAAACGCTTGCATCGATGCGGGAGGAACTGCTGATCGACCATCGCGTCCATGGCCGGTTCGAGGTGACTTTTCTGCCTGCCGTGAAAGAGGCAAAGGCGCTGATCGACGCCGGCGCGCTCCACCTGATTTCGCTCATGGACCACACGCCGGGCCAGGGACAATACCGGGATATCGAGCTGCATATCGCCAACACGGCAAAGGCAAAGAAGATCAGCGAGTCTCAGGCAGCGGAGCTTGTGAAGCAGCGCATGGCCGCACGCAGCGAGCATGGCGACAGCATGGACATCATCAACGGCCTGGCCGAACTTGCCCGCGAGAATGACGTGGTGCTGGCCTCGCATGACGACGACACCGTCGAGAAGGTGGTGCTCCTGCATAGCCTGGGCGCGGCAATCAGCGAGTTTCCGATCAATGTCGCGGCCGCCGCCGAGGCCAAGCGATTGGGATTGGCAACGGCGATGGGCGCGCCGAATGCGCTGCGGGGCCTTTCCTATTCCGGCAATCTTTCTGCGCGGGAAGCCTATGAGGCGGGCGTGCTCGATATCCTTGCGAGCGATTACCATCCATCGGCCATTCTTCCGGCTGTCATCGCCCTTGCGGAAATCGGCACCGGCGGTCTTCCCGCCTCCACCGCATTGGCAAGCGCCAATCCTGCAAAGGCGCTCGGCCTCCATGACCGTGGCCGGATCGCCAAAGGGCTGCGCGCCGATCTTCTGATCGCCGAGCGCGGCCGGGTGCCGCGCCTGCGCACCACGATCCGTGGCGGCAAGATGGTCTGGTCCGACGGCTCGATCAAGGGCTTCTGAGCCGGAAGGCAGGGGCGGCTGGCACTTTGCTTCCATGCACAGCACCTGATCGTCAGCCAAGGGTATGGCAATGACGCAGAGTCATTGCCGCATGACCCCTTCTCCTCTCGGGGAGAAGGAGTGTGCGGCTACGGTCGTCGGCGGGAATGTATTTCCCTCCCCCTGACTGCCTTCCTCACATCGCCTGCTGCGGATGCGGCGTTCCCTCGTAGGCGCCCCAGATCGATTGATCGAAATTGATCGTGGCCCCAGTCATCAGCCCGGATTCCTCGGACGACAGGAAGGCGACGGCGCGTGCGACCTCGGCGGGGTCGACGAGCCGGCCGAAAGGTTGCTCAGCGGCCGCCTTCGCCAGCCAATCCTCCGCTGCGCCATGATATTCGCGTTGAATGCGGTCCTCGCCATCGCTCGACATCCAGCCGATATTGAGGGCGTTGACCCTGATGCGGTTCCGGAGCAGCGAGAAGGCCGTATTTCGCGTCAGCGTATCGAGCGCGCCCTTGGACGAACAATAGGCGCTGATGAAGGGCTGACCGGCCATCGACGACATCGAGGAGATGTTGACGATCGTGCCTTCGATGCCGTTGGCGATCATGTTCTTGATCGCATCCTGCATCAGGAAGAACGGTGCGCGCACATTGACGGCGAACATTCGGTCGAACAGATCCGGATCGGTATCGAGAATGGTGCCACGATCGGTAATGGCGGCGACATTCACCAAAGCATCGATACGGCCGAATTTTTCAGCCGCCGTTTCGATGACCTTGCGGCAATCCTCGACCCGGCCGAGATCGGCCGTCACGAAGGCAACCGGTATGCCGTAGCGTTCGCCGATCTCCCGTGCCTTGGCTTCGCCCTTGGCCGTGCTGCGGCCGCAGATCGTCATGCCCGCCGCTCCGCGTTCGGCAAAGAGGCGGGCGACTTCCGCACCCAGTCCCTGCGTACCGCCGGTCACGACGGCGAATTTTCCATCCAGTCGGCTCATCGGATCCTCAAGCCTCCCTGCGTGCGGCATGGGCGGCAATCAGCTCGGCAAACTTTCCGGCATCCGTTCCGGCATCGATCGCCTCGGCCATGATCTGCGCCTGCGTTTTCGGTGCAAGCCCCCCGACCGGCGGATCGCTGTCGAGATTGGTCGGGAAGGCATAGCCCTCTGCGGTCGATGCGATCACATTGGCCGCCTCGGCACGGCTGAGCGCGCCTGCCTTGAGAGCGGCCAGAAGCGCGGGATAGGCCGTCACGGACATTCGGCTGCGGTTGACGCTCTCCATCGCCCGCCCGAAGGCCGACGATACCTGCAGGAGGTTGGCCATGCGGTAGATGTCTTTCGAGACATTGTTGCCGGCGCCGTGCATGACGGCCGGATTGAAGAAAACGGCGTCACCCTTCGTCAGCGGTAATTGAACATGATGCTCGGCAAAATAGGCCTGAAACTCCGGTCGGCCAAAGGCGATATAGCCCTCGAAGAAGGTTTGCGAATAGGGCAGGAACAGCGTCGGACCGCTTTCGAGCGGCATGTCGCAATGCGCGACCGCGCCCTGCAGCGTCAGCAACGGCGAAACGGCGTGGATATGGCCGGGATAGGCCTGCATCTGCTGCGGCGACATGAAGCCGAGGTGATAGTCGCGATGCGGCTTCTGCGCGGTGCCGCCCGGATTGACCCGGTTCATCTGCGCCGTCATCTGATAGCCGACCCCGAGCCAGGCTTCCGACACCATGGCGACGGCGGTGGAGGCATAGTAACGCGCAAAATTCTCTGGGTCCGCCAGGCAGTGCTTCTCCAGCACGTTCCAGATGCGGTCATTGGCGCCGGGCTTGGCAAAGTGATCGCCGGCACCCTTGCCCTTCTCTTTCTCCTCGCGGACGATGGCTTCGAAGACGGCGGTCGCGCGATCGACAACGGCCGTATCGGGCATGGCATTCTTGATGACGACGATGCCGGGACCGGAGGTGAAAGCCTCGACCCACTCGGCCATCAGGGCGCGGCGCTCGTCTTCATTCCCGGCAGCACTGCGAACCCTGTCCCCGTCATAGATGAGGATATTCTTCTCGATCCCCGCAGCCAAAGGCCAGTCCGCCGGATCGGCGGTCTTTTCGACCAGGCTCTTGAAAGTACTGAAACTGCCGCAATCGGCCGAAAGCCAAACCTTCTGGCTGCGCCGGCTGGCGAGCGTCTGAGCGTCCATGGTGTTCTCCTCCCAAAGTGACGTTGGACTTATGAGATTGATCGTAGTCTTGGCACGGTCTATGAGAAAGATGCTAAACACCTCAAAAACACCTCAGAAAGGGCCGCCTTGAAATCGCGTTTCCCATTGAAAGACATCGCGCTGCAGGCCGGCCTCAGCCTTGCGACGGTCGACCGGGTCATGCATGAACGCGAAGGCGTCCGCGCCGTCACCCGAGCACGGGTCGCGGCGGCGATTTCCGAACTGGAGCGGCAATATGTGCAGTCGGGCCTTGCCGGACGGCGTCTCGTCATCGATGTGGTGATGGACACGCCTCAGCGCTTCTCGGCCGCCGTCCGCGAGGCTTTCGAGGCCGAATTGCCCGGTATGCGCCCGGCGTCATTCTCTGCACGGTTTCATGTGGCCGAGACGATGAGCGAGCAGGAGCTTCTGTCGATCCTGCGTTCCATCCATCGGCGCGGCAGCCACGGCGTCGTGCTCAAGGCCGCCTCCACGCCTGCCATTGCCGAGCTGGCCGCCCAGCTCATGGCGGCAAAGATCCCTGTCGTCACGCTCGTCACCGATCTGCCGGAAAATTCGCGCATCGGCTATGTCGGCATGGACAACCGCGTGGCGGGAGCAACTTCCGCCTATCTGCTCGGCCGCATGGCCGGAGCACAGGCAGGCAAGATATTGGTGACGCTATCGAGCAGCCTGTTTGCCGGCGAGGACGAGCGCGAACGGGGATTTCGCCACGTTCTGGCGGAGCGATTCCCCCATCTTTCGGTCGTGCGCGTTTCCGAAGGCTTCGGCGTCGACCGTACCACGGAACTGCTTGTCCATGACGCGCTGGCGCGCGAGCCGGAAATCCGTGCAGTCTACTCTGCCGGAGGCGGCAATCGCGCCATATTGAAGGCCTTCAACGATGCCCGGCGCGAATGCACGGTCTTTGCGGCGCATGATCTCGATCAGGACAATGTCAGGCTTCTCGCCGCCGGCGAGATCACGTTCGTCATTCATCACGACCTCCGCCACGATGCCCGCAGCGCCTGCCAGCTCATGCTCGCCTATCACCGGATGCTGCCGGCCGATTTCAAGGTGGCGCCGTCTCGCGTCGCGATCGCAACCCCGTTCGAACCGGCGCATTGACCGGCAACCGCAGGACCGTCCTGAACACCCGCCCACAGGACTACCGCGACAGCGTCCCGTCGACCATGATCTGAATTCGCCCGAGGCTGCAACGCTCCACCCTGGCTTCGATCCCATAGACGTCGGCGAGCAATTGCGGAGTGACGATCTCCTCGGCTCGTCCGTGAACCGTCAGGCTACCGTCCTTCAACACCGCAACCGAATCCGCATATCGAAGCGCAAGGGGGACGTCGTGAAGAACAGCGATGACGATCGTGCCCCGCTCACGCGCCAGCGCCGCGGTGCATTCCATGACATGAATCTGGTGCTTGAGGTCGAGCGCGCTTGTCGGCTCGTCGAGCATCAGAATCTCCGGCCGGCGCACGATCGCTTGCGCAAGGGCGACGATCTGGCGCTGGCCGCCGGAAAGCTCCGAAAGCGGAAGCATGGCAAGCTCGTCTGCTCCGAGCCGGGCAAGGGCGTCATAGGCCTCCCGCATGGCTGCCTGTCGTCCGATCATGCCGCTGCACGCGCTCATCACCGCTTCGATCACGGCCAGGCGAATGCCCGGCGGCTGCGATTGCGGCATATAGGCGATCCTCTTGGCGCGCTCGACCCTTGGCAGGCGGGCGAGGTCGACACCGTCGAAAACCACCTGTCCCGAGGCGGAACCAAGCCCGGCAATGCCGCGCAGCAATGTGGACTTGCCGGCCGCGTTCGGCCCGAGCAGCGCCAGAACCTCGCCACGCGGAACCGGCCCAAGCGAAAAGGAGCGGACAATCTTTTTCCGTCCGTAGGCAACGGTGAGGCCGCGGATGACGAGGCCAGCCTTGTCATCCGTCATCGGCTCGGCTTCCCATTGAAAATCAGGGCTACGAACACGGGCACACCGACGAGTGCCGTGACGATGCCGACTGGCACGACGAGCCCTGGCAGAACGATTTTGCTCGCAATAGAGGCAAGCGAGAGCAGCAGGGCGCCGATCAGCGCACTGGCGGGCAGCGCAAACCGCTGATCCTCGCCCACCAGGAGCCGTGCGATATGCGGGCCGACAAGGCCAATGAAGCCGATCGTGCCGACGAAAGCGACCGCCATGGCCGACAGAAGGCTCACCCGCAGCAAAGAGAGATAGCGCAGCCTGACGACATCGATGCCGAAGCTGATTGCCCGCTCCTCCCCCATGCGCAATGCCGTCATCTGGCCGGCAGAGGCAAACGACAGCGGCATGATGACGACAAGGGCAATCGCGAGAACGGCAACCTTGTCCCAATTGGCCCGCGCAAGGCTGCCGACCGACCAGAAGACAAGCTGCTGCAGCACATCCTCGGTCGCGACCAGCTGAAACAACAGGATAACGGCGTTGCAGCTGAAGACCAGCGCGATCCCCAAAAGCACCATGGTTTCCATGCTGGCAGCCCGCAGGCGCGAGAGAGCATCGAGCAGGAGCACAGAACCGAAGGCGAAAACGAAAGCGGCAAGCGAGACCAGCCAGTTATAGGGCAGCCAGGAAAGCGCCAGATGGAAGACGATGACCGTCGATGCCCCGAGCGCCGCCGCCGAGGCGACGCCAAGGGTGAAGGGACTGGCCAGGGGGTTGTTGAGAATGACCTGCATTTCCGCTCCGGCGAGCGATAGCGATGCTCCAACAAGCACCGCCATGAGCGCGAAAGGCAGGCGAACGTTCCAGATGATGACGCGATCGGTGGGAGACAGCTCCGCCGAATGGAAAATCCCGTGAAGAAGGTCTGCCGCACTCATGCCGGACGAGCCCGTAACGACATCATAGCCGAACGATATCAACAGAAGTCCAAACAGCAGGACCATGATGGCCAGACGCCGGACCACGAGGCTGCGATAGGCGACCTGTGTTTCGGCAAAGCCGGCGGTCTCGCCGGCATCCGGCCTGTTCCCGGAAGCTACCGGAGCATCCATTCACCAAGATCCCGTCAATTCGTGGCGCTGGGATCGACCCAGTAGGTGCCGGTGTTGTCGATGGCCAGCAACGATTTTGCCATATCCTGCTGTGTCTTGGCTGGGTCGATATCCTGAAACAGCTCGGGATGAATCCACTTCGCCAAAGCCTCTATGGCGACGATGTTGTAGGGGGAATTGTAGAAATCGTGCCAGAGGCCATATGCCTTGTGATCGCGGATCGCTCCAAGTTCCTTGAATTCCGGACGGGCAAGAACATTTTCGAGGCTCTTCTGCGCCGCAGCCTTTTCCACGCCCGCGCCCAGCAGCAAACCGGGAGAGCGGTTGCCTGTGGCGATATAAATATCCGGATCGGCATGGAGGACATATTCGACGGCGACATCGCCAATGGCGCCCGGCACGACGCTTGCCGCGATGTTGCGCCCGCCAACTGCGGAAACGAACTGTCCAAGGCCGCCATTGCCTGTCGTGTGACCCGCAGCCTGCCATACGCCCGCCAGAAGTTCGACGAAGACGCTCGGCTTCTGCTCGTCCTTCAAGGCTGCGACGCGCGAGGTGATCCGGTCGAGATGCTGGGCATAGAAATCGGTGAATTGCTTTGCCTCGGCCTGACGTCCGATCGCCTCGCCGATCGCGGCGATGCTCTTCGGCGTGTTCTCGATGGGGGAGACACGGAAATCCACGTAGAGAACGGCTATACCTGCCTGCGCCAGCGTATCCGCGATCGGGCTATGCGCCTTCGGCCCCTCGCCCGCGACGCTGAAGATCACGAGATCGGGCTTGAGCGCGAGGATGGTTTCGACACTGACGCTGACTTCCGAAGTCTCGCCGATCACGGCGATATTGGCGACGTCGGGAAATCTCTTCTTGTAGGTCTCGAAGCTGTGCGGATCGAGCTTGCGCAGATCATTCTGCCATCCGACGATCCGCTGAAACGGATTGTCGCGATCGAGCAAAGCCAGCGCGTAGCTGAGCCGTCCTTCCCCCAGCACGATGCGCGAGACATGGTCGGGCACGTTGACCTTGCGGCCAAGGACATCCGTTACTTCGGCCGCATGCGAAATCGCCGGCAAAACCAGGCCGATCGATATGACGGCAAGAACACGCAGAGCCCTGAACAGCGCGCTGGCAATCGTCATCGAGAACTCCTTGGTGATTTCCAAAATGATTAAAGTGGTTGTGCAAGCCGGCCAGTTGCGCGAAGCGGAATGCGCCGCATCGAGCCCATGCCAGCCGGATCAAGCGTCTCTTGCCTTAATTTCTCCAGGCGGAGAACTGAAACCTCGTCATATCGATATGCATAATATGAATTTGGCTCTCCACTTTTTCCCGCAAATGTGCATTTTGCAGATGCGAGATGAACTATCGACGGCCGGCCAGTATGCAGACCCCCAATATAAACAGCATCGATCTCAATCTCCTGCGCGTGTTCGACGCCGTTTTTCGCGAGCGCAATATACTGCGCGCTGCCCAACGCCTTGGGATGAGCCAGCCGGCGGCAAGCCACGCTCTGGCTCGCCTGCGCCACTCGCTGGATGACGACCTGTTCGTCCGCTCGGCGCAGGGAATGCTGCCGACATCGCGCGCCGAGCAGCTGGCCGAACCCATACGGCAGGCGCTGAGCTACTTCGAACTCGGCCTGCAATCGGGATCGTTCGAGCCCGCGACGTCGCGCCAGCAGTTCAAGCTCGCGCTCGACAACAGTTCGACGATCGCGCTGACATCGAAGATCGTGTCCGCCGTCGGTGCTGCCGCGCCGGGTATTTCACTCAATCTTCGGCCGAGCGGCACGATCGACATCGACCGGCTGCTTGATGCCTCCGAGCTCGACCTGTTCATCGGGCGCCCCGGCGAGGATCGCGAGCGCTTCGCATCCGAGGACCTGAGCAGCGACGATTTTGTCGTCGTCCACCGATCGCAGATTCGAGCGACGCAAAGCCCGATCACCGCCGACGAGCTCGTTGGCAGGCCGCATCTGAACCTGTCGTCGGCTGGGGACGACACCGGGTTCCTCGATCACTGGCTTGCCGAGCAACATCTTCGCCGCGACGTGAAGCATTCGGTGCCGTTACTCGGATGTACCGCGGTGTTGCAGGAACAGGACATGTATGTCCCCATGAGACGCCCCATTGCGGAAGCGATCTGCAAGGGTTCCGGGCTGGCGATCAGCGAACTTCCATTTGCCTCTCCCAGGATAACGACGTGCATGCACTGGCATAGGAGACTGGATTCCCAGCCGGCGCATATCTGGTTGCGGGAGACGATCAGGCGGGTGGCGGGATCACCCGGGAAACGGCCTATTCGATCGCAATGATCTCCAGCTCGTCGGCGCCAAGGCTCATGACATCCCCCACCGCTTTCCCCATCAGTAGCCTTGCCACCGGTGACACGTAGGAAATCGATCCGGCCCTGGGATCGGCCTCGTCTTCTCCGACGATGCGGTATTTCTGTACGCGGCCGTCTTCACGGCTGAAAGTCACCGTGCTTGCGAAGGCAACGATATCGGTCGAGGCGGGCGTTGGCATGACTTCGGCGGTTCGCAGCCTCTCGGCGAAATAGCGGGCATCACGCAGGGGGATGGAGGTCTGGCGCCGGCGTTCGTTGATGTCTTCGATCGCGTTCGCCGTTTCACAGGCTTTGCGCGCCTCTTGCAGCTGAAATTCCAAAGCCTTCAGCCCCGCCTCCGTGACGAGGTTCGGATGCGGAGAAACGGGCCGGTCAGGCAGCACGGTTTCCGCAGCTGTTTCAGCACTTTCCTCCTTCATGAACGCAGTGCTCAATTTCAAACTCCATTTCGACGCATTGTATTTTCGGACACTCCGGCAAGGCCCCCCGATTGGCAATTCCAACGGCCGCTTGAACGCCGGAGCGGCTGATTGGCAAATCAGCCCTATACTATAGACCAGATGGCAACCTTGGAGAAATGCAATGACCGATAGAAAGCCCAAGTCGCCGACAAAAGCCGCGTCCGCGGTGGCGGTATCGGAACCGAAACTGCTTTCGGGCGGCAACCCGCAGATTGCCAAGGGTTACGGCGACGCGCCGGTGCAGGCCTATATCGCCGCCATGCCCGGCTGGAAAAGCGAGATCGGACGCCGGATCGATGCGCTCGTCGTCAATTCCGTTCCTGGCGTGCAAAAGGCGGTCAAGTGGAATTCGCCGCTCTACGGCATGGAGGGCGATGGCTGGTTTCTGGGCATCCATTGCTTCACGAACTACATCAAGGTGGCTTTCTTTCGCGGCGCGTCGCTTCAGCCGATCCCGCCCGGCGATTCCAAAAGCAAGGAAACGCGCTACCTCAATATTCGCGAGGGCGATACGCTGGACGAAGCGCAGTTGAGCGACTGGGTGAAGCAAGCCAGCCGATTGCCCGGCGAGCGCATGTGAGCGCCATGCGCCCAGGAGACAGGATTGGACACCGCCTGAACCGACAGATCGGTAAATATGTTCAAGGAGATTTCTTGGCATTCGGGACGCCATTGCGTAGCATCGCGTGAAGTCGCAACACGTCCTGCGGGCAATCTCTGCCCGCGCCCCCCAACGCAGACAAGGGATCGCCATGCGTCGTCTGGACAAGGAGATGTTCCGCTCGCTCTCGCTCCTCGGCATGATCCTGGGCCTTATCTTCTTCGCGGCTTCGCTCACACCCAGCCTGATGCCCCGCTCCTATCTCGTTCAGGGCGCCCTCTCCGGCATAAGCGCCGGCGTCGGCTATATGATCGGCACAACGCTCACCTGGCTCTGGATCTACCTGCAGCTGCCGGTTCCCAAGGGGTCGTTGAGACCGGCGCGATGGTCGATTGGCATTGCCTGCCTGATCCTTTGCCTTGCCGCACTCTGGCACGCGACCTTCTGGCAGAACTCCATCCGCATTTTGTGGAAGATGCCGCCGATCGCCAGCGCCGACCCTTACTGGCTTGCGGCCGTGGCGGCGGCGACCTTTCTGGTCGCGCTGATTGTCGGCCGTCTCTTTCGCATCGCCTGTCTGCTGTTTTCGCAATGGCTGTCGCGGATGGTGCCGAGCCGGCTTTCAAAGGTGATCGGCGTCCTGCTTGCCGTCGCATTGTTCTGGTCGATCGGCCAGGGCATCCTGCTCCGGCTCGCGCTCGATGCCGCCGATGCTTCGTTCCGGCAGGCGGACGCGCTGATCGAGGACGACCTCCCCATGCCGCAGGCTGCCGTCAAGACGGGCAGCTCTGCCTCTCTCGTCGCCTGGCAGGGATTGGGGCGCCAGGGCCGGCATTTCGTTACATCCGGACCCGCCGCCTCCGAAATCTCAGGCTTCTGGAACACGCCGGCAAAGGAACCGCTTCGCATCTATGTCGGCTTGAACAACGCTGAAACCAGCAAGGAACGCGCAGCGCTTGCCCTGAAGGAGATGATACGCCAGGGCGCCTTCGATCGGTCCATGCTTGTCGTGATCGTGCCGACCGGAACCGGCTGGATAGATCCGGCCGCGATGGATACGCTCGAATATCTGCAGCATGGCGATGTCGCCAGCGTCGCCGTGCAATATTCCTATCTGACGAGCTGGATGTCGCTGCTGTTCGAGCCGCAGCAGGGCGAAGAGACGGCGATAGACCTGTTCGATGCTGTCTATGGCTACTGGTCGAAACTGCCGCGCGATACGCGGCCCAAGCTCTATCTGCACGGTCTGAGCCTCGGCGCGCTCAATTCGCAGCTCTCGCTCGATATCTACAATGTCATCGGCGATCCGGTGAACGGTGCGCTCTGGAGCGGCCCGCCCTTCCGCAGCGCCCGATGGAAAGCGGCGACAGCGGCCCGAAGCCCGGACACGCCGGAATGGCTGCCGAGATTTCGCGACGGATCTGTCATCCGCTTCGCAAACCAGGAACACGCACCGGACCAGTTTGCCGCCCCCTGGGGCCCGCTGCGTGTCATTTATCTCCAATATGCCAGTGATCCGGTGGTGTTCTTCGACGCCGCTTCCGCTTACCGCGAGCCGGAATGGATGAAAGCGCCGCGCGGGCCCGATGTCTCGCCGCAGCTGACCTGGATACCGGTCGTCACCATGCTACAGCTCCTCTTCGACATGATGATCGCGACGACATCGCCGATCGGCTACGGGCATATCTATGCACCCCAGCACTACATCGATTGCTGGATATCGTTGACCGACGCCCGGATTTCGCCGGAGGATCTCACACGGCTCAAATCGCTTTTCGCGAGCCGCTTCGGCATGGCGAACTAGCACCGATCCACATTCGGGATTCCGTTTGATCATGCGCCCTGCCTCATTCCGTTGCAGATTTCGTGCGTCGGGACGATCAGGCAATTTGCGACGTCTGAATGCCGGCCCGACCGGAAGCCGGGTTCTGCCTTGCACCTCCCACCTGTTCAGCAGACGGTTGAGCACGAGTCGACGTGAAATCCTGGGCCGATGACGCCCGGTGAAATTTCCAGGCGCAAGGTCTCTTCATAGCCGCACCAGTCCGCGTCGTTGTTCCCCGATAGGAAGAACCTTGCGATGTGTCAAATACTTAACGCGCCCACGCTCTCAATGATGCAGTGAAATATCACTGCATTGACTTTATCAAAATTAGCTTTATAACTTAGCTATATTGCAAGAGATCGCGACAGGAGGAAGAGCGATGGACGAGCGGCAATTCCGCAACGTGCTTGCCGAATATGCGACCGGAGTGACCATCGTCACCGCCAGGACGAAAGCCGGTGAGAAGATCGGCATGACGATGACCTCGTTCAACACGGTCTCGCTCGACCCGCCGCTGGTGTTGTTTAGCGTCGGCGTCAAAGCACTGAGCCTTCAGGCGTTGCGCGAGGCCGATGCCTATGTGGTGAACATTCTCGCCCGGACTCAGGAGCACCTGTCCAACCAGTTCGCCCGGGCCGCGAGCGACAAATGGGCGGGCGTGCACCACACGGAAGGCCATAAGGGCGCTCCGCGGCTGACCAACGCCATCGCCCAGTTCGAATGCGAACCCTATGCATGCCACGAAGGCGGCGATCACCTGATCTTCCTCGGTCGCGTCGTCAATTTCCATACGTCCGATACGGCGACTGAACCGCTGCTGTTTTTCCGCGGCCGCTATCACAGCGTCGCCGGCCCGCGCATCGATGTCGATGCGTGGCCCCTGCCCCTGCACTACTGAACTCTCTGGAGGATGAACAAGACAATGAGCAAGTCCGAAACCAAATCCGGCAAGGAGCATCTTGCCAGCCTGCGCGACGGCCGCGAGATCTTCATCAATGGCGCCCGCGTCGACGACGTGACGACGCATCACGCCTTTGCCAATGTCGCCCGCTCGGTCGAAAAGATGTTCGACTTCGCGAACAATCCGGCCAATGCCGACCTGATGACCTACGTCACACCCGAAGGCGGCCGCGCCAACCGCATATGGGAGATACCGGGCACCTATCAGGACCTCGTCAAGCGCCGCGCCGGCCTAGAGGCATGGACCGGTCTGCATGGCGGCTTCCTCGGCCGCGCGCCGGATCACGTCGCCTCCTGCATCGCCGGCATGTACATGGGTCTTGACGTCTTTGAGGACTATAATCCCAAATTCGCGCGCAACCTCGCCGACTATTACAAGTACGCACGCGACAACGACCTGTACCTCACCTACGTCATCATCAATCCGCAGGCCGATCGCTCCAAGAGTGCCGCCGAACAGGCCGACCCGTTCCTGACGGCCGGCGTGGTCGATCGCGACGCGGAGGGCATTACCGTGCGCGGCGCAAAAATGCTGGCGACCGGCGGCGTCGTCGCCAACGAGGTTTTCGTCACCTGTATCCAGCCACTAAAGGCAGGCGAGGAGAACTATGCGCTCTCATTCGCCATTCCCATGAATGCCAAAGGCCTCAAGATCCTTTCCCGGAAGTCCTATGAAGCGGCCTCGCCCTCGGTCTTCGACAATCCGCTCGCAAGCCGCTTCGACGAGAATGACGCGGTGCTCTACTTCGACGACGTGAAGGTTCCGTGGGATCGCGTGTTCGTCGATGGCGACGTTGCTATGTGCGCAAAGCAGTTCCATGCGACACCTGCCCATGTCTACCAGAACTATCAGGCGATGATCCGTCTGTCCGTCAAGCTTCGCTTCCTGGTGGGGATCGCCAAGCGCACGACCGACGTCAATGGCATTTCGCAGTTCCCGCAGGTGCGCGAGATGCTCGGTCAGCTCGCCGCGGAAGCCGGCATGGTGGATGCGCTCGTTGCAGCGATGGAGGCGAAGGGCAAGCAGGTCGGCTCCTACTTCGTGCCGGATGCCGGAACGCTCTACAGTGCGCAGGTGCTGACCCAGCAGCTCTATCCGAAAATCCTCAACACGTTGCGCGAGCTTGCCGGCGGCGGCATGATCATGCTGCCGTCCTCTGTAGAGGATTTCGGCAATCCGGAACTCGCCCGCCTCATTGACAAGACGCAGCAATCGCCGGCCGCCTCGTCCCGCGATCGCGTCAAGTTCTACAAGCTCGCCTGGGATGCGGTCGGCTCCGAATTCGGCTCGCGCCATCACCAGTATGAAATGTTCTATGCCGGCGCGACCTTCGTGACGAAGAACCATGCCTTCCGCACCTACGACTGGTCCGCCGCCGACAGCCTTCTGCAAGGCATCCTCGACTCCTACTCGCTCGAGGATAGCCTGACGGCCGGCAAGGCTGCCTGACCTTATCTCTCGCGGGCACGCCTTGCGGCGTGCCCGCTTTTTCACGCTCGCCACAGGAGGACCCCATGCCGGTCAACAAGAAACACGATGAATTCTACACGCTTGACATGTCTGCGGGCTGGGAAGTACCCACCGGCTATCCGCAGGGCATCAAGCAGAAGATCCTTTCCGGCGCGCTCGACGAGGACAAGCGTCGCGGCACCCGCACACGCCTTCTGAAATTCGATCCCGGCGTCTTCACGACCAAGCCTTTCGAGCACGAATACTGGGAAGAGGTCTATCTCGTCTCCGGCGACCTGACGGTCGGCAACGACCAGGACGGCAATGGCGGCGAGAGCTTTCCGCCGAACACCTATGCCTGCCGGCCTCCGCATGCGCCACACGGCCCGTTCAAGTCGGAAAAAGGTTGCCTGCTGCTCGAGATTCACTATTTCGATCCGGTTTGAATGAGAGCATGGGCAGGAGACAAAAGAAGATGCGCGCAACCCTGAAGGAACTTGCCTCGAACCTTGCGACAGGCGCGGTCACGGCGTCACAGCTCGTCGAGGAAACGCTGGCGCGTATCGCCGACGAAACCGGCGAAGGTGCGCGCGCCTTCGTCAAGGTCCACGCGGACAAGGCGCGCACCGCGGCGAAAGCCGTCGATAACCTGCGCAAGGCGGGTCTCGAACCGTCGCGCTTCGCGGGCATTCCGATTGCAGTCAAGGATCTCTTCGATCTCAAGGGCGAGCCGACGCCCGCCGGATCGAAGGTGCTGGCGAACGCCCAGCCGGCCGAGGCCGATGCCCCCGCGATCGCACGCCTCAAGGCCGCGGGCTTCATTGTCGTCGGTCGCAATAACATGACGGAATTCGCCTTTTCCGGCGTCGGCATCAACCCGCATTATGGCACGCCCGCCAACCCCCATGACCGCGGGATCGGCCGCATTCCGGGCGGCTCCTCCTCCGGTGCCGCCGTCGCGGTTTCGGACGGCATGGCGACCGCGGCGATCGGTTCGGACACGGGTGGATCCTGCCGCATTCCGGCGGCGCTCTGCGGCATCGTCGGCTACAAGCCGACGGCCAGTACCGTGCCACTGAAGGGCGCACTGCCTCTCTCCTTCACGCTCGATTCCACCGGTCCGCTGGCAAACAGCGTCGATTGTTGCGCGACCCTGCATGAAATCATGAGCGGCATGCCGCTTCACGGCGAGGCCGAACGCTCCATCGCCGGCCTGCGCATCGCCGTACCACAATCCGTCGTCTTCGACGGCATCGAGCCGCACGTTGCAAAGGCTTTCGAGGCTGCATTGAAGCGCCTCGCCGACGCTGGCGCGAACGTGACGGAAATCGCGCTCAAAGAGTTCGAGATGGTCGGGCGCATCAATGCCAAAGGCGGCTTTCCGGCGCCCGAGGCGCTTGCCTGGCACCGCGATTTGGTCGAAGAACAGGGCGAACTGTACGATCAGCGGGTCAGAGCCAGAATCCTGCGTGCGAGGGATCAGACGGCCGCCGACTATATCGACATGCTGCACCTTCGCCGCGCCTACATAGATCGGGCAGGCAAGGCGATCTCTCCCTATGATGTCATCGCCATGCCCACCGTGCCGATGATTGCACCCACCATCGCCTCGCTGGAGACGGATAATGACCTCTTCGTGAAGACCAACCTTACCCTGCTGCGCAATCCGACGCTGATCAACATGCTGGACGGTTGCGCAATCTCCCTGCCCGTTCAGAAAGAGGGCGAGGCCCCGGTCGGCCTGATGCTGGCGGCTGCCGGCGGGCGGGATGCTGCATTGTTTGCCATCGCGCGGACGGTGGAAGCGGCATTGCGGCAATAACGTCCGGCGAAAGCCTTTGTTCGGCGGCGTTCTCCCAAGAACGGGAAGCCGTCGCCGGGCTGGTTCGACATATTCCCCTCTCCGCTTGGGGAGAGAGCCGTGCCGACGGTCGCGCTCGATCGCGCGCGTCACAATGCCCTCAGAACTGCCGAACGATATTGTCGCGAAAAGCTTCGATATGCTCGCGGATGGCTTTTTCCGCCTGCTCCGGGTCCCGGTTGCGGATGCCTTCGATTACCGCCGCGTGCTGCTCGCAGACGCGGACATGCTGCTCGTTCGAGCGCAGCGAAATGAACCATAGGCGGGTCGAGCGGTCGTGCAGGTTGCCCATGATGTCGGGCAGCAGCGAATTGCGCGAGCTGGCCGCCAGGGCGGCATGGAAGGCACGGTCGAGGTTCATCATCGTCTCGATCTCACGGCTCCTGGCTGCCTCCCAGGTCGCGTCGAGGTTTTCGCAGAGCCGGGCGATATCCGCGGGCTCGGCCAGCTCCGCCACCCTGCGCACGCAGAAGGCCTCGTTGACCAGGCGCACGTCGATGATATCGAAGATCTCGTTGAGGCTGATGGGCTTGACCATAACGCCCTTGCGCGGCAGTACGTCGATCAGGCCGTCCGCCGCCAGCCGGTCGATCGCCTGGTGGACGGGCGTGCGCCCGATGCCGAGCTCGCTGCTGAGCACGCCTTCGCTCAAAACCTCGCCCGGCTTCAGATCGCAAGTGATGATGCGCCGCTTGATCGCCTCATAGGCTGTGTCGCGCAGGGACACGACGGGGTCGCCGCGCCTGCGCCGCGCGGGTGTGGCGTCGTCGGTCTCGCCAGGTGATGTTTCGGCCGTCATGTCTACATTCCGGATTGCTCTCTCGCCGGTCCGTTCGTGCGGGCCGGCAAGATCGATTAGTATCGACTCGCCGGGCGCAAGCAAGCGGGGTGCGCCACCTTTCCGCAGATCAACCCGCGACCGGTAACGTCTTCACATCATAGCCGAACACGATCTTGCGCTGCAAAACCGGATCTTCCAGCTCGCCTTCGAAACGCGTTGCCGGCCGCACGCCTCCGATGGCCGACATGGTGCCGCCGAACATGGCAGTCCCATCCGGCAACCTGCCGTCGGTCGCCCAGCCGGCAATCAGGTCTTTCGGCGCAAGCAGGCCGGAAATCGGCCCCTCCTGGTAGAGCACGCGTTCGCCGTCGATCACGGCATAGCTCCTCAGGATCAGGTCGTCCCAGTGATCCGCCACCTCCTCGAAGGGCCAGACCGTGGTGGCGACAGGCTTGTCGCAGACCTGCTTGGAGACGGTGACGCCGTAGGCTTCCACCTTGCGGTCCGTATGGTCCGAGCCGACGCCGACATGCAGCTTGCCGCCAGCGGCAATCAGCAGGGCCTCGACCTCGCCGCTGCCATCGGTCCCGGCGTCTTCGATCCGCGGGGCCGTCGTCAGGCGCGCCGCGGCGACGCGGTAATAGGTCGGGGTTGCGGCAGGACGGGCAACGCCGAGCGCTTCCAGCTCGCGAATATGATGCTCCATCGCCTCCTTGTTGCGGCCGGCCCAACCGGCGATCACGAAATCGGCGACGTCGAAGGCGACGGGCGTGTGACCCTCGCGGCTTTCCAGGGTGAAATGCAGGGTGGTCATGGCGGTACGGCTCCTTGGGTATCGGCACCCCGCAAAGGGGTTAAAAGGCATTTATTTGTGGCAGTGATATTTCACTGCAGTTTTATCTTGCATATCAGATGAGTTTACGCAATCATCAAAACAGGGCGCAGGACGAGGAAACCGGCGCCAGAACCGACCCGGACGTGTCGCCTCAAGCAGCGATGCCGCATGGCCGGACGCAAAATACCCGGAACACCGGAAAACCAGAGGGATAGAGATGATCAGCTACCGTGGAGTTCTTCGTTCGGCCGTTGCCGCCGCCGCCATGCTCGCCGCCGCCGGCGCCGCATTTTCGCAGGAAAAGCCAGCCGCCCTCGGTGTCGGCGTGTTCAGCTTCACCTCCGGCGGCACGGCTGCCTACGGCAAGCCTGGCCGCGATGCCGCCGAACTGATGATCGAGCGTATCAACGCCAAGGGCGGCATCGGCGGCGTGCCGCTTTCGGCAACCTATGTGGATGAAGGACAGGGCACCGAGGGCGTGATCGCCGAATACCGCAAACTTGCAGGCGATGCCGCCAACCAGGTGATGATTGCCGCGCTCTCTTCCGGCAACTGCATGGCGCTGGCCCCGATCAGCGATCAATTGAAGGTGCCGACCGTCGGCTGGAACTGCGACACGCACCAGCTCTATCTCAAGGATGCTCATCCCTATTTCTTCCGGCCGAACGGGAATACCGTGCCGGAATTCGTCGCCTATGCCGCCTATCTTCTGGCTGTGAAACCGGATGTGAAGCGCATCGCCATCATTAACCCGGACTATGCCTTCGGACACGACGCCGCGAAAATCTTCACGACGGCGATCAAGACCTTCAAGCCGGATGTGGAAGTGGTGGCCGAACTATATCCGAAGCTTGGCGCCGGAACCTATCAGACGGAGATCTCCCGGCTGACCGCCGCCCGCCCCGATGTGATCTTCTCCAACCTCTGGGGCGGCGACCTCGAAAACTTCGTGCGTCAGGCAACCCCGCGCGGCCTGTTCCGATCCTCCCAGGCAATCCTCGCTCTCGGCGAGTCCTCCATGCAGAACGTGCAGATTCCGGACGGCGCGATCGTCGGCGTGCTGGGTGATGGCTGGTGGATGTCACCCGATGCCGCCGCCAATCCGGAAACCAGGGAGTTTGCCGAGGCCTACAAGACCAAATACGGCAAATGGCCGGTCTTCCCGGCCATCAAGATGGCCAACAGCTTCCTCTACGTGCAGGCAGCATACGAAAAGGCCATGGCCGAAAATGGCGGCAAATGGCCGAGCCGCGACGAGGTTGCGGCCGCCATGAAAAACAGCGTGGTCAAGACGCTGACCGGCACGATGCAGACCCGCGCCGACAATGATGGCGTGGTCGACCAGATCATCGGCGTCACCGCCAAGGCGAACGGCCATGACGGCACGGTCATTGCCAATATGGTGCGCTACAAAGGGGCCGATCTCATGCCGCCCGAGGGCGAGGATCCGATTGCCTGGATCGATACGCTTTCCGGGAGCCTGCTTTCCAAGCTACCGCAGCCCGGTTCCTACAAATAGGTTTCGGCCGGCAAACGCCCTTCCCCTTACCCTCCATCTTGCGCAGGCACCCCGTGCCCTGCGCACGGAGTTCAATTCATGTTCGGAACCATCGTCCCTCTTCTCATCGACGGTCTGGCAAACGCGGCGCTCGTCTTTCTGGTCGCCGTCGGCCTCACTCTCGTTTTCAGCGTTTTGCGCGTGCTCAATGTCGCGCATGGCAGTTTCTACTCGATCGGCGCCTATGCCGCGGCGTCGCTCAGCCTCTGGGTGGTGAGCGCGGGCCTGCCGGCGGGGCTGACCTTCGTCGCGCTCTTCGGAAGTGCCGCAATCGTGGCCCTCATCGTCGGCCCCATTGTCGAGCGCACGCTGATCCGCTGGACCTACGGCAAGTCGGAGGCCGTACAGATCCTCGTCACCTTCGGCCTGTTTCTCATCCTGGAAGACCTGCAACGCATCGTCTTCGGTGTCGATTCGATCTATGAGGATACACCGGTGCAGATGCTCGGCAGCATCGAGATCGGCGGCGTGGTGTATCTCACCTACCAGCTTCTCCTGATTTTGTTCGCCATACTGCTCCTCATCGGCCTCAAGCTCTTCATCGGCCATACCCGCATCGGCAAGCTGATCGCTGCCGTCGTCGCCGACCGCGAGGTCTCCCAGGCGATGGGCATCAATACCAATCGCGTTTTCATGATCGCCTTCAGCCTCGGCGTCTTCCTCGCCGCGCTCGGCGGGGCGCTGACGGTGCCTCAGGCCGGCGTCTCGCCGGGGCTGGGCGCCGATACGATGGTACTTGCCTTCGCCGTCGCCGCGATCGGCGGCCTCGGCAAGATCGAGGGTGCGGCGGTCGCCGCGGTCATCGTCGCGCTCGCCCGTGTGGGCGCCGTCTATTTCGCTCCCGAACTCGATGCAGTCGCACCTTACCTGGTGATGCTGCTCGTTCTCCTGTTCCGTCCTTACGGGCTGTTCGGTTCCGCAACGACGAGAAAGATCTGAAACATGGCTCGCCTTGTCATCGCCGCCGGCGGTATTGCCGCCCTCGTCGCGGCCACCGTCGCTTTCCCCTGGCTCGAATTCATACTGACGCTCGCTATCGCCAAGGGCCTTGCCGCCCTCGGCGTCGCTATCCTGCTGCGCGGCGGGTTGATTTCCATAGGTCACGCCATGTTCTTTGCCGTCGGTGCCTATGCCACCGCTTTTGCCATGCGTGATTTCGGCATTTCCGATGTCTTCGCCCTGTTGCTGATCGCCAGCGTGGCATCGCTTGCGGCCGGACTTCTCATCGGCGCCTTCGTGGTGCGCTATCGCGCCATCTTCTTCGCCATGCTGAACCTTGCCATCTCTATGGTGATGTTCTCCCTGCTGGCAAAATTCTACGGCGTCACCGGCGGTACGGACGGCATGCGCGTTGCCACGCCGACCGTGCTCGGCATGGCGATGGAGGCCAGGAGCTTTGCCAATTTCCTGTTCTATGCCTCCATCGCGCTGATGATTCTGGCCTGCCTCGCGGTGAACGCCTACTTCAAAAGCCCGCTCGGCGAGGCATTGTCGGCAGTCCACAGCAATGAGATCCGCCTCGAATATCTCGGCATTCCGGTGCGCGGTGTCCTTCTTGTCGCCTACGCCCTATCGGCGCTTCTCGCCGGCATCGGCGGCACGCTCGCCGCGATGACCATCGGGCATGTCCTGCCCGATATGGCCTACTGGACCGATTCCGGCCATCTCGTGCTGGTCGCGGTGCTTGGCGGCATCAGCGGAACAGCCGGACCGTTCGTGGGCGCGATCTTCCTCGAACTGGTGCATACATTCGCTGCCGGCTACACGGATGCCTGGAACATGATCGTGGGCGCTGCGTTGCTTGGCGTCATCTTCTTCCTGCCCAAGGGCCTGATCGGCTTGTTCAACACCGCCAGGAAGGGAGACCTCGCGTGACCGTTCTACTCGAAGCGAAGAACCTTCATATCACCTTCGGCGCGGTGAAAGCAGCCAATGGCGTGGATCTGCATATCGATGAGGGCGAGTTCCTCGCCATCATCGGCCCGAACGGTTCCGGCAAGACGACCTTTCTCAATCTCTGCACCGGTTACATCAGACCGTCGGATGGCGAGGTCTATCTCGACGGCAAGCCGATCACCCGCCTGCCGCCGCGCACCATCGCGCGAAAGGGCATCGCGCGGGCCTTCCAGATCCCCCAGCTTTTCCTCGAACAGACGGTGCTGACCAATCTGATGTTGGCCATCGCCTCGCGCGAGGGCCTCTGGCAGGCCGGCAGGGCGCTCGATCGTCAGGCCTATCGCGATGAGGCTACCGCGCTGCTTGCCATGTTCAATCTTGCGGATTGTGCTCCGGCGCTCGCTTCAAGCCTGCCGGAAGGCCGGCGCAAGCTCGTGGACATCGCCATTGCCCTGGCGCTGAAACCCCGGCTCGTACTTCTTGACGAACCTACCAGCGGCGTCAGCGCGCTCGAACGGTTTGCCCTGATGGAAACGCTGATGGGCGCGCTCCGGCAGGCAAAGGTTTCCGCCCTTTTCGTCGAACACGACATGGACGTCGTGGAACGCTATGCCGACCGCGTCGTCGTCTGGGAAGCCGGCCGGGTGATGGCGCAGGGCAAACCGGACGCCGTCTTCAAGGATCCCCGTGTCATCGAAAACGTGATTGGAGTGGCATGATGCTGACCGTCTCTTCGCTCGACGTCTCATTGGCGGGAGCAAAAATCCTGCGCGACGTGACCTTTTCGTTGAAGCCCGGCGTCACGACCATACTCATCGGGCGCAACGGCGCCGGCAAGACGACGCTGTTGCGGGCCATCATGGGGCTGGTGCCGGCCGACTCCGGCTCGATTGTCCTGGATGGAAAGGACATTCTGCCGCTCGCCGCCTTTGCCCGCGCTCCGGCCGGCATTGGTTATGCGCCGGAGGACCGGCGGCTGATCCCCGAATTCAGCGTCGAGGACAACATCCTCCTGCCCGGGCAGGCCTTGAAGCTGTCCCGAGCCGAAATCAAACGCCGTCTGGAAAAGGTCTATGCGCTTTTGCCGGAATTGCACATCATGCGGGCACGCCCCGGCAACGGCGTTTCCGGCGGGCAAGGCAAGATGGTGGCGCTTGGCCGGGCGCTGATGGTGGCGGAAAAGCTCTTGATGCTCGACGAGCCCTTCCAGGGTCTCGCTCCGGCGCTTGCACTCGACTACGCACGCACGCTGTCGCGCCTGCGCGAGACCATGCGCGACCTCGCGCTGTTCATCACCGAATCCAGCCCGAACCTCCTGAAGTCCGTGGCGGACGAGACGTTGCTTATCGAGCGCGGCGCGGTGAGCATCCAGCCGCGGGAAACGCAAATGACGGCGTGACACTTGTTGAGCGGACGGTCGGTCCGCTCTATATATCGCCTCAGCTAGTTAATTTACAAAGCTGAAGGACGAATGATGTCGGTGACGATCAGCAGGCCCGAACTGATCAAGGATGGCGACGACGCGCCCTTTCGCCAGATGATCCACGATGCGCTCGGCTTCAGTACCCGGCTCCTCGAAATCCGCAACCGGCTCGGCGAGGTCATAGGCCTTTCCGGTCCGGCTTTTTCCATCCTGATTGCCATCGAGCATCTCTCGAAGGAGGCCGATGTCGGCATCAGCCAGGTGAGCGAGCATCTGCACCAGTCCGGCGCCTTTGTGACGCTGGAGGTGGCCAAGCTCGTCAGGGCCGGCCTCGTCGACAAGTTCGCCAACCCGGAGGACGGCCGCCGCGTCATCGTCGAGGTGACGGACAAGGCACGCGCGCTTCTGACCGAGCTTGCCGAAACCCAGCGCCCCGTCAACGACGCGATTTTTGGGGCGCTCGATCCGGACGAGTTTCGCGCCTTTGCCGACATCGCCACAAAGCTCGTCTCCGGCACGGACGAGAGCCTGGCTCTTCTACGTTACAGGGCCGAGCAGCGCCGCAGCCGCACCTAAAGCATCCCGCGGCTTCCCAAATCGCAGCAAGGTTCTACCCGTTATTTTCGATAGTTCTGACCTGAACCTGCTTCGCACTTCAGCCGGAGGACGCAGAAGTTTGCTGGCCGCAGGTTTGCACAGCCGAAGCCGATGATCTCATGCGGCCAGGTCTGCGTGCTGAAAAACAACCGGAGGAATGGCAATCGACACTCCCGATCGCTCATAGCGAACTGGATCGCGGAGAGACTTGCATTGGCTCGAATCGACAGTATCCCCGCCAGGGAATCGGACATCGATTCCCTGGGTGTGATTCTTTGCTATTCCATGTCCAAATCGAAGGTGCATTTACTGAAAATGCGCTCTCCATGATTGTATTGATTCGACCGCGGGGAAAGCTATGGCCGGGAGGCGAACTATCGATTTCGCGATCCCATCCCAAACTCCTGGGTTAGCGCCTCGCTATGAAGCCACGTTGAATCTGTCCGAGCCTTTTGCCGCATGCAAAGTCAGAATACATTCCGAGGAATTACCAGCCGAATCCCAAGTATCGTTATGTTTATTCGGCATGTTCTTCAGTGTCTATTAGAAATAATTCACACAATCATTTAATAAAAATCATTACCAATTTCTTAATATTGGAACGCCGTGAAGCATAGCTGGCGGATAATTGAATATTTTCCATCGCAATCCCAGGCAGCATCCCAGCGGGTCAATTGACGTTTCTTGCCCTGCCGAATTACGAAACCGTGCCAAAGCATGACACAGGGCATGCCAACCTCATGTTGCTGAAAAGCCACAGACATGCGGTTCTAAATTTTCTAGTAAAACTATTATTTCCCAATGCAGGCGCGCACGTTTAAATCCATCTTCGCGGATGGAGGGATGCGCCGGGAATGGCACTGGCAGATCGTCTTGCAAAGCTTGCCTATCCTTGACGGCTTGAGGGAGCCATCCATATGCATTTTCGAATGGTCGTACCGGCTGCCATCTTCCTGCTAGCGACGATTCGAATTCTGGCGAAGCGCTTTCAGAAGTTCGCGCCGGCATTTTTCTCAGCTGTTTTTCTGGTTGCCTTGCAGGGTTTCGCAACCCCGTCCTACGCGCTGTCGTCCGGCTGCACCGCTTTGTCGGGTTACTTCGATTCTGCAAGCGGGGGGTATCACGGGACCTCCAGCGCATCCAATTTCAACACAGGCGAGCGCGTTGTCGTTACCTGGACGAGCGGAAACGGCGGTTCCAATTACTGGATTACGTCGGGAGGCGCCACGGTATTTGGCCCGTCGACAGGCACCGGCACCTATACGGTCCCATCCACAACATCCAACCCGATAGCAGTGGTCGTCAACAATACGGGCAACTTCCGGATCGACTGGAGTTGCTTGGCCCCGCTCGGCGCGGCTCCGACGGTAACTGCCCTGTCGCCGACAACGGGACCGACCGCGGGCGGCACAAGCGTCACACTGACCGGTACGGGTTTCACCGGGGCGACGGCCGTGCATTTTGGCGCAACGAATGCGCCAGGCTTCAGTGTAAATTCGGATAGCTCCATAACCGTGTCATCGCCTTCCGGGAGTGCCAGCACTGTAAATGTCACGGTCACGAATCCCGGTGGAACGTCGACAACAGGCGCCGCGAATCAATTCACCTATGTCTCTCCGGTGACGGCAACGACTGCGATTGCGTCGAAAGCTGCCACGCAAGCCAGGGCCGTCTCGGCATTCACACCCGTCACGGGCTCGGGTGGCACCGCTCCACTGACTTATAGTATCTCGCCGGCACTTCCCGCCGGGCTAAGCGTGAGTGGCTCCAGCGGCACTATTTCAGGCACGCCCAGCGTGACCTTGGCACCCTCGAATTTTACCGTCACCGTCACCGACACGAACGGACTGACTGCATCTGCGGGATTCACATTGGCAGTCAATTCGGCGGTAACGGCAACGCAGGGAGTTCCCTCGACGGCGTTGACTGCCAATCATTCCGCAACCGCATTCAGGCCGGTGACCGGCGGCGGTGGAACGGGCAGTTTGACTTATAGCGTCTTCCCGACGTTACCTTCAGGCCTGTCGTTGGATGCGTCCACCGGCTTCGTATCGGGCGTTCCAACGGCGACCAGCAGTGCAGCGACCTATACCGTAACGATCACCGACATCAACGGCGCAACGGCCAGCAACACGTTCAGTCTGGCGGTCAACGGGTCGCCAACGGCCACGCAGGCGGTTGCCTCCATAACGTTGACGAGCGGTCATGCAGCCACCGCCTTCACGCCTGTGACAGGATCGGGCGGGACCACGCCGCTTACCTACAGCATTTCGCCGGCATTGCCCGGTGGCCTGTCGTTCAACGCCTCAACGGGCCTCGTCTCCGGGACCCCGACGTCGGCAAGCGGCACAGCGACCTATACTGTGACGGTCACCGACACCAACGGCGCAACAGCCAGCAACACCTTCAGTTTGACGGTAAACGGCCCGCCGACAGCCACGCAGGCCATCGCCTCTGTCGCGTTGACGAGCGGTCGTGCGGCGACCGCCTTCACGCCTGTGACGGGATCGGGTGGGACCGCGCCGCTTACTTACAGCATCTCGCCGGCATTGCCCGCGGGCTTGTCGATCAATGCCTCGACGGGCGCGGTCACAGGCACTCCGACGACCTCGCTCACAGCGACCACCTTCATAGTGACGGTGACGGATTCCAACAGCACGACGGCAAGCAATAGTTTTATTCTGGTCGTGAATAGCCCGGTAGCGGCCAGCCAGGCGGTGGCATCCGCAACTCTGACGGCCAATCACGCCGCGAGTACCTTCGTACCGGTCACAGGGTCTGGAGGCACTGCGCCGCTTGCCTATGGAATATCACCGGTGTTGCCGGCGGGATTGTCGTTCGACACGAGTACGGGCGCGGTCTCCGGTACGGCGACGTCGGCTAGCAGCGCGACGACCTATACGGTCACGGTTACCGACACCAACGGGTCCAATGCCAGCCAGAGCTTTAGCCTCGCTGTAAACGGCCCGATAGCCGCAAGCCAGGCAGTTGCCTCCACGTCGCTGACGACCGGTCACGCGGCAACTTCGTTCACGCCTGTCACCGGCAGCGGCGGAACGGGAACGCTGTCTTATGCCGTCTCGCCATCGCTGCCATCGGGACTTTCGTTCAGCACCGCGACCGGCACCATATCCGGAACGCCGACTGCGGCGAGCGGCGCGACCACCTACACAGTCACAGTCACAGATATCAATGGTGCGACGGCAAGTGCGACCTTCGGCTTGACGGTCAACAGCGCAGTAGCCGCAACACAGGCGGTCGCGTCCACATCCTTGACGAGCGGACACGCGGCGACCGCCTTCACACCCGTCGCCGGCAGCGGCGGCACCGGAACCCTGTCTTACGCCGTCTCGCCATCCCTGCCGTCAGGCCTGGCATTCGATACGGCAACGGGCGTGGTCTCCGGCACGCCAACCTCGGCAAATGCCGCGACCACCTATACCGTCACGGTCAGCGACACCAATGGCGCCACGGCCGCCGCAACCTTCAGCTTAACGGTAAACGGCGCGGTGACCGCGACACAAGCCGTCGCTTCCGCATCATTGACGAGCGGACACGCCGTGACCTCGTTCACGCCCGTCACCGGGAGCGGCGGGACGGGAGCCCTGTCCTACAGCGTCTCGCCATCCCTGCCGGCAGGCGTTGCCTTCAGTACCTCCAGCGGTGCTGTGTCGGGATCGCCAACGGCGGCAAGTGCGGCGACCACCTATACCGTGACCGTCACGGACGCCAACGGCGCCGCTGCGACTGCGACCTTTAATTTGACAGTGAACGGCGCAGTGACCGCAACGCAGGCGGTCGCTTCCGCATCGTTGACGAGGGGCCACGCGGCGGCTCCGTTCACCCCCGTCACCGGCGGCGGCGGGACGGGCACCTTGTCCTACGCCATCTCACCTTCCCTGCCGTCAGGACTTTCGTTCAGCACCTCGAGCGGCACTGTGTCGGGAACGGCAACGTCGGCAAGCACCACCACCACCTATACCGTCACCGTCACGGACGCCAACGGCGCGACGGGCAGCGCTACCTTCAGCCTGACGGTGAATGGCGCGGTGACGGCCACCCAGGCGATTGCGTCCACGTCGCTGACGAGCGGCCACGCGGCAACCTCCTTCACACCGGTTACCGGCAGCGGCGGCACCGGAGCCCTGTCCTACACCGTCTCACCTTCCCTGCCGTCGGGGCTTTCGTTCAGTGGTTCAAGCGGCACTGTGTCGGGAACCGCAACGTCGGCAAGCGGTGCAACGAGCTATACCGTTACCGTCACCGACGCCAACGGCGCGACCGCCAGTGCCGCCTTCAGCTTGGCGGTAAACGGTGCGGTAACGGCAAACCAGATAGTTGCTTCCACGACGCTGACGAGCGGCCATGCGGCGACCTCGTTCACGCCCGTCAGCGGCAGCGGCGGGACGGGCGCCTTGTCCTAAAGCGTCTCGCCTTCCCTGCCGTCGGGTCTTTCGTTCAGTGCTTCGAGCGGCACGGTATCGGGAACCGCAGCATCTGCCAGTGGCGCAACGAGCTATACCGTCACCGTCACGGATGCCAACGGCGCAACGGCCAGTGCCGCCTTCGACCTGACCGTGAACGGTGCGGTGACGGCAACGCAGGCGGTCGCCAGCACAATGCTCACAAATGGGCATGCGGCGACATCATTCACGCCCGTTACCGGCAGCGGCGGGACGGGCACCCTGTCCTACGCCGTCTCACCTTCCCTGCCGTCAGGGCTCTCGTTCAGCACCTCCAGCGGTACGGTTTCGGGAACGCCGGCATCGGCGAGCAGCGCAACGACCTACACGGTGACCATTAGTGATGCCAACGGCGCGACGGGCAGCGCCACCTTCAGCCTGACGGTGAATGGCGCGGTGACGGCCACCCAGGCGATTGCGTCGACGTCGCTGACGAGCGGCCACGCGGCAACATCGTTCACACCCGTCACCGGCGGCGGCGGGACCGGCACCTTGTCCTATAACGTTTCGCCATCCTTGCCTGCAGGCTTGACGTTCAATACGGCGACAGGGGCGGTTTCCGGTACGCCAGGTGCCGGAAGCGGCACCGCCTCATATACCGTCACGGTCACCGACACCAACGGCGCCACAGCCAGTGCGGCCTTCAGCCTGACGGTAAATGGCGCGGTAACAGCCACCCAGGCGATCGCCTCCCAGACATTGATACTCGGCCATGCGGCATCCACCTTCGCTCCGGTCACGGGGAGCGGCGGGACTGGAGCTTTGACCTACGCGCTTTCACCGACGCTCCCGTCGGGCCTGTCGTTCAATACGGCGACAGGCGCCATCTCCGGCATACCAACGGCAATAAGCGGTGCAACGACCTATACCGTCGCCGTCACCGACACCAATGGCGCCGCTGCGAGCGCAACCTTCAGCTTAACGGTCATTCTTCCGACCTTGACGTTTACGCCCACCAGTCTCCCGAACGGCGTGGCCGGCAATGCTTATGCGCAAACCATAACCGCCTCGAGCGGGATGGGGCCATACTCCTATGCCGTCAGCAGCGGATCTCTCCCCGATGGGCTGTCGCTCGACACAGCAACCGGAAAACTCAGCGGCACGCCGAAGGGCGCGGGCGCGAGCAACTTCACGATCACGGCGACGGACGTTCATACCGCAACCGGGTCGATCACCTACGCTTTGACCATCTCCGGCCCGGCCATCACCGTTGTTTCTTCAAGCGCTACGGTCGTTGCAGGCGTCTCGACGACGATAGACCTGACCCAGGGCGCGACAGGCGGCCCCTTCACCGGCGCCCGGCTGGTTTCACTGTCGCCGGCTTCGGCGGGCACGGCGATGATCACGTTGGGTGATACTGCGGCAGCCTCCGAAATGGTCGTTGCCGAGGTCGTCAGCGCCGGGCACTACAAGCTGAAATTCACGGCATCGCCGGACTTTTCCGGCACCGCGGTGGCAACCTTCACGCTCAGCAACGTCTTCGGATCCTCACCGCCCGGCACGGTAACCTTCGTCGTCACACCACGCAAGGATCCCTCGAAGGATCCCGATGTCATCGGCCTTATCAACGCGCAAACGGATGCAGCCAAGCGCTTCGCCGAAACACAGATCTCCAACTTCAACGATCACCTGGAACAGCTTCACGGCGACGGCTGCCTGCAGAATCAATGGGATCTGACGGTCAGCGACAATCGAAGCGGATCAAAAGACAATTCGACCACCCCTCAGACGGATTCATCGGACGACGGTCTGATTGCGCGCAAGGGCAAGGACAAGCCAGCCCATCCTCAAAAGGCTCGGGACGACAGCAAGGATCGTTGCTCGCCCTTTGGAGAGGGAAGCATTGCGGTGTGGACCGGCGGCTTCGTGAACTTCGGCTCGAGGAATATCAGCTCCCTCGACCAGGGCTACGACTACACGACCGTCGGTGTGAGCGCGGGCGTGGACTATCGCTTCAGCAAATCCTTTACGGCCGGCGTCGGCCTGGGTTACGGAAGCGATCAGAGCCGCATCGGCGACAATGGAACGCAGAGTGACGCAAAGTCCTATAGTTTCGCGCTGTATGGCAGCTATCATCCGACGTCGGACACGTTCATCGACAGCTTGGCGGGTTACGGACTGCTGAACTTCGATTCCAAACGGTTTGCGGTGGATACCGACAGCTTTGCCAATGGTTCCCGCGATGGCCATCAGTTCTTCGGCTCCGTAACGACGGGCTACGAATATACCAATGACGGCTTCCTGATCTCTCCCTACGGACGTCTTTCAGCGTCCCGATCGACACTGGATTCCTTCACGGAATCCGGGGCGGACTGGGCGAACTTAAGTTATGGATCGCAGTCGATCGATACGCTCACGGGTACGCTTGGCCTACGGGTCGCATATAAGATCGGCACGGATTGGGGGTTCATCACTCCGCGCGCCCGCTTGGAGTATGGGCACGACTTCGCCGGAGACAGCAGCGTTTCGCTCGGCTACGCCGATCTGCCGAACTCCAAGTTCGACCTGAAAACGCTCGGGACCGGAAACGACTACGCGACGGTTTCCGTCGGTGCCGATTTCAAGGTAGGGCAAGACCTGACAATTGGCGCAGAGTACGGGACGACACTGGGGCAGACGGGCACGACACCGCAACAAGTGCGCCTGAGCATCCGCGAACGCTTCTAGCGCGCCTTCGAACGGCAGCCGCACAGCCTCCGCCGGGACATGGGAGACGTCACCCAATCAGCCAAATGGGTACGTCCACGTTGGCCCATAGGGCTGTCAACGACATCGGACGCTGTGCCTGAAAAGCACAGCGCTCAAGTCCGATCGCCAGCACGAATATCGGCGCTGAAATCGGCGGCACGTATGAGTGAGAGCCGGTTCCTGTCGGCAATCAAAAGATCAATCTCCGCCTAAGCGCCGAGATGCATTCCACTGTCGATCACGATGCATTGGCCCGTGACTTTGCTGGCCCGGTCGCTCAACCACAAGATGGCATCCGCGATGTCGGCGGCATCGGGAATGCTTTTCAGAGGGGATGCGTCGATCAAGTTTGCCTTGAAGTCGCCATAGGAGGCTTCATCATGCCAGGAGAGCGCCCAGGTCGTATCGACGAAGCCGGGGCAAACGGAGTTGACGCGGATCCGCGGCGCCAGCGTTCGTGCCAGGCCCATCGTCATCGTGTTGATCGCGCCTTTCGATGCGGCATAGGCAAGCGATGAGCCGGAGCCGGAGAAGGCGGAATTGGAGGAAACGTTGACGATCGACCCTAGCTCTGCCTGTTTGAGATGGGGTACGGCCGCGCGGATCATCTGATAGGTGCCGACGACGTTGACATCGAAGATATGGCCGAAATCCTCGGCATTCGAAGCTTCCAGATCGGTTGCTTCGGCATAGCGGGTCACGCCTGCATTGTTGACCAGCGCATCAATCCGGCCGAAATGCTTCACTGCGGCCTCCGCGATTGACCGGCAATCGGCATCATCGGCGATGTCGCCCCGAATGCAGATCGCGTCGACACCCCGGATCCGGCATCGATCGGCAACAGCCTCCGCGCCTTCGCGGTTGCGGCTGTAGTTGACGACGATATCGTAGCCGGCCGCGGCAAAGGCGAAAGCGGCCGCAGCGCCGATCCCCGAACCGCCGCCGGTGACAACAACGCATTTTCTGCCCGTTTCCTCGATCATCTCTTGCCCCTTCAGTCGCGGATGCGCCGGCCGTCGGCATCGAACAGGCAAACCTTGCTCGTATCGATCCTCAAGCGGACGTCTTGCCCCGGCTTCGAGATCAGGCGCTCATGAAGCGTCAGCGTGATCCGCTGCGCGCCCGCCTGGACGATCACTTCCGTCGAGGCGCCCGTGGGTTCGATAATGTGAACCGTTCCCGGCACGCCCTGATCCGACAGACGAATATGTTCGGGGCGGATGCCGTAGAAAACACGCTGGCCATCGGCAGCGCTCGAGACGGGCAGCGTCAGTCTCATGCCGTCGCTTGTTTCGAAGGCGCCAGCCTTGACCTCCCCTTCGAGGATGTTCATCGCCGGAGAGCCAATGAACTGCGCGACAAAAATGTTGGCCGGATCGTCGTAGAGGTCCAAAGGCGTTCCGGATTGCTCGACAACCCCTGACCGCATAACCACGATTCGGTCGGCCATCGTCATCGCCTCGACCTGATCGTGGGTGACGTAGACCGTCGTTGTCTTCAGCCGCTGGTGCAGCGCCTTGATTTCGGCGCGCATCTGCACGCGCAGCTTGGCATCGAGGTTCGACAAGGGCTCGTCGAACAGAAACACCTTCGGATCGCGGACAATCGCGCGGCCCATGGCGACGCGCTGGCGTTGACCGCCGGACAATTGACGCGGATAGCGGGTCAGCAGATCCTGCAGTCCGAGAATTTCCGCGGCCCGCATCACCTTTCCATCGATCTCCGGCTTCGGCACCTTCTTGAGCGAAAGCGCAAACTCCATGTTTTCGCGGATGGTCATGTGCGGATAGAGCGCATAGTTCTGAAAAACCATGGCGATATCGCGCGCCTTGGGCGCGATATCGTTGATCACATTGCCAGCAATCGCTATCTCGCCATCGGTAATCTCTTCCAGTCCCGCAATCATCCGCAAGAGCGTGGACTTTCCACAGCCGGAAGGTCCGACGAGTACGACGAATTCGCCATCCGGGATGTCGACCGAGATGTCCTTGATGATGCTGGTTTGCGCGTAGCTCTTGCTGACATTGCGGATTTGAACGGAGCTCATGTCGAGATTCCCTTGCCTGGCTATTTCACGGCGCCTTGCGTGATGCCGGCGATAAACTGCTTGGAGAGGATGATATAAAGAAGCGTGATCGGCAGCGCGGCCAGCGTCAGGCCGGTGAACATGACGCCCCAATCGGTGGTGAATTCGCCGATGAAGACGGTCAGGCCCTGCGGCAGCGTCTTCAGATCATCCGAGGTGATGAGGATCAGCGGAAAGAAGAAATCGTTCCAGATGGGAACGGCATTCTGGATCGCGACGATCACCATGGCCGGCCGCGCCAGCGGCAGCATGATGCGCAGCATGATCAGCAGTTCGCTTGCGCCATCGATGCGTGCGGATTCTTCGAGTTCCCGCGGCAACGTCCGAAGGAAGCCGGTCAGGATGAAGACCGCGGACGGCAGGCCCATGGCGACGTAGACGAGGATCAGCCCCGCATAGGTATCGATCAGATGCAGCGCGTCGAGCTGAATGAAGAGCGGAATGATCGCCAGCTTAAGGGGGACCGTCATGCCGCTGATGAAGAACATCAGGACGGCTCCGCCGAGCTTGAATTCATACCGCGCTATCGCATAGGCCGCCATGGTGCCAAATACGAGGATCAGCACGATCGAGGCGGCTGTGACACCGAAGGAATTCAGCATATAGCGAATGAAATTGGTCTGCTCCCATACCTTCTGCAAGTTCGTCAGCGCGAAGCTATGCGGCAAGGCAAAGGGCGAGCTGAAGATCTCGGCATTCGTCTTGAAGGCGGACACAACCATGACGAAGAGCGGATAGAGCATCACCAGCCCATTCAGCGCCAGCAGCGCTTGAATGACGCCGTTCTTCATCCACTCGTTGGAATTCTTCATGTCTAGTCTCGCAGGTTTGAAGGCGACAACGGCAAGGCGCAATCTCTAAAGCTGGATTTCGCGGCGGCGCAGGAACCGCAAAGCGACGAACGAAAAACCGGCGACGAAGATGAACATCAGCACGGCGAGAGCGCTGCCCTGGCCGAAATCCTGAATGCCGCTCGTCACGCTGCCGAAGGCCGTACGGTAGAAATAGAGACCCAGGACATCCGTCGAGCCCCCCGGCGAACCGGTGAGGCCGGCCATCACATAGGGGATCTCGAACCAGTTGAAGCTGCCGATGAATGTCAGGATGCAGACGATCGTCACGCTCGGCGCGATCAGCGGCCAGATGATCTTGCGAAGCAGGACATAATCGCCGGCGCCGTCAAGACGGGCAGCCTCGATCACCTCGGATGAAATGCGCTGCATCCCGGCGAGGAGTACAAGGGTCGGAAACCCGAGCCAATGCCAGACATTGGCGAAGATGATGCTGCCCAGCGCGGTGTTCTCATTGCCCAGCCAGGCCGGCCCCTGGATGTGAATGAGCGCCAAAGCACCGTTCACCAGGCCGAAGAGAGGGTGCAGGAACAGTTTCCACAGGAAGCCGACGATGACTGAGGATAGCACCACGGGCACAAAGATGATGACCTGGTGGATGCGATGCCCCGGCAGCCCTTTCAAGAGCGCGAACGCGATCAGGAAAGCAGTCCCGTTCTCGAAGATCATCAGCGAGATGAATACGATGACGTTGTGCCAGAAGGCATTGTACGTCCAGCCGCTGAAAGGCTCCTCGAACAGCACCTTGCGGAAGTTTTCCAATCCAACGAAGTTCGAAGGCAGGAGCCCGTTGAAATCGTAGAAAGCAAACCGCAGGGCGGACAGCAATGGCCAGACGACAAAGAGCGTCATCACGGCCAGAGCCGGAAACAGCAGGAAGAAAATCCACCACGACCGGCGCCGCGGCCAAAGGGACGTGGATCGGCGCCGATCTGAACTCATCTTATTTCCCCTGGAAAGGCTTGTACCACTTGGCGAGACCGTTGGTGAGGTCGGCGCCCAGCTGTTCAGGTGTCATCGATCCCGACATCATCTTCGTAATGTCGGTCTGCAGCAACTCGGATCCCGTCGGCTTTTCGAAACGGAAGTAGACGACGTTGATATGCGGCATGGCAGTCTCGTTGAGCTTGGCAACCTCGGCCAGCAGGGGATCCTTCACCTCGACGCCCTTGATCGGCGAGATGTTTCCAAGAAGCGCGGTGAACTTGTCTCCGAATTCCTTGGTGCCCATCCAGGCCACCAGTTTCAGAGCGGCATCCTTGTTGGGCGAAGCGGCATTGACCGCATAGCCGCCGTCGAAGAATTTCGTCACCTGCGGAATGTCGCCTGCCTTGGCAGCCGGTGGCGCAACGAATTCCATGTTGAGCTGCGGATTCTGGCTTTTGTAGGTGGCGATATCGAAGCTTCCGCCGGCAAGCATGGCGGCACGCCCACTCACGAACAACTGGCCGGCGGTGTCATAGTCGACGCCTTCGTAACCGGACGGCATGTAGTCGCGCAGTTCAAGCAGTTTGTTGAGCGCTGCGATGTAGCGCGGGTCCTTGAATGTCGCCTTTCCGGTCTTCAGGTCCGAGACGAAATCCTGTCCGAGGAAGGGGCCAGTGAAGGATGCGACGAACATCTCATTGAACCAGCTGGTGCCGAGGCCGTTCGCCAGCGGGATAATGCCCTTTTCCTTCAGCGCCTTGGAGACGGTGATGAACTCGTCCCATGTGGTCGGCGGCTTCAGGCCGGCCTGCTGGAAGACATCCTTGTTGATGAACAGACCGAGGGTCTGCGACGCGAAAGGCAGAGAGTAAACCTGCCCGTCGCCGCGATAGGTGCCGGCCAGCAGCGCGTCGGCCGACATGTTGGCAAGCGAAGGCATATTCGAGCTGTCCTGCTTGACGAAGTAGCCGGATTTTATGAACTGCTCCAGCCAGCCATAGGCGTGGGTGTGAATGACATCGCCACCCTTTCCGCCGGCAAGCGCGGTGGAAACGATCGTCGGGTAGTTCTCGTCCGGAAAGGATTCGAACTTCACATGAATGTCCGGATTCTCCTTCGTGAAATCGGAGAATAGCTCGTTGTACGCGGCCTTGTCTTCCTGACGCCAGGTCCAGAAAGAAATGTCAGTCGCATAGGTAAAGGGCGCGGAAACGCCCCAGGCGATGGTTGCTGCGGTCAGCACCCCTGCAATCGATTTCAGTTTCATTGCGCTCCCCCTTTTTGGTTCTAGAGCATGTCCACGACGATTACCAAATCATAGTTCTTGCGTTCTGGCTAGATAGTTTGTAAATTTGCCTAACTATATTTTTGATGACAGGGCGCCAAACCATATGAAACAAGCTGACCTCATCGCCGGGATCGACATCGGGGGAACGAAAACGCATATCCTCGTCAAGGATTCCGGCCGCGTTATCGCGGACAAGGTGGTTGCCTCCACGGACTGGCGCATATGGGACCGGGAAAAAGATGCCGCAGCACTCGCCGCGCTCATCAAGCAGACGGCCGGCGGCAAACTATTTGCAACCGTAATCGGTGCCCATGGCTGTGACACGGATCTGCATTGCAAACAGCTCGAATCCGACCTCGCCCCGCAGCTGGAGGGTCACATAAAGGTCGTCAACGATTCCGAATTGCTCGTTCCGGCTGCAGGTTTTCAGTCCGGCATCGGCGTCGTGTCTGGGACCGGATCGATCGCCGTCGCCCGCAACGCGGATGACGAAATGCTCGTCGCCGGCGGATGGGGCTGGATTCTCGGAGACGAAGGCAGCGCCGCCGCTCTCGTCAGGGAAGCTGCGCGCGCGGTTCGCGGCGCGATAGACCTCGGACAAACGAACGATCCGCTGATTGCGGAGTTGATGGCAAAGCTCAGGATCGCCGACCCGACCAAGATCGGCCGGCTTTTGAACGATACCCGCAGCGCCGCCATCTGGGGCGGCTATGCCGATGCCGTGTTTGGCGCCGCAAGGCAGGGCTCGCCATTGGCAAACCGGGTGATCCGCGAAGGCGCGAACGCACTTGCCGCTCTGATTGGGGTCCTGATCGGCCGCGGGGCGGATGCGCGTCATGTGGTGATCGGCGGCGGTGTCGTCGTCGAACAGCCGATGCTTTTCGACGCATTTGTCGACGCCATGTCGAACCTGTCGCCGGCCAGCGAGGTCACGCTGCTGCGCGCGCCTCCCGTGACCGGCGCGCTGGCAATGGCCGAACGTTTTCGCAATGGCATTCTAGGAATGGAGAAATTCAATGGCAAATGAACGGATTGGCTATCGCGGTGCCGTCGCCCGGCAACCGGAGAGCCTGGCTCAGGGCTTGGAGACCGTGGCGAGCGCGCTGCAGGCGATCGATATAGCGCCTTTTCGCGGCAAGTCGATCGGTTTTGCGGGCATAGGCGCCAGCTACCAGGCCGCGATGGTCGGCGCCTTCTATCTCCGGCTGCTTGGCGTCCCATCCTTCCCCTATTGCCCGACCGATCTCTATCAGGCCGTGGATAGCGCTGCGGAAGCTTTTGTCGCTCTGTCGGCATCCGGGCAGAGCAAGGAGATTTCCGATGTCATGGCGCTGCGCGCGCATCTGCCTCGCGTGGCAATCTGCAGAAGCGGCGGCAATCCGCTGGCCGATCTCGTCGGCGCCGTCATTCCAAGCGGCTCCGGCGCGGACAACGGTGCAAGCTCGACCGGCTATACCGGCATGGTGCTGGCCATTGGGCTTCTCTGCGATGCCATTGCTGGCAAGGCCTTCGGCGGATGGACGGAATTGCCGTCAGCCGTTCGGCAGACATTGCAATCGGCGCGGGGGGCGGCAAAAGCGGCAGCGGCCAGCCTGCAATCCTGTGCCGAGATCGATCTCGTCGGTGCCGGCGCCGGCTTTGCGACTGCCGGCGAAGGCGCGATGCTGATCCGCGAAGCGGTGCGTATCCCGGCGGCCGGGTGGGATACCCTCAACTATCTGCACGGCCCGATGGAATCCCAGGATGGCCGCACCGGCGTCATCGCTTTCGGCAATGGCCGCGAGGTGAGGATAGCGCAGGATATGGCGGGCTTCGGCTGCCCCTCGGTTCTGATCACGAATCGCGATGACGTCGCCGAGCGTCCAGGTCTCACCGTCATGACGGTGCCGGGATTCGACAATCCGGTGGCCGACGCGATCATACAGATCGTCGCGGTGCAGATGATCGTCGGCGATATGCAAGACGCGGCCGGGCTGACCGATATCACCTTCCGTTATCGCCAAACCGATACGAAATTGAAACCCTGGTCACCGACGGAAGTCTGACCCTAGCCAAACGAAGGCTGTGGTTCATCGGCCGCAGCCTCATTCCAGGGAAGAACGACGGTGGCATCCGGCGTTTCTCCCAGGATTCTCGCCAGCGCGTATTCCGCGGCCAGCCGCGTTGCGCCAAGAACCGTACCATTTGCGCCGAGCGTGCTGTTTGCGATTTCCGTTGCCCAGCTCAGATCGCGCGACACATGTCGAACCTCGTCCAGAATCATGGGATTCTGCCCAACACCGCCGCCGAGCACAACGAGACCCGGATCGAAGAAGCCGATGCAACCAGCGACCATTCGTCCAATATCGGCAGCGTGCCGGTTGACCCAGTCCAGAGCTTCCTTTTCGCCTTGCTGCGCACGATCGAAGAGTTCCCGCGCGGTTGCCGGCGCATCGCCCGCCGACCATCCGGCAATGCAGCGTTCCATCAACGCATCGGAGCCGAGATAATGTTCGAGGCCTTCACGTTCCGGAACGGCATCCAGCGACCACGGAAAGGGGATGCGGCCGGCTTCCCCTGCCGCACCGTTAAAGCCGCGAAACAGTTTTCCGCCGATGACGATGCCGAGACCGACGCGTACGCCGACCTGCAGGAATACAAAGATGTCCCGGCCTTTCGCTATGCCGGTTTGCAGTTCGCCGAAGGCGGCGCAGTTCACGTTGTTTTCGAGAAGGATCGGCGCATCAACCGAACGGCGCAAGCGCTGCAGAACGGCCTCCGGCGCGCGACGCTTGTTCTGACCAAGGCGATTTCTGGAAACGATGCGCGGAACGGCAACGGCAATGCTGCGGAGCACCTTGCCACGAGGGCCAACAGCCAGGATCGCAGCCTTCGCGGCGTCATCGACGACAGACGCGACCTCTTCAATCGTCGCGCGGCTCTGCTTTGCGATTTTGAGCTCGACGGTTGCAAGCGGACTGCCGTCAAGTCCCTGCGCGACGGCGCGGACCTGTCCCGCGCCGACATCCATGCCGATGACGTAACCCGTTGCGGGCCCGAGCGCATAAACGGTCGCGGACCGGCCCATGGCGCCCTGCTGCGAGCCGATCGGCGCGACGAGGCCAAGCGCGCCCAGCTCGTTCATGACCGCGGTCATCGTCGGCTTGGACAGATCGAGGATCGCGCCAAGCCTTGGGCGGGTAATCGGTCCGGACGAAGCCACCACGCGCAGAACCTGACGCGAACTTTCCGTGAGAGATGGAATTGGGCTGGGTGGCATCTTGGCTCGTTTCGGTGGGCGGCGGCGATTCTGGCACCGCAAAATGCAAATCGCATCTGGCAGTTTCAATCATCCTCCATAGCCCAGTGTCAATAAAGGCGTGATCCTTATGTCCTCGACATCAGAGCCAAACCGGCAAAGCCAAGACGCGCTCAGCGCCGAAGTCGGAAAGACTTCGCATGAGACTGTCGAGGCAATCGCATTCGATTATTTCGGTCTCACCGGAAGGGCAGCGACGCTGTCGAGCGAGCGGGATGAAACCTTCCTGATCCAGACGGATACGGCAGACGACTATATTCTCAAGATCGCCAATCCGGCCGAGCGGCCTGATGTCCTCGAATTTCAGACGCAGGCGCTCATCCATCTCGCAGCCAAATCACCGGCCCTTCCTCTGCCTCGCGCCATTCCTTCTACAACTGGCCAGATGCTGGTTACCCTGCCTCTCGGGGAGAAGCCGCGGATTGCGCGGTTGCTGACCTATCTTCCTGGTCGGCAACTTTACAAGGCTCGGCGCTCGCCGGAGCAGATGGGCTCCTTGGGCGAGATGCTTGCTCGTCTCGGCAAGGGCCTGGCGGCTTTCCACCCGCAAACTCCGCACCAGACCCTGCTTTGGGATATTTGCAATGCGGCCGCGCTGACCGGGTATGTCACCCATGTCGAGCCCTCGCGGCAAAGGATGGTCGGCCACGTCCTCGAAAACTTCGACCTGCTTGCAAACGGGGCGATGAGGGGACTGCGACGGCAGGTCATCCACAACGACTTCAATCCGCACAATATCGTTGTTTCGGAGCGGGATCCCGCGACGGTGACGGGCGTCATCGACTTCGGGGATATGGTCGAAGCGCCTCTCATCAATGACCTTGCCGTCGCACTTTCATACCAGATCGGCGCAGAAAACGGGCTCGACGACATCGTCGCCATGCTTCGCGCCTATCACCGCGTCAATCCGCTCGATCCTTTGGAAATCTCCTGCCTTCCGACTTTGTTACGCACGCGGCTCGCCATGACCGTCATCATTACCGAATGGCGCGCCGCCCTTTATCCGGAGAACCGTGACTATATTCTCCGCAATCACCCAATCGCACTTGCCGGCCTCACACGCCTTGTCGACCACAGCGACGCAGACCTTGGCGCTTTCTTCCGGCAGAAAATCGGAGACCTCTCATGACGATGGCAAATGCATTCGGCGCTGATGATTTCAGCCGGCTGAACAAGGAAGAGCAAGAGATGATCGCGCGTCGTGAACGCGTCCTCGGGCCGGCCTATCGTCTCTTCTACGAACGGCCGCTGCATTTCGTGCGCGGCGAAGGGGTCTGGCTCTACGATGCAGACGGCCAAGCCTACCTTGACGCCTATAACAACGTCGCCTCCATCGGTCATGGCAACCCCACGGTTCTTGAGGCAATCGGTCGGCAGGCGGCAACGCTCAACACCCACACCCGATATCTGCATGAGGGCATCCTGGCCTATGCCGAAGCGCTAACGGCAACCTTTCCGGCCGAGCTCAGCCAGGTCATGTTCACATGCACGGGAAGCGAAGCGAACGATCTCGCCGTGCGCATCGCGCGGACCTATACCGGCGGGACGGGTATCATTGTGACATCCCATGCATACCATGGCGTCACCGGCACGGTGGCGGAATTCTCTCCCTCGCTTGGGCCCAATGTCGACCTTGGAATTCACGTCAGGACTGTTTCGCCGCCGAACCCGGATCTGCCAGCATCCGAGGTCGAAGCGGCCTTCTCCCGCGAAGTCGAAGCCGCAATCGCCGACCTCAGGCGGCACGGCATCAAACCGGCGATGCTCATCGTCGATACGATCTTCTCCAGTGATGGGGTCATCGCCGATCCTCCGGGCTTTCTGAAAGCGGCGGTCGCGGCTATCCGCGCGGCAGGCGGCATCTTCGTCGCCGATGAGGTCCAGCCAGGTTTCGGGCGGACGGGCGAAGCGCTATGGGGCTTCCTCCGTCACGACATCGTTCCGGACCTTGTCACGACCGGCAAACCGATGGGCAATGGCTATCCGATGGCCGGCCTGATTGCCCGGCCGGAGATTATTGCCGATTTCGGCCGCAACGCCCGCTATTTCAATACGTTCGGCGGCAATCCTGTCGCGGCCGCCGCCGGGCAGGCCGTCCTTGACGTCATCAGAGATCAGGACCTTGTCGCGAATGCCCGCTCGGTGGGCGCCTATCTCAAGGCGGCGCTGGAGACATATGCCGGTCGCTCCGAGCTTATCAAGTCCGTCCGCGGGGTGGGCCTGTTCCTGGGCGTCGACGTGATGGAAGGCGGAGAGCCTTCGGCGGCCGCAGCCGCCCGAATCGTCAACGGTCTCCGCGACAGGCGCGTTCTGATCAGTGCCAGCGGTCCCCATGCCAACGTCCTGAAAATCCGGCCACCATTGGTATTTTCGCGCTCGCACGCCGATTGCTTTATGGAAGCCTTCGACGCCACATTGAAAGACGTCATGCAAAAGGGCCGATGATTACAGGCCGTCCGCAACGACGACTATACCGTGGGTCTTTTCATGCGCTCACCTCCGTCAGCCGGGACACCTCGTCCAGCTGGCGGAGGTTGAGGCAGAAGTCGAGAAGCGAATTTCCATATTCCGCCGACGCGCCGCCGTAAGCGATATTGCCTTTGAACTTGGCGATCAGTTCGTCGCGGGTCAGCGGCTCGCGGACGCCGCCGCGGAAATGCGGCTGACGCAACTCCACGACCGAACCATCCTTGAGGCTCACCCGGATGTGACCGGTATAATTCCTTGGATACTCGTTGGCCGGGTCGATGACGTAGCGGATCCGGCCGGCAAGATCGAGTACGCGCGGATCGGCGGCCCTTTCGTCGGTGAACTGCTGCAGACCGGCGTCGCCGTCAAAGAAGGCGACCGCCATGCAGAAGGGCATGCTGAACTTTGCCGCATAGCCGGAAGGCGGCCTGTGTTTGGTCGGCAGGGGTTCCCAGAGGCGGTCCACCAACCCCTCCCCGGTCTCGGAGACGATCGAAACGATATCCTCGGCCTTGACGTCCGTTGCCCGCAGCCTGAGCATGCAGTCGATGAAGGGATGGATCATCGTGCCGCAGGCATAGAGCTTGAAGGCGATCTTTTCCATCAGCCATTCGGTGCCGATGCCTTCGGTCAGGGCCTCGTAATCCGGCGCGGCTCCCCTGCTGAAGACCTTGAAGATGTTTCTCGGCCCCTCGAAGACGGTGCGCGGTCCGAAATAGCCGGAGCGCCCCAGGAGGGCGGCGCGATAGCCGGATTGCGCGGCCCAGCCCGGATGAAGGCGCTTGGTCCAGGCGCCTTCGGTCAGAAACTCCCCGATGCCGGACGCCATGCTGCCGGCAATGCCGAAGGCGTTCGTCAGTTGCCGGGCATCGAGGCCGAGCGTGACGCCAGCGCCTGCCGCCGCACCCAAGGCGCCGATGACGCCGACGGGATGGAAGCCCGCCTTGTGGATGGCGCCCGGAACCACGCTGTTGAACCTGCAGATCATTTCCAGTCCGGCCAGGATGCCTCTCAGGGTATCGGCACCGCTGCGGCGATATCGTTGCGCGGTGGCGAGGACCGCCGGCAGCACCATGGCGCCGACACGGATCGGGGCGCCTTCGAGCGTATCGTCGAAATCCTCGCCATGGGTTGCCGTGCCGTTGATGAGCGCGGCCGCAGCCGCGTCGAAACCGCCGGCATGGCCGATCGCCGTGCAATTGCCGATGCCGTCGCTGGCCTCGACGATCGCGCGAATATAATCGGAATTGCGGGCCGCGACGCAAAGTCCGGCCATGTCGATCAAATCGTTGACGGCGACCTCCTCGGCCCGGCCAGGGACGTCCTCCAGACGGAAAGAAGTGAGCGAGGCGGAAATACGCTCGGCAAGCGAGGCGCCCGGCGCCATCAAGACGAATTCATCGGTCGACACGAGATACCTTCCAGATTGAAACGAGGAAAAGCGGGATGGGCCAGTCAGGAATGCACATCCTGCGTGAACCATTCCGACGGCAGTCGATGGCCCAGTCCGGCTTGCCGTGCCCTGTCGAGAAGCACCGCTCCGGCGGCGGCAAACTGATAGCCGAGGCCGTGGAAATTCAGGAAGCAGGTGATCTCGTCAGCCGATTGCCGGCCCGACGCCGCACCTGCCACCAGTTCGGCAAGCGATGGGGCAGCCGCGATCTTCGCCAGCCTTGGATCGGAATTGATCTGCTTGCTGCCTTCCTTGTGGGTCAGCCCCTTGGCGACGACAAGGTGATCGCTGCCCATATTGCCGGGATCGTGGACGATGATCCTGTCGGCTTTCAACAGAGCCTCCGGGGCGATCTCCCCATCGCGGATGGAGCCTATGTGCATTCCGGGCTCCACCCAGCTTGCCTGGAAAACCGCCTGCAGGCTGTTGGTGGCGCAGAGCACGATATCCGCCGCCCGCACCGCCTCTTCCGGCGCGATGAAGGCTCTGGCCGGAATGTTCAACCGTCCTTCGAGGGCGGCAGCGAAGGTCCGCGCATTGTCGGGATTGGGGCTGAAGATGCGGATCTCCGACAGGGGCCGGACCGCGGCGGCGGCCATGGCTTGGGCATGGGCCTGCCAGCCGGAACCAAGGATGGCAAGCCGCGAGGCGTCCCCGCGCGCCATATGGCGAAGCGCAAGCCCGCTGGAGGCTCCGACGCGCATGCGCTGCAGCACGCCGTCCGGCAGAATGGCCAGCGGCTCCCCGGTCACGGTGCTGAACAGCAGGATCAGGCCGACCCAGCGGTCGCCCGGTGCCGCTGGCACCTTCACCTTGCGGGTTCGTCCGCCCGCCGAAGGGAAGCTGAGGATATCGGAATTGATCCGCACCGCGCCGATGCCGCTGGCTGGCACAATGCCGCCGACCATCTTCAGGGAATAAACGCCGCCGTCCTCCCGCTGCGTCGCCGTGATCATGTCCGAGCGCCGGCCGTTGACCGCCGTTCCCTCGAAAGCCGCACGATAGGCGAGCTCGAAGCTTTCGATGCATGCCTTCATGTCAAGCAGCGCATCGACGTCCGCGTTCGAGAGATAAAGCATGCACAACTCCGGTGAATAGGCTTCGGGAGATCAAAGCGGAGTACGGATGGAACGCCCCAGAGTGCCGGGCCGGCAAGTGCGCAAACATCTCTCTCGTCATTCCCGGCTAGATCCGTGATGACGTGCCTTTTACGCTCTTTGCCGTTGCGCGGAGGCACGACGCTCGCCGTGCCTCTCCTGTTCACTTTCAAGCCGCCCGTTCAGACCCAAAGACGCTTGGGCAGCGGAAGACCGGCATAGAGCTCCGGCCCGATTTCCAGCTCGGCGCCGAGACGGCCGGCGGCGATGATGTCGAGCTGGCGGGAATGCTGCGTGCAATGCCAGACACCGCGCTCCACCACCTGGCTGGACGGCTGGTCTCCGTAATAGGTCTTGAGACGCTCGGGGATGGCAAGATGGCCACCCTTTGCCTTCCATGCCTGCAGCTCGCCATGCGTCTTTTCGAGATGGGCGATGATGTCGGCCTTGGTGACGATCGCCGGATCGACGTAGGCATGCACCGGCTTGATCTCGATCAGCCCGTCTTCCATCTGGCGGACGAAGGCATGGACGATCTGACCGATATGGACGGCAAGCTCCCTGATGGACCGGTCGCGCACGGGGATGACGCGTTCGCGCAGATGCTCCTCATCGAATTTGTCGACGATCCTGCGCGCCTTCGCAAGGATAAGATCCCAGCGAGCGAAGAGCTCGTCGTTGCCGAGACGTTTGTGATCGCGCGAAACACCGAGAAGATTTGCGACGTCATCGAGGTTCTGCGAGTAGACGAATCTGGTTCCGAGACGGACGGCCGGGATGCTCCGCAGACCCGATGCCAGGATTTCCTCCATGGCGCCTTCGTCCTCAAGTACATTGACGGATTCGAATTCGTATCCGAGCTCCTCAACATATTCCTTCGTCTTCAAGCAGCTCGAGCATCCGGGCTTCCAATAGACCGAAATCTCCGGCCGCTCTTTCAGTATCGTGTTTTCTGACACCATGTGCAGGGCTCCAGTTTTGCTAGTACGACGAAACGCTCGCCGAGGGATGCCCGTGAGATAGGCTTCACCACAAAAAGTGTCAACACATTTGATGGAGAAGAGCGGGACATCGCTACATATGGCGGCCTGAAAATCTCCAAATAGAAAAATGTGTCAACGATCGTGAGATATTTGGAAATAATCTCTATTGACTAAGTAGACTATAAATTGATGAATGCCTCATCGCTTTTCAGGGATCCTTTGCCATGAAACTTACCGCTCTCGCCGCCACGCTTTCGGGCGTCCTTTTCTCCGCCCTCGCCTTCGCACCCGCCCATGCAGAGGACCGGAAGCTGAACGAGCCGATCTTCGCGCAGCTGTACAAGGAGGCGAAGTCGAAGAACGAAACGGAGGTGGTCTACTACACCGCCGCCCGTACCGAAGAGGCAGAGCGGCTGAACGAACTCTGGAGCCAGAACTTCCCCGACATCCAGCTGACGATCGTCGGGAAGAAGGCCCCGGAACTCATTACCCAGGTGGAAGCAGAGAAGGCCGCCGGTGTCGTGCGCGCCGACGTCGTGACCATGACGCAGCCCTATGTGGCCGTTCAATGGAAGAAGGAAGGGCGTTACCAGCCCTATAAGGTCAGCTCTTTCGACAAGCTCGGCGACTATGCCGACAAGGACGGCGCCTATTATTCGTCCGGCGTTTACCTGCTGCCGGCCGCCTACAGCAGCAGCGCCATCACCGACAAGAACGACCTGCCAAAGAGTTTCGCGGATTTCCTCGATCCGAAGTGGAAGGGAAAGATCGTCCTGGCCGATCCGGCCACGGCCGGCAACAACCGCACCTTCTTCCTGGCCATGTTGCAGGCCGGCAAGATCGACTGGCCCTATCTCGAAAAGCTCGCGAAACAGAACGTCCTCTTCGTGCGTGGCAATGCCGAGGTCGTGCGCGCACTGGCTTCCGGCGAGCGGTCCGTAACGCCGACCATTTCCTCCTTCAACGTCATCGTTTCGAAGGAAAAGGGCCAGACGGTCGATTTCTACGGCCTCAATAACGGGACGCTGGTGACGGAGCAGCCGAGCGGCATCCTGACAGGCGCACCGCATCCGGCTGCGGCGAGGCTTCTGCTGGAAGTTCTCACCAGCGCCGAAGGACAGGCGATCCAGGCCGATGCCGGCAAATACTGGCCGACAAACTCGGAGTCAAAATCGGTTGCCGGCCTTCCCCAGCTCGTCAGCTTCAAGCCCTTCAATGTCGACCTCGATGAATTGTCCGATGACGCGGCCGCCGACACATTCCTCAAGCGATTTGCCAAAACCTTCGGACGCGAATGATATGGCGCTGGCAGCAAGAGAAGCGCAAGCCACCCATCCGAGCCTGCTCCTCAGCAGGCTTGGCAAGCGATTGGGTGGCAGATCCGTGGTCAACGGCATCGATCTCGCGGTCAATGCCGGCGAATGCGTCGTCCTGCTCGGCCCAAGCGGCTGCGGCAAGACGACGACATTGCGCATGGTCGCGGGGTTCATCGACCCCGACGAGGGTGAGATCCGTATCGAGGGCAGATTGACGGCGGGCAACGGCACCTCGGTTCCGACCGAGCGCCGGCAGCTCGGCATGGTGTTTCAGAGCTATGCCGTATGGCCGCATAAATCGGTCCACGACAACATCGCCTTCGGCCTAAAGATCGCCGGCCATGATCGCAACACGGTAAGGGACAGGGTGCGTCAGGTATTGGAGCTGGTGCAGCTTGATGCCCATGCCGATCGTTTCCCCGCGGATTTGAGCGGTGGCCAGCAGCAACGCGTCGCCTTGGCGCGCGCCGTCGTCATGCAGCCGAATCTGCTCCTCTTCGACGAGCCGCTGTCCAACCTCGATGCCGGGCTGCGGGAAGAGCTTCGGGGCGAGCTGCAGCGACTGCATTCGGAAAAGGGAATAACCATGCTTTACGTGACGCACGATCAGCAGGAGGCTCTGGCCCTTGCCGACCGGATCGCTGTCATGAACGCCGGGCGGATCGAGCAGTTTGCCAGCCCCGAAGACATCTATCGTCAGCCGCGCTCGCGCTTCGTCGCCTCCTTCGTCGGTGCCGCCAATCTTCTGGAAGGCCGCATCGTCGCCAGGGACGAGAGCGCATGTCGCCTCCGCATCGAGACGGAGCATTGCGGCACGTTCCTGGCCCAGGCAGACCGCGACTTCGTTGCAACGGGCAGGATCGGCGATCGCGCCGCCGTCGTGCTAAGGCCGGAAGACCTGACGTTGGCGGCGCACGGAGAGGGTTTTGCCGCAACGCTGCAGGACGTCACATTCCTCGGCGATTGCTACGAGACGACCCTTCATATCCCCGGTGGCCGCATTCGCGCCAGAAGCCGCAACCGCCTTATCGCCACGCGTGGCAGCCGGGTTGCCGTAACCGCCAATCCCGAAGCAATATGGGCGGTCCCGTGACCTTGGTTTCGAGCCTGGAACGCATGCCATCGAGGATGATCAGTCTGAAAGCGATCAGGACGATCCGCAGCTGGGGCAACGAGCCGGTCAAGCTGGCGGCAATGTTTGCCGTCGCCATCCTGCTCTGCGCGCTGATCATCTATCCCATCGGCCTGCTTGTGAAATTCGGCCTGACGGACAAGGACGGCTCTTTTTCCATTAAAACCCTGTTCACCGCTTTCAGTCAGCCGGGCATGGCGAAGGCCTGCCTCAATACGATCAGCCTCGCTCTGCTGGTCTGCCTGGGGGCGAACATCATCGCTCTGCCCATGGCGTGGCTGGTGACGCGAACCGACATGCCCTGCAAGGCGTTCGTCCGCGTCGGTGTGGCGCTTGCCTTCGTCATTCCATCCTTCGTCACCGTGATTGCATGGATCTTCCTCGCCTCGCCGAATTCGGGCTATCTCAACAAGGCCGCCCGCCAGTTTCTCGGCATCGATGGGCCGCTGCTCGATATCGTCAGCTTCGGCGGACTGGTGTTCGTCGAGGCGTCCCATCTCTTTCCGCTGATCTTCTTCGCGGTCTCGACGGCGCTCGCCAATATCGATCCCAGCCAGGAGCAGGCCGCCCGGGTGCTGGGCGCGGGACGGCTTCGCGTGATGGCATCGATCACGCTGCCGCTCGTCACTCCCGCAATCGTCTCCGGCACCATGCTCGTCCTGCTGGACTCCATTTCGTCCTTCGGTGCGCCGATGGCGATCGGCACCATGGCGAATTTCTCGGTGCTCACCACGAAGATCTACGCCATGCTGTCCTTTCCGCCGCATCTCGAACTGGCGGCGGCAGCCTCCCTGCCGATCGTGCTGGTTACGCTTCTCTGTCTCGCCCTGCAGCGCAGGCTGACCGGCGCCAATCGCTATCGGACGATCTCCGGCAAGCTTGGCGCGGCGGCACCCGAGCGGCTTGGCCGCGCCCGCTGGCCGGCCTTTCTCCTCTGTCTCGCCGTCATTTTCGTAACGGCGCTGCTGCCGCTGCTGGCGCTCGTCGCGCTTGCCCTGCTGAAGGCCTTCGGCTTGCCGCTGACCTGGGCGAACATGACCTTCCGCAACTTCGAAATGATCGCCAATCCCAGCCGATCGACATTTCCAACAATCTCGCACAGCTTTCTCCTGGCGTCCGCGACGGCCTTTGCCTGCGTCACCATCGGCCTCGTCTGCGCCTGGTTCGTCGAGCGCTCGACCATCATCGGCCGGGGCGTGGTGAGCGTCGTAATCATGGTCACTTACGGATTTCCGGCCGTCGCCTTCGCCGTCGCCATCATGCTGGGCTACATCAACCTCCTCTATGGCACATTCACGATCATCGGCATTGCCTATGTCGCCAAGAACCTGCCGGTCGCCTTCGTATTCTTCCGTTCGGCCTTCAAGCAGCTTTCGGTGGAGCTCGAAGAAGCCGCGCGTGTGGTCGGCGCAGGCTGGGGCCTCACCATGCTGCACATCAGCCTGCCGCTTCTCAAGACCAGCGCGTGGTCTGCCGCCCTGCTTGTCTTTGCGGTCGCGTTGCGTGAGCTTTCCATGTCGGCGATCCTCTCGCAGCCGGGAACCGAGGTCATGTCCACGCAAGTGCTGGATTATGTAGAAACCGGCGCAATCGAGCTTGCGGCAGCCATGGCTCTGATTATCGTCGTTCTGAGCATCATTGCCCTGACGGCGATGCGGCTCATCGCCGGACGGAACCCGATCGAGGCCAAATGACAGAAAAGGCATATCCCGCTGCCGCCGCGCCGACTTCGCCGCCGACCCTTTGGCAGCTGTTCTCCTCCTGTGCCAAGATCAGCGTCTCCAGCTTCGGCGGTGCCGTCAGCGCGATGATCCGCGTCGAATTCGTGGTGGCCAAGCAATGGGTGGCGGAGGCGGATTTCCTCGAAGGACTGGCGCTGGCGCAGACGCTGCCGGGCGTCAATGTCGTCAATCTCAGCCTCTGGCTGGGCTACAGCCTGCGCGGCACGATCGGCGCCATCGTCGCCGTGTTTGGCTCGATCCTGCCGCCGGCCATCATCATTGTTGCGGCAAGCGCCTTCATCCATCGCATCAGCGGCATACCGCTGGTGACGCAATTGCTCGCCGGCGTTGCCGCCGCGGCACTCGGTTTCTCGCTCAACATGGGCATTCGTGCCGCGCGTCACGCGCTGGCCGATATTCTCTCGCTGCTGGTCTTCGCCGCAACGATCGTTGCCAGCCTTGCGCAGGTGCCGCTGGTCTTCATCGTCTGCCTGCTGGGGCCGCTCAATATCGGCTTGGCCTATTGGAAGCTCCGCCGTGGACAAAGATGATTCCGTTCTTCTGCTGCTGATGAAACTGGCGCCGCTATCGTTGATGACGATCGGCGGCGGCCTGAGCATCGTCGGCGACCTTCAGCGGCTGAGCGTCGAGCATGGCTGGTTCACGGTCGAGGGCTTCAACGAGATCTTCGCTTTGTCACGCGTCGCACCTGGGCCGGCGACGCTCATCGTCACCCTCATCGGCTGGCATGTCGCGGGCGTTGCCGGCGCGATCGCGGCATCGCTGGCGATCTTCCTGCCCTCCAGCGTCCTGACCTACAGCGTCGCCAGGCTATGGCATGCGCATCGTTCCGCCATCTGGACCAGAGCCGTCGCGATTGGCCTTGCGCCCATCGCCGCCGGGCTGATCATCAGCAGCACGGCGGCTCTGCTGCAGCACGCGGTCGGACAATACATTGCCTGGCTGGTCGCGATATTGACCGCAGTCCTCTCGTCGAGGACGCGCTCCGGCCCGCTTCCCCTGCTGGCGATCGGCGCGGCCGTCTTTATGGTCCTCTACAGATTTTTCTCCTGACTCGGGCGATTTGTCAGCTTCCGAAACCGCCCTTGCGGACCCGGTCGGCCAGGATCAGCCGCAGGCGGCGGATATGGTTGCGCATCAGCAGCTCGGCGCTGTCGCCATCCCGATAGAAGATCGCCTCGGCGATGCGCATGTGATCGGTACGGCTGTGCTCGTCACTATGGCGAAGCCATGGGTGGTTGCTGCGCCACAGGCGCAAAAGCTGGTAGAAGCTCTCATCGAGCACCCTGGCGATCATCGCATTGCCGCAGCGCGCCACAATCTGCTGGTGGAAACTCTTGTGATCCTCCAGTTCCCGTGGCCGCAATCCCTCCGGAAATGGCCCCTCTCCCGCGGCAGCCCGCAGCTCGGCGATCTCCAGGTCGTTCAGATGCTCGGCGCACAATCGCGCGGCCATGCTCTCCAGCGCCTCGCGGACCTCATACATCTGCAGGATATCGTTGGCGGAATGCGTGACGATCCGCGCGCCGAGATTCGGTGTGTAGCTGATAAGATTGCGGCCCTGCAGCCGCCGGATGGCTTCCCGGAGCGGGCCCCGCTTGACGCCATGGCGGCGCGACAGGTCCGGCTCGTTCAGCTTGATGCCGGCGGGCAGAACGCCGGAGATGATCTCCGCGAGAATAGCCTCGAAAGCTCGGTCAGCATCACGTCCATCTCGCCCTGCTGAAGGCGTCGTCAATTTATCCATCACTTCTTTTCCGGCTGCCATGACAATCGAGATACGGTGTTTGCCCGACCGCATCAAGCCGATAGCGCCACGGCACGAATGTCAGCCATGCGGCAGCCGACACGTCGAGGATCCTGCACTTAGCCCGGAACTGTGCTCGTTTTTCCGACCGCTTCCCGAGCAGCCTCGCCAAGCCAGCCATTGAGTGACGCCGCGGCCGCATGACTTTGCAAGACAATCTGAGGAACCAGATCGATATCGGGAATGCTGCCCAGGCCAAGCGGCCCCATGGCGAACAACCCTCGGCAGGAACTCCGTGCATTGCTGGTCTGCCCACACTCGTCCACGACGATCCCGATACCGAGCTCATCGCTCTTCGCCAAACCGGCGCTGACGATGGACCGAACAAGCGGGTTGTCGGCGGCGGACGGCCGAAAGCGGCAGTCGATGGTCATATCCGAACCAAGCACTTCGAATCCGGCTGGCGTTGAAAGCAGCACGCCGTTTGTTGCTATGCGATCCACCTTTTCTTTCCTGACCGTGATCGCCCCGGTTTCTATCGCATGATGCAATCGCCGATAATGCTCGGGCGGCAGCCGGTTGCGGTGGCTCTCGTAAACGGCCTGGACGTGACGTTTGAACCGTCCCCGCTCCTGCGGCGTCAGTCCCTCCCACAGATCACGCGCATGCGAGCGAAATCCGTTCATGATGCCTTGCCATCCGAGACCTTGCGCATCAGCCCGCATTGCCGCCTGACGCAGAAAGCGGAATGCACCGCGCAGGGTTCGAGGTATCGGTTGATCCGTAAAGACGGCTCCGACTGCGGCGTTGGCGTGAGATTGAGGCAGAAAACCCGATTCCGAAATCAGGCTGACATGGGAAACCTTCCCCTCCGAAAGCAATATCAATGCTTTGTCGACGGCCTGAACACCTCCGCCAATGACCACGGCGGTTCGCGCCGCGTTCGGCGTCGCCGCTTCGTCGGAGCTGTCGCGCAAGCCATATCCGCTCGCCAGGAAAACGGCATCGAAACGCTTTCGCTGTCCGGCGCCAAAAGCGATCGAAAGACCCGCCTGGGGATGCCGATCGATCGCGGTCACGCTCTCCGATAAGAACTGGACGACAACGTCGGGCCGCTTCGTCAAGGCTTCGGAAAAGCGACCATATACATAGGTGCGAAAGGTCTCGCCGGGGACGAACGAGTCTTCGATGTCAATGAAATCGGACCCCAGCCGATGACGCCAGGCATCATCTTTTTCAAGCCATTGCCGAAAATCATTCCGCACCGCCGGATCGATGGAGAGGTCGCGAACGCGACTGGTCAAGACGGCTGCGGACGATTGATTGACGGCCTCGCCAATATCTATCTTTGGCCTCGGGTCGAACATCACCAAATGGAACGGACATTCGATGCCCTTGAAAAGGGCGATTGCCGTCATGATGCCGGTGAAGCCTCTTCCGATAATCGCAATCTTCGCGAGATGATCGATAGCTTCGCTTTGCGAACTTGAAAAACGCGGTGAGAGAAGAGTCATGTGTCGGCTCCTTCTGCATCGGACCAGGCCGGCCCGCTTTGACCCATCGATTGGACGGATCCACAGTAAAATTATAGAAATTAATCCTCCCGCAGCAAGCGCCATTCTTGTGAAAGTCGTTTCTCGCCTCCGTTTGCGAGAAAAGGGCGACATCCCCTGCGGGATGCCGCCGCCAACGCATCAACGTCGAAATCCATAGTCGGCCGGGAACGTAGAAATAAATTCCCTCTCCACCGGTAAAAAGAGCGGAATATGAAATCGGCTTCGCGCCGCGCCCGTATAAAATATTCGTGACGACGGATGCAAACGTCCATGCCTCTACGTTGCGACATGGCGTGCCGAGGAAAGGGAAGCTCATGACGGGTCTGCTTGTCGGCCGGGGCAATCTATCGGCCGAGCCAACGCGCTCCTCGCAGGTCGCTACAATATGGAATGCTCTTTGCGCCGAGGCGGCTGATGCCTCCGCAAACGACGCGGTTCTCAATCGCGCCTTGAATTCCGCGGTGCTGTATCACGCGAGTTTCGCCCAGGCCTTGGCACAGAGAATTGCCCTGAAACTGGCAAATCACGACCTGGACCACGACGAGCTGATGTCCGTGATCGCGCAGGCATTCATCAACGACGAGAGTATCGTGTCCGACGCCGCCGCGGACCTGATCGCAATCAAGGACCGGGATCCCTCGAACACGGAAATTCTGACACCGTTCTTATACTTCAAAGGCTTTGTCGCACTGCAGGGCCAGCGTGTCGCGCACTGGCTTTGGCATCACGATCGAGTCCACCTGGCACGTCATGTCCAGAGCCGGATTTCGGAAGTTTTCGGCGTCGATATCCATCCCGCCGCGAAGATGGGCAAGAGCATCATGCTCGACCACGGAAGCGGCCTGGTCATCGGTGAAACGGCAGTCGTCGAAGACGACGTGTCGATATTGCAGAACGTCACCTTGGGCGGGACAGGCAAGGAAACCGGCGATCGTCACCCGAAGGTGCGCCGCGGCGCACTCATCGGAGCCGGAGCGAAAATCCTCGGCAATATCGAGATCGGCATCGGTGCCAAGGTCGGGGCAGGCAGCGTCGTTGTCGATGCCGTCGCCCCATACACCTCGGTAGTCGGCATTCCGGCGAAGCCGATCGGAAGGCGGCACTCCAATCTTCCGGGGATCACCATGGATCAGACCTTGTCGGAACCGGAATATATCATCTGACCGTCCGATCGCGCCCTAAGCGATCGGACGGTCAAGCGCTCGAAATCCCCGGCCAGTCTGCCGGCAAAAAAACTCGCGAGGGCGCGGCTTTCAGGGCGATGACTTCCGCGCCGGCGAAGGCCTTGAAGCATCCATCATCAACGCGGTGGTCGTTGGTTCTCGGACACGGCTATACTTTCACCATCAGGGCATGGGAGCCCATCACGATCCGGCACCCGCTTCCTGACGGCCGGGCTGCTGATGATCGACTTGCCCGCGTACCTCGTTGCCACGTTTCAGGAGATTGAGGATTGGGCAGAGTTTTTCCACCGTCGCCTGCAGCCGCGCGATGTCATCGGCGCTCGCGGGCGATACCAGCGCAACCAGATAGGTGATGTCCTGGGGGTAGACCGGCACGTCTTCATGTCCTTCCGCACCTGCGCGCGGATCGATCGTGGCGGAGACTTCGGCATGAAGAGATTCCAGCGGCACGCCTTGGTCGGAAGCATGGATCAGGTAGGTATGCGTCAAACAGCTCGAAAGCGCGCCCAGCAGCAATTCGGGGGACGATGGACCCAGATTATAGCCGGCGAAGTCGGGTGGGCTGTCTGAAATAACCTGAAAATCCCGAATTCTGATGCGGCGCACGCCGCTGCGCCCTTCGGCGGTCGCGCTGGCCTTCAGCGTAGCCGCACTCAACTCTCCCGACTTTACGCGTGCACGCCGGTTCAGCAGAGCTGCGCGCTTCTGCGCGAGGTATTCATTCAAGGTTGCCATTGCCGCTTTACCCTTCAATCATCAGTTCAACGCCTCCCGGCCTAACCGGGACCACAACGAATGTGCCGCACACTTATATCCACCAAAGTCCAAAGTAGTCTATAAAAATTATAGACTTTACAGAAGGCACGACAATGCCGCCGTGTCATCCGAAATATGCTTCGTGCCGGCCACGGGTCGCGTCATGCCAGGTCTTCGACAGCAGCTCCGCGAAGGTCGGTTGAGTTTCCTCTCAAAAGATCGGCGAACCTGGCGTCATCAGGCTCGTTTTCAGCCATTCCCTCAGAGTGGAGACCTCCGCTGAACGCTCAACCGCTCTGCCCGTTACGAAATGATACGCTTCGCCAGGCAACACCGTCGCCAGCGGCTCCACCAGAATACCTGCGGAGAGCGCATCGACGACGAGCACGCGGCTGACAATCGCCACGCCCTGGCCTGCGATGGCGGCCTGAACTGCGTGCAAACTGCTGGTGAAGCGAAGTCCGGCAGACAAATCCAAACCGGCGACGCCCGCATGGAGGCACCATCGCGCCCAATCCGGAGACGGGTACGGGACCGTCTGCCCGTCCACATGTATGAAACGACAACGTATCAGATCGTCGACACCGGAAACGCCGAGTTTTGGGCTGCACACAACTGTAAATACGTCCTGCACCAGCCTGGTGCTGTCGAACCCGGGATAAGGGCCCCTGCCGTATCGAACCGCAACGTCGACAACTCCCCCATCGAGATCGACCATGCCGTCGGACGCATGCAATCGCAGCGTCACATCGGGAATAATCCGTTGTATCTCGGCAAGACGCGGCACCAGCCACTGGCTCAGAAAGCTGATTGTTGACGATAGCGTCAACGCCTTTGTCGGCCCAGGGTGACGGATTTCCGCCGCCGCTCGCGTTATTTCGCCGAGACCGGTGGTGGCCGCGTCGAACAATACCTTTCCAGCGGCAGTCAGTTCGACCAGTCGCGGAGACCGATTAAGCACCCGCACGCCCAGGAACTCTTCCAGCTGCCGGACCTGATGGCTGATGGCCGTCGGCGTCACCATCAGCTCGCCGGCCGCTGCCTTGAAGCTCGCATGCCGCGCCACGGCTTCGAACGCCCTGACTGCGGCCATCGGTGGCATTTGATTTAGCTTCATTATGAATCCTCTTCATCCTCTGATGAGGAATTCGATTTTGTTAACTTCGACAAACTCGTCCATATAGAAATCTATAAAAATAGTGGACAAATAAATTGAGCAGCAATTTTCGAAGATTACAGAGGGCGACGCCTCCGTTTGAAAAACGATTTTTGGCAGCAAGCGGAATATGCCGCACGCATCACGCTGAACGCCCTTCATCCCTGATCTCTTTCGACGCGAAGCAAGGTGCACTGCGCCATGCGTCGTGAACTGTCGTCAAGTCCTGAACAACGCTCCCCGGCATTCCGGATAGCGAGAAAGACTGCGGCCGTTTCCAACCATGTCATATCGGCTCAAGGCTCGCCCGCATGATAGTTTAGGGGACACCGGAGCGAGGGTCTTTCAATGCTAGAGCAGGGCCTCCACGAAGGCACGCGTCCTGCCATTGACGGGAGCATACAATATCTGATCCGGCGGCCCTTCCTCCACAATCCTGCCGCTCTCCAGAAAGCAAATTCGATCGGATATCTCTCCGGCGAGCTTCAATTGGTGGGTCACGCTGATTGTCGTCAGAGAATGTCCCCGCGCCACTTCACGAATGACCCCTAGCACCTCGCCCACTGTTTCAGGATCGAGCGCAGACGTCACTTCATCGAACAGCAGGATCTTTGGGCGCATGGCCAGGGCTCTGGCGATGGCAACGCGCTGTTGTTGCCCGCCGGACAACTCCGTGGGATAGCTGCCCTGTTTAGCCCCCAGCCCCACCCTGTCGAGAAGCTCCGCCGCCCGCGCATAAGCTTCTTCCTTCGGCAACTTCAGGACCCGCACTGGCGCTTCGGCGACATTGCGAAGTGCTGACATGTGAGGAAAGAGGTTGAGGCTTTGGAAAACCATGCCGACGCGGCGCCGGACTGCCTTGATGTCGTTCGCAGATGCCGGCACGCTGGCGCGACCGACACCGCCATCGCCCCAAAGATTGAGTCCATCGATGGTTACCGAACCTTCGTCGATCTTTTCCAGCGTCATTAGGATACGCAATACCATCGATTTTCCGGCGCCGCTGGGGCCGATAAGCGAAAGGTTCTCGAACGGCCGGACCTCAAGATCAAGGTCATTGAGAACAGTAACCGAACCGAACCTCTTCGAAACGCGGGCAATTCTTATAAGTGGGGGCGCCGCTTCAGACATCGGCATACCCCTGCTTGAACCATTTATCCTGGGCAAAGTTGGCGACCAGCCTGACGACAGCGGATCCGCAAATGCTGATCATGAGGAAGATAAGACCTGCAACGGTGATCGGCTCGATGTATCGAAACGATTCCGCCGCGCGCTGCATGGCAACGAACATCGTGTCGGCCACGGCGATAGCGGCAAGGATCGGGGTCTCCTTGAAAATGGAGACAAGCAGATTTCCCAGCGCGGGAAGAAGGTAGGGTAAGATCTGCGGCACGATCAGTCGCGTGAGGCTATCGAAGCGTGAGAAACCGAGAGCCCGCACGGTATCCCATTGTCCGGCAGGTACGGTTTCGATGCCGGCGCGATATACTTCCGATACATGGCAGGCATAGTGAAGCCCGAGGGCGACGATTCCGGTTTCGACGGCTGTCAGCCGTATATCGAATTCGGGCAACACGAAGAAGAAGAAGTATGTCTGCAGAAGCAGCGGCGTTGAGCGAATGAAATCAAAAAACACAAACGCCGGGTAGGAAATGAGCACCAAGCGGCTGCGCCGAGCCATGAGCAGAATAGCACCGAGGACAAGGGCAACCCCAAATGCCGCCAGAGCGATCGGAATAGTTCTTAACGCAGCCAACAGTAAATACGGCAGGTCCGCGATGGCAACATCAAGGCGAAACAGGGAGGTCGTATTCATGGCTTCCCCGGTCCGCGAGGAGATTTCAGCGCGCTTCCGGTCATGCGAGAAGCCTTTCCCGACGAAGCGTCCAGGGATCGTTATGTCGCTCCAACAGCGCGATCGAAACGACGACAGCCTTCGCTGCGACATAGTAGACGCACAAAACAACCAGCAGCACCGGAACGGATTGATAGGTGCTGACGATAACGGAGTGCGCTTCGCCGGTCAGTTCCGAAAAGCCGATCAGGGAGGCTATTGCCGTGCCCTTCAGCAACATCACCAGTTCGCTGCCTATCACCGGAAGAAGCGCAACGACGGCCTGTGGAAGAATGACATGCCGGAAACGCTGCCACCGCGACAGACCGAGGGACCGCGCCGCATCATGCTGGCCGGACGGAACGGCAAGCACAGCCGCCCGCACATATTCCGCGAAATAAGCGGCGTGCGTCAGGGTGCATCCAAAAATCGCAGCCTGCCAAAGGCTCAGGCTCAAACCGAAGCTCGGGAAGACGAAATAGAGCCAGAACAGATTGATATAAAGCGGCACTCCGCGAAATATTTCTACATATAGACCCGAAATCCGGCGCCAGGTTCGTTGCCGCGCCAGCCGCCCCAAACCTATGAATAGGCCGAGGGCACTACCAAGCACGGCCGTTGTTGCGAACAATAGAATTGTCCGCAACAACCCTTGAAGAAGAAGTGGCAACCACGGGAGGAGGTCGAGCATGAACATGGTTCCCGGCAACTACGCTTCGGACGCGGCGATGGATCGGATCACTTGCATAGATCCGAGAGCTTTACGTCTCGCGGAGGAACATCGGCCTCCGTCACGGAGTATTTGGCGAGAATTTGCCGATATCCCGCATCCTTCCGAAAATCCGCGAGCGCCTCGTTGAATTTCTGAACGAGGTCCGCATCCTCCTTCCGGAAACCGAAACCGAGATAGTTCACCGACGGCTGGCCGTCGATTACGGGCTGGAGAAAGGGTGTTGCGCGCTCCAAGGTTTTGCCGCCGTCTCCCTGGACGATTTCGTTCGCGGCAAAAATGGTGCTTCCGATGATATCGACGCGGCCTGACTTGAGGGCGAAAAGGTCCTCGGAGAAATCCTGGAAGATCGAAAGCTGGCTGTCCGGTATGCCGAGCTGCTCGTATGTCTTGATGGAAGCGGAGCCTTGAAGCGTGGCGATCTTGATATCGGGATTCTTCACGACATCATCCAGGCTATGAATATTCTTTGGATTGCCTTTCTGAACGAGAAAGGCATCCGCGATTTTAATATGAGGCTCGGCGAAAGCAATTTCCGCGCATCTTGCCGGGCGGATGAACAGGCCGGCGGCAATAACATCGAAGTGCTCCGCCTTCAGCCCGGGTATGAGCGATCCGAACTGAACTGCAACCCCCTCGACCCCGCCGGCGCCAAGCTTTGCAAAAACCGCCCGGGCAAGCTCGTAGTCAAGCCCGGCGAGCGATCCGTCCGGCAGCTTGAAGCTATAGGGCTTTTCGTTGGCAAATCCGACTTTGACGACACCTCCGTTTGCGATTCTCTGAAGCGTTGTATCGGCCGAAGCCAACGTCGTTAAAGCTCCCAATGTCCATGCAACGTATGCGCCCAGTGCGAACAGCTTCCTTATCATCGGTCTCTCTCTTCCTTCATTGACTTTGCTATCTGTGCATCACCATCCGGCCGGCTTGCCCGTGGTCGGCGGCGGTGGGAAATTGTCAGGGCGGATGCGATATCAGATGACGTCGCTTCGTGGCCGGCGCACCCGGCGCTAACGCACCCTTTCAAGAGGATTCAGCTTTCATATCGGCTCAGCGGCCGCGGGAGACCCAGGTTTTCGCGAAGCGTCGTGCCCTCATAAGCCCGGTGGAACAGGCCTCGCCGCTGAAGCTCGGGAATGACAAGTTCGACGAAGTCGTCGAGATCGTTGGGAAGCGAGGAAAAGCGAACGTTGAAGCCGTCCGCTGCCCGGCTGTCGAGCCATTCTTCAAACTGGTCTGCGATATCCGCCGGTGTCCCGACGACGGTGTTGTAGCCGGAGGCCAGCCATCGGTAGAGTTCCCGGATGCTTTTGCCCGTCTTCTGGGCATGCTCCACCAGCAGCGCCTGCCGGGTCTTGTCGCCGTTGGTTTCCGGCAGCGGCGGGAGCCGGTCTTCCGGTGAAAATCCAGAAAGATCGGTGCCGGCCGCGGCCGACAGCATGGCCATCCCGGCGACGGGATGGATGAGTTCCTGAAGCTCTCTGTATTTTTTCTCAGCTTCGGCGCGCGTCGGTGCGACAACGGGGGTAACGCCCGGCAGGATCAGAAGATGATCTGGATTGCGTCCGACGGCAGCGGCGCGCGACTTCATGTCCGTGTAGAAATCGACCGCGCCGGCAAGATCCGATTGCGCTGTAAAGACGACGTCCGCAAAACCCGCGGCCGCCGCGCGGCCCGCATCGGAGGAGCCGGCCTGCACGATGACTGGATAGCCCTGCGGCGGACGCGCCACCGGTAGAGGCCCCCGCACTCTATATCTTTCACTTACATGGTTGAGGACGTTCAGATGCGCAGGCAGGAAAAACCTGCCGGAGGCCTTGTCGAAAACGAAGGCATCGTCGTCCCAGCTGTCCCATAGGCCTTTCACGATATCGACAAATTCGATTGCCTGCTCGTATCGCCGCGAATGTTCGGGATGACGGTCACGGCTGTGGTTCAATGCCTCGGCGCCGTTCGAAGATGTCACGACGTTCCAACCCGCCCTTCCTTTGCTAAGGTGGTCGAGCGACGCGAACTGTCGGGCTACGGCATAGGGTTCAAAATAGGTGGTCGATAGCGTCGCAACCAGGCCGATGTGTTTCGTCGCGATCGAAAGCGCCGACAGCAACGTCATGGGCTCGAAGTCGACCACGCGAGAGCTGAAGCTGAGGACCTCGGGATCGAGTACCATCGGAAACGGCAAAGTGTCTGCGATAAAGATCGCGTGAAACAGACCCCGTTCCGCCGTGCGCGCAAATGCAATCTGCGCGTCAATGTCCAAACTGGCTTCAGCATCGGCTCTCGGGTGCCGCCAGCCCGCAGTATGCTGGGACGGTGTCTGGAGAAATGCACCAAGCACCAGTTTCCGGGGAGCACCCATATCAATCCAGGCCCTTTTCGCTACGACGCGGCGGTCGATTCCGCAGCTTTTGTCTAGTGAACTGGTAGACAATTATTTTCTTGCGCCTGGATCGGCAAATTCGAAATCGTCAGCATAAGATGAGGCATGCTCATCATGCCTTGGGGAGAGGTCCACGGGAGCGTGGCCGCGAGGTTTGCGTGCCGAAACGGCCGACCGAAGCGCGGCCACGCTGTACTGCGTGGTCTATTGCCGAAGAAAATCGAGCACGTTTGCGATGAACTCGGACGGGTATTCGACGTTTGACAAATGCACCGCCGGCAGCACGACCAGCTTTGCTCCTTGTATGGATGCGGCGATGTGTTCGCTATGGCTGAGGGCCGTTACCGTGTCGTAGCGTCCGGCGATCACCAGGGTCGGCGGCGAGACCAGCGTCACGATGCGGCGAAAATCGAAATCGCGGACCGCTGCAAAAAGGCCCGCCAGACCTTGCCGGTCGATACCCAGCAGCATGGCGCGGAATTCCTCGATGACGGGGCCGTTGGCCGCGACCATGTCAGCGGGAAACCAGTTGGCCAGGAAGGCCTCCGCATTCTCCGCCATGTCCGGCGCGCGAAGCGTCGCGACGATCCGCTCGTCGATATAGCTTGCCGGGCTGAGATTGGACGAGGTGTTAGCGAGGATAAGACGGTTTATGCGCTCAGGTGCGCAGACCCCAAGCCACTGGCCGACCATGCCGCCCAGCGACAGGCCGAGAAAGTGGGCGCGCTCGATGCCGAGCGCATCGAGCATCTCGATGACGTCGCGGCCAAGCCGCGCCAGCGAATAGGCGCCGGCCGGTGTGCTTGATCCGCCATGGCCACGAAAGTCATAGCGCAGCACGCGGAAATGCTTGGACAGCTCGTCGATCTGGCCGTCCCACATCCGCAATGTGGTGGCGATGGAATTCGACAGCACCAGCACCGGCTTGCTGGCGTCCCCGTCAAAACGATAGGCGATAACGGTGCCATCACCGATGGTTACGGAATTCAATTCACTCATGGGGAAAGACGTTCCTTTTGAAGTAGCGATGAGGGAACGTAGCTTCGGGTTGCCGTTAGTGATATTACAAAGATAGGACAAACTCTGTAGAAAAATCCGACATGGCCGAGTTCACGCTACACGATCTGCAATGCTTCGATGCCGTCGTCCGCTCCGGGGGCTTTCAGCCTGCAGCGGCCATGCTGCATCGCTCGCACCCGGCGGTTTTCGCTGCGGTCGCCAAGCTGGAGCGGCAGCTGGACCTTGTTCTTCTGGATCGCAGCGGGTATCGCGTGCGCGCTACCGCGGCAGGCCTATCCTTTCATCGCCGAGCCCAATCGCTGTTGCGCGAGTTGGAAAACCTGCGTGTCCACGCCACCCAGCTGTCAATGGGCGAGGAAAGCGAAATCCATGTGGTGATCGGCGATCTGTGCCCGCGCCCACAGGCGTTGGGTATGTTGGGGCGGTTCTTCGCGCAATGCCCCGGCACGCGACTGCATTTGCACTTCGAAGCGGTCGGCGGCCCATGGGAGCGGCTTGTTGATGGGGAAGCCGATCTCATTCTCCATTGGGTCGACAAGAGCGACGCGCGGGTGGAATGGGTGGACCTGTGCGAGGTGCCGTTCATTCCTGTCGTGGCGCCGGGATTTTTGCCGGAGGGCATCAAACAGCCCATCACCCCGAATGAAATGTACACGCTCACCCAGTGCGTGATGCGGGACACGGCTCGCCATTCGGTGCAACGGGATTACTTCATGATCGAAGGCGCGCCGCAATGCATGGTGGCCGATCAAGGCATGAAGAAGGAAATCATCCTGCAAGGCCTCGGATGGGGGCACATGCCCCGCTTCCTGATCGAGGAAGAACTAGGCGACGGGCGCCTGCAATCGATTGCCGGTCGCCATCTACCTGGCAGAACAGAGGAATTGGTCGCGGCTCGCCGCCGCGACCAGCCACAAGGGCCGGTCTCCAATCGGCTCTGGGATTATATCCAGCGAGAAGCGCCGATTTTCCGAGCAACGGAGATCCACTCAACCCTGTGACGCATTCACCGTCTGATCCCGGGGCCTGATGGCGCGATGCTTTCCGTTGAATGGAGAGAGACACTCAGGACCAGGTTTTACCTGGCGGCGTTACGCGCCATGCTCGTAGTCCGAGCTGCAATAGGGTGATGGCGGCAAATCGTGGCTCTTGACCGGTGTCAATGAAGCAGGAGCATACGCCCGCTAGTGTCGGCTGAGCTTGAAGGGTTAAATGACATGAACGCTCCGCTTAAAAATCAGGATTCAGCAACCCGGGATACGACGATGCCGGCCTCAGCCTACTGGTCAAAGGCCGAAGACATTCTGCTCCGCGATCTTGAATCACGACCGACAGGTCTTTCGGCGGAAGAGGCAACGTCCCGATTGGGGAGCCACGGTCCGAATACGATCGGCGCTCCGAAACATACGAATGCCCTTCACATTCTGATACGGCAATTTCTGAGCCCCCTCGTTCTCATTCTAATCTTTGCTGCAACGGTATCGTCGCTGGTCGGGGAAATACACGATGCCATCATCATAAGCGCCATCGTGCTCGCGAGCTGCCTGCTCGGCTTTTCCCAGGAATACGGGGCGACGAAGGCGCTGCTGGCACTGAAGCAAAGCATTTCGCTGTCCGCAACGGTCCTGAGGAACGGGATGGAATCCCTCGTCCCGGCGAGCACCATCGTCCCGGGCGACATCATCAGGCTGGCGGCAGGCAGTCTCGTGCCGGCCGATGGCGTAATCCTTTCATCACGCGACCTGAGCGTCAGCGAGGCCGCCCTTACAGGCGAGACTTTCCCGGTGAGCAAGATGGCCGGCATCTGCCCGCCCGATGCCCAGATCGCCGCCAGATCCAACTGCGTCTTTACCGGCACCTCGGTTCGCAGCGGCACGGCAACCGTTGTCGCGGTCGACACGGGTGGACGCACCGAGTACGCGGCCATCGCCGGCGCAATCGCGAAACAGACGCCCGAAACGGATTTTTCGCGAGGCATACGCCGTTTCGGCTATTTGATGACCCGGATCATGTTGATGATCGTCATTGCGGTCTTGGTCGCCAACCTGCTGCTGCATCGGCCCTTGATTGATTCATTGCTGTTTTCTCTGGCACTGGCCGTCGGCCTGACCCCGGAGCTGCTGCCGGCGATCATCAGCGTGACGCTCGCCCGCGGCGCGCGGGGCATGGCAAGCGGCGGCGTCATCATTCGCCGGCTCGACGCCATTGAAAATCTCGGAAGCATGAACCTGCTGTGCACGGACAAGACCGGCACGCTGACGGAAGGCATCATAAAGCTCGACGATTGCGTCGATCCCAACGGCATACATTCTGACGAGGTCCATCTGCTCGCCGCCCTCAATGCCTCATTGCAAACCGGCCTCAAAAACCCGCTGGATGATGCCATACTGCTATCCGGCGAGATCGACGCGCGTCTGAAGGACTTCGTGAAGAAGGACGAGATTCCATACGATTTCATGCGCAAGCGGCTATCGATCGTCGTCGACAAGGCCGGCCAGGATACGATGATGGTCTGCAAGGGCGCGGTTGCCAACATCCTTTCCGTCTGCACTTCGATCAAGGCCGGCACCGCAGCCGAGCCTCTCGATGACCGGATGCGTACGGCAATCGAAGCAAGTTATCGCAAATGGGGCGAGGACGGCATTCGGGTCATCGCGATCGCTACCCGGCACTTCGCTCAAGCCAGGACGTCCTACGACGTCGATGACGAATGCGAATTGTGCCTCGAGGGCTTTCTGCTTTTTCTCGATCCTCCGAAGTCAGGCATCAAGAATGCGATGGCCGGATTGAAACATCGTGGCATCGACATCAAGATCATATCCGGCGACAACCGCTACATCGTCAAGCATCTGGCCGAAACAATCGGCCTGAGTACAAAGCAGATTCTGACCGGTGAAGAATTGGCGTCGATGAGCAGCGATGCCCTGTTTGCCCGCGCGCCAAAAACCGATCTGTTCGTCGAGATCGATCCCAATCAGAAAGAACTGATCGTAAAGGCGCTCCGCCGTTCCGGCCATGTGGTCGGCTATATGGGCGACGGCATAAATGACGCCCCGGCGCTTCACGAGGCCGACGTCGGCATCTCCGTGGATGGTGCGGTCGATGTTGCCCGCGAAGCCGCTGATCTCATACTGCTTCAGCAGGACCTCAACGTTCTGATTCGCGGTGTGGACGACGGCCGGCGAACCTTTGCCAACACCATGAAATACATATCGATTGCGACGAGCGCGAACTTCGGCAACATGATCAGCATGGCGATCGCCTCGTTATTCCTGCCGTTCCTGCCGCTGCTCGCCAAGCAGATCCTGCTCAACAACCTCCTTGCCGACATTCCATCCATGGCAATTGCAACGGACAGGGTCGATCCGCAGCAGGTGCTGCGCCCGAGGCGCTGGGACATCCGCAGCATCCAGCGCTTCATGCTTTTCTTCGGTCCGGTCAGCTCGCTGTTCGATTTTGTGACGTTCGCATTTCTGCTTTTCGGCATGCATGCGACGACGGACCAGTTCCGCACGGGCTGGTTTGTGGAATCGCTGATTACGCAGCTGGTGACCATGCTTATCGTCCGGACAACCATGGCTGCCTGGAAAGACAGGCCGGGTCCCCTGCTCCTGTGGTCGACGGTATTCATCGCCCTCATTGCCCTCGGCTTGCCCTATTTTCCCCAGGTCGCCGGCATATTCGATTTCACGCCGCTCCCGACCTCGTTGATGGCGGGGCTCATTGCGATCTCGGCAATCTACGCAGCCACGCTCGAACTGGTGAAACGATACTATTTTCGCCAGTGATGACGATGCGGCAGGAGGCGCGGAGCCGCTCTAGCTTGCTTCCGGCACCAAGACCGCGGCACCGACAAGATGCCCGGCGCGGAGATCGGCGAGCGCCTCGTTGGCTCTTTCCAACGGATAGGCCGTCGTGTGGGTTCGCACGCCTGCCAGCCGGGCGATGGGGAAAAACTCTTCGGCGTCCGCGCGCGTCAAGTTGGCGACCGAAACCAGCTCGCGTTCGCCCCAAAGAATGGCATAGGGCATGGATGGTAGATCGCTCATGTAAATTCCGCCGCACACGACCACACCACCTTTGCGAACCGCCTTCAGTGCAGACGGCACCAGATCGCCCACGGGTGCGAAAATGATGGCTGCGTCGAGCGGAACCGGCGGGCTCTCCTCCGACGAGCCGGCCCATGTCGCGCCAAGCTCCATTGCAAACTGCTGCGCGGCCCGGTCGCCTTGGCGTGTGAACGCGTAGACATCCCGACCTTGCCAGATGCAGATCTGGGTGAGGATATGCGCGGCGGCACCGAAGCCAAAGAGACCGATGCGCTTGCCGTCGCCGGCCTTCTTGAGCGAACGCCAGCCAATCAATCCCGCACACAAAAGCGGTGCGAGCGATATCGGATCGGCGTCCGCATCGAGCTCGAACGCAAAAGCCGCATCGGCCACAACATGCGTCGCGAAACCGCCGTCGCGGGTATAACCGGTGAATAGCGGCCGGTCACACAGGTTCTCGGCCTTCATTTGGCAAAAAGCGCATGTTCCGCAGGTGTGACCAAGCCAGGGAATACCGACGCGGCGACCGAGCTTGGCGCTTTCGATGTCGCGGCCCACGGCATCGACAATACCTACGATCTCATGGCCCGGCACGAGCGGAAGCTTTGGATCGTGGAGGTCGCCGTCGACAACGTGAAGATCGGTGCGGCAGACGGCGCAAGCCTCGACCTTTATCCTCAGTTCGCCCGGGCCTGGCCTTGGATCATCGCGTTCGACACATACCAACGGTTTCCCGATTTGTTGAAGAACCATTGCTTTCATGAGCGGAGCCAATCGAAATTGAGGGTCGCTTCGAAGCTCGATATCTGAAGAAAAGGCCGGGAACCGACGCAGCCGTAGCCGTCTACGTTTCAAGCAACTTTTCCGCCACTGAGCGACTTCGGCGAACGGATTAATGTACCAGCCTTCTATTCCCACACAAACGATGTTTCGGCTTTGACGCCGGTCAACGCGCGCGCGTCAAGAACGTGAAAACGTCCGCGAACAGCGCAGGTTGCGTCGCAGTTCAGGAGCATATCATTGCAAAAACTATTGCTGGTCATATTGATCGTCATGATCGCCACGATCATCGGAATTCTATGGGTGAAGCCGATTGCCGACACCGGCCGGCAGACAGCGCTCGAGAAATCGGCAACGCAATGACCTTCCCAAAGCCATTTAGCGATTCAAAAGCCACGACGTCAGGCCGGTTGCCGAGGAAAATCAATCTTCCCCGAACGCTGTACGGCTTCGTTTTTCGGGCTTCGGGATGGCACCAGCTCGCCACCGCGATCCTGTCCGTCCTGCTCTTTACGGCGGGAACCATACCGCTGGAGATACAGCGACGGATCGTGAACGCGGCGACATACAATGGCTCTTATCGGACGATCGCCTTTCTGGTGCTGGCATACGTGCTTTTGGCTCTGATTGAGGGAAGCGTGAAACTTGTCCTCAACGTCTACAGCAGCTGGATCGGAGAGACGGCTATCCGGTGGCTGCGTCTACAGGTATTCGAGACATCGGGAGCGTTGAAAGAGGAAAGCTCCATGATGACCAGCGAAGGCGTGCAGCTCTCGATCGTCCTGGCCGAAGCTGAGCCCGTCGGTGGCTTCGTCGGCACGAGTATTTCGGAGCCCTTGCTGCAGATCGGGATATTGACGGCTGTTTGCGGCTACCTCGTCTATTTGCAACCACTTATGACGATCATCGTCGTCACGATCTTTCTTCCTCAAAGTGGCTTCGTCCCGTTCATGCAGGAGGCGATCAACCGACGCGTCGGCAAGAAGATCAACATCATGCGCAATGTCAGCGAAGACATTGTCCAGATGGGGCACGCAATTGACACAGACGGCCTTCAGGCGTCGCGCATCGGAAATGTCTTCCGGATCAACATGAGCATCTACAAGATCAAGTTCACGATGAATTTCATGATGAATCTGATGACGCAGATGGGTTACGCAGGCATCTTCGCGATGGGAGGCTACTTTGTGGTCACCGGGAAGACCGAGATCGGGACGGTCGTCGCTTTCGTATCCGGCCTGTCGAAAATAAACGATCCCTGGGGTGATCTTGTCAACTGGTATCGCGATCTGCGCGTAACACAGGTCAAGTACCGCCTCATATTCAATTCCGCTCAGATTGTCCCCGCTACAGCGAATGCTTGAAATGCCCCTCCCGAGCACAGAGGCAAACCTTACGCTGGGTGCTGCTGAACGCTGAGGCCACCGTCGATCGTCAGGCAGGTGGCGTTCATGAAGGGGCACTCGTCCGAAATCATGAAGACGGCGGCCATGGCGATTTCCTCCGGGGATGCGATGCGGCCGCCGGGATGGAGCTTCATGGTTTCTGCCCTGGCTGCGGCAGGGTCAGGAAAGCCGTTCCAGTAATCGATGACTTTCTGCGTCGCAACATAGCCTGGCGCCAGGGCATTCACCCTGACATTGCGCGGCGCGTATTCAAGCCCGAGGGACTTCGTCATGCCAAGCAATGCGTGCTTGGCAAGCGGGTAGGGAAAGGTGTGGGGAATGATGGTGAAGGCATGGGTCGAGGCGATGTTGAGGATCACGCCGCCTCCCGTCTCGATCATGCCGGGCAGCACCGCCTTGCAGCAGTTCCAAGCCCCCTTGAGATTGACGTCGAAACAGCGGTTCCACTCCTCGTCGCTGGTCTCCAGCGGTTCCGAGAAGACATTCACGCCGGCATTATTCACCAGAGCATTGATCGGCCCGATCTCGACGGCTGCCTGAGCCACGGTCGATGCGATCATTTTCGCGTCGGTTATGTCAGCGGCCAGATAGCCGAGCTTGCCGCCGGACTGCTTCAGCGTTTCACCCTGCTCTGCAAGCAGCGCCGCGTCCCTGTCGACCAGGAAAAGTGCAGCGCCTTCGCGCAGGAAGGCCTTGGCGATCGCGAGGCCGATGCCTTGGGCGGCACCCGTCACGAATATTCTCTTGCCAACCAATCGTCCCGACATGTTGCCGCTCCCCTTCACCACTCTGCGACGCTGCCGTCTTCGTGACGCCAGACCGGGTTGCGCCAGCGATGGCCTTCCTTGGCGCGCTCGATGACATGGGCCTCGTCCACCTCGATGCCGAGGCCGGGTCCCTGCGGGATCGACACGAAACCGTCGGCATACTGGAACACCTCCTTGTTGGAGATGTAGTCGAGGATGTCGTTGCCCTTGTTGTAGTGAATGCCGAGGCTCTGTTCCTGGATGAAGGCATTGTAGCTGACGGCGTCGACCTGCAGGCAGGCGGCAAGGGCGATCGGGCCGAGCGGACAATGGGGCGCCAGCGCCACGTCATAGGCTTCCGCCATCGCGGCGATCTTGCGGCATTCGGTGATGCCGCCGGCATGGGAGAGGTCCGGCTGAAGAATATCGACATAGCCGTCCGACAGAACCGACTTGAAGTCCCAGCGCGAATAGAGGCGCTCGCCGAGCGCGATCGGCGTCGAGCAATGGTTGGCGATTTCCTTCAGCGCCTCGCGGTTCTCGGAGAGAACGGGCTCCTCGATAAAGAGCAGCTTGTAGGGTTCCAGCTCCTTGGCGAGCACCTTGGCCATCGGCCGGTGGACGCGGCCGTGGAAATCGGCGCCAATTCCCACATGGGGACCGACGGCCTCCCGCACGGCGGCAACATTCGCGATGATGGCTTCGATCTTTTCGTAGGTGTCGACGATCTGAAGCTCTTCGGCCCCATTCATCTTGATCGCCTTGAAGCCGCGATCGACAACCTCCTTGGCGTTGTTGGCGACGTCGGAGGGGCGGTCGCCGCCGATCCAGGAATAGACCTTGATCCTGTCGCGCACCTGGCCGCCGAGCAGCGAATGGATCGGCTGGCCCAAGGCCTTGCCCTTGATGTCCCACAGCGCCTGGTCGATGCCGGCGAGCGCCGACATGTGGATGGCGCCGCCGCGATAGAAGCCGGCGCGATACATGACGGTCCAATGGTCCTCGATCAGGAAGGGGTCCTTGCCGATCAGGTAGTCTTCCAGCTCGTGCACGGCCGCCTGCACCGTCAGCGCGCGACCCTCGACCACGGGCTCGCCCCAGCCGACGATGCCCTCGTCGGTTTCGATCTTCAGGAACATCCAGCGCGGCGGAACGATGTAGGTCGTCAGTTTCGTGATCTTCATCGATATTCTCCCGGTCACGCAAGAATGAGGTCGGCAGCCTTGCCGGCGGCGGCAAGAACGGCGGCATTGGTATTGCCGCTGACGATGGCGGGCATCAGCGAGGCGTCGACGACGCGCAGGCCGCGTGTGCCACGCACCTTCAGCGTTGCATCGAGCACAGCCTCGGTGTCTTCGTCGTGACCCATCTTGCAGGTGCCGACGGGATGATAGCCGGTCTTGACCGTGCGCTTGCAATGAGCGGCAATCGCCTCGTCGCTTGTCACCTCGACGCCGGGGAAGATCTCCTTGTCGATCAGCTCGCGCATCGGCGAAGCGGCAAGCACGGTGCGGGCGAAACGGAAGCCCGCCATCGTCACGCGCAAGTCGTCGGGATGGCCAAAGATCTGGGTGTCGATGATCGGATCGGCGAAAGGATCGGCCGAGGAAAGCGTCACCGAACCGCGCGCCTTCGGGCGCAGGAGCAGCGAGTTGATGGTGACGCCGTCACCCGGATCGGTTCCCATGACGTCGCGGTCCAGATAGACAGTCGGCACGCAGAACATCTGGATCGTCGGCTCGTCGTTATTGCCTTCCGGATCGTAGAAGGCGCAGGTCTCTACCCCCGTCGTCGATACCGGCCCCGTCTTGAACATCATATATTGCAGACCGGCCTTGATCATCGGCCAGCCGCGATCCTGGCCATAGTATCCGAAGGAGCCTTTGGTCGTAGCGACGACCGGGCATTCGTAATGATCCTGGAGGTTCTTGCCGACGCCGGCAAGCGCGACCCTCGTCTTGATACCATGACGGCTGAGCTCGTCCTCCGGGCCGATGCCGGAAAGCATCAGCAGTTTCGGCGTCTGATAGGCCCCGGCAGCCAGGATGACTTCCTTGCCGGCAGTCGCCGATTTACGGCTGCCGTTCTGAACATAATCAACTGAAGCGACCCGGTCGGCTTGCATCCCGAGGCCGGTGACCGTGGCACCCGTCTCGATCGTCAGCAGCGGATTGTCCATGACCGGTCGCAGGAAGGCATCGACCGCGCTGCAGCGACGATGCGTGACCCAGTCGATCGTATGCTGCATGAAACCGACGCCGAACTGATGGGCGCCATTGAAATCCGGATTGTAGGGAATTCTCATGCCCTGAAGCGTCTTCACATAGGTGCGCGTCATCGCGCTCGTATGGCCGAGATGCGAGATCTTGAGCGGACCGCCGACGCCATGGAATTCTCCGCCGAGATGGTCGTTGTCCTCCTGCGCCTTGAAGTAGGGCAGCATGTCCGAATAGGACCAGGCGCCGTCATTGTTGGCGCCGGGCGATGTGATTGCCGCGTTCCAGCGATCGTAATCTGCCGCCTGGCCGCGCATATAGACCATGGCGTTCACGGTGCTGCCGCCGCCAAGAACCCTGCCCTGCGGCACGATCGGGCCACGGCCGTCCAGCTGCGGCTGCGGCTTCGTCTTGTGCATGGCAAGATAGGTGTCCTTGGCCAGGAATTTCATGTAGCCGGCCGGAAAATGCATGATGGGGTTGGCCTTCGCGGGGCCGCGCTCCAGCAGCAAAACGCGTGCCTTTCCCTTGCCGACGAGTTCGGAGGCAACGACACAGGCGGCGCTGCCGCCGCCAACGATGATGTAATCGAACTGACTTCTGTCAGACATTCTACGCTCCGAAGTCCGCAGCCTTGCGGGAAGATGAATTAAACGTCGGCGACCGGGATCGTTTCCGGGCGAAGACGGATTGCTCCGGTCAATTTCGCCCCAGGCTCCAGTATGGTGAGATCGCCAAGTCCGGGAAGGTTATGGCCGTTCGCCAGATGCGACATCGGCTCGAAGCAGAAGTAATCACGCTTGAACGCGGGATCGAATGCCGTGTCGGAAACGAAGATGAAAGCGTGTTTGAAGAGCGGATCCGCCGTCAGATGAAGCCGCGTTCCGCGCTCCGGCCAGGAAACCAGCGCCTCTCCCGACCAGTCTTCGAAGCCATTGTTCACCCAGCGGTTTGGCAGGGGCGCCGGCGACGAGAAATCGAGATCGTCCGGAATGGCCGTTGCCTCTCCCGGGAGCCACCCCTCGACTTCCGTCCAGAATTTCCTGGCCGGTGCAGACAAGGCGGTTGCGGGCGTCAGCGGGAAATAGGGATGCCAGCCGATGCCGAAAGGCAGGGCGACATCACCCTTGTTTTCCACGGTCATCCGTATCTCGAGCGTTCCATCCGAAAGGGAGAAGGATTGCCTCGCGTCATAGACGTAAGGCGTTCCGCCGCCATGGTGAGAAAAGGCGAGTTCGACGGCGCTTGCCGTTTGCGCGATCACGGACCAGGACGACTGCCAGCCTTCGCCATGCAGATAGTGCCTATCCCAATCCGTATTCGGCTCGAAGGAATAATCCTTGCCGCCGAACGAGAAGCGGTTGTCTCTCACGCGATTGCCGAAGGGAATCAACGGATAGCAACCGGAGGACAGCGCGTCGGAAGCATCCGAAGGCGCTTCACGCAGCAGCGGAATACGGCCGCCTTCTCCGTCCCGCCAGAAGCCGAGGACGATACCGCCTTCCGTCGAAACGCGTAGGGAAAGCGCTCCATTCTCGATAGCGACGACCGTCATGTCTCAACCCTTGTTTCGCGACGCGCTGCGCTTGATCGCCTGGATATTGGCAAGGACCGCAACGACAATGATGAGACCACGCACGACCTGCTGGAAGAACGGGTTGATGCCGAGCAGGACGAGACCGTTTCCGATCAGCGTGATCACGAGAACGCCGAGCAACGTCCCGAGCATCGAGCCTCGCCCGCCGGAGAGCGACGTGCCGCCGACGACGACAGCCGCGATCACGTCGAATTCGAGACCCGTCGCAGCGGTCGCATTGCCCGAGCCGAGACGCGAGAGGAGAAGAATGCCCGAAATTGCCGCCATGGCACCGGCGATGGCGAAGAGTGCGACGCGAATGCGGGAAACGCTGATGCCGCTGAGAAAGGCTGCATGCGCATTGCCGCCGATGGCGAATACAGATCGGCCGAACGCGGTCTTGCGGCTGATGAAGGCAAACAGCGCGAAAAGCACCAGCATGATGATGGCAGCCGGCGGAATGCCGAATACGGAGCGATCCAGCGCATCGACCATATCGTTGCGGCCGATCGAGACCGGCAGGGCATCGGTGATGAACAGTGCCGTGCCGCGCAGCGCGCTCCAAAGGCCAAGCGTGCCGACAAAGGACGGAACGTCGAAATAGGCCCGCAGGATGCCGGCGATCGAGCCGAGCGCGGCGCCGAAGACGATTGCCAAGGCGAAGGCAAGCGGTGTCGGCACATGCCACTGCAGGAGATAGGCAAGGATGACCGAGATGAAGGCGACCATCGGGCCGACGCTGACGTCGATTTCGCCGGCGATGATGATCAGCGTCGCCGCCCAGGCCGCGATACCGATCGTCGCGGCATCCCGCAGGATATTGATCTGGTTGTTGAACGACAGGAAGCCGTTCGCGGTCGAGGTAAAGACCGCGTAGAGAACGATGATGGCTATGAACAGGCTGAGTTCGTTCATATGCTGGGAGAAGCTGAAGCCGCCCTTGCTGGCCTTGGCGGCCGGCGCGGATTTTGCCGTCTGATCGAGTGACATGAGAGACCTCCGTCAATGTCCGGTGATGCAGGCGGCCATGACGGCGTCCTGATCGATATTCGGAAAGGTGAACTCCTCCTGCAGCGTCCCGTCCCTCAAAACGAGGACCCGGTCGCAGACAAGAGGCAGCTCCTCTATTTCGCTGGATACGAAAATGATGCTGCGGCCGTCGGCCGCCAGTTCGCGAATGATCGCATAGATCTGCGCCTTGGCTTCGACATCGACGCCGCGTGTCGGCTCGTCGAGCAACAGCACGCGGCTGCCGGCATGCACCCAGCGGCCGATGACGACCTTCTGCTGGTTGCCGCCGGACAGAGTTCCGATCGGCGTGTCGGTTCTTGCAGTCTTGACATGCAGACGCTCGATGACCCGGCGCGTCGCCTCGGCCATCAGCCGGCTGGAGAGAATGCCGTTGCGGCTGACCGCCGAGAAATTCGTTGCCAGCGCATTCTCGTCGACGCCGAGGAGCGGTACGATACCCTCTTCCTTGCGGCTTTCCGGCGTATAGCCGAATCCGCGCGCCACCATCTGCTTGTAGCGCGGCGTATTCACCTCAGTACCTTCGATCACGACATGACCGTGATCGAAGGGCCGCACACCCATGATTGCCTGCAGCAACTCCGTTCTGCCGGAGCCGAGGAGACCAGCGATACCAAGCACTTCGCCTTCCTTCAGCTGGAAGGAGACGGAGGAAAGTTTCGGCGCCAGCCCCAGGTCTCGAACGGCCAGAACGATCTTGTCGCGACTGCGCGTTTGAAGCGTGGCTGCCTGCGAAGCCTCCGAGCCAAGCATCAGGCGCACGATCTCACGCGTCTCGGCTCCCTTGACGTCGACGGTGTCTATGATGCGGCCGTCGCGCATCACGGTTGCCGAATGGGCGATCTGCCGAATCTCGTTCATGCGGTGGCTGACATAGATCACCGCAATGCCTTCCGAGGCTATGCGCGTGACGGCGCTCATCACCTTTTCGGCTTCGGCGGCGGCAAGCGAGCTCGTCGGTTCGTCGAGGATGACGATCTTCGGCTTGCCGACCAGCACGCGGGCTATTTCCAGGAGCTGCCTTTCGGCGGGGCTCAAGCCCGCAACGAGCCGGCTCGGCGGCAGGTCCAGGCCGAGGCGGCCCATCGCCTCGGCGGCCTCGGCTTCCATCTGGTTATACTGGATGACGCCGCCCTTGCGTGGCCAGCGGCCGAGGAAGAGGTTTTCCGCCAGCGACATGCCGGGCACGAGGCTCAATTCCTGATAGACGACCCGGACACCCTTTTCGAAGGCTTCCTGCGCCCGGCTGGAGCCGGCATGCGTCAACGGCGCGCCATCGATCGTGACCGTGCCGCTATCGGGGATCTCGGCGCCGGTCAGCATGCGGATCAGCGTCGACTTGCCGGCGCCGTTCTTGCCGAGCAGCGCCCTCACCTCACCCGCCGCCACTTCGAACGTCGCGTTGTCCAGAGCGAGCACGCCGGGATATCGGCGCGTCGCCCCCTGGACCGAGGCGATGATGCGCCGACCCCCGACCGCGTTGGAAGGGTTTGCAGAAATCATCGAGTTCTCCAACTCAAAGGAAAGATGCCGCCAGATGGATCCAGCGGCAACCTTGTTACGCTAGAAACCGGGAACTACCGGCTGCTCACGGGATACCGTCGGCATGCGCCGCAAGCCAGGCCTTGCCATCCTCGGACGACTTGTAGAGGTCGATATCATAGGGCACCTTGATATCGGCCGGCGCCTTGCCGTCGATCGCCTTGACCGCCTGGGCCAATGCAAGCTTGCCGAGGCCCTGACCGGAAATATCGACCACCGCCTTGATGACCGTGAAGTCCGCCAGCTCTTGAGCGATCTCCGTCGTCATGTCGCCGCCGAAAACGACTGTCTTGCCGACACGGCCCTGGCTCTTGACCGCACGGGCGGCGCCGAGCGTCGCACCACCGGCTTCGCCGAAGAATGCATCGATATCCGGGTTCGCCGAGAGCATGGTGCTTGCGACCGAGACCGCCTTGTCGAGAATGGCGCCTTCCTGGTTCGCAACGATCTGCGCGCCCGGAACCTTTTTCTTCAGCGCATCCTCAAAACCCTTGCGGCGCGTTACGCAGACTTCGACGAATTCGCAATTGAGGACGGCGATCTTCGGCGCATCCTTCTTTTCGGCCAGGAAATAATCGCCGGCGGCATCGCCCAGCTTGTGACCGAAGTCGTAGGGATCACCGACCGCATAGGCGGAGACATAGTCCTTCATGTCCTGGTCGTTGAGGCAGGTATTGTAGCAGACGACCGGAATGCCCGCATCATGCGCGCGCCGGATCGCGCGGTAGGAGCCGTCGGCCGAGACAGGCGAGACGATGATCGCCTGAACACCGGCCGAGATCAGCGAGTCGATGAAGGACGACTCCTTGCTGACGTCGCCCTGGGCGTTGGTCTCGATAACGTCGAGTTTGCGGCCGGCATCCGCCGCACCCGATTGAATGCCCTTGCGGACGCCGGCATAGAAGCCCTGCGCATCCATATAGATGGCGCCGACTTTCAGGTCCTTGTTATCAGCGAAGGCGGGAACGGCACTGGATGCAGCTATAATTGCTAGCGCCGCCGCGGCGCGCGTGACGAAACTCATCATTTCCTCCCAATAAGCGTGGTCATCTTACACGACGAGAAGCGGCTGCCGCCTCCCCTCGGATGTCCGCACCATATTGAGCGTCATACAAATGTCAACTTAAATACGATTTATTTCCAGGAAATTTGGCAAATTTGCCTATATTAGCATTTCAGGCCAAGAAACATGGCGACATACCCAAAAATAAATCGTATTTATTTATAGCGAATGTATGCTTGACTATTGCCGCGTGTGACGGAATTTTGTCGCGGTTGAAATGGGGAGGAACGAGTGTGACGTTGATGGGAAAGCCGCTCACCGAGGACGGAGAGCCGATCGCAGCGCGTGGGAAACGCAGCGTGCGCGAAGCCCTGCTTCACGATCTGGTGGAAAAGATCGTCTCGGGAAAAATCGCTGAGGGGTCGACCTTGCCCAATGAAGCGGAGCTGACCGAGCGCTTTGGCGTCAGCCGCACCAGCCTACGGGAAGCGATGCAATATCTCTCCGCTCTCGGCCTGGTGCGCTCGCGCACGCGAGCGGGCACGACCGTCCTGCCAAGGGAGAACTGGAACTATCTTGACCCGCTGGTTCTTGACGTCATGTTGTCGGCGGGCGCGGACAAGACCTTCTACACGTCGTTGATCGATGCGCGCCAGCTGCTCGAGCCGGCGGCGGCGGCGCATGCCGCGGCCAATGCCACAGCGCGGCAGCTCTCGCAGATATCGAAGGCTTTCGAGGATATGGTGGAAGCCAATTCGCGCGACAACGAAGCCTGGAGCCGCGCCGATCTCGAATTCCATACGGCCATCATCGATGCGAGCGGCAACTGGGTATTCCGGCAGTTCGGCAGCGCCATCCGCGCCGCGCTGCTTGCGAGCTTCCGTCTGACGAACCGGGCCAGCCAGTCTCACGAGCAGGCGATCCTCAAGCATTACGAAGTGCTGGAAGCGATCAGGATGCGCCGGCCCGAAGCCGCGCGCTACGCGATGGAACAACTGATCGGCGTTGCCCGCAGCGAAATTACCGATGCGCTGCGCAAAGCAGGCATCGTTTCAGATGGAACTCCATGAGCTGCCCGGGGGCCTTCTTCAAGCCGTATCGGCTTCCAAAAAGAGATCAGACGCACTTTCGATGATGTTTGGGCAGGATGGTACGACCAGACGGGCATGGAGGATATCGATGTTCGCCAGCCCGTACATTTGCCGCTTCGCTATTTTCAGCTTGTCGGTCGGACCTTCGAAACAATCGTTTGAGCACGGCTGTTCAATCGCGCTGCGAATGGCATCGATGTCTTTGGAAAAGACGGCCTGAAAGCAAAGGCGCCGGGTAGCGCGATCTCAATGCGTCGACATCGGCTGCGGTTGATCGAGCCGGCTGCGGACGGCCGTAAGCTCCGAGGTCGTGTGGTTGAGGCGGTCGGCGAGCACGCGCATAATTTCGACGGCCATTTCCGGAAAATCGCTGAGCAGCTTCAGGAAATGCTCCTTGCTGATCTTCAGTGCTTCCAGCCTGGAGGTGGCTTTGACGGTGGCGGTACGGGAGACGTCGCAAAGGATGGCGATTTCGCCGACGATGGAATTGAGGTCGACTTCGGCAACCTTGATTTCGCCGGCTGGGCTATCGACGAGAATATCAGCAGTTCCGGAAAGAACAACATAGGCCGCATCGCCCTGATCACCCTGATGAAACAGGGTTTGGCCAGCATTGTAGCTGACGCGATCTGACGTAAACGCCAAAAGCTTCAATTTCGCAGGCGCGATGCGCGAAAAAATCGGCACCCGCTTCAGCATTTCAACTTCATCCTTCAGAAGCATGAACTTCGGTACCCCCAGTGTTCGGCCCCAGACGCCACTGTCGAGATAGGATATTACGATAACAGTTCTTTGAACATACCGTTTTTCTCTAAAAGATCGGTAGTGGACCCGCTTTCGACAAGACTCCCGTGGTCAAAGACCAGAACGCGGTCGAACAATTCCGCAAAGCTCGGGTTGGACAGCACCCAGACGATCGCCGGGGCATAGCCGTCGCTGTCGAGCTTGCCCAGGATCGCTCTCGCAATCTGATCCTGGACGCGATGATCGAGCGCCGGCAGCGGACGATTGCAGATGATATAGTCTGCCCGCTTCAGAAGCGCACGACCGAGATTGAGCTTCTGGCGCTGCACATTCGTCAGGCGCTTGCCACCGGAGCCGACATCGAAATCCAGGCCGATCGACAGGACGCTGTCATGCATGCCGAGACGCCCGAAGACATCATACATAATCTGATGGATGCGCTCCGGCGCATTGGCCTGCTGATGGGCGATACGGCCGAATAGCACATTGTCCATCAACGTCGCGGAAGCGGTGAAGCGCTCCGGATCGTAGCGCTCGATCACGCTGGCGAGATCCGCCGGAATATTCTCATAGAACTTCGCGCGCGCCTGCACGATCTTTTCCATCAGCACCTGCGTCAAAAGACCGAAACGATGGCGCGGTTCGATATAGGAGAAGCTGAGGCGGATGATGGCCGCCCGCTCGTCATCCGCCGCCGCCTCATAGCCCTTGCCGTTCAGCTTCTGCAGCAGCGCTTCGTAGGTGGGGATGTCTTCCGCCGTCATGAAGGTCAGCTGCTGGAAGAACGGATGATCCGGCGGCAGGTCGGTGAAGAGCTCGACTGCGTTTTCGGCGATCTCCAGACCCATATCGTACAAATCGGACACGAGCCCGGTTTCGGCGAATATCTGCTGGAAGTAGGGATGCGCAGCCAGCTTGCGATTGGTCATCTGCGGCCGCTTCAACGTGCCGAACAGCAGATTTTCACCGACCGTCGCCTGTGGGTTATAGGCATCGAACTGAAAGGGAACGACGAGATCTTCGAGCTTCTCTTCGTCGAGCCGCAGCCGCAACGCCTGCCGCAATTCGACGATGCGCGACGTCAGATCCTGATGTGCCGCCGCATCGACATTCGAGCGCAGCGCCATGTCGAAGATATCCTGGGACATGGCGACGGCATCGAGAACCGGGCGGATCACGGAATAGATGTCGTCCGGCCCTGTCGCGCCCGCCGCCGCATAGTCGACCCAATCGCTGTTGAGGTCGAATTCCGGATTGGCCGCGCGCCTCGCTTCGATTACGCGCCATTTAGCCTTGTTGGTCTCATCTTCGGTATAGACCGGAGGGACGAGCGGGGCGTGCTTGAGGGCGTAGAGCAGATTGCTGCGCAAGGTGCCATGGAAGAAGAATGTCTCGGATGAAGCGTAGGCGATGCGCCGTCCTGTCATCGATTCCGGCAATTCCAGAATATCGCGACCGTCGATCGAGACACGCCCGCTGTCGGCCCATATGAGGCGCCCGAATGCTTCGGCGAGATACTCGCCGCCAGCGCCGCTGGCGCCGACGATCGCTACCCTTTCTCCAGGACTGATTTCCACCGAAACGTGATCGAGTACGCGCGCGCCGCTATCATCGACGACGGTGAGATTGGTCGCAACGAGGGAATGGGTGATGCGCCCCGCCGGCGCATGGGACACGACCTGTATCTTGGCATCGATCAGATTATCGACGCTGAACTGCTCGACCACCTGATTGTACTTGACCTGAACGTCCTGGCGCGACTGATCCCAGTCGATCAGTTCCTTGAGGGGCCCGGGCAAATCCTTGTAGGCGTTGATGACTGCAACAAGCTGACCGATGTCCAGCCGGCCCTGCAGGGCGAGGAAACCGCCAATCAGGTAGAACAGAAAGGGCGTGACCTGTGCGAGGAAGTTGTTGATGAACTTCACCATGAACTTCCATTGATACAGATCGTAGCGGATCGAGAAGATCAGCCCCAGGCGGTGCGCGATATCGGCGCGTTCCAGGTTCGTCGTATCGTTGGCATGGATGGTGCCGATGCCGTCGACGATCTCGCCGACGCGGCCGGAAAGCTCGCGCGCCGTCAGCTGGCGCTGGCGACCGAGCTCCAGCAGCCGCTTGCGCATACGGGGGATGACGATCGCCTGCACGGCGACGATGGCCGCGGCAATCATGCCGAGCCAGAAATTCTGCATGATGATGAAAACGAGCGCGGTCACGGCCTGACCGCCGAGGAGGGCCGGCTGCACGAAGGCATCGCCGGTGAAGCCGCCCATCGGCTCCACCTCATCCTTGATCATCGTGGCGATTTCCGCCGGCTTCACGCGCTTGAAATGAGCGGGCGGAAACCGCAAAACGCGATCGATCAGCTCGAAGCGGATGCGTCGCAACATCCGCTCTCCAAGGCGGCCTTTGTAGGTATTGATGTAAAGCTTGAAGAGGCCGTTGAGCACGACCAGCGCCAGGAACACGAGGCTGAGCGCAATCAGCATCCACGCGCGGGTGAGCTGCAAGCCCTGAAACACCTCGATGTGACCGATCAACGGGATATCGAGGGCGATATGCATGAAAGTCTGCGTGTCGCCGGGATGCTCGAAACCCTTGCCCTGGATCGGCCCGTTGACGATCTGCTTCGGCAGATCGAAAGACAGGAAGTATGGGATCATCGAAGCCGCGACGACAAGCAGTATCCAAATCTGCTCCAGCCGGGTATTCGACCAAATATAACGCGCTAGGCTTTTTTCCATTGCTTACTGCAGGCTTTCAAATTCAACGCCCAGCGCCTGCCAGGCGCCGGCACCGATGTTGCAGGGATGCGGGAAGGTTTGGTTGCGGATATGTGGCCCCATGTGTGAACGGGAACACGGCCCGGTCTTGCATCCACGCCCCTCCCGATTCATCGATTTGCTGATTTATATCACAAGATTGCAGGAATCTAGGAGGATAAAGCGACCGGACATCTCCGATGGCCGCAGTGCCTGCCTATGCGAATTGGCGCAAGATGGCGGATGTTCTGGCGGCACCGCCCAGATCGATGTCCGTGTCGTTTGGCTTGGGTCGCGACAAAGCGGTCTTCACGGCCTCTGTCAGCAAATCGGCGGTCAATCCCGCCTCAGGCAAGGCCAAGGCAAGGCCCAGCTTCTCCAGCCGCTCGGCCCTGACCGACTGCTCGGTTTCACCGCCTGCCGTGAAGGGGACCAGAATGGCGCGGCATCCGGTGACAAGAAGATCGCCGACCGTATTGTAGCCGGCTTGCGAAATAGACAGCGCTGCTCCCCGCAGGAGAGATGGAAAATCCTTGCGGAAGCGAACAAGCTCGACATTGCCGGGCGCGTCTCTGGCGATATCCGCATAATCCTGCTCGGGCAGGTTCGGCCCGGCAATCAACAGCCAGCGGCGATCGGCCGCCACGCGGCCTGCCGCCTCCAGCGCCGCGCGGATCAGGTCACGCCCGACCGCCCCGCCGCCTGCCGAGACGACGATATCGAAGATTTCGGTCGGCTCCGGCGGCAAGGTCGGTGCGACCAGACCCGTGTAGACGATCTTGTCGGCGATCGCTCCGGTCAAGGGAAAGGTCTCCTCCAGCCGGACGAAATGCGGATCGCCATGAACAAGGACGCCATCGAAGTGATCGCGAAGGAGGCCGACCGTCTCTTCGTCGCGCCCCGGCTTCTTCTGCTGCTGCAGAATATCGCGCACCGAGGTATAAAGCCTCGGCTTCGGATCGGCCTTGGCGATGGCGTCGAGCAATGGCAGAAGCTCGAACCGCATCTGCCTGCGGCCGAACGGAAAGGCTTCGATGACAACGACATCGGGTTCAGCCTGCCGGAACGCATCGAGCAGCAGGTCGCGGCGGCGAGACAGAAACTCCTCGTCGACGGGCTTTCCGGACTGATCGGCAAGGCCCGAAAAACCGGCGCTGCTGGCAACCACGGCCGGCAATGTGACGGAGATCACGTCCGCGCCGGGAAATCCGTTCACCGGCAAGCCGCCTGTCACGACCGTCACTTGGCAACCGTCGCTTGCCAAGGCGCTGGCAATGCGGCTGGCCCGCGCCAGATGGCCGATGCCGAGCAGATGCTGAACGTAGAAGAAGACACGCAAGGGCGAAGAATGCGAGGCCGTCATGCGGATTTCCGCCATTGATCTTCCTTTTGCCACTGCTCCTCGAACAGCCGCGTCAACTGCCGGATGCTGGCGTGATAATCGAAATGCTCACGCACCCGCCGTTCGGCCGCCTCGCCAAGTCTCAGGCGCAGCGCCGGGTTGCGAATGGTCGATTCCAGTGCGGCGGCGAGCGCCTGCGGATTCTCAGAGGGAACGACGAGGCCGTTTTCGCCATCGTCAAGCAGTTCGGGGACGCCGGAGACATTGGTGGAGACGCAGACGAGACGCTGGCTCGATGCCTCCACCAGCACATTCGGCAGGCCGTCGCGATCGCCGTCGGCCGCTACCCGGCAGGCAAGCGCGAAAATATCGGCCTGGCGATAGTGGGCAAGCACGTCTTCCTGCGCGAGTGCGCCTTTCCAGGTGATGCGGCCGGCAATGCCGAGCGTGTCGGCCAGGGCCTTCAATTTCGACAGGCCGTCACCGCCGCCGATATGGGTAAAACGCCAGTTCAGATCGCCGGGCAACAACGCCAGCGCCCTCAGCAGCACATCGTATCCCTTCTTCTCCACGGCGCGCCCGACGCTGAGAATGAAGGCGGGATCGGAGGTGTCCGTGCCATCGCGATTGGAGTGTCCACCGGCGAAGGGGCCGAAGCGATCGAGATCCAGGCCGTGATAGCTTAGATGCACCTTGTCGCCCTCGGCGATCAGATCGCGCATGTGCTCGAAGCCGGTGCGCGTGCAGGTCACCGCCCAGCGGGCCCGGTCCAGTTTTTCCGAAAGCTCCCAGTCCGGCGAGGTCCAGATATCCTTGGCATGGGCCGAGCATGTCCAGGGAATGCCGGTCATGATGCTGGCATAGGCCGTCACCGAGGCTGGCGTGTGGATGAAATGGGCATGCAGCCACTCACCGCCATCGGGCCATTCATGCGCCAGCACCAGGGCCTGCCCGAAACGGCGCACCCGGTTCGGGGTGAGATCCCGTTTCAGGTCGGCCCAGAACTGCTTCACGAGCGGTTTGAAACCCGGCTTGCCGATGCCGGCAAGGAATGCCCGCAAAACCCTCAGCGGCTCGTCGTGCAAGTATTCCGGCAGGTAGACGACACGCGCCTTGATTTCGTCATGGACCGGATGGCGCTTCTTGTCGGTGGGTTTGCGCATCGAAATCAGCGTCAGGTCGAAGCCGGCCTTTTCCAAGCCGAGCAGCTCCTGCGCAATGAATGTTTCCGATAGGCGAGGATAGCCTTTCAGGACCACCAGTATTTTCTTCCGCATCGACAGCTTCCGGCGATCTATTCGGCCACGATCGATAGCGGCGGGTAGCGCTCGCGATCATCGAACCATTCGCCAACCGTGCGCGAAATATGCACCAGTCCCTCGAGACGCATGTTGCTGCTGCTCGCCGACGGCGGCGCACGGTGCGCCAGGCGCTTCAGGGCTGCGGCAAGCTTGCTCGGATCGGCGGACTCTTCCGGCAGCAGCATGTCGACGAGGCCGAGCTCGCTTGCCCGCTGCGCGCGGATCAACTGCTCCTCGCGCGGACGCGTGCGCGGGATGATCAGCGCCGGCTTGTCGAAGGACAGGATCTCGCAGTAGGTGTTGTAGCCGCCCATCGCGACGACGGCCTTGGCACCGGCGATCAGCTCTTCCATCTTGTTGTCGAACTCGATCACCTGCAGACAGTCGACCTTGCTTGCGCGCTCCAGCAACTGGCTACGCTCCTTGGCCGGCATATAGGGGCCGAGGACGATGAGCGTCTTCTGCGTCAGGGACTTGTCCTGCTCGAAGGCACCGACGACATCGCTGACCAGATCGGCACCATCGCCGCCGCCGCCGGTCGTCACCAGAATATAATCCTCGTCGGGCACATGCTCCGACTTCGTTCCCAGGGTGGAAACGCTGCGCTGGAGGAAGCCGACGAACTCCATCTTCCGGCGCACGCCCGCCGGTACGTCGAGGCCCACAAGCGGATCATGGAAATCCGGCGGTCCATAGACCCAGACGCGATCGTAGAACTGATCGATCTTCTGCAGGACGTTGTTCTTCTTCCACTCCGCTTCCAGCAGATGCGGCGCGTCCATGACGTCGCGCATGCCCAAAACGAGCGTCGTGCCCCGCGCCTTGAGATAGGTCAGCGTCTCCTCGACTTCGCCCTTGAGGCCCATCGGCTCCTTGTCGACGATGAAGACATCCGGCTGGAAGGTCTCCGCCGTATGGCGGATGATCGACTGCCGCATCTTCAGCGTCTCTTGCAGAGCAACGTGGCTTGCCATCGACGTATACTCGCCGTCGCGCAGCTTGATGACGCTCGGCACCTTGACGAAATCGACGCGCGATCGATAGTCGAAAGCACCGGCGATCGTTGCGCCGGAGATGATCAGCACGTTCAGCCCGCGGTAATCCTCTACCAGCGCATGCGCGATGGTACGGCATCGCCTGAGATGGCCGAGACCGAACGTATCGTGGCTGTACATGAGGATTCGAGCATCTTCTAAGCGCCGCTTCATGGGCAAAACCTCTGGGGGATGAAAGTCATGTACGTGGTTTGTCGGCACACGACATCCACGTCCGCTTCTCGAATTGCAATCCTGTCTTCGCCATTCACCCTGCTATTTGTAGGGATCGGCAGCATCGCGCAAGCCGTCTCCTAAAAAGTTGAACGCCAGAATAACCAAAATCACCGGCACCATAGGGAAAAGGAGCCATGGATAAAAGGCGATGACGCTGACGCTCCTCGCCTCGGTCAACAAAATTCCCCAGCTCGTGATCGGCGGACGAAGGCCCAATCCGAGAAAACTCAGCGCAGTTTCGCCAAGAATCATGCTGGGGACCGAAATCGTCGCCGTGGCGATCAGATGCGACATGAAGCCGGGAACAAGGTGGCGTCCGATAATACGCGGCGTGCTTGCCCCCATCAACTGGGCGGCGAGTACATAATCTTCCTCGCGCAGTGATAGCAGCTTCGAGCGTACCGCGCGCGCAAGACCTGTCCAGTCCAGAATGCCCAGAATGATGGTAATGCCGAAATAGACGATGATAGGGCTCCAGCTCACGGGCATGATCGCCGCCAGCGCCATCCACAAAGGCAGGCTCGGCAGCGACTGCAGCACCTCGATCACCCGCTGCACGAGAAGATCGAAAAGGCCGCCGTGATAACCGGCAAGACCGCCGATGACGATACCGAGCACGAAGCTGATGGCAATGCCGATCAAGCCGATGGTGAGCGAAATGCGCGCGCCGTAGATGATGCGCGAAAGCACGTCCCGGCCCAGGCGATCGGTTCCCAGCAGATACATCTGGCCGCCGACAGCCGGGCACACCAGATGAAGGTTCGAATCCACCACTCCCCAGAAGCGATAGGCGTCACCGCGGCAGAAAAAGCGGATCGGCTGCACGTCGGAGGGATTATCGGCGTAGATCCGCCGCAGCGTATCGATGTCGAGGGTCATCTTGCGGCCGTAGACGAACGGACCGACGAAATCGCCCTTGTCGAAGAAATGGATCCCCTGCGGCGGCGAATGGATATAGTCCACGTTGCGGGTATGCAGCCCGTAGGGCGCCAGGAATTCCGCAATCAGGATCGTCCCGTAACACAGAAGCAGAAAGATGCCGGACGCCAGCGCAAGTCTATGCTTCTTGAACTTCCACCACATCAGCTTCTTTTGCGAAGCCATGTAGTAGCGTTGCTGACCGGCAGACATCGCCTCGAACTGGTCCGGATCGAAATCCGCATTCGAGACATAGTGCTCCAGGGGGGCGCCGGGGCGTGGCAGGGGTGAGTTCACTTCGTGCTCCTGCCTTGCAAGCGGATGCGGGGATCAAGGAAGCCGAGGGCGATATCCGAAATCAGCACGCCGATGACGTTGAGAAAGGCCAGGAACATCAGGAACGAGCCGGCAAGGTACATGTCCTGGCTCTGCAGGGCCCTGATCAGCATCGGCCCGGTCGTTTCCAGCGACAGCACGATGGCCGTGATTTCGGCACCGGAGATGATCGACGGCAGGATCGAGCCGATATCGGCGACAAAGAAGTTCAATGCCATCCGCAGCGGATATTTCACCAGGGCCTTCAGGGGGTGCAGTCCCTTGGCGCGAGCCGTGACGACATATTGCTTCTGCATTTCGTCGAGCAGGTTGGCGCGAAGGCGGCGGATCATGCCCGCAGTGCCGGCGGTGCCGACGATGATGACCGGGATCCACAGATGCGACAGGATCGATTGTGCCTTTTCCCAGCTCATCGGCTGCGACAGATATTTCTGGTCCATCAGATGGCCGATCGATACCCCGAACCAGACATTGGCGAAGTACATCAGGATCAGCGCCAGCATGAAGTTGGGGATGGCGATGCCGAGCAGTCCGAGGAAGGTCAGGCCGTAGTCGCCCCAGCTATATTGATGGGTGGCGGAATAGATGCCGATCGGAAACGCGATCAACCACGTCACGAGGATCGTCGTCATCGACACGAGGATGGTCAGCCACAGGCGGTCGCCGACGACATCCGAGACCGGCAGCTGATACTCGAAGGAATAGCCGAAATCACCATGCAGCATGCCCGCGACCCAGCGGACATATTGGATCGGCAAGGGTCGGTCCAGCCCGTATTCGTGGCGAAGATTCTCGATTTCCTGAAGGTTCGCGGTCTCGCCCTGAGCCCGCAGTTCGGCGATCTGGCTTTCGAAAAAGTCGCCGGGCGGAAGCTGGATGATGGTGAAGACCAGCATCGAAATGACGATCAAGGTCGGGATCATCACGGCGATGCGCCAGAGGATGTATCTAAGCATTCTGCCCATCCCCCTTCATCCAGAAGGTATCCGGCATATAGACACCGAGATAGCAGGTCGGATCGAAGCCGTAGAGCGCCTTTTCCGGCACGTTCTGCATGCGCGCCGAATGAACGATCGGCTGCAGGGTCGCGTTGACGAGGCCGATGGAGAAGACCTGGTCGGTATAGATGGCCAGCATCTTGTGCCAGATATCCGCCCGTTCGAAGGAAGACGCCGCCGTTTCCCATTCGCGCAGCAGCTTGACGAGTTCGGCCGCCTCGGAGACTTCCGGCGCCACGCCCTGCGTCTCGCGCGAGAGATAATACATTCCCCATAGCGGCCATTGCATCTGGTCGTCCATGGTGGGAGCCAGCTCGCCCGGGTTCATGTCGGCGGTCGGCACCCCGTTGTCGAGGCCATACCACAACGACATCAGGATACGGCCGCCCATGGCGCGGCTACGGAAGACATCGCGTTGCGATACTCTGGTGAAAAGTGCGATGCCGACCTTGCGCCAGTGGTCCGTGATCAGTTCCAGAACGTCGGAATCCAGCGTGCTTTCGCCAGGCGTCTCAACGGTGATCTCCATTCGCCGCCCGTCCGGCAGAATGCGGATGCCATCTTCGTCACGTTTGGCGAGACCGGCGGCATCGAGCAGGGCATTGGCTTGATCCGGGTCGTGCGCGATCCACGCCGAAGCATATTCCGGCTTGTAGAGCGGACTGTCCGGCAAGACCGTATCGGCGCTCTCCGCTCCGAGGCCGTAGAAGACGGCCATATTGATTTCATGGCGGTCAATCGCCAGCGACAGGGCCCGCCGCACCCTGACGTCGCGCATGACGTCCCGCCAGACGGGATCGGCGCTGTTCAAGTTCGGAAACAGGGCGATGCGCGAGCCGCGCGCCATTTTCCAGAGGTTGACCTTGACCGGGTAGCGCTTCTCCGCATCCTTCAGGAAGGTGTAGTCGTTGAAGTCTATGCCGGTGGCCTGCAGATCGCTTTCCCCCGCCCCGGTCTTGGCGGCGATGATCGAAGACGAGCTGATATTCAGGATCATGCGGTCGATATAGGGCAACTGCCGGCCATTTTCGTCGACGCGGTGGAAATAGGGATTACGCTCGAAAACGAACTGCTCCGCAGGCGGCGCCGTCGTGTTCCGCCAGGGATCGAGTACCGGCAGATTGGGATTTTCCGGCCGATAGGCCCGACCCATCTTGATGTGCAGATCCTGCCATTTCTTCACCCGGTTTTCCTGCATCAGCGAGGAAAGGCGGATGCTGTCCTGATATTTCTTATGGAACTGCTTCAGATAATGCGCGGGGCCAGCGATGACGAGCGGCTGCGGCGCGGCGAGGCTCGGCAGGAAATCCGGATTGGGATCGTCCCAGGAGTAACGCACCGTCAGTTCATCCAGCTGCTCGAAGCGTGGCAGGCTGCCATGCGGGCGCAGCTCCAGCGCACCCCCGCCGGGCGTCAGCTGCTTGTTGAGGATGACGTCTTCCCACCAATAGCGGAAATCATCGGCCGTAAACGGGTGTCCGTCCGACCATCTGTGCCCATCGCGCAGCTTGAAGGTGAAGACCATGTCGTTCACCGCCGAGCAGGACTCCAGAATATCCGCCTGCAGCGTCAGCATGCGATCATAGCCGACCAAACGGGCATAGCCGTAGATCGTCATGAAGCGGATATCATTCTGGCTGCCGATGATCGTGCGTACCGATCCCCCATATCGGCCGGGCGTGCGGCCCATGGCGGCAACGTTGACGATGCGCGGGAATTTCGGCAGGCGCTTGGCGAGATGCGGCATCTGGCCCGCCCTCAGCCACTCGGCAAAATATTCCGGCTCGTTGTCGACATCAGCCGCCAGAACAGGCTGAGGCAGAACGGTGGAGGCCAACAGGCCGAGGAAAGTGCGCCGATCGATCATTTCCGCAGCTCCTGGGCATCGACGCCCCGGCGGGCGCGAACGAAATGCCCGCCGCCCAGATCGGCATAGGCAAGCTCTCCCTCGCCGCCCTCGGCAAATTGCGGCCCCCATTTCTGCCTGGCCGCAGGCCCTTCGCTGTTCAACACGGAGAAATCGAGCTGCCGGTCGAGATCGGGGAACGGGACGGCGGCCAGAAGCGACCGCGTATAGGGATGGACGGGCTCCCGCAGGATGACTTCCCGCGGTGCGATCTCGACGATGCGCCCGCGCGCCATGACGGCGATCCGGTCGGCCATGTAATCGACCACGGCAAGATTATGCGAAATGAACAGATAGGTCAGGCCCAGTTCCTTCTGCAGATCCTTGAGCAGATTGAGGATCTGCGCCTGCACGGACACATCGAGGGCCGAGACCGGTTCATCGAGAATGAGAAGTTTCGGCCCCAGCGCCAATGCGCGCGCAATGCCGATGCGCTGGCGCTGGCCGCCGGAGAAGCTGTGCGGGTAGCGGCTCAGATAGTGCTTGTCGAGGCCGATCGCCTGCATCAGCGCCTTGACTTTTTCCTTGCGCTCGGCGCTGTCGCCGTGCCCATGGATTTCCAGCGGCTCGCTCAGAATGTTGCGGATCGTCATGCGTGGCGAAAGCGACGAGACCGGATCCTGGAAGACCATCTGTATCTTCGTGCGCAGATCCATCAGTTCATCGCCCTTGACGGCGAGGACGTCGATCTTGCCGCTGCCGTCATCAAAGCTGACGGAGCCGCTGTCGGCCGTGATGGCCCGCATGAGGATCTTGCTCACCGTCGTCTTGCCGCAGCCGCTTTCGCCGACCAGGCCGAGACACTCGCCGCGGCGGATATCGAAACTGACATCGTCGACCGCCCGGAACTTTCCGCCACCCCGCGTTCCGAACAGGCCGCCGGCCTTCGAGGTGTAGGTCTTGGTCAGATTGCGCACGCTCAGCATGACATCGGGCGCTGAAGCCGTGGCGCTCGAACCGTTACCGATCAGCTTCTTCTTGCCTGAGAAGGTGCCGAGATTGACGGGGACATCCCGCAGGGACTTCAATCGCTCGCCGGGCTTCATGTCGAAATGCGGCACCGCCGACATCAGAGCCTTGAGATAGCGGTGTTGCGGCTGGCGGAAGATGGTTTCGACCGGCCCCGCCTCCATGATCTCGCCGTGATAGATGACGACGACCTCGTCGGCCATGTTGGCGACGACGCCAAGGTCATGGGTGATGAGGAGCATCGCCATGTTGAAGGTCTGCTGAAGATTGCGCAGCAGGCCGAGGATCTGAGCCTGGATGGTGACATCAAGCGCCGTCGTCGGTTCGTCGGCAATCAGGAGCGCCGGATTGCAGATCAGCGCCATGGCGATCATCGCGCGCTGGCGCATGCCTCCGGAGAGCTCGAAAGGATATCTGTCGAAGGTGTGAAAGGGATCCTGAAAGCCGACGAGGCTTAGGATTTCCTCGGTCTTCTCACGCTGCTCAGCCTTGCTGATGCCGGGACTGTGGATACGGAGCGCCTCGCTGATCTGGTTTCCCACCGTATGCAGCGGCGACAGCGACGTCATCGGCTCCTGAAAAATCTTGGCGATGCGTGCTCCGCGCAGCCTGCGCATGGCCACGCCGTCACGCGGCAGCTGAAGAAGATCGGTGGTCTGGCCGTCGAGCGGATCGGTGAACAGTATTCGGCCGGTCGCCGTTGCCGGCGCCGGAAGGATTCCCATGATCGACTGGCTGATGATCGATTTGCCGGAGCCGGATTCGCCGACCAGAGCGGTGACCTTGCCGGGAAGCACTCTCAGACTGGCATTTTTGACGACGCGCAGCTTGTCCCCATAAAGGGAGAACGAGACGTCGAGGTCCTCGATACGCAGTAGATCAGTCCCTGACGCCATACATATTACTTCCCGCTCACATGACCTTTGTGGCCTTCGCGGCACACTAACGTAGGCCATAACGGGTGTCTAGCTGGTCAAAGCAATGCAGAGACTTTAAAAAAACTGTCGTCTTTCCAGTGATATATCGGTCTATGCTGAACCGGGGGACGACAGGGGCCGCGAGGTCAGATTTTCGACTTGAACACGCCCTTCGAACTTCTTGGCGTCCCTGTGCAACAGAATGACCTGTTCAGCCTCCGACAGGCTGTCCGCCGCCGTTTCCTGAAAGATTTCCATCGCGCCATTGGCCGCGGTGGCGGCTTTCGGGTAGACGACGGTAAAGCGCTGGCGCACGCCACGCAGCTTCTCTTCGCCGAGTTTTCCCCATTCGCAATCGGTGTAGCTGGAGAATGCCTGGCTCGCGACGACCTCGGTCGAATATTTCTTGGTCAGGGATTGCAGCCGTTCCACCTCGTTGACGGCTGCCCCGAAGGCCGAGAACGTCAATCGGTCCTTCAATCCGACATTGCCGAACATGACGTTGCCGACATGAAGGCCTATTCCGTAGCGGACCTCGCTCAGGCCGCGCGACTGGCGGTCGCTGTTGAGCGCAACGACACGACGCTGCGCCTCGAAAACAGCCGACAAAGCCGCCTCGCAGGCCACTTTGGACGGGTCCTTGTGCCGTCCGCACGGATAGACGGCGAGAAACCCGTCACCGAGAAAGCTCAGGATTTCGCCTCCGTTGCGATTGAACGGGGCTGCGATCGCGTCAAAGAACTCGTTCAGCGTATCGATATAGGCCTGACGCCCTTCCTTTTCGGCATAGACGGTCGATTGCCGCATATCGCCCATGACCAGCGCCGCACGGATGGTCTCGCCGTCACCGCGGCGGATCTGCCCATTCAGCACACGCTTTCCGGCGTCGCCGCCGAGATAGGTGGTCAGCATATTGTTGGCGAGCCTGCCGAGAACCGCCATCTTGGCAGCCATGGCCAGATGGTTCTGCATGCGCATCAAAGCGCCGATCATATCCTCGCTGAACCCGCCGATACTATCTGTAGACCAGGAGCCCATCATGCCCTGGACCGAGCCTGCGCCGAAGGTCTGTACGAAGGCCATGTAGTCGGTGACGCTCTCCCTGCGCAGGTCCTCGAAGATCGGAAACTCGACCGCGCCGTCCACATCGATCCTGCGGCGCAGATGCTGAAGATTGTTGGAAAGAAGATAGTAGTAGGGGCTCTGCATGAAGCGCTCCGGCTTCTCGTTCACATGCCGGTAGCCCTCGATCGTCAGACCGCCGGAGCGCCGCCAGGTGAAACCGAGCGCGTCATAAAGCGGGTGAAGCATGGAAAAGGTGAGATGCACGCGGGCGATCGGCATTCCCGTCGCCGCCATGCGTTCGCAGAAGCCTCGAACGATGGTCTCGAGATTTTCGCCGGTCAACGCAGCCTGCGTCAACCATTCCGCCACTTTATCGAGAAGAATATCAGAAACATTCGAATGAATAGTCATTATCCCCGCGGCCTATCCTGCAGTGCCTGATGCCCCGTCCCGGCCATGAAACGCCGACGATTTCGCCGGCGCCCATTTCCAGAACCTCCGGCCTGTCGGTAAGGCCGGATGAAACCATCATGCTAAATCATCGACACCCTCTTTCACCAGAGAGCATCGACATCAGAAAATTCGACTGCGTTTTCCCGCGCCCCCGCACACGAAATGCAGCAGATGACAGCCGCAGCAAGCAGCGACTCTCGTTTTGTTCTCTTTCAGATAAGGCGCATATGCCGCTGAAACAATGGGCAAAAATAACAGTGATCGAGAAAATCAAGTCCACGACCCGTGCCAGCTGCAGGTGCTATCCGAAAAGTCACTCGCCTGCGGCCAGCTCAGGCGGCCTCTTCTGCCGCAAGGCCATGGCCGCCATCGCATACCCTCCACTTGCGCCATCGATGAAATGCATATGATCCCGCATGAGCGGAGTGGGCACGAAACACGTCATCAGCGCGCTGTCCTGCCGGTGCAGCCCGTAGCGACAGATCCCTTCAGCCTCGGCCTGGCGCAAACGCTCCTCGATGCGGGCGCGATGCGCGGCATCGACGTCGATGGTCATTTTCAGGCCATCGTCGAATTTGCGGAAATCGGAATTCGCGGCAAGATCGCGCCGGTAGATCTTGGCATCAAAGGTTGCCGTTTTCACGCCGAACTTGTCGAGCACCCAGACAAGCGCAATCTGGGCGTCGATGGCGAGCTTGCGCCACCTGCGATGGGGGGGCGATACAGCGGCGCGCGCCTCCATGTCGACACCATCGAAGTTGAGCGCCGGCGTCGGCCCCTCGACGGGTACGGGATGGCCGTCGCGATTTTGTTCGGCGGAAATGGCGATGATATCGGCAACCAGCTGCCGGAACTTCGGGCCATTGCCGGCATCGCCGGGAATGGCGATGATGGAAACGATCTCGCCGTTCTGCGCCTTGATCGGGTTCCAGCGGCAGGAAAGGCCCGTCAGGTCCGGCTCGCTGTCGGTCGTCGTCGCTTCGACGATGAAGTGCCCTGTTTTCATCTGCTTTTCCGCCCAGCTCGTCCCGCCGCCGGAAAACATCGCGTAGGACACATAGTCGCTCGGGCTGAAGCGGGCGACCCGCACATCGAGGCCTTCGCCGCGGATAGCGCTCATCGGCACCAAAGCCGTGCGCAGATCGAGATGCAGTTCCGCCATCACCCAGCCGCGAACGGCGGCAAGCGCCCGGCGAACCCGCTCCTCTCCCGTTGGCGGAATGGCCACCAACGCACCATCCCCGCCGAAGGCAAAGGGATAGTCGCCCCTGTCCAGGGCGTTAAGCACGGCGGAAATCACGCTCGCGCCCGCCATGTTGACGGATTTGTAGTGGCCGGCGGCAATCGCCTTCGTCGAGCTGACAATATCGGCGATCGCAATCAGCCAGTCATCCGGCAGAGGCTGATAGTTGGCGCCATCGGTGACGCCCTCGAAACGGGTGAAGCCCGTAATCCCATGGAAGAAATCATCTCTGGATGGCCCGGCCATGACGTTTCCCCCTTCAGTGAGCGCCGCGACAATCTATCCCTACAGCAAATGCATCGAAAAGCCAGCCGACGGTCGACGCCACGATGCAGGCCGTGCTACTCCCGCTGACGGAGAGGCACAACACGCCAAGGATACTTCAGATACGATGAGCCGCCTGGATAGTTTCATTCGCCGCCTGAGCGCACAACGCGACATCCTCAATGCCGTTGCCGATGAGGTCAGGGCGATCGATGGCCCCGTGCTGGAACTGGGTCTCGGCAATGGCCGTACATTCGACCATCTGCGCGAGCTCTTCCAGGATCGCCGCATCGTCGCATTCGATCGCGCGGCCAATGCCTACGGCCCCTCCATGCCATCGGCCGACAATCTCATTCTCGGCGAGATCAAGGATACGGCCAGGACCTTCGTCGGCGCGAACGCCTCGCTTGCCCATGCCGATATTGGCACCGGCTACGAAGACAAGGATGCGGTGACGCTGACCTGGCTGCCTCAGATCATGGCCGGCGTGCTGGCATCGGGGGGGCTCGCGGTCAGCGGCCTTCCTCTCGATCACCCCGATCTCCAGGCACTGCCCTTGCCCTCGAGCGTCAAGGAAGGGCGCTATTTCATCTATCGCCGCCGATAGAACGGTTCAGCCTCACCCCAGAAACAGAACGTCGAACTGCTCGCCTTCGGTGGGCAGCTCGATCACTTTCATGGCCCGCTCGCCATCTTCGAAAAAGGCGAGGCATTCGCTGTAGTGCGCGGCGAGATCGGCAATGAAGCCTCTGGTCTGATCCTTGCCGTAGAAGGCCGGCGTGAATTCCATGTAGAGCGGCACTTTGCGGGCCATCAGCGCGACCATCGAGCGGCAGGCCACCGGCTCATAGCCCTCGATATCCATCCAGATCAGCCCGACATCGGCGGGATCGATACCAGCCTGCAGAAGAATATCCGGGACGGGACGGACCGGGACGGAGATCTTTTCGTCAGTCGGGCTTTGGCGCAAGGCGCTGCTTTTGCCATGGTTCTTACGATTGAGGTAGAAGTCGAGCTGCCCTTCGCGGTCGCCGGCGGCGCAGTTGACCGCGGTCACTCTCCCCTCCAGGCCGTTGTCGGCGATGTTGATCGACAGCAGCCGGAAATTGCGCGGATCCGGCTCGACAGTGACGAGACGTCCGTACGCGCCGCTGAGAGCAAAATAGCATGTCTGCGTGCCGATATTGCCGCCGAGTTCCAGCAGGGCCGAGCCCTTGCGCAACAGGCCGCGTTCACGCAGCACGCCCAGCAGCCGATCGACGTGGTCGCGCTCGAAATGACCTTTGCGAAAGACCTTGCGGCCGATGTAGTCGGCCGGCGAGAAGCTCAGGACATGATCGCCGCAATCCACCGTCACGGTCCTGACGCGCGGGCCGAGCGCGCTGACAAGGATGTCCCGGCCCAGGCGCGTGTCGAACAGGCGCACGGCGATCGCATCCCGCTTCCTACGGAACGCACGTTTCCAGTATTTTTTCGAGAGGAACTTGCGGTCGAACATGAGGAGCATCCCTACACGAGGGCCTTGCCGTTGCAAACGGAGAACATCGGCGGATGCGCCGCCGGTTCGCTATCCGGATCGTCAGGCGAAACGGCCGCTCGCCTCCTTCGAAACGATATAAACCCGCAAGGGCTCGCCACGGCCGCGAACGGCGATCTCGCGGCTTTCGACACCGGCGGTATCGACCTCGGAAAGCTGTGCGACCGGCTCGGAAAAGACGAGCGCGCTGTTGAATTCCTTGGCAACGCTTTCCAGCCGGCTGGCGACATTGACGGTATCGCCGATCGCCGTCACGTTCTTGACGCTGCCATATCCCATGGAACCGACAACGGCCGAGCCGGTGTGAAGGCCGATGGCGATTTCGAGAGGGGCGGCCAGCTCATCGGCCAGCTCGGCACTGAGCTTGTCGATTTCCTGAATGATCGCGGCGGCCGCTTTCAACGCCTGGCGGTTGGCCTCCTTCGGGGTCGTGCGAAGACCGAAGAGCGCCATGGCGCCATCGCCGATGAATTTGTCCATCCGGCCGCCATTTTCCTCGATGATGCGGCCGACGATGGCGAAATAGCGATTGAGCAGGAAGACGATATCGAAGGGCAGGCGCGATTCCGTCAGCGACGTGAAGTGGCGCAGATCGCAGAAGAAGACCACGATCTCGCGTTCGCGGCCGGGGCTGGCGGTCTGGCTGTAGACGGGGATCGTCGCTTCCGCCATCGGCGTCAGGAGGGGGATGACGCTGATGTTGCCCGTCGGGCGCAGCTGACAGGCAAGCCGGACATCCGGGGTGGCACCGATACGGTTCAGCGTCTTCTGTTCCATCGGCTCCGGCGGCGGCGGGTTTTCGGCGCCTTCGACGATCTGGACACGGCACGTCGAGCATTGGCCCTTGCCCCCGCAGACGGAGTAATGCGGAATGCCGCCGAGGCGGCTTGCCTCGAGGACGCTGAAGCCGCGCGGCGCATGCACCACCTCTCCGCCCGCATAGCGGATGGCGACCTGGTGCTGCCGTTCGCGCAGCCTGCGATGCGCCCGAAAGGCAAAGAGAGTGACGATCGACAGGCTGAAGGCGCCGTAGAACCCGGCCCGATATGGCCATGTGGCCTCGGTCATCCGGTTACCCGGCGCGGAACCGGCCTCGCCGTAGCTTCGCACGTCGCTGTAATAGCCGCCGGGGTAGCCGCGCTCATCCTCCTGGGCTGCCTCATGCGCAACGGTCTTGCCCATAGCGGCAAAGCCGAGCAAGGCAAGAACCGGCAAAACGATGGCGAAGGCCAGCATGACAGGGGCGATGGTCATGTACCAGGAACGATACCGCAGCCAGAAATGAACGCCGATGCAGCCATGAAGCCATACGACCAGAAGCACGAGCGACTGACGTACGCCCATAACGGGCGAGGTTATCCACAAAGTGCGCACGATGGCCCGGTATGTGTCGTGGTAGCCGTAAACCTCGTGGACGACGCGGGTGCCGACGATATGATCGATCAGGAGCAGCGGCACCAAAAGGCCGGTGACGATCTGGAAGGCCTCGCCCGCAGGCATGACCAGCGTCCGGCGCATATACAGCAGCCGCAGCACCAGCGAGATATGGACGATCAATGCCCCGTAAAGAAGCGCAGTTCCCACGGGATTGCGCCAAACCACCAGGAACCAGTGTTGCGCGCGCTCGGCCACGCCGATCGAAATCAGCCCGAGAGAATGATTGGCCAGGTGCATGATCACGAAGGAAAAAACGACCAGACCCGAGCCAAGGCGGAACTTTCGCACGAGACGGTCGGAAATGATTGGCTTTCTTGCCTCGCTGGTCATCAAACCCAATGTATATTGCCCGTTCACAACAGGTGGGAAAACGGCTATCGCCTACTCATCTAGCCGCAACTCCGCATGCTGTCGAGAATGCGGCCTTTTGAAGCAGGGACCTTATTGTCACGCAACCGGTCGGAATTCGGGCAATCCTCTCACAATTCGGGCTCGTGCCATCACTTAATCGTCAACCGTGTGCCGGCAGCATGAAGATCGCCTTCTACGCCCCCTTGAAGTCTCCCAGCCACCCTGTCCCGTCCGGCGACCGCCTGATGGCACGGCAGATCATCGCGGCGCTTAAAATGGCGGGACATCAGGTCGAGATCGCCTCCGAACTGCGCAGTTTCACGCCGACGCCCGAGGCGGGATCGCTGGCGGGGATTGCCCTGTTGGCCGAGAAGGAACTCATCCGGTTGCGGGAGCGCTGGCAAGGCGAGCAGCCGCCCGACCTCTGGTTCACCTATCATCCCTATTACAAGACGCCCGATCTCATCGGCCCGCGAATCGCCCGCGAGATCAACATTCCCTATGTTACGGCGGAAGCTTCCTATTCCCGCCGCCATGACGACAATGGCTGGGGTGAAAACCAGCGCCTGGTTGCCGATGCGGTGCGGCTTGCCGCCGTCAACCTGTGCTTTACCGAACGGGACCGGATCGGCTTGTCGGATGCAATCCCCGATGGCCGCTACGAGCGCTTCCTGCCCTTCATCGATATTGCGCCCTTCTCACGCCACCTGCCGGATCCACGGCGGCTGATCACCGTCGCCATGCTCAGGAAGGGGGATAAGTTCAAGAGCTATGCCATGCTGGCAAGCGCGCTCGATATCATCCGCGATCAGGATTGGAGTCTGACCATCATCGGCGACGGGCCGATGCGAGCCGAGGTAAGGTCGCTGTTCTCCACCTTCGGCGAAGGCCGGATCATCTGGCGCGGGGAACGCTCCACCGCCGAGATCGCCGGGGAACTTGCAACGGCCGGCCTCTATGTCTGGCCCGGCTGCAACGAGGCGTACGGCCTTGCCTACCTCGAGGCACAGGCAGCAGGCCTGCCCGTGATCGCGCAGGCGACGGCCGGCGTGCCGGAAGTGGTGATGGCCGGCGGGACGGGCCTGCTGACGCCGGAAGGCGACCTTGATGCCTATGCCCAGGCCATCGCCCAGCTTTTGAACGATCAGACCCGACGGCAGACGATGGCGGACGCAGCCTACGACTTCGTCCGCCAAGAGCGCTCCTTGACCGCCGCGTCGAAGCGTCTTGAAACCATTCTTCGAAACTATCTGGGAGATACCTGTTATGAGCGATAAGGCCGAATGGCAGCCCTTGCGCGACGAGCTTCGGCGATGGAGCGACGCCGGACGAAAGGCGAAGTTCTGGTTCCGTGATGACGACGCTATCGAACCGACCCCTGCCCTCGATCGGCTGCTGTCGCTTTCCGATCGTTTCGATGTGCCAATGGCATTGGCGATCATCCCCGGCCCTACCGGAGAAGCGTTGGCCGAACGGCTGGCCCGCGAAGACCGCATCACGGCCACGGTGCATGGCTGGACACACCGGAACTATGCTCCCGACGACACCAAGAAGCAGGAACTCGGCCTGCACAGGCCCCAGGCAGTCGTGCTTGACGAGCTTCACCGCGGCTTCGACAAGCTGAAGGCGCTTTATCCCTCGCAGTTCGTTCCGTTGCTGGTGCCGCCATGGAACAGGATCGACGACGCGCTGCTGCCACACCTCGCTCCCTTCGGCTATCGCGCCGTTTCCGTCTTCGGACTGGCAAGGCAGGCTCCCATCGGTCTCATCAACACGCATATCGACATCATGAGATGGCATGGCGCGCGCGGAGGATTACCGCATGACGAAGTGATCGGGCGCCTCGTGGAAGAACTTCAGAACCGCTTCGACGGCAATGACGAGCCTATCGGCGTGATGACGCATCATCTCGTCCACGACGATCTCGCCTGGAGTCTCGTCGAGACGCTGTTTGAGGAAACGGCCGGCCATGCCGCCATCGAATGGCGGCCGGTCGGAGAGTTCGTACATTAGAACAATTCCGGGAAAAGTGAGCGGCGGTTTCCCGTCTGGAATCGCGTAAAAGCAAGGAGATAGAGCGGGTCCGCGGTTCCGTTAAGCGCGGACCCGCTCCGGCATCGATCCGCAGCTTCGGCTTGTCGCGGCGGGCCCTCAGAGCTGCAGCGATTGTCCGTCAAAGGCGACGAACGCTTCGGGAAAGCTCTTCTGCGCGTCGCGCTGCATCTCGTCGAGCTCGCTGTCCGTGCGGCCGGGCGCGTGATGGAAAAGGGCAAGCCGCTTGGCGCCAGCCTTCTTGGCGAGCTTGACGCCCTCCTGCCATGTGGAATGTCCGAAGCCCAGATATTTCGACATCTCGGCTTCGAGGTAGGTCGCGTCGTAGATCGCGAGATCGGCGTCGGCCATCAAGGCTAGCGCGGCTTCATCCAGTTGCCCGGCTACGTGCTCGGTATCGTAGACCATGGCGATGACCCGGCCGGACCATTCGATGCGATAGCCGATGCACCCGCCCGGATGGTTCAGCCGCGCCGTATGAATGACGATGCCCGGATGCGGCTTCAGCGTGTCGCCTGCGGCAAAGTCGCGAAAGCTCATCTCGGCGCGACAGATATCGGGCTCGACGGGGAACCACGGCGGCCGCATGAACTGGCCAATCATCTGCCGTGTCGTCGTCTTGCCGGCCAGATGGCCCGACCAGAGATCGACGCTGACGCGCGGATCGTAGATCGCGTTGAAGAACGGCAGACCGATGATGTGATCGTAGTGCGAATGGGTGAAGAAGAGATCGATATCGCGAACCCCCTCTTTCGCAAGCGACGCGGCCGCTTCGCGCAACCCGGTCCCGGCGTCGAATAAGATATGCCTGCCGTCATGCCGTAACTCGATGCATGACGTATTCCCGCCGTACCGCTCAAATTCCGGTCCCGATACAGGGATACTCCCCCGCACGCCCCAAAACTTCAGCTCGAAACTATCGTTGTTCATGGAAGTTTTTACACCATTCCCCTTTCGGTCAAAAAAAGCACACTTTTGCTATCGTGCGAAGCCAGCAAATTCCAAAAGTCGCGCGGTGGTAAAAACTGGATCCCATCGTCCGGCCGACGCTGATCGTTGGGCGGATGGCCGCCAACGGATCGCACAGACCTAATATAGGTATGGTATGACAAAATAGATAAGGGCCGGGTTGACGCCCCGCTTCTGCGCTCTATCACGAGATCATGACTGCGGCGGACCCGCCGGTGTCGACAAGGCAGGCACTGGCAATGGGCCTGCGCCCTTGTCGCCGCCTTACAGCGTTGCCGCCGACCGCGCGGCCTGTTCATAATAGCCGGAGAGAGCCCGGAGATGCGAGGCGATATCCGAGAGACCGTCCTGCGACAGGCCTGACACCTTGGTCGCCTCCACCAGCAGCCGCTCGCGAATTTCGGTATACCGCCTCAACGCGTCCAGGCCCTTGTCGGTGACACGGATGGTCTTTTCCTTGCCGGCCTTGCCGCTTTTGACGAGCCCCGCCGCCTCCAGCTTCTTGACGGCGTAATTGGCGACATGGGTATCCTCGATGTCGAGCACGAGGCAGAGATCGGCGAGCGTCTTCGGCCTGTCGCGATGTCGCACGGAATGGATGATCAGGATCTCGACCGGCGAAAGACCGGGCACGCCGGCTGCCGCCATGCAGCGCACCAGCCAGCGATTGAAGGCATGGGAAAAGAGGATCGATCCATATTCCAGCTCGGACAAGGCCGGCGAACTGCCGCCTGCAAGATGGGCTGACGATACGATCAATTCGCGTCGTTCACTCTTTTCCTCAGACGTCACCTGAAAACTCCTCAGAACCGGATCAAGGCACCTGCAGACTGCCGAGGCCGGGCGGTCGATTGCCGTCCGGCCTCGCCGTCATGTTCCTATTCGTCCCGCTTTCCGTAGCCGCCGCCGGTGGGGGTAACGACCGTGAAAGCCTCGCCCGCCTCGAGCACGGTATGAGCCGAGCCGATCAGCTCGTCGATCGTGCCATCGTTGCGGCGGACGTAGTTGCGGCCGGTTTGCCCCGCTTCACCGCCCTTGACGCCAAAGGGCGCCACGCGCCGATGACCCGACAGGATAGCGAATTCCAGCTTTTCGCGGGTGCGGATGGTGCGCTGCGTGCCGTTGCCGGCATTCCACTTGCCGCGCCCGCCGGAATGCGGACGAATGTGAAAATCTTCCAGCACGACCGGAAAGCGCGTCTCCAGGATTTCCGGATCGGTGAGCCGCGAATTGGTCATGTGCGTATGCACGGCATCGGCGCCGTTGAAGCCTGGTCCCGCCGGTGCGCCGGAGCAGATCGTCTCGTAATACTGATAGACGTCGTTGCCGAAGGTCAGATTGTTCATCGTGCCTTGCGCCGCGGCGAGCGCCTCGACAGCACCGAACAGGCAGTTGGTCACGGCCTGGCTGACCTCGACATTGCCGGCGACGACGGCGGCCGGATATTTCGGCGTCAGCATCGTGCCTTCGGGAATGATGATCCGGATCGGCCGGAGGCAGCCGGCATTCATCGGAATATCCGCCTCGACGAGAACGCGGAAGACGTAGAGCACGGCCGCGCGCGTCACCGGCTGCGGCGCGTTGAAATTGTCCGGCCGCTGCGGTGATGTGCCGGTGAAATCGACCGTCGCCTCGCGCTTGTCCTTGTCGATCGAGATCTTGACGACGATCTTGCAGCCCTGATCCATTTCGTAGGTGAACGCGCCATCCGACAGACGGTCGAGAACGCGGCGCACGCTTTCCGCCGCATTGTCCTGAACATGCCCCATATAGGCGTCGACGACATCTTCGCCGAAGAGCGCGATCATCTTCTTCAGCTCGGCCACGCCCTTTTCGTTGGCGGCAACCTGAGCCTTGAGATCGTTGACATTCTGCGCGAGCGTGCGCACCGGATAGCGGGCACCCGTGAGCAGCTTCGTCAGCTCTTCCTCGCAGAAACGGCCACGATCGAGCAGCTTGAAATTGTCGATATAGACGCCTTCTTCCTCGATATGGGTGGCGAGCGGCGACATGGACCCTGGCGAAATGCCGCCGATATCGGCATGGTGGCCGCGGCTGGCGACCCAGAAACGGATGCTCTTGCCGGCATCGTCGAAGACCGGCGTGCAGACGGTGAGATCGGGCAGATGCGTGCCGCCATTGTAGGGCGCATTGATCAGGAAGACGTCGCCCGGATGAATGATCGGATTTTCGCGAATAGCCGTTGCCACGGACGCATCCATGGACCCCAGATGCACCGGCATATGCGGCGCGTTGGCGACCAGATTGCCTTGCGCGTCGAAGACGGCGCAGGAGAAATCCAGCCGTTCCTTGATATTGACCGAATAGGCGGTGTTCTGCAGCGTCATGCCCATCTGCTCGGCGATGGACATGAAGAGATTGTTGAAGATCTCCAGCATGACGGGGTCGGCCTTGGTGCCGATGGCATTGCGCTCCGGCAGCGCCTTGATGCGCTTGAGGACGATATGATCCTTGAGCGTCAGTTGCCCCTGCCAGCCGTCCTCGATGACGATCGTCTGGTTGGGCTCGATGATGATGGCCGGGCCGGTGACGGTCTGTCCGGGCTCGATCGCATGGCGCAGGACAACGGCCGCATCATGGCTCTCGCCGCCGGAATAGAAGCTGGTGCGCCTTGCGGCCCGCGCCTCGCCCTCTCCGGTCGCTTCGAGCTTGACCGCGATATCGGCCGCCGCGCCGCCGATCGTTTCGATCTCCACGGCCTCGACGACCAAGGGCTTGTCCTCGGCAACGAAGCCGAAGCGGCGCTTGTGCAGCGTCTCGAACTGACTGCGCAGCCGCGCGGGGTCATCAACCTCGGGGAAGGTCGTCTCCACCGCCAGAATGGTGTCGGTGCCGGCATAGCGGATATGCGCGCGCTGGACGGTCTTGATCTCAGCCGTCGCAACGCCCTGCGCTTCCAGCTCGGGCAGGCATTCGCCGCGCAATTCGCTGCCAAGGGCGGTGATGGCGGCCGGGGCGGCGGCGTCGAGCGGGACGCCGAGCGCCTTCTGGCGCGTTGCCCTGATATCGGCAAGCCCCATGCCGTAGGCGGAAAGAAGGCCGGACATCGGATGCAGGAGGATGCTCTTCATGCCGAGCGCATCGGCAACCAGGCAGGCGTGCTGCCCGCCTGCGCCGCCGAAGCAATTGAGCGCATAGCGCGTCACGTCATAGCCGCGCTGCACGGAGATCTTCTTGATCGCCTCGACCATATTGGCGACGGCGATGCGAATGAAGCCGTCGGCGACGTCCTGCGGGCTGCGGCCGTCGCCGATCTCGGCAGCGAGTTCGGCAAACTTGCCACGCACCGTCTCGACGTCGAGCGGCTGATCCTGGTCGGGGCCGAAGATGGAGGGAAAGAATTCCGGCAGCAGTTTGCCGGCCATGACATTGGCGTCGGTCACCGCCAGCGGGCCGCCATTGCGATAGCAGGCCGGCCCCGGAAAGGCGCCGGCAGAATCCGGACCGACGCGAAAACGATCGCCGTCGAAATGCAAGATCGAGCCGCCGCCTGCGGCCACGGTATGGATCAGCATCATCGGCGCGCGGACGCGGACGCCGGCCACTTCCGTCTCGAAGGCCCGCTCGTATTCGCCGTCGAAATGCGCCACATCCGTCGAGGTGCCGCCCATGTCGAAGCCGATGACATTGGCAAAGCCCGCCTGTTCGCCGGTCTTTGCAAGGCCGACCACGCCGCCGGCCGGGCCTGAGAGGATGGCATCCTTGCCCTGGAACATATCGGCTGCCGTCAACCCGCCCGAGGACATCATGAACATGACGCGCGCGCCGGTGCGCTCAACATCGAGCTCATCGCAGACCTGGCCGATATAGCGGCCGAGCACGGGCGAGAGATAGGCGTCGATCACCGCGGTATCGCCGCGCCCGACGAGCTTGATGAGCGGCGAGACCTCATGGCTGACGGAGACCTGCTCGAAGCCGATGGATCTGGCGATCCTGGCGACGGCGGCCTCATGGGCCGGAAACTTGTAGGCATGCATGAAGACGATCGCCAGCGAGCGATAGCCTTTGGCGAGAAGGTCGCGCAGCGCCGTTTCGGCTGCCTTTTCGTCCAGGGCAAGCTCGACGGTGCCATCGGCAAGCACCCGCTCCTCAATCTCGACGACATCCTCGTAAAGCGCTTCCGGCTTGACGATCTCGGTCGCGAAGATCTTCTTGCGCTCCTGATAGCCGATGCGCAGGGCATCCCTGAAGCCCTTCGTCGTCACCAGGGCAAGGCGCTCGCCCTTGCGCTCGAGCAGCGCGTTGGTGGCGACGGTAGTCCCCATCCGGACCTCGCCGATGGTCCCCTCCGGAACCGGCTCGCCCTTGCCGAGGCCGAGATGCAGGCGAATACCGTGAACGGCTGCGTCGCGATAGGCATCGGGATTTTCCGACAGGACCTTGCGGGCATGGAGAGCGCCGGACGGATCGCGCCCGACAACGTCGGTAAAGGTGCCGCCGCGATCGATCCAGAAATCCCAACGACCCGAAGTGTTCTCCGACAAATCCGCCTCCAGCAGAACGACATCAATAACAATGATAATATATCGATAAATCGTCAACGTTTTGTCGTCAACATGAATCGCGAAACACCAGTGCGGTCGACGCCAAGACGAGGATGGGCTGACCGAAGAAACAGAGCAAGGCACAATCGCGCAGGCTCGATGCCACCTTGAGACCGCCGTTCCCGACGCCATCTGTCTTTCATGACAATGGAAAAGCGCGAAGCGGCCGCTGAAAAAGACGGATGCTAATGCAGCCCGCCGACGCCGAGCAGGCGCTCGACCGTATCATGATCCTGCGCGAGAGCCTGGGGTGTCCCCTTCCAGGCCAGCCGGCCGCGCTCCAGAATGATGACGTCGCTTGCAAAATCCAACGCGCTCTGGATGCGCTGCTCTACGAGCAGGATCGTCATGTCACCCGCCTTGGCGAGCTTGGCGAAGGCCGCCATCAATTCCTCGCAGATGACGGGCGCAAGCCCTTCCAGCGGCTCGTCCAGAAGCAGCACGGAGGGGCGGCCGAGGATCGTGCGGGCGGTCGACAGCATCTGCTGTTCGCCGCCGGAAAGCTGGCCGCCCAGGTTTCTGCGACGCTCCTTCAGGCGCGGGAACATGTCATAGGCTTCCTGCAGAACGCTCTTTGGCCGTCCCTTCAGCCCGACGGAGAGATTTTCCTCGACCGTCAGCGTCGGAAAGACGTCCCGCGTCTGAGGCACGTAGCCGAGGCCCTGATGGGCGCGTCTGGCGCTCGGCAGGCCGGCAATCTCTGCCGGCCCCAGCCGGATGCGGCCGTCATAGCGGCGGGTCTGGCCGGCAAGCGTGGCAAGCAGCGTGCTCTTGCCCATGCCGTTACGGCCGAGGACGGCAAGACGGCCACCGGCAGGCACGAAAAAGGAAACCCCTTCCAGCACGCGCGTCGGACCATAGCCGGCCGACAGGTTTTCCACTTCAAGCGGCGTGGCCGGCATTGGCATAGCTCCCGAGATAGGCTTCGCGCACACGCGCATCCTGCGTCACGTCTTTCGGCGAACCGTCGAATATGATCGTGCCGGCGGCCAGCACCACCACGCGCCTGGCGAAGCGGAAGACCAGATCCATGTCATGCTCGATCATCAGCACCGCGAGATCGGCGGGCAGATCGGCCAGCGCCTGCTCGATGCGGCCCGTATCGCTTTGCGGGACGCCGGCGGCGGGTTCGTCCAGCAGCAGCACTTTCGGCTTCAGGGCCATGGCGACGGCAATCTCCAGCAGCCGTTGCTGGCCATAGGCGATTTCGCTGACCTTTCGATGCGCAAGAGCCGCAAGCCCGAGGGTGCCGAGCAACGCCTCCGTCTCGCCCATGACATCGCGCATGGACAGGAAATTGCCGAACATGCGGCCGGAGCGGCCTGTCCGCTGCAGCACCGCCATGCCGACATGTTCGGCCGGCGTCATGTCCTGAAACAGCCGCGTCACCTGGAACGAGCGCACCAAGCCGCGCCTGACCCGGCCGATGGCATCGAGCCTGTTGACGTTTTGCCCAGCGATGCGGACCTCGCCGGAATCCGCCTGCAGATTGCCCGTCACGAGGTTGACGAAACTGGTCTTGCCGGCGCCGTTCGGGCCGATCAGGGCCACGCGATCTCCGGGCGCCATCGACAGGCTGACATTGTTGGTGACCGTCAGACCACCGAACGCCTTCTTCAGGTTATCGACCTCGAAAATCGCGCTCATGCCCGCGCCTCCCTGCGGCGCGCAACGTAAGCCGCGGCCGTGCCGTAGATGCCTTTCGGTGCGAACAGAACCACGAGGATCAGCAAGGCGCCGACGATCGTCAGCCAATGGAAAGGGTTCACGGCGGAGACGTAGTCCTCGAACAGCATGAAGATCAGCGTACCGGTGAGCGCACCGAACAGGGAGCCGGTGCCTCCGAGGACGAGCATGACGAGCGCCTCGGCCGACTGCGTGAAGGACAGGCTGTCGAGGCCGACGACCTGTGTCGAGATCGCGTTCAATGCGCCGCCAATGCCGGCTACGGCACCGGAAATCACATACATCTTGACCAGCGCCACTTTCGGCGACGCGCCCATGGCGCGGATGCGCAAAGGATCCTGCCGGATGCCGCGGCAGAGCATGCCGAAGGGCGAACGCACGAGAATGCGCAGCAGCACGAGCACGACCAGCAGCAACACCACGCCGTAGATGTAGGCCGTATGTCCGTAGAGATCGAATTCGAAAGCACCGAACAACGGATCCGGGGATATGCCTGACAGACCGTCGCTACCGCCCGTCCAGCTCGACGCCTTGTTGGCAAACTCATGGAAGAGATAGACCAGCGAGATCGACAGCACGAGTTGCGGCAATCCTTGCGCTCGCAAAATGACGATCCCACACACCAGGCCGGCGACGGCGCCGCCGACGATACCGGCAAGCGTCATCAGCAACGGATCGTTGATGCCGTAATGGGCGGACGCGATGCCGGCTGCGTAGGCGCCGGCACCGAAGAGCGCCGCATGGCCGAGGGTCGCCACGCCGCAATAGCCGGTGACGAGATCGAGCGACAGGACGAGGAGCGCAATCGCGATCAAACGGGTGAGAAGAGCGAGATTATCCGGAAACAGCAGATAGCCGGCGGCGGCCAATATGATGACGACCGCGACCGCAATCAGGTCCTGCCTGAATGTACGATGTCGGGTCACGGACGGCACGGCCGCTCTTTCAAGGGTCGAGGTCATGTTACTTCATTCTCCCGGCAAGGCCGCGCGGGAAAACGCAGACGATGGCAATGACGGCCAGATAGAAGAAGAATTCCCCATATTCCGGCATGAGATAACGGCCTGTCGTGTCGATGCAGCCGAGGATGAGACAGGCGAGCAGCGCACCCGAGATCGAGCCGGCGCCGCCGACGGAGACCACGACGAGAAACGTCACCATGTAGCGCAGGGCATAGTAGGGTTCGACCGGCAGAAGCTCGGCACCCACGACGCCGCCAAAGGCGGCAAGTCCGACCGCAACCGCGAAGCTGACCGCGTAGACGATTTCCGTGCGTACGCCGAGGGCCGCCGCCATTGCGGCATTGTCGACGGAGGCGCGCAGCTTCACGCCGAAAGAGGTCTTTTCGATGGTGTACCACAGCGCCAGGGCGACGATGAGACCGCAGACGATCGCGAAGATGCGATGGGTGCCGAGGGTCCGAAAGCCGAGATCGACGGAGCCTTGCAGACTGTCCGGCAAGGGTATGGTCTTCAAGGTCGGGCCGAAGACGTAGTTGGCAATGCCGATGATGCAGAAGGTGATGCCGATGGTCATCAGCACCTGCGTCAATTCCGGTGCGCCATAGATACGCCGATAAAGCAGCCGCTCGATCGGGATGGAGACGATGACGGTGCCGACCACCGCCAGCAATACGGCCGCGGCATAGCCAAGACCGAGATCGTGCGCGGCATAGGAAGCGATATAGCCGCCGATCATGGCGAAGGCGCCGTGGGCCAGATTGACGACGCGCATCAGCCCCATGGTGACGGAGAGGCCGATGGAGATGACGAACAGCACCATGCCGTAAGCGAGGGCATCGACTGCTATGCTGAGCACGGTTTGCATTGATATCGCTGGTCCGGTTGTTATTGCGCGGCCGCTGTCGTCAAACCTCCAAACGGAGATTTCCGTTCGGAGGTGTCGGGTTCAGGAGCGCCTCACTTCGCAGCGGCAAGGCCGGGATCGCCCTGCTTCTCGAAGGTCTGGATTTCCTTGTTGTAGTATTTGCCGTCGACACCCTTGGCGACTTCGCGCAGATAGATGTTCTGCGTGATATGCCGGCTTTCCGGATCGATGGTGACGGGGCCGCGCGGGCTGACCCAGGACAGGCCCTTCACCGCGTCGACGGCCTTCTGCGCATCCTGCTTGCCGCCGGTCGCCTCGATCATCTTGTAAATAACGTGCATGCCGTCGAAAGCGCCGACGGCGGGGAAGGTCAGCTCGGCCGGATTGCCGATCGCCTTCTCGGCGGCTGCGACAAACGCCTTGTTTTCAGGCGAGTCATGCGACACGGCATAGTGGAAGGTCGTCTGCATGCCGATTGCTGCGTCGCCAAGCGCGGGCAGATCGGATTCCTGCGTCAGGTCGCCCGGCGCGAAGAGTTTGATGCCGGCTGCCTTCAGGCCGTTTTCATTGTAGGCCTTGACGAAACCGAGTGTCGTCGGACCGGACGGCAGGAAGGCGAAGACGCCCTGCGCGCCTGAATCCTTGACGCGCTGCATGATCGGGCTGAAGTCGTTGGTCGACAGCGGCATGCGGATCGCCTGGACCACCTCGCCGCCCTGCTTCTCGAACCCGGCCTTGAAGGCATTTTCCGCATCGACGCCCGGGCCGTAGTCGCTGACGACGGAGATGACCTTCTTGACGCCGGCATCATAGGCAACCTTGGCGATCGGCGTCGAGGTCTGCCAGGTCGTGAAGGAGGTGCGCACGACAAGCGGACTCTTGGTGACGATGGCCGAGGTCGCGGCATTGAAGATCACCATCGGCACATTGGCCTGCTTGAGGATCGGCGTCACGGCCATTGCGTCCGGCGTGAAGTAGAAGCCGGCGAGATACTGGACATGTTCCTTGACGACGAGTTCCTGGGCAAGCGCCTTCGACTGGGCGGGATCGGCCTGCGGCAGGTCACGGTAGATCACCTCCACCTCGTCATTGCCGACCGTCTTGCCGTTGATTGCCATATAGGCGTCGATACCGGCCTTGAAATTCTTGCCTTGCAGCGCAAACGGGCCGGAGAACGGACCGATGACCCCGACCTTGATGGTATCGGCATAGGCAGCGCCGCCAAGAGCAACGGCAGCAATGGCCGCCAAGATAAACCGTTTCATTTTTCTCCTCCCGGCGACCGCGTTTCGAGCCGCCCTTGATCATCCAAATCCTGATCACCGCCAATTTCTCATAGGAAATGGTGATGTAAAATGAAATAAAGCCTTCTATCCATACTTATATGGTTATGAATAGCGAATAATATCTCACTCCGTTGTCGCTCCCAGGCGCTTGATCATGCCGATCAATTGCAGCGCATGGCGCAGAGACGCCGCCGTTGCCACCACCATAGGCGGCAACAGCAGCCATTCCAACGTCCAGGCAGCCCCGGAGCGTTCCTGTTCATGCACGAGCGCGTGATGAATGCCCGAAAGCTGAACGGCATTGAAACGGGCAAGCGCGACCAGCGTTTCGGCAGCGACCGGGTTCTGCTTATGCGGCATGGCCGAGGAGCCGCCACCGCCGGCAAGCTCTATCTCGTCGCCGGCCTGCGCCAGAAGCGCGATATCCTGGCCGATCTTGCCGAGGCTGCCCGAGATCAGGGAGAGCAATCCGGCCAGTTCGGCAATGCGCGCCCTCTGGCTTTGCCATTGAGGCTCATCCGACAGGCCGAGCGCCTGCGCCAGCGAGCTCCTGATTTCGGCCGCTTTCGGCCCGAATTTTTCCAGCGTGCCTGCGGCCCCGCCGAACTGCAGCGGAAATATCTCTTGCGTCAGCCGATCCCGATATTGATCGAGCGGATGACGCCAGGCCCGCAGCCGATCGGATACGGTGATCGCAATGGCGGCCTGCATCCGCGTGCGGCCCATAAGCCTGTTCGACCCGAAGCGCTCATCCAGCCTGGAAAGAGCCGATGACACGGCGAAGAGACGACCGCTCAGAAGAAAGGTAACGGCCTTCAGGCGCATCATCAGGCTTGTATCGATGACGTCCTGACTGGTGGCGCCGAAATGGACTTGGCCGCCCCCCTCCTCGCCGACCGCCTTGCGCAGCTGCCTGACCAGATCCGGCACGACGACGCCATCCGACGCCGTCGCAGCCTTCAGGCTCGGCACATCAGGCTCGAAACCCGCGCAGACGTCCAGGATATGCGCAGCGGCCGCCGACGGGATAACACCATGCTGCGCCTCGACCCTGGCGAGGGCCGCTTCGAAGGTGAGCATGGCGCGGATATCGGCCTTGGCGGAAAAATACTCCGCAATCTCCTCGTCACCGAGGAGACCGGACAGAAAGGGATGGTCAAAGGGAGAAACGCTCATGGCCTATATATCGAGGAAAACCGTTTCCTTGTCGCCCTGCAAATGGATATCGAAGGTGTAGAGGGAGCCTTCCTTCGTGGCGACGAGCGTTGCGAGGCGATCCCTGTGCTCGATGCGGGCAAGCAGTGGGTCTTCGGCGTTGGCGGCCGCCTCTTCCGGAAAATACAGGCGCGTGTGCAGGCCGATATTGATGCCGCGCGCCACGATCCAGAAGGTGATGTGCGGCGCCATCTTGCGGCCGTCCTTGAAGGGAACGCGGCCCGGCTTGATGGTCTCGAAACGAAAAACGCCGTCCGTGGAACTGGTCGGACAACGCCCCCAGCCGGTAAAGTTCGGATCGGCCGTGCCGCGCAGCTCCGAGGGGCTGTTGTAAAGGCCGGCACCGTCGGCCTGCCAGATCTCGAGGACGGCATCCTTGACCGGTGCGCCGGCGCCATCAAGAACCCTGCCTGTCACCGTGATGCGCTCGCCGAGCGTCTTGTCGTTGACCATGACGGAGCCGAGATCGGTCTCGTAGACGCCGCCGATCTCGCTGTAGTTCGGCGTGAGGCCGATGTGAACGTAAGGGCCTGCCGTCTGCGACGGCGTTTCCTTCAGGTAGCCGAGTTCCTGTACCATCAATTGCCCTCCAGCCGGTTCTCGAACAGGGTCGAACGGCGACCGCGCAGCACGATATCGAATTTATAGGCGCGCGCGTCCATCGGAATCGTATTGCCCCAGTCGAGCGGCGCAATCAGCTGTTCGATCGCCTGTTTGTCGGGGATCGTCCCGACGATCGGACATTTCCAGATCATCGGATCGCCCTCGAAATACATCTGCGTGATCAGCCGCTGCGCAAAGCCATGGCCGAAGACGGAGAAGTGAATATGCGCGGGCCGCCAGTCGTTGACGCCGTTCGGCCAGGGATAGGCGCCTGGACGGATGGTGCGGAAGGCGTAGCGCCCCTCGTCATCGCTGATGGCGCGGCCGCAGCCGCCGAAATTCGGGTCGATCGCCGCGAGATAGGTTTCCTTCTTGTGGCGATAGCGCCCGCCGGCGTTGGCCTGCCAGAATTCCAGCAGGACGCCCGGCACCGGCCGGCCGCGCTCGTCGAGCACGCGGCCATGAACGACGATGCGCTCGCCTATAGCGCTTTCGCCCGGCCTGGCGAAATTATGGATCAGGTCGTTGTCGAGCTCGTTCAGCATGGAATGGCCGAAGACCGGGCCGGTGATCTCCGAAATGGTTCCGTCGAGCGACAGCAGCGCCCGCTGCGGCGAACGCAATACCGATGTCTTGTAGCCGGGCGAAAACGCCGGCGGATGCCATGCGCGATCCCTGGCGAAAAAGGCGCCCGTTTCGGGCTTGCTGTTACTTCTGTCGGACATGTCTGCCTCGCTTCATGCCGCCTTTTCGGCGTCCATCTGTTCAAAAACCTGCTTGGCGATCTTGATCGCGTGATTGGCGGCCGGCACGCCGGCGTAGATCGCCACATGCAGAAGTGCCTCGCAGACGTCGTCGCGCGTCGCGCCGGTGTTGCGCGTCGCCCGCACATGCATGGCCACTTCCTCGTCCTGGCCGAGCGCCGCAAGCAACGCGATCGTCACGATGGAGCGCTCGCGCCGGCTCAGCGTCGGGCGCGACCAGACATGCCCCCAGGCCGCCTCGGTAATCAGTTCCTGGAAAGGTTGATCGAACGCCGTCACGGCCTGCTGGGCACGATCGACATGGCTGTCGCCAAGGACGGCGCGGCGCGTCTCCATACCCTGAAGATAGCGCTCGGACGGCGTGACGGGGTCATTCATGGGGCTTGTTCTCCACGCAGGACGACGTCGACGAAGGCACGGATGACTTCGCTCAACGCCTCGGGTTGTTCGACGCAGGGAATATGGCCGGCGTCCTTGATCACTTCATAGCGCGCGTTCGGAATGAGCTTTGCCATCGACAGCACCAGCTCCGGCGGCGTAGACCCATCCTGATCGCCGACGATGCAGATGGTGGGCACAGCGATCCTGGCCGCGGCTTCAGTCAGATCGGCATCGCGCAGGGCCGCGCAAGTGGCGGCGTACCCTGCCGCCGGCTGGCGGATCAGCATGTTGCAATAGCCCGCGAAATCGATGTTTTCCGGGCGGCGGAAGGCCGGCGTGAACCACCGCTCCATGATCGCGTCGACGATCGATTCGATGCCGTGCGCCTCGACCTGCGCGATACGGGCGTTCCAGCTGTCGGCCGTGCCGATCTTGTGCGCGGTGTCGCAGAGGATCAGCGCCCGCACCAGATCCGGGCGCCGCTGATAGAGCGATTGCGCAACCAACCCGCCGACCGACAGGCCGCAGATCACGGCGTCCTTGACCGAGAGGAAATCGAGCAGGCCGGCAAGGTCCGTGGCGTGATCCTCGATGGAATAGGGCATTTGGCCGAGATCGGAGAGGCCATGGCCGCGCTTGTCGTAGAGCACAATCGGAAAATCGCCGGCCAGGCGCACGATCACATCACGCCAGATCCGGAAATCGGTGCCGAGCGAATTGGCAAAGACAAGAACCGGCTTGTCGGCGGGGCCGCCAATGATCTGATAGTGGATCGTGACGTCGTTGATACGGGCAAACTGCACTGGAAATCTCCTCAGGCGCGAGATTGGATGTATAATCTGGTTAGGTAAAATGATATTTCTTCGCTCTATGATAACTCCGGGGTTATGACTGAGCATGCTCGACGCGCGCATCAAATTCCGCCATCTGCAAACCTTTGTCGAGGTTGCGCGCCAGAAAAGCGTGATCAAGGCTGCGGGCCTGCTGAACATCAGCCAACCGGCCGTAACGAAGACGATCCGCGAGCTGGAAGAGGCGCTTGGCGTTGCCGTCTTCGAGCGCGATGGACGCGGCATTCGCATCACCCGCTACGGCGAAGTTTTTCTCCGCCATGCCGGTGCCGCGCTGACGGCACTCCGGCAAGGCCTGGACTCTGTGTCGCAGGAGCGCTCCGGCGAGGCGCCGCCGATCCGCATCGGTGCGCTGCCGACGGTATCGACGCGGATCATGCCACGGGCAATGGAGCTGTTTCTGCGGGAAGAGACCTGGAGCCGCATCAAGATCGTCACCGGCGAAAACGCCGTGCTTCTGGAACAGTTGCGCGTCGGCGACCTCGATCTCGTCGTCGGCCGATTGGCAAGCCCCGACAATATGGCTGGCTTTTCCTTCGAGCATCTCTACTCCGAACAGGTGGTCTTCGCCGTCAGGGCCGGGCATCCGCTGCTGTCCGACAGGCAATCGCCGTTTTCCGATCTCAGCCGCTATACCATCCTGATGCCGACGCGCGGCTCGATCATTCGCCCCTTCGTCGAGAGCTTTCTGATCGCGAACGGCGCCGGCGGACTGCCGAACCAGATCGAAACCGTTTCCGATTCCTTCGGACGCGCCTTCGTACGCTCCAGCGACGCCATATGGATCATCTCGGCCGGCGTCGTCGCCGGCGATGTCGATGACGGTCTGCTGGCACTCCTGCCGATCGACACCAGCGAGACAAAGGGACCGGTGGGATTGACGATGCGCACGGACGCGGTTCCCACCCTTCCATTGTCGATCCTGATGCAGACGATCCGCGAGGCGGCAGCCGAGATAGCCAGGAAACCGTAGAGCCCGCTCAGAACGGCAGGCCGACATAATTCTCGGCGAGTGCGGTCGAAGCGGCTAGCGAATGGGTCAGATAGTCGAGTTCGGCTTCCTGAATCTTCTGGTCGAAATCGCCGGTATCGGGAAAGCGATGCATCATCGTCGTCATCCACCAGGAGAAGCGCACCGCTTTCCAGACGCGGGCAAGCGCATGACCGGAGTAGGCATCCAGGCCGGCGTTCGAACGATCATGATAATGCTCGGCAAGACCCGAAAACAGGTAATATACGTCGCTGGCCGCCAGATTGAGCCCCTTGGCGCCGGTCGGCGGCACGATATGCGCGGCGTCGCCGACAAGGAAAAGGCGGCCGAAACGCATGGGCTCGGCCACGAAGGAGCGCAGAGGCGCGATCGATTTTTCGAAGGAAGGTGCCGTGGTCAGCGCCTCGGCATGGTGAACCGGGAGGCGACGGCGCAGCTCGTCCCAGAAGCGATCGTCGCTCCAGTCCTCGACCTTCTCGTCCAGGGGACACTGAATATAGTAGCGGCTGCGCGCCATCGAACGCATCGAGCATAATGCGAAGCCGCGCGGATGATTGGCATAGATCAGTTCATGATCGACCGGCGTCACGTCGGCAAGGACGCCGAGCCAGCCGAAGGGATAAACCTTCTCGAAACTGCGCACCGCCTTTTCCGGCACCGATTTGCGGCTGACGCCATGAAAGCCGTCGCAGCCGGCGATGAAATCGCAATCGATGCGATGTGACATGCCATCCTTCTCGTAGGTGAGATAGGGCGTCTCGCCATCGAAGCCGTGAGGTTGGACATTGGCGGCATTGTAGATGACCGGGGCGCCGCTTTGCTCGCGGCGGGCCATGAGGTCGCGGGTCACCTCGGTCTGGCCGTAGATGACCACACGCTTTCCGCCGGTCAATCCATGGAGGTCGATGCGATGATCGCGGCCGTCGAAGGCAAGCGAGAAGCCATCATGCGGCAAGCCCTCCGCGTGCAGGCGCGCGCCTGATTTCGCCCGGTCCAGCAGCCGAACGGTGCCTTCCTCCAGAACGCCGGCGCGAACGCGACCGAGGATATAATCCTTGCCGACACGATCGAGGATAACATTGTCGATGCCGGCCTCCGTCAGCAACTGGCCGAGCAGCAGCCCGGACGGCCCTGAACCGATAATGGCGACTTGAGTGCGCATCGTCTCCTCCCATGCGTGATCTATCCTTCAAGTCTGTTCGCCGCGTCACGAGTGCGCAATGGACATTTCGGTCATGAAATTGCACATATCGAACATGATGAGGGAGAAGGGTCATGACGAAGACCGTGCCGACCTATGAGCTCTACGGCGAAAATACCGGTCGAAAGCCGGATTTCTGGCTGCATTGCGAGACGATTCCCTCCCGCAGCAGCCTCCACCAATGGGAGATCCGCCCGCATCGGCATGAGAGCTTCTTTCAGATCTTGTACATAGACGCCGGATCGGGCGACGCCGTCTTCGATGGAGTTCCCCATGCCATTGTACCGCCTGCCGTCATTACCGTGCCGCCGCGCCTCAATCATGGCTTCCGGTTTTCGCGCGATATAGACGGCTTCGTCATCACGGTGCTGATCTCGCATCTGAAGGCCGCTCCGGGCGATCGCAGCCGGCTGGGCGCATGGCTTGCCGATCCACACCTGACCTTGCTCGACACCGGCCAGGAAGACGCGGCCTATGTCGCCAGCACGCTGAGGCGTCTTGGTGAAGAGTTTGCCAGCCACCGCAACGGCCGCAACGACCTGCTCGACGCCTATCTGACCTCGGCATTGCTGTTGACGGCGCGCATCTCCCAGAAAGCCGATGAAGGATCGAGCGCGGGCGATGAGAGCGAGCGGCGGATGGAGATGCTGCAGGGCCTCATCCAGCGCCACTTCCGCTCGCACAAGCCGGCAGCCTTCTATGCCGAAAGCCTCGGCATCTCGCCGGCCCATCTCAGCCGCATCGTGCGCAGCAGGACAGGGCACGGCGCGCACGAACTGATTACCCGCAAGCTGCTCGATGAGGCCAAGCGCGAGCTGGTCTTCACCTTCGCGACCGTCCAGGAAATCAGCTATCGCCTCGGCTTTGCCGACCCGGCCTATTTCTCCCGTTTCTTCGTCAAGCAGACCAGCCAGACGCCCCGCGCCTGGCGCATCGAGGAGCGGGAGAGACTTGGCCTTTGAACAGGCATCGCCTATGCGGACGGTGGAAAATCCGGGCAACCACCCCCCTTCGTGGTTCGAGACGGCCCTTGGGCCTCCTCACCAGGGGGGCTGATCTTCTCGCGGTGCTGCCCGGGAATAGCAAACCAACTCGCGAGCAAGGTCTGCCCCATCCACATCCTGAGCTTGTCGAAGGACGAGGATGGCGCGTAAGGCCCGAAGATTAAGGCAGCACCAGCCGCAGCGCCTTTTGCGTCTCCTTCAGCAGCGGCAGGAACCGCTCCGCCATCTCGGAGGCGGTGACGTAGGCGGCTGGGGCGCCGATATTGATCGCCGCGACGGTCTGGCCGCGATCGTTTTCGACAGGAACGGCAATCGAGCACAGACCGATTTCCAACTCCTGGTCGATGACGGCGTAGCCCTGCCCCCTCACCCGACGGAATTCGGCCATCAGCTCTTCCGGATCGGTCTTGGTGTTCGGCGTATTCGCCTTGAGTTCGGTCCGCTTCAGCACCGAGCGCGCCTCGCTTTCCGGCAAGGCGGCCAGCAGGACCCGGCCCATCGAGGCACAGAAGGCCGGAAGGCGACTGCCGGGCGTCAGGTTGATCGACATCACCCGGCGCTGGGAGGCACGGGCAATATAAACCACGTCCGTCCCGTCGAGCACCGAGGCTGAAGCATTCTGCCCGGCGCGCTCGGCCAGCTGGTCGAGATGCGGCTGGATGATGATCGGCAACGGCGTCGCGGCAAGATAGGCATGACCGAGCCTGAGAATTTTCGGCGTCAGGGTGAAGAATTTCCCGTCATAGACGGCATAGCCGAGCTCGGAAAGCGTCAGCAGCGAGCGGCGAACGGTGGCGCGATCAAGCCCGGTGAGTTTCGACGCCTCGGCGATCGTCAGGCGCTGTTGCCTCTCGCCGAAGGCCTCGATGACCTTCAATCCCTTGGCAAAGCCGCTGACTAAATCCGTTTCGCGCATCCCTGATCCCGCACCCTTGTTGTGTCATTACGCAGAATCCCGACACTGTTCTCTTGCGAAATTCACAGCGCGCATCGTTCTGATTTGGCCACTTCGAGCCGATTGATTTGGCACCATAAATCCGGTGCCTCTGAACTGTCGACGCCGGTCAGTCAAAAAAATATGTGATTTGATGCCGGCGATCGTTCCACTCGGGTACATCGGCAATCGCCACAAGGCGGTTCCTGTTCGCAGGCGCGCGCCGGAAAATTCGGCTCTCCTGGCCTTGCGAAGACGTCGTGGCATTCCGATGCTGCGCCTGCACGGCGAATGCCTTATCCATCAGTCGCCGCCGAAAGCGATGATGGCCCTGACAAGCCAGCCCATCCGCCGCTCTGCTTCCTTGATCGAACAATTCTGTCCCTCGCGAAGTGCGCGCCAAGTTTCCCAGCTCGTCGCCACGTCGAGAGCGTCTGCCGCCTCGGGGCGATCCCGGAGTTCGTCTGCCAGCATCGACATGAGATTGGCACGCAGCATTCGTCGCGCACCATCGATGAACTCATCGAGCGCAACATTGCCCCGGCTCCTTGCGGCGTCGAGAAAGCGTCGCACCGGCGTAACCGTTTCATAGAGCCTGGCGCGGTGGGACAGAAGCGCGTTCATGCGGGTCCCGACGTCTCCAACCGGTTGCGGCAAGGGAAGATCCTCGGTGATCCACGACCGCATCCGCTGCGCCGTCTCCAGCTCGAGCGCGGCCCGCCCGTCGAAATAACGAAAGACCGTTCTGCGCCCGACTCCGGCGCGTCTGGCTACCGTCTCCACGTCGGGCATCGCACCGGTTTCACGAACGAGCTGCAGCAGTGCCATGCCGATCCGCGCTCTATTCTCATCTATCTTCGACACACGGACGTCCACGCGATCTTCAAATGATCTGGCACGGTGAGTGCCAAAATTCCTTGCAATTTGGCACTCACCGTGCCACGAATTCCGCAGCCGGACAAGCCCGGCTCGGGAGCCTGGAAATGGCAGCAATCGACCGCAAGAGCCGTACTCCGCTTGCGTTGGCATGGCGGCGCCTGAAAAATCTCTTTCATCCCGACGTAACGATTACCAAGGCGCCGCCGGGGCTGCACGCCGACTGGGACGTGCCGGTTGCCATGCGCGATGGCGTGACGCTGCGGGTCAATGTTTTCCGCCCCGAGGGCGAAGGCCGCTGGCCGGTCATCATGTCCGCCCACCCCTATGGAAAAGACAGGATCGCGGCACAGAGCAGAAGCGGCCGGCGGCTGGACTTCCAATATCGTCTTTGCCCGCAGCCCGATCCGATCTCCTTTTCCGACCTGACAAGCTGGGAGGCGCCCGACCCTGCGGTATGGGTGCCGCGAGGTTACTGCGTGATCAATGCCGACCTGCGGGGCTGCGGCACATCCGGCGGCGTCGGCGACCCCTTCACCGCGCTAGAGGCAAACGACTATTGCGACCTGATCAACTGGGCCGGGACGCAGCCCTGGTCGAGCGGCCGTGTCGGTCTCGACGGCGTCTCCTATCTCGCGATCAGCCAATATGAAGGTGCGGCCGTGAAACCCGCCCATCTTGCCGCCATCTGTCCGTGGGAAGGCTTCAGCGATCTCTATCGGGATTTCTTTCGTCCCGGCGGCATCAGGGAGGACGGTTTCAGCATCATCTGGAGCCGTGGAATGAGCCGGCGGCGCATCAGGACCAATCTCCGATCCGAGGTTGTGAAACACACCGAGCGGGATGCCTGGTGGCAGGAGCGCACGCCAAGTCTGGAGAGCATCGACGTTCCGATGTTGGTATGCGGCAGCTTCTCGGACCATTCGCTGCATACTCGCGGCTCGTTCGAGGTTTTTCGCCGCGCCGGTTCCTCGCGCAAGTGGCTCTACACCCATCGAAGCGGCAAATGGTCCACCTACTACGGCAATGACGCGACAGAGGCACGCATAGGCTTCTTCGACCATGTGCTGAAGGGCCTGGACAATGGCTGGGCGGAACGTCCCGCCGTGCGCCTCGCCATTCATGATATCGGTTCCGATCCGGTCGCGGTAACCGGAGAGGAGAGCTGGCCGCCGTCTGATCTCGACTGGAGACCCCTGTGGCTGGACGCCCGATCGGGTTCCCTGGCAAGCACCCAGCCGGACGCGGAAGCATCGGTGGCGTTCGACCTACCCGACGGATGCTGCAGCTACCTCTGGACCGTGCCGGAAGACCTCGACCTGATCGGTCCCATGGCGTTGCGTTTGCATCTCGAATTGCGTCGTGGTGACGATGCTTTCCTGTTCGCCGGCGTTCGCAAGCTCCGTGGCGGCGTCGAGACCAGGTTCGAAGGCTCGATGGGCTTTTCCGGCGACATGGTCAGCAAGGGATGGCAGCGTCTCGCCCACCGGGACTTGGATGGCGAACTCTCAACCGAAATGCAGCCGGTCCATATGCATGACCACGCCGGGCCTCTCAGGCCGGGTGAAATACGCCCCGTGACGATTGCATTGCTGCCGCATGCGACCCGCTTTCTGAAGGGCGATCAGTTACAGATCGACATTCGCGGCCGCTGGCACTACCCGCGCGATCCTCTTCGCGGCCAGTTCCCGATCTTTTATCAACCCAGCCCTTCCGCCCGCTGCGTCATGCACACCGGCGGCATTCACGACGCCCATTTGCTGGTCGGCACCCGTCAGATTGCCGCAACGGCGGAAAAGGCACAGGGATAGGAACGCTGCACTTTCTGCAGCCCGGAGCACCTTCCCCAAGGACAACGCCGTGGCTCGCCATATCATGACGCGCGCTTTGCTGCCCTGTGCATTCGGGTCGCCGCCGACACTCCCAACACATCCTTGAAAACGGCCATCGGCACGGAGTTGACCGAACGTCTCCGGCACCGGCACCGGCACAAAGCGCGACCGTATCGTGAGGCCTGTGTAGATTAGTTTTCCGAAATTCGAACATTAGAACCGTTAAAGTTTATCGAATTCTTTATTCTCGCCCAGTATTGATTGCTAAAACAGGTAGAACTTTTTGCTTTCCCGGGTGAGCAATGGATCGAACTAAGGAAGAGCAGCGCCTTTTGCAGGCGCTGACAATTGCTCTGGACGTGGGCCATATCTGGCCTGCCTTTCAGCCATTGGTCGATCTCAGAACAAAATCAATCTATGGCTTCGAGGTATTGGCGCGATGGTCCGATCCCGAGTTGGGAGATATATCCCCGGCTGTATTCGTCCCGCTTGCGGAAAACTCCGGCCTTATTTCACTGCTGACAGATCTTATTGTGAGAGAGGCAACGCGTCTGGTGGCCTCAACGGCAGGTGACTTCATACTTGCATTCAATATGTCGGCCGCTGAATTTCGGAACCCCGCACTATTGGAGTTCCTGAAAAACAGCCTCGCCCCCAGCCAGTTTCCCTTGTCGCGGATTTGTATCGAAGTTACCGAAAGCGTTCTTTTCGATGACGATGAACAAGCAAGAGAGACTTTCTTACAATTGAAGAACGCCGGAATCACAATGGCGCTCGACGACTTCGGAACAGGCTTCTCAAGCCTGTCGAGACTGCATTCATTTTCTTTCGATAAACTGAAAATCGACAAAAGCTTCGTGGAATCCATGGAAAGAGATGTCGACAGTCGGAAGATTATCACCTCCGTCATCGGGCTTGGGCAAAGCCTTGGAATGAGGGTTGTTGCCGAAGGGGTGGAAACCACGGTGCAAGCCGACGGTCTACGCGATCTGGGCTGCGATATTGGGCAGGGCTGGATATTTGGAAAGCCCAAGCGCTGGAGCGAGGCGCAGGGGATACTGCAAGCACTGCCGAGCAGACGTACAAACGTGATCGACGCCTCTCCTTTTCAACGTCTTCATCAATTGGACGCCCTTTACAAAACCGCACCGGTCGGCCTGTGCTTCCTTGATCTGAGTTTCCGCCATGTCAGTGTAAATGAACACTTTGCCAAGTTCATCGGGCTTGACCCCGAGGAGATTGTGGGAAGGACAATTTCCCAAATATGGCCCGAACCCGACGCCTCCCAGATCGCGGAGCGTCTTTCCCGGGTGCTGGAAGAAAAGACCATGGACACCCTCGAATACGACAGGGGATCGAGAGGGGTGTTCATAATAATAAACCAGAGAGTCGAAGACGGATTTGGAACGCTGCTCGGGATCTCCAGTGCCGCGATCGACATCACGCATCAACGGAGCCTGGAAAAAGCTTTGCAGGAAGCCGAGGAACGCTACTCCGCGCTGACGCGAAAGATGAACTCTCTAAACCCGGGAAGCTCGGAATATTCATTCGACCTGAAAACGATACCTATTGCCGAGGACTTCCCGCAGCCGGCAGCGTAGGTGGCCTGCCATCGAACTTTCATTCACGGCAGCGATTGGAGCCACGGCAGCTTTGGATACGCCAACTGGCGCGGTGGGAAAAGCCGACGGCTACGGGCGGAAATGGTTGTCATCGTCCGCCCATTCGGCCATGACGCTGGTGGCATTGCCGAAACCGAAGAACAGGCTCTCATTATCTTGCATCCTTTGACGACGCGAGGATCGCGTTCGACGTGAACTCTGTCCCATGGTCGGAAGCGACCCTGACGGGCTTGCCTCGCCACTCAAGGATCGCCGTCAATTCCCGAGCGGCACTGCGCCCGGAGACCGACATGCCAGGGGTCGCTACCGGGAGTTCGCGCATCTTCCCATCGACACTATCGAGCACGCAACCGCGACACGCTCCTATCCGCCAGGCACGATGTCCGCAAACGACGAAAGGGAACTTTGCCAGGTTCGCTCAGCGCGATCGGGCGCAAATCATCTGCAGCGCCGACGTACAGAACAAGAGGGCGCTCTTGCGCACCGATCAAATGCCGGCCCTTCTTCAAGGCCAGCCAAGAGCAAGGCATCCCAACAAAGCGGGTGAAGAAAATCCTTGTCTTCTATTTTCACTGAATTTGTGCGTTATATGAACAAATATCATATAACGCACAAATTCATTGACGATCCCAGGCCGAAAGCGCTTATTGACGCCTACGAGAACAGCATATGTTGAGGAGGCTCTATGGCGAAGATCCTGTCGCTTTCGCAGGCGGTAGCGGAGAATGTGCGTGATGGCGACACCGTCGCCATGGAGGGTTTCACCCATCTCATTCCCTATGCCGCCGGTCACGAAGTCATCCGCCAGGGCCGGAAAGACCTCTTTCTGATCCGCATGACGCCGGACATTCTTTACGATCAGCTGATCGGCGTCGGCGCGGCTCGGGGCATGAAATTTTCCTGGGGCGGCAATCCGGGCGTCGGCTCGCTCCATCGTTTCCGCGATGCGGTCGAGAACCAGTGGCCTCGCCCGCTTGAGATCGATGAGCATTCGCACGCGGCCATGGCCAATGCCTATGAAGCCGGAGCGGCAAACCTGCCCTTCGCCATGCTGCGCGGCTATATCGGCGCCGACCTGCCCAAGGTCAATCCGAACATCAAGAGCGTGACCTGCCCCTTCACCGGCGAAGTGCTGGCCGCCGTTCCCGCGATCCGGCCCGACGTCGCCATCATCCACGCGTTGCGGGCCGACCGGAAGGGCAACGTACTGCTCGAAGGCATCGTCGGCGTTCAGAAGGAGGCCGTGCTTGCCGCCAGGCGCTCGATCGTCACGGTCGAGGAAATTGTCGACGAGCTGAACCCGCCCTCGCCCAATTCCGTTGTCTTGCCGACCTGGGCCGTGACGGCGGTGTCGCTCGTGCCGGGCGGAGCATTCCCCTCCTATGCACAGGGCTATTATGCCAGGTCCAACGCCTTCTACATCGCGTGGGACGAAATCGCCCGCGATCGCGACAGCTTCCTTGCCTGGATCGACGAGCATGTGATGAAGGCCGGCCCGGAAGACTTTGCCAAGCATGCAGGCAAGCAGCCGGTCAAGTCGGCGTAAGGAGGTCAAGATGAGCGATTTTACGCCTACGGAAATGATGACGATTGCGGCCGCCCGCGCACTGACGAATGACGATGTGTGCTTCGTCGGCATCGGCGCGCCGTCAGCAGCCTGCAATGTCGCGCGCCTGACCCATGCGCCGGACATTACCCTGATCTACGAAAGCGGCACCGTTGGCACCAAGCCCGATGTGCTGCCGCTGTCGATCGGCGACGGCGAGCTTTGCGATACCGCGCTTTTCACGGTCGCCGTGCCGGAAATGTTCCGCTACTGGCTGCAGGGCGGCCACATCACGACGGGTTTCCTCGGCGGCGCGCAGATCGACAGGTTCGCCAATCTGAACACCACCGTCGTCGGCCCCTACGACCACCCCAAGGTTCGCTTGCCCGGTGGCGGCGGAGCACCCGAAATCGCCAGCAATTGCGGCCAGATCTTCATCACCATGGCGCTCTCCAAGCGCGGCTTTGTCGAGAAGCTGCCCTTCATCACCTCGATGGGTCATGGCGAAGGCGGAAATCACCGTGAGCGCCTGGGCATGAAGACGAAAGGTCCGACTCGCGTTATTACCGATCTCTGCATTCTCGAGCCTGATCCGGTCACCAAGGAATTGACTGTCGTGTCTATCCATAAGGGTGTAAGTCGCGAGCAGATATCGGAGAATTGCGGCTGGGCGATCAAGTTTGCCGACGAGGTGATCGAGACCCCAGCACCGACTGAAACCGAACTATCCGTCCTGCGCGATATCAACGCGCGTACCAAGAAAGCCCATGAGGCAGCCTGATGACCGACGCTTTTATCTGTGACTACATCCGCACCCCGATCGGCCGCTTCGGCGGATCGCTCTCCTCCGTTCGCGCAGACGATCTCGGCGCCGTGCCGCTAAAGGCGCTCATCGAGCGCAATGCTTCGGTCGACTGGGAAGCCGTCGACGACGTGATCTATGGCTGCGCCAACCAGGCCGGCGAGGACAATCGCAACGTCGCACGCATGGCGAGCCTGCTTGCCGGGCTGCCCATCGCAGCCGCCGGCACGACGATCAACCGGCTGTGCGGCTCGGGCATGGACGCCATCATCGCAGCGGCTCGCGCCATCCGCGCCGGCGAGGCGGATTTGATGATTGCCGGCGGCGTCGAAAGCATGTCGCGCGCGCCCTTCGTCATTCCGAAGGCCGAAAGCGCCTTTTCGCGCAATGCCGAAATCTATGACACCACCATCGGCTGGCGCTTCATCAATCCGGTCATGAAGAAACAATATGGCGTCGACTCCATGCCGGAGACGGGCGAGAACGTCGCCGAAGATTACAAGGTCGCCCGCCAGGATCAGGACGCTTTTGCCGTGCGCTCGCAGGCGAAGGCTGCTGCAGCCCAGGAAAGCGGCCGGCTTGCCAAGGAAATCACGCCGGTCACGATCCCGCAGCGCAAGGGCGATCCGGTTGTTGTCGGCAAGGACGAGCATCCGCGCGCAACGACGATAGAGGCGCTCGCCAAGCTCGGCACGCCCTTCAAGAAGGAAGGCGGCACGGTGACCGCCGGCAACGCTTCCGGCGTCAACGACGGTGCCGCCGCCCTCATCATCGCTTCGGAAGCCGCCGCAAAGAAATACGGCCTGACCCCGATTGCCCGCATCCTCGGCGGAGCCGCCGCCGGTGTTCCCCCGCGCATCATGGGCATCGGCCCGGTTCCGGCTTCGCGCAAGCTGATGGCCCGGCTTGGCATGCGCCAGGAACAGTTCGACGTCATCGAACTCAACGAGGCCTTCGCCTCGCAAGGGCTTGCCGTGCTGCGCGAACTCGGCATTGCCGATGACGATGCCCGCGTCAATCGCAATGGCGGCGCGATCGCGCTCGGCCATCCCCTCGGCATGTCCGGCGCCCGCATCACCGGCACCGCGGCCCTGGAACTGCAGGAGACCGGCGGACGCTATTCGCTGTCGACCATGTGCATCGGCGTCGGCCAGGGCATTGCCATCGCTCTCGAGCGGGTCTGATTGTTTCGATCAGCTTTGGTCCGTCGCCGCATCGGCGGCGGGCCATGCCGGCAGGCGGGGCTGGATGCTGGCCTGGCCAAGGCAGCGATTGCCGAGTGACCGTCCAGTCGGCCAGCCCATACTACAACTGGGTGGCGATGGCCGCCTTGTCTATGATCGACCAGACGTTTCGGGCGCGTCCCTCCCAAAACTCATAGAAGACATTTTCGGCGAACTGCACCCTTTTGCCGTTCACCGGCATCCCGAACAACACCCCCTTCGGCCTGCAGTCAAACTGCAGACGGCTTGCAACATGGGGTGGTTCGCAAATCAGCAGCCGAATGTCGAAATGGAGATCGGGAATGGCGCGGAAGTCGCCTTCGAGCATTTCGCGATATCCCGACAATCCAACATGGCTGCCGTTGTAATGCACGTCGTCATGGATGAATTTGCCGAGATTCGACCAATCCTGCCGGTTCAAGCAAGCAATATAGCCGCGATAGATCTCGGACAGGTCGACGCTTTCCATTCACATTGCCTTCTGCCTGGGATCGATCGGCCTCAGGCCGATGCCTGCAAACGGCGCCGGCCGGTTTGTCTTATCGCCATCGGATGCTTCAGCGGCGGCGCCGGCCGGCCGATGTGATATCCCTGGACGGCGTCGATACCGAAGGATTTGACGAGATCGAGTTGCTCCTCGTTCTCGACCCCTTCGACAAGGATGCGATGACCTCGATTGCGCACCAGCCCGATGATGTCTTCGAGAAGAACCTTTGCGCCCTCGTTGTCCGCGGCATCGTGCAGGAACGATTTGTCGATCTTGACGGTCTCGAAATCCATCAGGCGAAGCCAGGAAAGGCCGGCAAAGCCTGTGCCGAAATCATCCAGCCAGAATTTGATGCCGAGCTTCTTGAGATCCTGAATGCTGTCGAGCACATCGGGGCGTATTTCCATGTCGACGCCTTCGGTGATCTCGAATGCGATCCTGTGCCCCGAAACGCCCGTTTCAGCGAGGATGGCGGCCACCTGCGCCGCGAAGCCCGGAGCACGCAACTGGATCGGAGAAACATTGATGCTCACCGTATCGACGATATCACGGAACAGCAGTTCGCAGCACGCACGCCTGATCGCCCAATAGCCGAGTTCGATAATGGCGCCTGTACGCTCCGCGATCGGGATGAAGACGGCAGGGGAGGAACTCGATCCATCGAGCATTTGCAGACGCATCAAGGCCTCGTAGGCACCGATCTCGCCAGTCTCGAGATACAGGATCGGCTGGTATACCAGCGAGACGAGATTCTGCTGAATGGCGATCTTCAGGATCGCCGCAATGTTTTCGCTCGCATCGCCGCCGGGCAGCTCGTTGGGATCAAACAGCCTTGCACAGTTGCGACCGCTGGCCTTGGCGGAATACAGGGCGCGGTCCGCTTCATTGATGACGTTTTCCAGTTTCGTGCCGGCGACGTCTCTCGTCACGGTCGCCCCCACGCTCACGGTGACGTGCCGGAAGCCATCGAGCCGCTGCGCATGGATGATATCTAGGTCCTCGATCCCGTGGCAGATGGCTTCTGCCAGAGCCAGGGCATCCGCTCCACGCTCCAGATCGAGAATGACGATAAACTCTTCGCCGCCATATCGGCCGACGGTCGCGCCCAAGGGCGCGACGATATCGGACAAGGCATTGGCGACCGTCACAAGGCAATGGTCGCCCTCCTGATGCCCATAATAGTCATTGTACTTCTTGAAGAAATCGACATCGACCAGCAGGACCGCAAACGCCACGCCGTCCTCACGCCAGCGCTCCCAGAACTGCTTCAGCCTTATATCAGCCGCTCGGCGATTTTCCATGCCCGTCAGGGAGTCGGTAATGGACAGACGCAGAAGCGCCTCCCCGCGCTCGGTTGCCTGGCGCTGCTGCAGTTCGGCTTCCCTGGCATTGAGGAAGACGTTGAAACGTTCCTTGTTCAGCTTCCAGTTCACATAGGAGGTGAAGACGAAGCAGCAGAGATAGAAGGTGGTAAAGGCAAGACAATAGGCAGGGCTGTAGTGAAACTCGGTCAGCGAGAGCAGGAACGATGCGAAGATCAGCCCGGACGAGGCGATGGCGAGACCGAACTCGAGGCTGAAGAAAAGGTTAACGCCCATCATGAAGATCGCGCCGAAGGCGGCATAATAAGAGAAAGCTTCGGCATTGGCGGTCTGCAGCGCCGGCACCAGCCACACCACATAGCCCAGGACCACCGCGGCGGCACATGTCGCCTCGAGCTCGCCTGCACGACGCCCGCGCGAGAACTGGATCTCCAGGATAAGAAGCGAAGCACCGCCGATGAGAAAACGCGCAGGAATGGTTACATTCGACACATCCGGAATGAAGATCAGGTCGGTTATCAGGAAGAGAACGTAGACGGGGACAGCAAGCCACAGGCCGCTGCGAGCCAGGGCACGGCGCGCCTCGTTGCCGTAGTCTTTGTAGAGCGTGCGAAGTTCGGCGGAACGACTCGCCCGGCGGACTTCTCCCCGGCCAAGATTATCTACCCCCGACAATCGACGCATGCTCACCATCACCCGAGTTAGCCGAGACTTCATGTCACCGCGTTACCTTTGCGCCGCTCGACTGAACAAATCATCGCCTCACGAAGCGGCTGATTTGGTCCGTTTGATAGCGATAGCGTTGCCGTAGCGACATTAACAAAACCATAGCGCCCAATTTTTATATGAGATATGGTTTGCATAGTGTTCACGGAATCATTTAAAATTGAAACAATTTCAAACTGCACTCGACGGCTATAGCCTTGTTACCGCGCAGTCCATTTCGGAACATGCGAGATCATCCGGTAACATTCTCACCACCGATCAGATCAAAGAGGGCGAAGCAGAGCTCGCCCTCATTCTTTCCCTGACGCAGCAGGGCTTCGAAGCGAACGCGCCAGTTCAAGGCATCATGAAGGCTTTGACGGAGCGGCTGCAGGCATTGATGAACAAATCGACCCCGCTCGTCTGGACGCATCTGGCTTCCATCGCGCAGGCCCATCCCGTTTCATCGTACCTGCTGCAGGATCCCCTGACGCGATGGTCGTTCGAAAAGCCTCGCGGCTATAGCGGCGATGCCTATCTACTTGATTTCATCTACGAACATCCTGCAGTCGCGGCGCAGGTGAAAGCCGCTTCGCCCCTCGGCTCGGAAATTTACAATTTCACCAGAAGCGCCCCGTCCGCCGTCGCGGTGCGCGAGAGGCGCGATCTTCTTGCCGCGCATGTCGATGCCGTCGCCGGTGAAAACGACAATGCGGAAATTCTGGCGATTGCGGCGGGGCACCTTCGCGAAGCGGAGCGTTCCCAGGCCCTGCAAAGCGGCAAGCTCAAGCGCTGGGTTGCGCTCGATCAGGATCCCATCAGCGTCGGCACCGTGAGCTCGGCCTTCCACGGAAGCTGCGTCGAAGCGGTTAACGGTTCGGTTCGCACCATATTGGGGCGGGCGCAGAAGCTCGGCACATTCGACTTCATCTATGCAGCCGGCCTTTACGACTATCTCGCCGAAAGTGTCGCTGTGCGGTTGACCGAGCGTTGCCTGCAGATGCTGAAGCCAGGCGGCAAGTTCCTGCTCGCGAATTTCGCCAAGGACATCGGCGTCGAAGGTTACATGGAAACCTTCATGAACTGGCCGCTGATCTGGCGAACGGACGAAGATGTCCAGTCGATCATCGACAAGGTCCGACACCATCTCGCCGACATCTCCGTTACGCGCGGTGAAAACGGCGGCGTCATATATGCAGTCCTGACCGTATAGTTTACGGGAGCGGCACAGCTGGCCAGGCCGCGCCGCGGCTTGGCCGGAAAAGCGCAATAGAGCAAATGGCAGGCAATAGCCTGGATCGACTGCTGTGATGGCGGCACGGATCGGGGTGTACTGTGTGCCTATCTGTTTGCACACCATGTCATCCAATGCCTTGACGGCGCATGATGGCGCGCAATCGGGCCATAAGTCTCTTAATGGCGAATGACTTGAGGGGATAGCAGGCGCCGCCGGTATCGAGACCGTCTATGCGGTCATCGAACTTCTCGCGTGCAATCGACATGCAGTTGGCATACCCACCTCAACGACATGCTACCCCAAAGCGATCAACAGCCCCTTGCCGTCCGGAACCCGGCGATCCAGAGGGATGGCATGATAGGGGACTTCGCCGCTCGCCGCTCCTCGACGGCAGCCAATCCCGGGCGACGATCGCATTGCATAGATGGGTTGCGACCGCCTTGGACACGCCTGCTCAACAGCAAGGAAATTGAAACCCGCGGCTGATGCCTATGCAGGATGCCAAGGTACAGCAGGAGAGAGCGCGTGGCCGCCTCCCCTGCCTGATACCTCCCAGGGCAACCCATCGATAGGCTGCAACGCGCAAGAACGACAGCTCCGTTGCGTGAGCAGCTTCTTCTTTTGTCACCCTTCGGAAGCGCATGCCGACATCGGTCGACAACGGCATGCAGCGAGGTTCGCACCTGTGCCGCGCCCACCTCAGTTGAAGCTGCGCAGATGCGGCGGCAGGTAGCCGGGATACCCCAGGGCGTTTTCCCGCTCGGGAAGACCGATATCGCGAAGCTGGTAGTTCGATAGCTCGGCCACCTGCTTGCGCGTCTGACGTTGCCTCCAGACAACGAGCAGCAAGGCGCGTGCCGTCCTCCAGGCACCGAATTTCTGGTACAGTTCATCGACCGTCGCCGTCAAACTGTCGGCAACTAAAAATTGTGAATGCATCATTGTATTTTCCTGGCGCAGTCACGCAGCCAGGTCCTCTCGAAGCTTGACCGGCTTCAGGAGCTGACGCATGGGACATGCGCCGATTCATTCCATCAGCAAGTCATGATGTGTTGGTGAGAAAACGCCTAAGTGGCGGAATTTAAAGCTTTTCGAGCTTTAAACGATCGCTCGTCGCGCAACCGGAGTGGCACATGCAAAACCAGAGCCGAGCAGTCCGCTAGAGGCGTACGTAAACATTCGAATATGACACATTTCACGCCTCCTCTGTTTGATTGCGGATAGGTGTATAATATGCAAGATTCGTCTTGCGGCAAGCCTGCAATTTCGAATTGCAAATCTCCGTCGCATTGTGTTGCCTTGTAGCAACAGTCCATATGCTGCCGCACACAGGTTCAAACTGCTTTTCCAGGCGATCGAAACCGCGTTAGAACGAGTTGACGATGCCGCCGCCCGTACGCATCTGCTGAACCATGATATGGGCATGATAATGCATGGCACACTTGATCGCGTAGATCTGCAGAACGACGGGCGAGCGGCGATGCCGCAGGAGATTGAATAGCCGCCGGCGATAGACGGCGCGCAAGTCCGCCTCCTTCACCCGGCCCATCAGCCGGACGAAAATGCCGACGGCTTCGAATGCCCATGTCGCATTGAGCGCAAGCAGACGCAACGGATGCCGGCGCAGATGTCGCAAACGGGTACTTTCCGGCTCGATATGCGCATCGATGTAAAGCGCATCCAGTCGGTCGAAATAGGCGGCCGGTTGATGCAGATCGCTAAGAACGGAAAGATATCCGTCCCGCAGGGTCTCCCGCGAGAGATTGAGCGGGATGACATTGGTGCCGTAAGCGGGCGGATCGTCGTGATCGAGCCTCCCCTCCTTGGCAAGACGAGTGTAGAGCGGCGTCTTCGGAATGGCTGCCAGCATGCCGATCATGGCGTTGACGATACGCGCATCCTTGATGAAGATGCGCTGCGCATCGAAGATGGTCGCATCGTCGCTGTCGAAACCCAGGATCATGCCGCACCAGACTTCCATGCCGGTTTGCTGGATCGTATGGATCTTTTCCAGCATCGTTCCGCCCTTGCGCAGGTTCTGCAGCTTCTTGGTTTCGCGCAACGCCTCCTCGTTTGGCGTCTCGATGCCGATGAAGACGACGCGGATATTGGCGTCGACCATCAGCTGCATCAGCTCCGCATCGTCGGCCAGGTCGATCGACGCCTCCGTCAGAAACGTCATCGGATAATGATGCCGTTCCTGCCAGGCGACGACATCGCGCAAGACCTCCTTGATCGCCTTCTTGTTGCCGATCAGGTTGTCGTCGACGATGAAGGCCGTGTCCGTTCCGGTCGCCAGCAAGGCTTCCATCTCGGCGACGATCTGGGCGCTGGTCTTGATGCGCGGCTTGCGGCCGAAGACCACGATGATGTCGCAGAAATCGCAGGTGAAGGGACAGCCGCGCGAGAACTGAACGCTGCCGACCGCATATTCATCCATTTTCAGGAGATCGAAGCGCGGCACCGGCACCGTGCTCATATCCGTCCTGTCGGACTGTTCGTAACGCCGGGCATGGCAGCCCTGCTGCCATTCCTCCAGGAATTTCGGCCAGGTTTCTTCAGCCTCGCCGATGAAGGCGACGTCGGCAAGGTTGCCGAAATATTCCTCCTTGACCGTAACCCAAGGTCCGCCGACGACGGTAAAGCAATCGCGTCGCTTGAGCTCGGTCAGGATCTCCGTCATCCGGAACCGCTGGACGATCATTCCCGTCAGCGCAACGATATCGGCCGTCTCGCAGAGGCCGTAGTCTATCGGCTCGACATTCTCGTCTATCAGCGTGACGGTATGTTCCGAGGGTGTCAGCGCAGCCAGCAAGGGCAGGCAGGCTACCGGTAGATTGGCCTTGACATCGAATAGCGGCAGAGCGTGCTCCATGCCCCAGTAGGAGGTTTCGAAGCGCGGATTGATGATGACGATATGAGCCATTGAATATGCCGCTCCATGATTTGGAAGATCTGGTTCGGTATTGCGTTGAGCCTGTATGTCATTTGCGGTTGCCTGCATTCGCCCATAGGCGGCGAGGCGGGTTTTTCCAGCATCGCGGCGGCTGTCTTAGCAGCCCTATATGAGCCGAGGATTAAATTCCGGGCGACGGGATGCCGGTGGCATCCTCGACACATCATCTCTGCGGGTCGGCATTTGAGGTGAAGCTCCCGTATGTGCGGCGTGGCCCGAATATTTGACGGGAGCATTGCGCCACGACGTTTTCGCCGCCAGGATCAAAAGCCCAGTTGCAATGCCAATCGAAACTTTTTGGGCGACGATGTCGAAATCCCTCCGATGCGATCGTCTTTATTACGGACCTGATGCGAAAGGCGAATGGCCGATCTTTCGCGTCTTGGGCGGAACCGGATGAAGGGAGTTGCGAAATGAATTCGTCCTATCGTTGGGTGATCGTCGGGGCCGGAGCCCTGATGACCTGCGTTGCGCTCGGAGCGATGTTTTCCCTGGCGATCTTTCAGGTGCCGATGGCTGCCGACACCGGCTGGTCCCATATCGGCATCGCCACCGCCATGACATTGAATTTCCTGACGATGGGCTTGGGTGCCTTCGCCTGGGGCGCTGCAAGCGATCGTTTTGGCGTTCGCAGCGTCGTGCTGATCGGCGCGGCGCTGCTTGGGCTTGCGCTGGTCCTGGCCAGCCGGGCAGGCTCCCTTCTGCAATTCCAGCTGACCTATGGCATCCTTGTCGGCCTTGCCGCCAGCGCCTTCTTCGCGCCTATGATCGCGGCGACGACCGCCTGGTTCGACAAAGGCCGAAGCCTCGCGGTATCACTCGTCTCGGCCGGCATGGGCGTTGCGCCGATGACCGTCTCGCCTTTTGCGCGCTATCTGATTTCCGCCTATGACTGGCGTTTCGCCATGCTGGTGATCGGCATCCTGGCGTGGGCGCTTTTGATCCCGGCGGCGATGCTTGTGCGCCGAGCGCCCGTTCTTGCCGAAGCCTCCAGCCCGGATGCGCAAAGGGAAGAACAAAGCCTGCCGCTTGGCCGCATCTTCCGCTCGCCGCAGTTCCTCGTTCTCGGCGCGACCTTCTTTGCTTGCTGCGCCGCTCATTCCGGCCCGATCTTCCACATGGTCAGCTATGCCACCATCTGCGGCGTCGGGCCGATGGCCGCCGTCAGCATCTATAGCGTCGAAGGGCTCGCGGGGCTCGGCGGACGGCTTCTTTATGGAACGCTCGCCGACAGGCTGGGCGTGAAGCCGGTGCTGGTCGCCGGACTGCTGGTACAGGCGCTCGCGCTTGCCAGCTATCTGCTGGTCAGCGAACTCGGCGAATTCTATGCGTTGGCGGTCGTCTTCGGCAGTGCCTATGGCGGCGTCATGCCGCTTTATGCGGTTCTGGCGCGCGAGTATTTCGGACCACGCGTCATCGGCACCGTGTTCGGCGCAGCCTCGATGCTCTCAAGCATCGGCATGGCAGCCGGATCACTCATCGGCGGCTGGATATTCGATACCTTCGCCAACTACTCCTGGCTCTTCATCGGCTCGTCCATGGTCGGACTGGGCGCCGCCGCCATAGCACTTGCCTTTCCGCCGATGCGGCGGCTGCGGCTGCAGACCGCATGACCTAGGCAAAAAGGTCAGGATTCGCATGCCGAGCTTTCCTGGCTGCGTCATATTTCGGCGAGCCTGACATCGCTCCTCCCGACGAGAAGCCGCGGCGGGAGGAGCGAGCGGCGATATATTCATATTTCTTGATACTTACACACAGTTTTCCATAAGCGACACCGGTTGCAGGCATTGCAATTTTCAATTTTTGGCCAACACTCGCAAGTGCATCAGGTGCGTGATCTCCTGGGGGAGGGAATCAGGGGAGCACCCACTGGCGCGACTTTCCGCGCCCATCGGCAGGAAAGTCCTGCGTAATGTCATCATGGGGGACATGACACGGGTCTTTTGACCATGTCCCTGGTGCAATTGGGAGGATTGATTCATGGCAACCGCGTCCGTTGCCGCGACGAGAAGTCGTGGCATGACCAGGGAGGAGAAGAAAGTCATCTTCGCCTCCTCCCTCGGAACTGTGTTCGAATGGTACGATTTCTATCTCTACGGATCCCTGGCCGCCTTTATCGGCACCGCTTTTTTTAGCGACTATCCGGAAGCAACCCGCAACATCTTCGCCTTGCTGGCCTTTGCCGCAGGCTTCCTCGTCCGGCCTTTCGGCGCACTGGTCTTCGGCCGGATCGGCGATCTCGTCGGACGCAAATATACCTTTCTCGTCACCATCCTGATCATGGGCCTCTCGACCTTCCTGGTCGGCGTTCTCCCTGGTTCGGCAAGCTGGGGCATCGTTGCCCCGGTCATTCTGATCATCCTTCGCCTGCTACAGGGCCTGGCGCTTGGCGGCGAATATGGTGGTGCGGCCACCTATGTCGCCGAGCACGCCCCCGACGACAGGCGCGGCTACTACACGTCCTGGATCCAGACGACGGCGACGCTCGGCCTGTTTCTGTCGCTGATCGTCATCCTGGTCGTACAAAACGCGGTCGGCAAGGATGCCTTTGCCGCCTGGGGCTGGCGCATTCCGTTCGTCTTGTCCTGCCTTCTGCTGGCCATCTCCGTCTGGATCCGGCTGTCGCTCAGCGAATCGCCGGCCTTCAAGAAGATGAAGGAAGAGGGAAAGGGCTCCAAGGCACCGCTGTCTGAGGCCTTCGGGCAATGGAAGAACGCGAAGATCGCCCTCATCGCGCTGCTCGGTCTCACCGCCGGCCAGGCGGTCGTCTGGTATGCCGGCCAGTTCTATTCGCTGTTCTTCCTGCAGAACGTGCTCAAGGTTGATGGCCAGTCGGTCAATATCATGATTGCGATCGCGCTTCTGATCGGCAGCGGCTTCTTCGTGTTCTTCGGCTGGCTTTCCGACAAGATCGGCCGCAAGCCGATCATCATGGCAGGGCTTGCGCTGGCGATCCTGACCTACTTCCCGCTCTTCAATGCGCTGACGCGGGCTGCCAATCCGGCGCTTGCCCAGGCGGAACAGACCATCCGCGCCACCGTCACGGCGGCTCCGGGCGATTGCACATTCCAGTTCAATCCGGTGGGAACCGCCAAATTCAACAACTCGTGCGATATCGCGACGTCGTTCCTGTCGAAGTCGTCCGTTCCCTACACGGTTGCCGAGGGACCGGCGGGCCAGCCGGCGACCGTCAAGGTCGGCGATGCAACCGTGACCTCTTATGACGCCACTGCGGCCGGCGCCGGTGCGGCGGCCAAGGGCACGGCATTTACACATGACATGAATCTCGCCCTGCAAAAGGCCGGCTTCCCGCTGGCGCGCGACCCGATCAAGGTGCCGGACGCGAAGCTCGACGCCTTCCTCGCCGCCAATCCCGAACTTGGGCTCGATGCGGCAGCGATACGGGCAGGCGAAAAGACAGTGACGCCCGTCGCCGACCTCGTGAAGGCGAAGCTCCTGACGGCGGACCAGGCCGGCGGGGCGACCGACATGCCTGTCTACACCATCGCCAATGGCGGTGCCTTCAAGATGGTTGCCGATCCAGCGGCAATCAATTGGCCGCTGACCATCCTCATCCTGACGATCCTCGTGATCTACGTGACGATGGTCTACGGCCCGATTGCCGCCATTCTGGTGGAGATGTTCCCGACCCGCATCCGCTACACCGGCATGTCGCTGCCCTATCATATCGGCAACGGCTGGTTCGGCGGCCTGCTGCCGGCCACGGTCTTTGCCATGAGCGCGGCCAAGGGCGATATCTATTATGGCCTCTGGTATCCCATCGCGATTGCCGCGATGACCCTCGTCATCGGCCTTATCTTCGTCCGGGAAACCAAGGGCGTCGATCTCGACGCCATCGAATAGTCCCACGGGAGCCCGGCGTGTTTTCGCGCCGGGCTTTTTTGCGTCTGTCTTGTAGCCCCCTATGGCGGTTCAGCCGCTCAGGTCCTGTTTGAGCGCCTGCAGCAACCGCAAGGAAAGGGGGAGCCCCGCGCCGGCCTCGAATATCGGAAGATCGCTCAGTGAGGCGGCGCCAAATGGAAATTTATTCTATAGAATAAATCAACAAAGTAAGCTCGATCCTTGAGATAAAGCAGCAGTGGCTTACGAGTGTCGCAGACGATTGATCATCGAACTGCACCCATGGCTTTGCTGGATATTCAAAATCTTTCCCTTGCTTTCGGCTCGACACAGGCCCTGGCAGGTGCGTCCCTGACCATCGATCGCGGCGAGATCGTCGCGCTGATGGGTGCCAACGGCGCTGGCAAGTCGACGCTCGTGAAGATTCTGTCCGGCATTCATCGTGCCGATTCAGGCAGGATCCTGTGGAACGGCGGCGATTATCGCGCCGATCATCCGGCGGCAGCCAGCGCGCAGGGCATCGTCACCGTGCATCAGTCCACCGATGTCGTCGGCGTAGCCGGCCTTTCCGTCGCGGACGCTCTCCTGCTCAATCATTTCGTCGATGGCCGCCAGCCTTTCTTCCTGTCAAAACGCTCGGTGCGGCGGCGGGCGGCTGCCATTCTCTCGGAAGCCGGCTTCGACCTGCCGCTCGACCGGGACTTTGGCGAGCTTGGTACTGCCGACCGGCAGATGGTTGCCATTGCCCGTGCTCTATCCAACAAGGCGCAGCTGCTGATCCTGGATGAGCCGACCGCAAGCCTTTCCGCACGCGAGACCGGGCGTCTTTACGACATCGTCCGCCAGCTGAAGAGCCGCGGCCTCGGCGTGCTCTATATCTCACATCGCACGGCGGATCTCGATGCGCTTGCCGATCGGGTCGTCATCCTGCGTGGAGGCCGCAATGTCGGCGCCTTCTCTCGCCCCATCGATTTCAACGCGGCCATCGAAACCATGATCGGACGATCGATGACGGCCGCGCGCCCGCATCGTCGCGACCAGTTCGACCAAACGGTGCTGGAGCTTCAAGGCGTACGGCTACTCGAAGACAGGCCGCCGATCGATCTCAAGCTGCGGGCGGGCGAGGTCGTCGCAATTACCGGCGTTCTCGGGGCTGGCAAGAGCCGGCTTTTGTCCGCTCTTTTCGGCATCGAGCGCTTTGCCGGCGGGAACGTGCTTCTGGCTGGCGCTGATTTTCGGCCCGCTTCGCCTGCGGATGCGATTGCGCATGGTGTCGTCATGGCCGCTGCCGACCGGCATCGCTCCTCGCTGATGCCGTCGGATTGGCCGGGAGAAAGCATCGCGGCCACCATCAGCCTGCCGCATCTGAAGCAATGGTATCCGTCCGGCTTCCTGTTTTCGGGACGCGAGAGCCGTGAGGGCGACAGGGCAATCCGGCGCCTCGGCATAAAGGCGCGCGGTCCGGATGCGTCCGTGTGGTCGCTTTCGGGCGGCAACCAGCAAAAGGTCGTCCTGGCACGCTGGGAGGCGGAGCCGAGCCGCCTGCTGCTGCTCGACGAGCCTTTCCAGGGCGTGGATGTCGGAGCGCGGCAGGACATTATCACAGCCATCCGCGCTCATAGCGACCGCGCCACCTTAATTGCGACATCCGATCCCGAGGAGGCGCTCGAAGTCGCCGACCGGGTATTGGTGATGGAACACCACGCCTTGAGGGATGTCGGTCAGACGAGCGCCGGCGACCGGCAGAACGAGGAATACGCTTGATGAGTGAAGGCACCGCTGAAGTCCCGGGACAGGGCAAGGCAGCAGAGAGCACGATATCGCCGTGGGAAATCGTGCGTCGGGGGGCGGTGTTCTTCCTTCTCCTTGCCCTCGTCGTCATCTTCAGTTTCGCACAGCCGGCCTTCATCAACGTCAACAATCTGATGAGCATCCTGCAGGCTGTATCCGTCGTCGCCATCATCGGCGCGGGCGTGACCGTGACGCTTGCCATCGGCGGCTTCGATCTCTCCGTCGGCGCGGTGGCCGCGTCCAGCGTCATGGCCGCGAGCTACGCCATGATCGTGTGGAATCTCAACGCCTATCTGACGGTTCCGCTGGTACTTGCCTTCGGCGCAATCGTCGGGCTCGCCAATGCGCTGCTGATCGTCCGGCTCAAGGTGCCGGATCTGCTGGCCACTCTCGCCACCATGTTCCTGCTGACAGGTCTGCAGCTGATCCCGACGGCCGGGCGTTCGATCTCGGTGGGACTGATCCTCCCGGACGGAACGACGACGACCGGCAAGGTCGACCCGGCCTTCCTGACGATCGGCCGCTCAAGCCTGTTCGGCACGGTCCCCTTCCCGGTCATCCTCATGCTCGTCGTGGCCCTGGTACTCTATGTCCTTACCGAACGGACGCGTCTTGGCCGCCTTCTTTATGCGACCGGCGGCAATGAAGCCGCAACGCGGCTGGCCGGCGCCAATATCGCCCGCCTGAAGACCTTTGCCTATGTGCTTTCCGGCGTTCTCGCCTCGCTCGGCGGCATTATCGTTGCCGCCCGTGTCGGCCGCGGCGACGTCTCGTCCGGCGCCTCGCTGCTGATGGACTCCGTCGCCGCCTCTCTCATCGGCTATGCCGTCCTCGGATTGCGCCGTCCCAACGTTCTCGGCACGACGATCGGCGCAGTCTTCGTCGGCGTTCTTCTGAACGGGCTGACGATGCTCAACGCTCCCTACTACACGCAGGACTTCATCAAGGGCGCCGTTCTCGTCGGCGCGCTTGCCCTTACCTATGGGATCAGCCGCGGCAAGGCGTGACCCCAGTCCCTTCCAACCTAACGCCCAATGGATTTTCAATGATCAAATTGTTTACGACCATCGCTTCGGCTGTTGTCGCCGGCTCGCTTTTCGTGACCACGGCATCGGCTGCCGGTCTTGCCGGAGCACCTGCCCCCTTCGACAAAAGGACCGTCAATATCGCCGTCGTCAGCTTTCTCGGCAGCGGCGACTGGCTGCAGGCTTTCGAGGCCGGCGTCAAGCGGCAGGCCGACTCGCTCGGCGTGAACCTCACCGTCTCGCAGGCTCGCAACGACAACGACACGCAGCGCAATCTCGTCGAGCAGGCAATCAATCTCGGCGTTGACGGCATCATCATCAACAATGGCAGACCCGAAGTGCTGAAGGATGTCGCGCAGAAGGCACTCGACAAGGGCATCAAGGTCGTCGCCTATGACGTGAACCTCGACAATCCGCAAATCCCGCAGGTCGAGCAGAGCGACAAGGACATGGCCAGGCTCGTTCTCGAACAGGCCGTCAAGGACAAGGGCGACGGCTTCACGGGCGGCGCTGTCTATGTCGCCGGTTTCGCGCCTCTCGACCGCCGCTATGCGGTGTGGAAGGACGTCGTCGCCAAGCACAATCTGAAGGAAAAAGCCGTCTGGGGCGTGGTCAACGACACAGTTCCCGCCTCCGTCGCCGACCAGACCAAGGCGGTCCTGCGGGCCAACCCTGATATTTCGGTGATCTTCACGCCATGGGACGAATTCGCAAAGGGTGCCAAGCTCGCCATCGACGAGCTCGGACTTTCCGGCCAGGTCAAGATCTACGGCGTCGACACCTCGACCGCCGACATCCAGCTGATGACCGAGCCTGACAGCGCCTGGGTTGCGACCGCCGCCACGAATGCCGCCGTTGTCGGCGAAGTTTCGGTCCGCGCCGTCTCGCTCGCCATTGCAGGTCAATTCCCGGGCCGTTCCGTTCTCCTGCAGCCGACGCTCATCACGCGCGACGATCTCGTCAACAACAAGATCGGCACGATCGAAGAGCTGCAGCAGAAATTCCCCGCCTTCCTGAAAAGCGATGCCGCAACGGCCGCCTGGATTCCGGCTGCCAAAAACTGAGCCGCATCTGCCGCTTTTCACAGGTGCCGCCCGCAAGGGCGGCCCTTTCGTTCCCCTTACGCATTGAGAAGATCCATGGCATCGATCGACCTGCCCAAACCCGATTTTGCCCGCAACATGACGCTGATCGGCCATAGCGATATTGGCGGCCGCGGCGACGGACTGCAGCTGATGGTCCATCGTGGCCATGCCTATGTCGCCCATCCTTGGTCACAAGGCTTCTCGATCGTGGACGTGCGCGACCCGAAGAATCCAGCGACTGTCAATTATGTGCCGGCGCCGGCGAACAGCTGGAACATCCATCTGCAGACGCATGACGACCTGCTGCTGGTCATCAACGCGCTCGATCTTTTCGCCGATGTCGAGACCTTCACCGACGAGAAGGCCTACTACACGCAGTCGGTTGGCGAGACCGTCGCCTCGAAAAAGCGGGAACGGGCCTGGACCGCCGGCATGAGCGTGTTCGATATCTCCGTTCCGGACAGGCCGCGCAAGATCGGCCAGCTGGATGTCGAGGGCGTCGGCTTTCACCGGCTCTGGTATGTCGGCGGCCGCTATGCCTATGCGTCGGCGCTGCTCGACGGCTTCAGCGACTATATCTTCGTCACTATCGACATGGCGGATCCGACCCGGCCTGAGCTCGTCGGTCAATGGTGGCTTCCCGGCATGAACCGGGCGGCGGGAGAATTGCCGGGCTGGGGCGACGGCAAGCGGTATGCCCTGCACCACGCGCTGGTCCACGGCGACACCGCCTATGCCTGCTGGCGTGATGGCGGACTGACGCTTCTCGACATCAAGGACCATTCGGCGCCGAAGCTCATCAGGCACCATAACTGGTGCCCGCCCTATGGCGGCGGCACGCATTCGCCATTGCCGCTTCCCGGCCGCGATCTGCTCGTCGTGGCGGATGAAGCCGTGCTTGATAACGAGGAAGACGGCCGGAAGCACACCTGGATCTTCGACATTCGCGTGCCCGAAAACCCGATCAGCATCTCCACCTTTCCGATCCCCGCCGAAATCGACTACGCGAAGAAGGGGGGCCATTTCGGTCCGCACAATCTGCACGAAAACCGGCCCGGCTCGTTCGTGTCCGAAACCCTGATCTTCGCGACATGGCAGAATGCCGGCATCCGCGCCTTCGATATTTCCGACCCCTACTACCCGGTCGAGACCGGGGCGCTGGTACCGGCGGCACCGACGACGATGACGGACCGCCGTCCCGGCCGGCCGAAGGTCATCCAGTCCGCCGACGTCTTCGTCGATGCCAATGGCTTGATCTATGCGACGGACTACAATGCCGGCCTTGAGATCATCGAATATGGCGGCTGAGGGATTAGGGTTCGTCAACCTGCCATCCGCCGCAAGGTGATCTGCCCGTGGTTGCGGGCAGATTTTTGAAACCTGTCAAACCACCTCGTCGTGAGAAGGCTTTTCCCAGAGGTTAATGCCGCCTTCGACGGCATAGCGATCGATCTCGGCGAGTTCTTCTGCGCTGAACGTCAGATCGTTCAGGGCTGCCACGTTTTCCTCCACCTGACGCGCCGAGCTTGCGCCGATCAGCGCCGAGGTGACACGCGGGTCCCTGAGAACCCAGGCGATGGCAAGCTGGGCAAGCGACTGGCCGCGACGCTTGGCGATCTCGTTCAGCGCACGGGCCCGCTCGATGTTTTCATCCTTCAAATGCTCGGGGCGCAGAAAATCGCCGCCAGGCCGATTGACGCGGGCATCCTGCGGGACGCCGTTGAGATATTTGTTGGTGAGCAAGCCCTGGGCGAGCGGCGTGAAGGCGATGATACCGGCGCCGACGTCGTCCGACGCCGCCAGCAGATCCTTCTCGACCCAACGGTTGAAGAGGTTGTAGGCCGGCTGGTTGATCAGCAGCGGCACCTGCCGCTCCTTCAGAAGCGCGGCGATCTCGCGGGTCTTGTTGCCGGAATAGGAGGATACGCCGACATAGAGCGCCTTGCCCTGCCGGACCGCCTGGGCAAGCGCGTCCGCCGTTTCTTCGAGCGGCGTCTCGGCATCGAAGCGATGCGAGTAAAAGATATCGACATAGTCGAGGCCAAGGCGACCAAGGCTCTGGTCAAGGCTGGACAGGAGCGCCTTCTTCGACCCGCCGCCGCGACCATAGGGGCCCGGCCACATATCCCAGCCCGCCTTGGTCGAGATGACCAGCTCGTCGCGATAGGCGGCCAGATCCTGTTTCAGGATATGACCGAAATTGATCTCGGCGCTTCCCGCAGGCGGACCATAATTGTTTGCAAGATCGAAATGGGTGATACCAAGATCGAACGCCTTGAAAAGGATCGACCTTTGCGTGTCGAGGGGCGTCGTATCGCCGAAGTTGTGCCAAAGGCCGAAGGAAATGGCCGGTAGTTTGAGGCCGCTTCGACCGACGCGGCGGAAATGGGCCGAGTCATAGCGTTCCGGATCGGGGCGGTAGGTCATGAATTGTCTTTCTGTCGATCAAAATGTTTCAGCCTGCGTGACGCCTGCGCCTTTGCGCACGGATCATCAGATCCTGTCGTCGTTGCGATCTCGCAACGTGCCGAGAATGGCAGAGCCCAGCCCGATAAGAAGACATTCCATATTCTTTATTGATTAAGCGGAGAAAGTTTTTTCCAGATCGGCGCGCCGCAGGCTCCATGCCATCGCAAGGCGGTGTGAAGAACCTATCGATCCCGACGCTCCACCCATATTCTGGCGCTGCCGAGCGTTGCCTTTTAGGCAATCGATAGTACGCATAATTGTTCTTTATTAGAACGCTGAATTCCCCCATCATCCCGGCATTGGTGGATAACGAGACAAAAAGTCCGATCGCCCAATCAACAGGGGAACTATCAGAATGTCTCAATTCATGATGAATCGCCGTCGTTTCCTGTCCAACGCTGCCTTGGTCGGAGGTCTTGCCGCAACCCAGACTTTTGTCGGCATCCGCGCCGGCAAGGCGGCCGATGCCGCCGAGGTCCGCATGCAGCTCGGCTGGCTTGCCTCCAACGGCCTGATCGGTGAGGTCGCGGCCCAGAAGAAGGGCTTCTTTACCGAACAGGGCATCAATTTGACCATCGTGCCGGGCGGCCCGAATGTCGATGGCGTCGCCGGCGTTGCGGCCGGCCAGTCCGCCATAGGGCAGATTTCCTCAAGCCCGTCCGTCATGCTCGCCCGCTCGGCCGGCATGCCGGTCAAGGCGTTTCTCGCCGGCTATCGCAAGCATCCCTTTACCTATTTTTCGCTGAAGAAGGCGCCGATCCGCGAGCCGAAGGACATGATCGGCAAGACGATCGCGACCCAGCCGACCGCCTTCATCCTGTTGCGCGCGCTGCTCGCCCAGAATGGCATTCCGGAAGACCAGGTGAAGATGGTCAATATGGGTTCCGACATGAACCAGCTGATCACCGGGCAGGCCGACGCCGTGACCGGCTGGGTGACGAACACCAATGCGCTGAAGGTGCTGGGCGACGAGCGTGTCGACATGATGCTCTGGGATGCCGGCCTGCAGCTCTACGCCAACGTCTACTATACGACCGACGAACAGCTCGACAAGCATTCCGACGTGCTGGTGCGCTTCACCACGGCCGCCGCCAAGGGCTGGGGCTATGTCCGCGACCATCCGGAAGAAGCGGTCGACATGCTGGTGGATGCCTATCCCAACCTCGACAAGGCGAGCGAACTCGAAGCCGTCCACCCGGTCATCGACTTCTCGTTCGGCGACAGCACCAAGCAGACCGGCTGGGGCGCGATGAACAAGGACAATTGGGCAGCCCAGATCAAGGCTTACGCCGATCTCAAGCAGTTTACCGGTGCCACGCCCACGGTCGATGATGTCGCCACCATGGCGATCCTCGACGCCACCACCGACATCCGCAAGCAGATCGGGTGAACGTCATGATGAGCGCCGCCACCATCCAGCAGCCGCAGCCGCGACCGGCCGCCGAAACGGCGAGGCTCGCCGTTTCTATTCGCGATCTCGACATCCGCTTCGGCGACAAGGGCAACGAGTTCACAGCCCTGTCCAATGTGTCCGTCGACATTGCGGAGGGCTCGTTCGTCACCATGCTTGGGCCGTCCGGCTGCGGCAAGTCGACCCTGCTGCGCTGTATTGCCGATCTCGTGCATATCAGCGACGGCTCTGTCTCGGTTTTCGGCCGGCCACCCCGCCAGGCGCGCGAGGGCCGCGACTTTGCCTTCGTCTTCCAGGAAGCGACACTGCTGCCGTGGCGCAGCGTCATCGACAATGTCCGCCTGCCGCTGGAAGTGGGCAGGCATGACAAGAGTGCCTATGCCGATCCGATGGAACTGCTGGCCCTCGTCGGCCTGAAAGGGCGCGAAAACGCGCTGCCGCACGAATTGTCGGGCGGCATGCGCCAGCGCGTCGCCATCGCCCGCGCGCTGGTGACCAAGCCGCGTATCCTGCTGATGGACGAACCCTTCGGCGCACTCGACGAGATCACCCGCGACAAGCTCAACGAGGAGCTGCTGCGCATCTGGCGCGAAACGGGCACGACCATCGTCTTCGTCACGCATTCCATTCCCGAAGCGGTCTTCCTCGGCCAGCATGTGCTGATGCTGCAGGCCCATCCGGGCCGGGTGAAGGAATTCATGAAGGTCGACCTTCCCTATCCGCGCGCGCTTGCCATGCGCGACACCGTCGACTTCATCAAGGTTACCGCGCACCTGCGCGCGCTGCTGGAGGAATGCATATGAGCAACGCAGTGCACTCCGACATCGGCCGCATCGCCAAGGCGCCGCGCAAGGTCGCCATCCTCGACGCGACCGTCGGCGTTCTTTCTTCGCATATGCCGGCGATCCTTGCCGCGCTCGCCTGCATCGTGCTCTGGCAGGCAGTCATCTGGATCTTCAAGATCCCGACCTTCATGGCGCCAAGCCCGCTCGACGTCCTCTATGCCTTCCGCGACAACGCCGCGACGCTAACGCGCAACTTGCTGCCGACGGTACTGGAAGCCGTGCTCGGTTTCGTTTTTGGCAACCTCGTCGCGATCCTGCTGGCTATCTGGTTCGTCCACAGCGCCACGGCGGAAAAGGCCTTCTACCCCATCGCCGTCTTCGTCAAGGCGATCCCGATCATCGCGCTTGCGCCGATCCTCGTCCTGATCTTCGGCAACGGCGTCGCTCCGAAGATCATCATTGCCGGGCTCATCTGCTTCTTCCCGACGCTGGTCAACATGGTCCAGGGGCTTCGCTCCGCAAGCCCGGCCATGCTCGATCTCATGCGGGTGCTTTCGGCCAGCAACTCCGAAATCCTCTGGAAGGTCCGTCTCCCAAGCTCGCTGCCATTCCTCTTTGCCGCCTTGAAGATTGCGGCCACAAGCAGCGTCATGGGGGCGATCGTCGCAGAATGGATCGGCTCGAGCTTCGGGCTCGGCGCGCTCATCATCGAAGCGACCTATAATTTCCGCTCGCCGCTTCTCTACGCGACGGTCGTCATTGCCGCGCTGCTCGCCGTGATCCTCTTTTTCATCGTCTCGGTCGCCGAGGCGCGGATGATCCGCTGGAAACCGGCCGGCCAGCACTGAGCGCCACAAAAACACGAAGGAAACACCAATGAACCAGGTTATTCATCAGCCTGCACGGGATATCCGTGTCGTCGATCGCTCCGATGTGGTGGTGGTCGGCGGCGGCCCGGCAGGGATTGCCGCGGCGGTTTCGGCCGCAAGAAACGGCGCCAGCGTCACGCTTCTCGAACGCTACCCCTATGTCGGCGGCCTTGCCGCCGGAGGCATGGTGCTGGTGCTCGACGACATGATCAACGAACTCGAAATCACCGTGCGCGGCATCTGCATGGAAATGATCGAGCGCATGAAGCTCTGGGGGCTCTGCGTGACCCCCACCGACCGCGATCGCCTGATCGAATTCCGCGACACGCCGGAAGCCTGGCAGCGCTGGGCGCGCTGGGGCCTCTTCGATTTCCATACCCAATCGATGCCGCACCCGATCTGCTTCTCGGCCGCCTTCGACCCCGACGCCTTCAAGCGCGCCGCCTACGACATGATAGGCGAAGCGAAGATCAAGCTCAGGACCCATAGCTGGTTCTCCTCGGCGATCGTCGAGGATGGCGCGATCAAAGGCGTGATCTGCCAGACGAAGGACGGCATGCAGGCGATCCTCGGCGACGTCGTCATCGACACCACAGGTGACCTCGATGTAGCCGCAAGCGCGGGAGCCGATCATATCGAATCCAACTTCATCCTGACGACGGTGTCGCGCTGGGGCGGCATCGATACGGAAGCGGCGGAACGCTTCGAACAGCAGGAGCCGGAAACCTTCAAGGCGCTCGATCACGAAGCCAAGCGGCTGATCGGCGGCTGCTGGTCCTTCTGGTGGCTGAAGACGCCGCTTCCCGGCGTCGTCTGGCTGAATTGCCCGCATATGCCGACCTTGAGCGGCCTGAAGGTCGAGGATCTGACCAAGGCGGAGATGGAAGGCCGCTCAAGGATCGCCAGGCTGCTCGACTTCGCGCGGGAAAAGATGCCCGGTTTCGAGAATGCCTATGTCGTCGATTTCGCGCCGCAGACCGGCGTGCGCCAGACGCGGCTGTTGCAGGGGGACTATGTCGTAACGAAGGACGACGTCATGACCCGCCGCCATTTCACCGACACGGTTTGCCGCGGCCGCGACTACTACACGCCCTATCGCGCCATGCTGCCGAAGGAGGTCGATCAGCTGATCGTCGCCGGCCGGCATTATTCGGCAACGCCGCAGGCCCAGAAATCCAGCCGCGAGATTCCGCCCTGCATGGCGATGGGCGAAGCGGCAGGCGTGGCCGCGACCGTTGCGCTCAACGCGGGGACGACCGTCCGCAAGGCCGATATCCGCGCAATTCAGAAGCAGATGCGGGCCCAGGGGGCCGATCCCGGCGATATCCCCTCGGAAAACGCGACATATTTGGAGGCTGCAGAATGACGACTTTACCACTCGACGGAATCCGCGTGATCGATTTCACGCAGGTCATGCTCGGACCCTCCTGCACGCAGGTCCTGGCGGATTACGGCGCCGAAGTCATCAAGATCGAGAAGGTGAAGATCGGCGACCTCTCGCGCTGGTCGCTGGGCTCCGATCCAGACGGACTCAACAATCCGGTCTTCTGCTCGCTGAACCGCAACAAGAAGAGCCTGGCGCTCGATCTGAAGGATCCCGTCGCGAACAAAACCGTTCTGACGCTGCTCGATACGGCCGATGTCGTCGTCAACAACTTCCGTCCAGGCGTCATGGAGCGCATGGGCTTCGGCTACGAAGACCTGAAGAAGATCAATCCCCGCCTGATTTACGCCGTCGGCACGGGCTTCGGACTGACCGGCCCCTATCAGCACAAGGGCGGGCAGGACGTGCTGGCACAGGCCGTCTCCGGCGTCATGCGCCGCAAGTCCGACAACAGCCATCCGACGTCGATCTATGCCACGCCGCTCGCCGATTACTCAGCCGGCATGCATCTCGTCCAGGGGATCCTGCTTGCCCTCCTCCAGCGAGACAAGACCGGCGAAGGCCAGCAGGTCGCCGTCAGCCTCTACAACTCCATGATCGCCATGCAGATGCAGGAGGGCACGACGCATCTGATGCGGCAGAAGGATCTGAACTGGGGCGCTTTCCCGCTGACCGGCGTCTTCGAGACGACGGACAGCGCGATCGTCATGGTCGGCGCCTTCAAGCCCAACCCCTTGCGCGACATCTGCGAAGCGCTTGAGATCGAAGACCTCTCGCAATATCCGCAATACAAGGATTTCGACTCCCAGATGGCGCGGCGGCCGGAACTGCAGGCGATCTTCCGCGACAACTTCGCCAAAAACAGCACGGCGCACTGGATCGAGCGGCTGGAAGGCGTCGATATCCTCTGCGCGCCGGTACGCTCGCTGCCGGAGGCGCTGAAGGACGAACAGACCATCATCAACAAGATGATCCTCGAGGCGGGCGAGACGGCCGCAGGCCCGATCCGGCTGATCGGCTCGCCCATCGACATGTCCGCCGCCCACGTCACCGTGCGCATTTCGCCGCCACAGCTTGGCCAGCATAACGAGGAAATTCTGGCCTCGCTGTCCGGGCTGCAGGGGGATGCCGCATGAGCGTCTCCTTCACCGTAGAGGACCGCGTCGCCCGCGTGACACTCGACCGGCCCGACCGGATGAATGCGGTCGATGCCGAGACCGAGGCGACGCTCGAGGCGATCTGGACCGAGATAGAACGGCGTGACGACATCAGCTGTGTCGTCCTGACCGGCTCAGGCGAGAAAGCCTTCTGTGCAGGCGCCGATCTGAAGGGAGGAAGCGGCAGCTCCGGCGTCGATTACTGGGCGGTTGGCCGGGAGAACGGCTTTGGCGGCCTTGCCTTCCGTCGTTCGCTGGACGTGCCTGTCATCGCTCGTGTCAACGGCTATGCGCTTGGCGGCGGCTTCGAAATGGTACTCGGCTGCGATATCGTCGTCGCGGTGGAAACGGCCCGCTTTGGGCTACCCGAGGCGCGCGTCGGCCGTATGCCGCTCGATGGTGGCATGATCCTGCTGCAGCGTAAGATCGCCTTCAATCGCGCCATGGCCGTGATGCTGACCGGGCGGCAATTCAGCGCTCTCGAAATGGCGAACTATGGCATCGTCAACGAGGTCGTGCCGTCAACTGAGCTCGATGCAGCCGTCGATCGCTGGGTCGCCGATATCGTCGCCTGCGCACCGCTGTCGCTGCGGGCGATCAAGCAGACGGTCAATCGCACGGCGCATCTGAGCCCTGCCGAGGCGCAGGCGCTGAGGACGCCGGCCCTGATCAAGGCCTTGAAAAGCGAGGATTCGATGGAAGGGGTCACGGCCTTCCGCGAGAAGCGGGCGCCCGTTTGGCGCGGCAGATAGGCATGCTATAGCTTCGAGATCGCCGAGGGCTTTTCATGCATGCCAGCATTCTGAAGTATTTCGCCGAGGTCGCACGCTCCGGATCGATCCGCAAGGCATCCGACGAGCTGCATGTCGCGACCTCCGCCGTCAGCCGGCAGATCAAGAAACTGGAAGACGAGCTCGGCACGCCACTGTTCGAGCGCTTCTCCGACGGCCTGCGGCTGACATCGGCGGGCGAAATCGTGCTGCGGCACGCCAAGGATACGCTGCACGAATACGAAATCATGAAATCCAATCTCGGCGATCTCCACGGCAAGAGCACCGGCCGCGTCCACATCGCCGCCCTGGACAGCCTTGCGATCCAGTTCCTGCCGGAATTCGTCTCCAGCTTCCACAAGAGGCATCCGGCGGTGGATTTTCGCATCCGCACCGATAACTACAACAATATCTTCCGCTTCCTCGCCGAGGGCGACGTCGATATCGGCGTGACTTTCGATCTCGCCCGCCCGCACGACATGAAGCTGATCCATGGCGTGCGCATGCCGCTGATGGCGATCGTCGCCAAGAGCCATCCGCTCGCGCGGCAGAAGTCCGTGACGCTGCAGGAATGCGCCCAGTTCAACATGCTGCTGCAACTCGACAACGAGGTCATGAGCTCGATGATCGCGGTCGAGCTCGGCGCGCTCAATCGCGTCGGCCGCACGCTGGTCGCGACGAACAATCAGATGATGCTGAAGCCGATGATCCTTGCCGGCGAGGGCGTGGCCTTCTTCACGCCGCTCGGTCTGCTGCGCGAGCTGGAAGCCGGCGATGCTGTCGCGCTGTCGATCGCGGGATCGAAGCTCCAGGATCTCGAAGTCGGTATCGTCGTTTCGCGCCGCCGCCAGCTCACCCATGCGACGGAGGTCGTCGCCCAATCGATGGGCGAGGAGCTGTCGAAGTTCGCCGAGAAGATCAATACCTTGGTCTCACGATAGAGGGAAACGACCATGACCATGCGGTTGCTGCTCGATCCGGGTCATGCGCCTGCCCGGAGGGTCACGGAAGCGGCGGCGCTGCCGCAAGCGCTGCAAGCCCTTCGTCTGCAATCCGGCGATCTGGTTCTGCCCTCGCCCGTCAACGCTCATGACCATGGCTACGGCATCCGCACCCTCGATTTCGGCGCCATCGATGATGCGCTTGAGGTGTGGATCCCGGGCCTGAGGCTGCGGCCGCGCACGGATCCCTATCTCGAAGCGCTCGTCGCCTTCGGCCGGCTGGCCAAAACCGGCGTCGGCGCGACCATGCATTGCCATAACTCCCTGAATGTCGACCGGCTGGCCGATGAGGCAGGCGCGGTCATGCGAGCGGCGGGCGATATCGGCATCCGGCTTGCGCTCTCCTGCCCGCTGCTCGACCACGACGCCTGGGCCTATGATGGCGGGCCGCAACGGCTGAAGCCGTTCCTGTCCCCAGGTGACTGGCAGGCACTGGCCGGGACCATCCCCGACTATGCACCGATCCGCACGCAGCTTGCCGCCGTCGAGGCGGTGGCGGCTGCCAATACCAGTCCGCTGGTCGACGTGCAGTACGGGCCGATCGGGCCGCAATGGTGCTCGAACGCACTGCTGGAGGCAATCGCGGACGCTTCCGCTGCACATGGCCGGCGCATTCATATGCATCTGCTCGAAAGTCCGCGCCAGCGCCTGTGGCTCGATCGCCGCTTTCCCGAGGGAATCGTCAATTATCTCGACAAGATAGGCTTCCTGTCGTCGCGCCTCGCCGTCGCCCATGGCGTCCAGCTGCGCCCCGATGAACTTGAACTGCTTGCCGAGCGCGGCGTACAGCTTGTCAGCAACCCCTCCGCCAATCTGCGCCTTCGCTCGGGCATTGCTTCGATTGCGTCCGCGGTCGCGCTTGGCGGCCCGACCTTCGCCATCGGCCTCGACGGCACCGGCTTCGACGACGATCAGGATCTGTGGCGGGAAATGCGGCTGCTCTACCTCCTGCATGGCGGGCGCAGCCTGACCAGGCAATTGGCGGCGGGGAGCCTATTCGATGCCGCGATCCGCGTCGGCCGCCAGGTCGTCAACGCAAGCGACGCCGAAGATTTCACGATCGTCGACTATCGAGCCCTGATGGCCGAGGCGCTGTTCGACGATATCGACGAGGCGGAAATCCTGCTGACCCGCATGAGCGCGCGACATGCCAAAGGGCTCGTTGTCGCCGACCGGGAGGTGATGCGCGAAGGAAAGCTGACGGGCATCGACTTCGACGCAGCCCTGTCCGAACTTTTGGCGCAGGCAAGAGCCGATCTGCCGAGACTTGAGAAACAGCGGCCTCTCGTCAACGCTTTATCGGAAGCGACGCGCGCCTACTATGACACCTGGCACGGAATCTCCTGATATCGCGGGAAACGGCAACCGCCATTTCACTGCGGCGGGGACACTCGATGAAGACTCCTGCCGGATCAGCAGCGGCTTTCGGAAATCTCGTTGTAAGCCGCGACGAAAGGGTGGTCGAGACTGGTCGTGCGGCTCTTGTCCCAGCCGCCGGGCGCGCCCCAGCCGGTAACGCTATCGGCGAAGAAATCGCGATTGACCTCGCGCAGAAACAGTCGCTCCGCCGGCATTTCCTCATCCCACAAGATGGCATCGACCGGACAGACGGAAAGACAGAGCCCGCAATTGATGCATTCGTCCGGCTGGATATAGAACATCCGCCCGCCCTCGTAGATGCAATCGACCGGGCAGGCAACCGTACAGGCGCCGTCTTTCGTATCGATGCAGGGCTCGGTGATTACATAGGCCATGACGTTCGCCTCACAACGCTCTCAAGGGCGCTTTCGATGAACTATGGCAAACGGATGCGTTCTGAAGAAGCGCTGATTTTCGGCTCATCTATTGCCGAAAAGGCAACGGCCAGCTCGACGTTATGTCGCATGGATAGCCCCGGCCAACGGTCGCTGTCGCCGAGGCATTTGAGCCGCACGCTTGCGCAATGCGGCTCCATGGATCTGCGGTTACAGCAGCTTCTCCAATGTGATCGGCAGGTCGCGAATGCGCTTGCCGGTCGCATGGAACACCGCATTGGCAATGGCAGGCGCCACGCCGACAATGCCGACTTCACCGACGCCCTTGCCACCGAGCGCAGAGGCGTGACGGTCCGGCACGCCGACGGAGATCACCTGAATATCCGGGATGTCCGAATTCGTTGGCACGAGGTAATCGCCGACATTGTTGTTGACCGTTCGCCCGTTGCGCGGATCGACCAATCCTTCCTCCAGAAGCGCCTGGCCGATGCCCATGATGATACCGCCCCGCCACTGGCTTTCGACCAGCCGCGGATTATAGAGACGGCCGCAATCGAAGGCGGAGACCATGCGGGAAACGCGCACCGTGCCGAAATCCTCGTCGACCCGCACTTCGGCGAAATGGGCGCACCAGCTATGCATGGAATAATCGCCCATGGTCGGTCCCTGCACCTTCGCCATAGTGGTCCAGGCCTGGAGTTGCTCCTGCGCATTCGCGCCTTCAGGCAGGGTGTTGCGCCGGACTTCGATCTCCTCACGCTTGAGCGCCGACATCAGTTCCGCCAGCGTCAGCGACGGGGTTTCGCCGCGTGGCGCTGCGATGCGGCCTTCGGCGAAATTCAGCGTATTCGCACCCGTATCGCGGAACGGCGAATTGGCGTCGCTGAGCGCAAGGCCGATGAGTTCGTCGCGGGCGGCAACCGCAGCCTTGTGAACGGCTCCCATGATCGAGCCGGCCAGCATCGAGCCGCCGGCAATCGCCGAGCCCGGCAGGCGTGAATCGCCGAGATGCACCTCGACTTGCTCCACCGGAATGCCGAAAACCTCGGCGGCGCTCTGGGCGAGGATCGTATAGGTCCCCTGCCCCATGTCGATGGCGCCGCTGACGACCTCGACCCTACCATTGGCGAGAATCCGGATCATCGCCTCGCTCGGCGCCCGGATGACCGGGAAGGTGCCGCAGCCGATGCCCCAGCCGATCAGGGTCTTGCCGTCGCGCATCGAACGCGGCGCGTGGCTGCGCCGCGACCAACCGAAGGCTTCGGCGCCCTCGGTCAGAGCCTCACGCAGCCGCCGCGTCGACCACGGCTTGCCGGACTGGTAGTCGTGATCGGCATAGTTTTTCAGCCGGAGTTCCAGCGGATCCATGCCGAGCTTGTAGGCTAGTTCCTCCATCGCACACTCGATACCGTAGGCGCTCGGGTTCTTGCCCGGGCCGCGCAAGGCGCCCGGCGTCACGCTGTTGACGGGCACGATGCGATGCTGCGAGGAGAAATTCTCGACCTTGTAGAGGATCGAGGTCGCCGCTCCCGTCTGCTCCGGCCAGTCCGCATAGATCGAGGTTTCGCTGGCGCCGCGATGGACGATCGCCTGCAGGATACCATCCTCCGTTGCGCCGAGCGCGATCTTCTGCCTGGTCGCAGCGCGGCCGCCATAGCTCGTAAAATTCTGCGGGCGCGTGACCGCGAGCTTTACCGGGCGGCCGAGCTTCCTTGCCGCCGCGATCGCCACCGCGCCATAGGCGAGCGGTTGGCCCTTCGATCCGAAACCGCCGCCGATGAAGGGGGAGATGATCCGGACATTTTCATAGGGCATGTCGAACCATTCCGAATACATGCGCGCCATGCCATGCGACCACTGGCTCGGCTCCCAGATGGTCAGCTGGTCGCCATCCCATTTCGCGGTCAGCCCGTGCGGCTCCATCGCCACATGATATTCGCGTGGAGTCGAGTATTCGGCATCGATCCGCACCGGAGATGCGGCAAGCGCCGCTTCGGCGTCGCCCCAGCTTGAGGAAAGCGGGTCTATGAGCTTGCCCTCGCCGGCATTCGGATCGTTGAGATCGGCGACGTGCTTGCTCTGCTCGTAGGTAACGCGCACCAGCCTAGCCGCCTCGGTGGCCTGCTCGCGGCTTTCGGCCACGACGGCGGCGATCGACTGGCCGTTGAACTGCACCTCGCGCGGCAGCGGATAGTATGGCCCCTCCGCAGGCCTGTTGCCGCCCCAGTCGCCGCCAAGCCTGAGACCCAGATCATCCTCCGGTGTCAGCACAAGCAGCACGCCCGGCATTGCAAGCGCTGCCGAGATATCGACCTTGACGACACGGCCGGCCGGGATCGTGCTCTGAACGAGGACGGCATAAGCAAGGTTTTCGACCGGATATTCCAGTGCGTAGGTCGCCGTACCCATGACCTTCATATTGCCTTCGAAGCGCGACTGACGACCGCCGACCGTGCCGTCGGATGCATCGCCATGCTTGCGCGGTTCCATCATGGTCATGCCAGGCCTCCCACTTTCAGAATGGCGCGGGCGACAACGCGCGGCGCAAGTTCGATCTTGTGACGATTGCCGCCATGTTCGACGGCACCCTCCATCGCGAGGCGGCTGGCTTTCTCCACGACATCGGCCTCAAGTACCTTGCCGACGAGCGCCTGCTCGACGGCTCGTACCCGCCAGGGTTTGGTGGCGACGCCGCCCAATGCCACGCGAATATCGCGGACCGTCCTGCCATCGGCTTCGAGTTCGAGACCGACTGCGGCGCTTGCGGCGGCGAATTCGTAAGACTGCCGGTCGCGGACCTTGATGTAGGTGGAGTTTCGGGCAGCAGCGGACGCAGGGATATCAATCGCCATGATCATTTCGCCGCGTCGAAGGACCGTCTCCCTGTCGGGCGTGTCGCCCGGAGCAAGGAAGAAATCATCCACAACCACCTTGCGGCTATCCGTCTCGATCACGGCATCGAAGGCAACCAGAGCAACCGCCAGATCGCCGGGATAGGAGGCGATGCATGAAGCGCTCGTGCCGAGCACGGCGTGATTGCGCGTGACGCCGCCGATCGCCGAACAGCCGGAGCCGGGATTGCGCTTGTTGCAGGCAACAAAGGCGCCTGGATCGCGGAAGTAGGAACAGCGCGTCCGTTGCAGGAGATTGCCGCCGATCGTCGCCATGTTGCGGAGTTGAGCGGATGCAGCAAGCGCGAGCGATTCCGAAACGGCCGGGAAGGCTGCACGGATATCCTTGTGATCGGCAACATCGCTCATCCTGGCAAGTGCGCCGATCTTTGCGCCGGCCGCATCGACCGCAATACCGTTCATGCCGGAAAGGTGGGTGATATCGATGACCGTATCAGGCTCGCTCACTCCGCATTTGGCAAGATCGAGCAAGGTCGTTCCACCGGCGAGGAACATGGCGCCCGCCTGCTGCGCTGCGCGACCGGCCTCGGCCGGCGAGGTCGCACGGAAATACGAAAAGTTCCGCATTACGCCACCTCCGCGGCTTGGCGCACCGCCGCGACGATGCTGTTGTAGGCCCCGCATCGACAGAGATTTCCGGACATATATTCGCGGATCTCGGCATCCGATCCGGCGTGCCCTTCGCGAATGCAGGCGACCGCCGACATGATCTGGCCGGGCGTGCAATAGCCGCACTGGAAGGCATCAAGTTCGATGAACGCCGCCTGCACGGGATGCAGGTTGCCGGCTTCGCCGGTGATGCCCTCGATCGTCGTGACCTTGCGGCCCTCGGCCTGCGCGGCAAGCGTCAGGCAGGAGAGTACGCGCTTGCCGTCGACGTGACAGGTGCAGGCTCCGCATTGGCCCTGGTCGCAGCCTTTCTTTGTGCCGGTGAGCGCGAGATGCTCGCGCAGCGCGTCGAGCAACGTCACACGCGGCTCGATATCGAGTTCGTGCCGCTGCCCGTTGATATCGAGTGCGACATGGATGGTTCGTGTCATGATAAGCTCCTGCCATCGTCACGAAGATGAGACCTACGAAATCTAGTAGAGTCTGTTCGGCGGTCTACCGGTTGCTATATGATTTTCTCAGGAAGACGAGCCGCCGGCCTTTCCTCACAGTGACCGGCGCATCGCAATCAGGATGTGGGACGCACAACGATAAACGGAGGCGCCTCCGTTTAAACTAATGCCTGGTTTGTTTTCGTCAAGCCCCGACGTCCAGGGACAAACCGATGGCGAAGGCGCAATCGAGGGATGCACACCCCGCGCGCCCGATCTCAACGGGAGCCGAGTGGCGGGACGTTCGCCGTCGAGCCAAGATGTTGCAACCACTGCGGCAAAACAAAAAAGCCGGGACGAGAGCCCGGCTTCCAAGTCGATTTACGATGGATTGATCAATCAGCTCTTCTTCTTCGAAGCCGCCTTGCAATCCTGGCGGAATTTCTTGCGGGCCTTTCCATGCAGACCCTTTGCATCGGCGTCGGCCGAGCATTTTTTCGAAACGGCCTGCTTGTCCGTCGTCGCCGTTGCGGCGGGCTTGACGGTCGTTGAAGCGGCAGAAGGCGCAGCGGCTGTCGTTGCGGCAGGGGCTGGAGCCGGAGAGGCGGCGAAGGCAGAGCCTGCAAGGGCAAGGGCGCCGACGAATGCAAGTGTTCTGGAGAGTTTCATTAAAATTCCTTTGAGAATGATGCCGCTTCAACGGACATGGAGTTGATTATGAATGCCAAGCCTGAGCCTGTTTGAAAGAACGCCGCCGGCGATCAGCCGTTCTGGTCGCCGCTGCTCTCGGCGCTCGGCTCCTGCTCTTTTTCCTTGAGCACGTCCGTCAGCTTGTTGACGCCTTCGAAACCGGCGACGGCGGCGGCCGCCTTTGTCAGGAAACCGGCATTCGGGTCGACAGCCTCTGCGGCATCCTCGGCAGCGACGGCACCTGCTACTTCCTCGATCAATTTTCCGATACCCATTTTAAGCTCCAGAATATATCGACCAGCGATGAATCGCGGCGGTCGAACGTTGCGAACACCCCGTCGCAGGCATCCGAAAGGCTGCGGCCAGACTTTGGCGGATACCTTTCCATCCCTGAGGCGAGGCATGGTTTTCCCCGGCTCTTGCCATGTAGGCAACCAAACTGAAAGCGGACTGAAGCCAGAATGAAGCGAAACTGATATTGCAACCTCTACCGCATCCATCCGGCCCGGATTTGACATACACGGCCGTCGCGTCGTCACATCAGCCTAATGGGCCTATGCTAAGCCGTGCGACATTGCGAAGATGCCCAACCATTTGAACCAGGGAAATCCCATGCCATGACACTCTTGCGTCGCGTCACGGCTCTTGCCGCTTCCTTTTTTCCCCTTCTCTTTGCTCCAGCCTTTGCCGACTCCGACGTGCTGTGGAAAATCGTGCACGATAAATGCGTCGTGCAGACCGCGCCGTGCCTTTCGGTAAATACGGCCGAGCACTATGCCATGCTGAAGGATCTACGCGGCGTTGCGCAATTCCTCCTGATCCCCACCGACAAGATCACCGGCATGGAAAGCCCGGCGCTCCTCGATCCGGCAACGCATAATTTCTTTGCCGATGCCTGGGCCGAGCAGGATGACGTCAATGCCCGGCTGCCGCACCCGCTCCCGCGCGACGGTCTGAGCCTCGCCATCAACGCGCTGCAGGCCCGCTCGCAAAACCAGCTGCATATCCATGTCGATTGCATCAGCGCGGATGCGCGAGCGGTCCTGAAGGCCGACGCCGACAAGATCGCAACGGACTGGGCGCCCCTTCCAGACAAGATTGCCGGTCACGAATTCACGGCAATCCGCGTCAAGGGCGAGACATTGGGCGATTTCAATCCGGTCCTGGCGCTCGCCAAGAGCTTGAAGGATCCGGCAAAGGAAATGGGCGATCACAATCTCGTTGTGGTCGGCGCCAATTTCGCCGACGGCCCCGGCTTCATCGTGCTGACTGACGTTGCCACGCTCGGCATGGGCGGAGAGGACGTGCAGGATCATAGCTGCGCGATCATGCATTAAAAACAAAGGGATGCCAGCCCCGATGCTGTAGCCTCGGCATGTCCTGACTTCCGGCGCTCCCCCTGGGGGAGATCACGGAGATCCGGTTGCGGCAGGCGAGGTGAAATCCCTGCGCGAACATACGGATCCGGCAAGCAGCAGCCCGGTCACATCGCAGATGTGGTCGTTTCCAACCGTACGTCCGATCTTTCGATACAACGTAGAATCGGCAGCGTTAGCCCCGTGCAAGCCAGGGATGATACATGCTTGTGCATGCAATCTGAGCTCCGGCAGAGTGGGAGCCGGAGCGACATCGGGGGACATCGGCATGGTGAACAGCATCAATTCGCTGCGGCTTCTCAGCGTACACAGCACGATGAAAACGCTGCACGGCGGAACGGTAACGGGGAGCGATGTATCGCGCTCGGTGAGCGCGCTTGCAGACGATTCCTACAGCTCGGTTCACTCCAACAGCAAGCTGAGCATCCTCCTCAACGGATTGTCGAAGAATCACGCAACGACGCAGACTGTCGTCCCGCCATCGGCACAGAAGCCGAACGACAACATCGCATCGAACGATTTCATGAAGGCCCTCAATGCCAGGCTGAAGGCTTCTTCCAGCGATCCCGTCAGCGGCCAGCAGGCCAAATCGATGCTGAATGCCCTGAAGAGCGGAAACCTGTCCGTCTTCGATCCCACCAGGGGCGTCGCCATCGATGCATGGAACCCGGATGACAAGAACAGCAAGGCCGGCAAGCCTGAAGCGATCGCCAAGGACGGCTGGAACGAATTCCTGAAAGAACATCTCAAGCGGGATGGCAAGGGCGTCCTGATAAGGACAAGCGACGGCAGCTACGTCGACAAGGCTACCGGACAAAACGCCTTCTTCGGCACCGTCAACGGCAAGTATTATTATGCGACATGGCCGACCGCCACGGCAGGCGAAGGTACATCGCCGGTAAAGACCGGAAGCTAGATGGCCCCCTGCCGGGCGGCGGGGACCACCATGCGGTTCAGTTGAACGCGGCAGCACGGCCCCTGCGAAGCGAGAGCGCGATCAACAGGCCGGCGATCGAGGAAACGGTCCCGGCGAGGAACACGCTGTCATAGCCGGTCCTGTCGGCCAACAAGCCGGCCATCGGTCCGGTCAGCCCATAGGCGAGATCCTGGAATGCCGAGAAGCCGCCGAGCGCGGTTCCGCGCAGATGCGGTTCCACCAGACGAACGACCTCCCGGCCCATGGCCGGAAAGATCATCGAGCATCCGAGGCCGGTGAGAAATGCACCGACCAGAGCAAGGATGGGATCGTTTGCATTCCAGATCAGGAACTGGCCGATCGCTTCGACCGCAAGCGACATGGCCGCGACCGGCAAGCCACCGATACGATCCGGCAGATGGCCGAAGAGCACGCGCACCAGCACGAACCCGCCGCCGAAGGCCGTCAGGCCCAGCCCGGCATAGCTCCAGCCGCGGTCGTGGAAGTAGAGCGTGAAGAAGGCACCGATGGCGGCAAAGCCTATGCCCTGCAAGCATACGATGGATCCATGCAGCCATATCCGGTTGACGACACTCCAAAGCGGCGGCCGTTCCGCACCGGGATGGGGAGCAACGCCGGGAATGCGCGAGATCGCCAGCAAGCCGAGGAAGGGGAGAACGGCGCTGATCCCCATTGTCCCGGCAAAGCCGAACCGGTCGAACAATGCCAGACCGATCGGTCCGCCGACGGCAAGCGCGCCGTAGATCGCGGCGCCCACCAGCGCAAGGACCTTGCCTGAACGCCCCGGACCGACGATGCCGATACCCCATGCGATCACGCCGACGGCGACGAGGCTTTCGCCCAGACCAAGAAGCAGACGACCTGCGAGAAGAAGAAGGAACGACGGCATCGGGGCACCGACCAGCAGGCCGGCAATGAGCGATATCACCGCGCCCGCGATATAGAACATCAGCCCGCGGGCAACCGCGACCTTGGCGCCGCGATGATCCGAAAGCCCGCCGGCATGACCCCGCGTGACGATGGTTGCGAGAAACGCAATGCCGACACCGAGCCCGGCCCAGACGTTGCCGAGCTTCAACTGCTCGGTCACGTAGATCGGCACGATCGGAAACGACATGCCGACGCAAAGATAAGAGATGAAGAGAATGGCGCTCAGCAGCAGAAGACGACCGCGCGCCGGATCAGATGTCGATTGAAAAGCCATGATAGTCTCCAGGCTTTTCCTCGATCGGCGGAGGCACAAAAAAACGCACTCCGACCGACGAGGATCGTTGAGTGCGTTGCTTGACGTCAAACGCTTACGGCCGGCGGAGCCAGCTGGGCATTTCAATAGGCGCTTGGCGGATATGTGTCAACACGAAGCTCGGCCAGCCGATGCCCTGCTCCTTATCGACGCTGGAGGCTTTCGAAATAGGCGCAGAACATATCCGCCATGGCCTCTGCATAGGCCTCGATCTCCTGCGCCGTCCGGGGCTTTTCCGAAAATCGCTTTCCGACCCCGCTGAGCGTGGCGGTAATCAGGTCAGCCGCTTGAGCCCGGGTTGCCGCTTCGACGCCCGGCAAGGCTTCGCGCATGAATGCAAGCAGGATCCGGTCCCCGGACGACTTCGCCTCCTGCGCCTCCGGTGCATCGCGGTAAAGCGGGGCCGCGTCATTGAGCGCGACGCGCATCGCGGCTTCCTCGCATTCGGAGCGGAGGAAGGCGTGGACGAGCGCGCGCAGACGCTCCGGCGGCGATCTTGCGTCATCTTCAAGGATGCGATGCAACAGGCCCGATGTCTGCTGCCACTCGTCGCTCTGCAGGCGGAAGAGAATCGCCGCCTTGTTGGGAAAGTACTGATACAGGGATCCGACGCTGACGCCGGCCTTGTCCGCGACGCGCGCCGTGGTGAAACGCTGGGCGCCCTCCTTTGCCAAAACGTGAGCCGCCGCGCTCAGGATTGCGGAAACGAGCTCGGCCGACCGCGCCTGCTTCGGCCGCTTTCGCGAAGAAATCCGCGCCCTTGGACGATCCGTCATGTCGATGCCTGACAATGCGAATAGGAAAACCGACGGGTTAGTCGTATTTTGCCCAATGCGCAATGACGCGTGCAAATATCGATATGGTTGAGATAACGCCCCTGGCGCCATTTTTAGACAAGCGCGGCCGGCGCGACAGCGATACAAATCAAAGAGCGTGATGACAAAAGACCGAATAGCCCACAAGCCAGCCGACGGCGGTGGCACTCTGACAGACGCATTTTCGCGTGCGAGCCAGGGCCTGGTGGAAGCGGCACTCGCCGGTGCGAGCGACTCGGAACTCGTAATCCTCCTTGGCCGCACGTTGAATGCAGCCGGTCTCGATATTGCGACGATCGAGGTTGCCTGCGATGCCGTCGATCCTGAAAGAGCCCAGCACTTCATCCGTTGGCAGAGAGACAGCAGCGGTACCGAAGGAAATATCCTTGCCGGCGACATCTTCGCGGTCATGCTGCAAGAGGATCTAACGGTCCTTCGCCTCGATGCTGGCAGCGGTCGCCTTGCCCGTGTTCGGCAAACGGGAGCAACGGACGCCATAGCCTTTGCGAACCATATTGCCCCCGACGCCACGCTCGGCTTTTTCGACGACGTGATGAGCTTGTTCATTACGGAGCGAACCGGCGGATTGACCCCGGCGGACATAGACCTGCTGCATCTGGTGACACCGGTTTTCGCGCTGGCGCTGGGAGCGCGGCTGAACGCTGCGGCGGCGCGCACCCTGCTGCAAACATATCTTGGCACCAGTGCCGCAACCGCTCTGCTCGACGGTCGCGTCGGTCTTGGCGAAGTCGAGCAAATCCGTGCAATCGTGATCTACTGCGATCTGTTCCAATTCACATCATTGACCGAAAGTCTGGATCCGCGCTCCCTGATCGACCACCTCAACCTTTTCTTCGAGGCGGTCACCCAGCCGGTGTCCCGCGCCGGTGGTCAGGTGTCCGGCCATGTCGGCGATGCCGTCGTCATGTTCTTTCCCATCCCGGACCCACAAAGCGAACGACCTCTATGTGCGGCTGCGGTGAATGCCGCACTGGATGGCTTGAAGGCGCTCGAACGCATCAATACCCTGCCGTCGCGAAAGACGTCCCCGCCTTTACGAGCCCGGATCGGTATCGACATCGGCGAGGTCGTTCACGGCAACATCGGCTCCCCCGGACGTTTTTCGTTCACGATCATTGGCACCCCTGTCAACCGTTCGGCCCGGCTTCAGGCGCTCGCCAAGGAATTTGATGCGGCCATGCTGATGACTGCCGATATCGCCGAAGCGGCGGGCATCGAATGTCGGCCTTTCGGGTGTCATGCTCTGCGAGGCTTCGACCATCCGGTCAGCATCGTCGGCTTCGGCATCTCCGATGACCTGAATCGCTGAGCGTGGATCCGGCACCGAACGGAGGATTTCAGCTTGGAGCCGGCGATCGTAAGTCGCCGACATTCGGCCTCCCACATGACACCACTAAAAATGCGAATGGCGCGCACGGCGATCGCCGGGAAGCCAGCATATTCGCGATCGCAAGCGCCGAATTTGATCAGCATATTCATATGCATAGGTGATACACAGGCGCAACCTCCGTCAACGCGATTAGAAAACACGATGAATTATTCGTATTTTCGCTGTCGGCAAATCTTCAATCCTGACGGAGACATACATGACCACCCTGACGACCGCCCCGCTCGCATCATTGCTCGATCGCCTGTTCGAGGAAGCCAATGCAGCATCGCCGGCAACAACTCCATCTGTGGCTGCTTACTGGAACGGCCTGTCCAGCGCGGAGCGCGCGCGGCTCGTGCGCAGCAAGAGCGATTACCTCGACTTCTATGCGCGGCTAAAAGACATACCGCTCGCCATCTCCCGGGAAACGGGGACATTGCTCTATATGCTGACGCGAAGCACCGGCGCTCGAACGATCGTCGAGTTCGGAACGTCTTTCGGCATCTCCACCCTCCATCTTGCCGCGGCCCTACGGGACAACGGCGGCGGTCGGTTGATCACAACGGAATTCGAGCCCTCCAAGGTGGCACGGGCGCGCGCGAACCTGGCGGCCGGCGGCCTCCTCGATCTCGTGGAAATCCGTGAGGGCGATGCCCTGCAGACGCTGAGCGCCGATCTTCCCGATACTGTCGACCTGTTGCTTCTCGATGGTGCCAAGGCGCTCTATCCGGACATTCTGAAGCTGATGGAAAGCCGGCTCAGGCCGGGAGCGCTGGTGATTGCCGACAATGCGGATTTCTGCCCCGACTATCTGACCTGGGTGCGGTCACCATCCAGCGGATATATGTCCACGCCTTTTGCCGAGGATATCGAGCTGTCCATGCGGCTTGGCTGATGCCTCTCCGCTGCCAGCAGGCGGATTTTCAGCACTCGTGACGCCCTGATCCGCATTCAAAGTGGACTGGAATTATCGACGATCGGATTGCCCGTTCAAGCGGTCGTCCGATCGCTCCGCAAGCAAACATGTGCCACGGTTCGATCTCCCGCCATGCCTGTCACGCCGCCGTTTGAATGACCTTGAACTGCGAACGCCTGTAGAAAACCAGCATTTCCCGTTCGAAGCTTTCCACGGCGAGCACGACCCATGGTTCATAATGCTCACTGCGGGACCGCGTCCTGCGCCGACCGTCCATGTCGAGCATTCCACGCAATGCCCAATCTACCAACCCCATCCCATCACTCTTACCCTGCCCAGGCCTTTGCACCATCCGCCCATCGGCTTCAGTTGCGTCGGGCGGTATGGCCACGGTAAATAGGTAACCCCCTATCGAAGGAAAGGTGAAGAAACGTTGTATTAAGGTTTGTAACATGCGTTTGGTCGGCATTGTCGCATTCCGGCGACACCAGGCATCCGATTCCCCGATCATCGAAAGAATGAAACGCGCGGGATTGGAGCCTTCCGGCAATTGGAGCGACGCCTATCCCCAGTCATGCGCCGCGCCGTCTCGGCGATCGATGTCTTCCGATTCATGCAAAGGCCCGGCCAATGTGGTTTCGCCGAACCATCAGCGCCCGGATTGTCAACGTAACGTCAAGACAACGTCAGCCTTTCGCGGGAGGCCGGACCGATTTCGAAAGGGACGCCGGCAAGCCGGTCTCCGGCCTTCGCCTGTCATGCCGGCCCGTTGCGCTGCACTCAGAAGAGAGCGTCCGCAAACAGATCCTCGTCGCTCGACGAGGCCGAAGGGCTTTCGGCGGCGGTGACGACCACGCCGAAGACGGCCGCATGTATGTCGCGTTCCGCCGCCATGGTGTAGATCTTGAAGATACGCTCGGAGATAACGGCCAAGGGTGTTTCCAGGCCTGTCATATCGGCAAATGCACGGCGCGCCAGGCCGGCTTCGTGGGTGCAGGAGGCCAGGGTTTCACCGATCCCAGCCCGGAAATCCAGCCGGCCGATGACTTCGGTCACTTGCGAGGTCATGGCCTCGCCACAGCTGCGGAGCTCCTGCACATTGAGGTCCATCGCAGCGCCGGCCTCGCCGATATGGGCAAGGGCTGTATCCAGATATGCGCCGAGGCTGGAGGGATTTTCCTGTTCTCCCCCCTGCCGCCAGCCCTTGAGACCGACGGTCTGCGTTTCAAGCCTGCCGAGCCCGACGAGTATCTTCTCCGCATCCTCATCGAGCAGCGACGCAAACGACCGCAGCTCGCCGGCGACGACATTGATCGCCCGTCCTTCTTCGCCCAGCTTGCCGCAGCGCAGATTGGTGTTGAGGGCCATGTATTGAATGTCACGACGCACGAGCTGAATGGTTTGAATGCTCGTGGTCAGCTCCTTCACCATCTCGGACGTCTTTTCGCTGAGCCGATTGGCGCCGGCAGCGGCGATGTCGATACGGTCGACAACTGCACGGGCAGCTGAAAGATCGCCGCGCAGCGAATTGATCGGGCTTTTTCCGTCCTGTCCGCTCTGAGACATCATCGTCCGGTAGAGGTCGAGGAGCGTGCCGATATCGCCGCTGAAGCTGCGGATGTTATCCACGATCTTTGCTGTCTCGCGGTCGAACCCCTTGGTCGTCTCGCCGAGCAGTTCGAAGATCAGCGTCATTGCCAATTGCGAGAGGCGCTGGCGATCGGACGCCGAAAGGCCGGCCGGCGCTTCGGAAGCGAGGTAGGCCTCCGCAATCGCGTGGGCGGTCTGGCAATGCTCGACCCTCTGCCGGGTGATATCGCCGATCTGCATGGCCGAGAGCGTATGAGCGACTTTGTTCTGAATCTTGCGAGCCAGACCAGCAACGGTATCCGCGAGATCGGAAAGGTTGCCGCGCTGGACCTGGATTTCCTCGGCGTTCGAGACGAGCCGCTGGGCGATGGAGGGGATGCCGCTCAGATACTGGGCCAGCGACCCATCCTCGTTCGCCGTGGCGGATTCGATCTGCTCTTCCAGCGAACGGATCTGCAGGGAGAGCGCCTTGACTTCCTTGGCGGCGAATTCGATGCGCTCGACGATTTCGCTGGCGAAGCTGGAAAAATCCGGAATGCGCGCGCCTGCTATCTTTGCCGTTGCGGCAAAGGTTCTGAGATAGCGCAGCGTTTCTTCCATCGAAAGCACATGTTCCGCAAGCTGCTGTCCCGTCTGGCCGATGGAGGTCACGCACTCCTGGCGCCGCGCTTCCGCCGGCGGCAGCTTGTTCAGCAGATCCACCGTCTGGAGCAGCCGCGCCGTGGCGTCGGCCGCATTCTCCTCCTTCAGCGAATTGCCGATATGTTCCAGCAGGCTGACAAGTTTGGCCAGGGCTTCCGTGACTGTGATGAGGACTGCGCCGCCATCCAGAAAGCGCTGCTCGATCTGTAATCGCGCGCTTTCCAATCGATCGACGAAGCTATCCGTCGAAGGGGTAAATTGTCGGCTTGTCGCTGCATACGCCATACTGTTCGGGACTCCGCCTGGGACTGTCCCCGGCAAACTAGGACGAACAGAAAAACACGGAGTTAACGCGGAAGACGAAACAAGGCAGCCGCTCGCAACTGCACCGTCATATGCCGGCGGGAAAGCCCTGGGCAAGACCCGAACCCTATAGAGGGCGCCGGGTACACAACGTCTTCATGCAGGCCATCAGTCGGGCTTGCTTGCCATCTCGCCCGCAAACGAGCCGGTAATGCTGATTGAGTAAGATGAACATAGCCGTCGAGAAATATGCATGGTCGTCCTGCGAACCCGTGGATCTGCAGGAAAGATTGAGGAAGGCCGATATATCCGTCGTTTTCGAACGCAGGCCGGACGACCCGCACTTTCATCTTGATGTTACCCTGGCGACGATCCGAAAAGTGGCTGCCTGGCGGATCTTTTCGGAGACGGGCTATGAAATCCACTACCTGTTTCATCCCTCGGATCGCATAGAACTGCACTTTGTCGAAAACGGCGTATTTCATATCGAAACCGACGATCTGGAGTTCACGGCCAAGGCAGGCACCACCTTCATGCTGCTGTGCCCCGGCTCCACGAGGCTCAAGGCTTCCAAGGGCGCCCGCAAGATCGCGCTTGCCATACCGCGCATCCATTGCCTGCCCCTGATCGATATCGGCAAGGACGACCCTGAGTTGTTTTTCCGGCGCTTCGATACAATGACCGAGATCGGCGATGCGGGAGTGCGGACGATCCACCGCATGGCGGCTTTGCTTCTGGAAGCGGGCGAGCATCCCTTTGCCGCCTCTCCATTGGGCGCCTCCCTTTTCATGGAGGCGCTGATAACGGCCTTTGTGCAGTCATGGCCGCGATCGGCCCAGAAAACCATGATCCAGAGCGCACGCCCTCGCAACCTGAAGCGGGCACTGGACTGGATCCAGACCCATCTGGGCGATGAATTCACGGTGGCGGATATCGCCAGGAATGCCGGGCAGAGCGTGCGCAGCCTGCAGCTTTCCTTTCAACAAAACATGGGCATGAACCCTCAGACCTACGTGCAGCGCCTACGGCTCCAGCAGATCCACCATGATCTGCTTCGCGGAGATACCGAGGAGAACATATCCGACATCGCCGCACGCTGGGGTTTCAGTCATATGGGATATTTTGCCGCTCGCTATCGCGCCATGTACGGCGTTTCGCCGTCATCGACGCGCAGCAGTCGTCGCAGCCTCGATACTACCGGCAATATTTAATATCAGAAAAACGCAATCTTATCATTTTATCGCAGTTAATTGCAGAAACGATCACAGGTTGAGAGCGAGTTTAACACACCGTTAGCCATTTAACGATTTGGTTACCTCAGCCAAGATTCACAATCATTGTGACGCGGCCCTTTCATGAGAAAGGCCTCCAGCAACCTCCAAGCCGAATATCGTGAGTAGATCCGTGTGTGTCGCGGGCGCTCCGCGGGGTAATCATGCGCGTCTTCGTCATCGATGACAGTCCTTCCGTTGTAGCCACGCTTCGCCGGGCTGTCGAAGCCATCAAGGGCAGCGAGGTCGTGTCGTTCCTCCACCCGAACGAGGCTCTGGCACGGCTCGAAGACAAGACTCCGGACCTCATCCTGGTCGATTACATGATGCCAGGCATGAACGGTGTCGAGGTCATCACTCATTTGCGTAAGAACAAACTTACCGCGCATGTGCCTGCAATCATGATTACCTCCCGCAAGGAGGCCGATATCAAGCTGGCGGCGATGAAGGCGGGGGCCACGGAATTCCTGAACAAGCCGATCGACGAGACCGAGCTGACGATCCGCGTCCGCAATATCCTCAGCATCGGTGAAGAGCGATTGGCGCTGGCGACGAAGGCCGCGGCGCTGCAACGTGATTTCGATGCCGCGATGAAGCGGGTCGAGCGGCATGAGGAAGAGATAATCTGGCGCCTGTCCAAGGCGATCGCCTGCCGTCATGGGGAGACGGCGGACCATCTGGACCGCGTGGCGATCGTCGCGCGGATGATCGCCGAAGAAGTCGGCCTGGATGCCGGCCAATGCCGCATGATATTTCTTGCCAGCGCCCTGCACGATGTCGGCAAGATCGGCCTGCCGGACGCCATTCTGTCCAAGCCCGGCCCCTTGAGCGCGGAAGAGCGGCAGCAGATGCAGCAGCACACGGATTTCGGCGCCGATATTCTCAGCGACAGCCCCAGCGAGCTGATCCAGGTCGCGCGCAAGATCGCCGAAAGCCATCACGAAAGATGGGATGGCGCCGGCTATCCGAAAGGTCTGTCGGGGACGTCCATCCCGATCGAGGCGCGCATCGTCGCGATCGCCGATGTCTTCGACGCTCTCTGCTCGAAGAGGGCATACAAGGCAGCCTGGCCGATCGCCGACGCATTCCGCGAGATCGTCAACAGCAGCGGAACCCATTTCGATCCTGCCTGCGTTGCCGCCTTCTGTCGCTGCTGGATGGATATCAAAGCCCTCTTCGAATTCCGGCAGGACGACAACGCAACGGCAACGGTTCCAGACCTTCAGCTATCCCGAGGTTCAGCATGAGCGGACAATCCGAAGTTCTACGTCTCCACGGCCCGCTGACGATCAAGACGATCGCCAATGTCAGAGACATCATCCAAGTCTATCTTCAGGAAGCGGCTTTGCGGAGCCGATCGCTCGTCATCGATATCGATGGCAGCGAGGAGATCGACCTCACCCTGCCCCAACTGCTTCTATCGGCCCGGCAAACGGCGAGCGGCGCCGGCGTGACGGTCGCGCTGAACAAACCGGCGGACGGCAATTTTCTGACCGTCCTGCAACGCGCGGGTCTTCTTTGCGGAGACCGGCAAAAAGACAGTTTCTGGCTAGAAGGAAAAGCAGCATGAGCGCAAATATTCTCACCGTCGATGATTCCGCCAGCATTCGGCTGACCACGCGCATCGCGCTCACCAATGCCGGATATACCGTCACCGAAGCGGTCGACGGCGCCGATGGCCTCAACAAGCTGAAATCAGGCAGTTTCGATCTCATCATCACCGATCTCAACATGCCGAACATGGACGGCCTGACCATGATCCGCAGCCTCCGGCAGCTGCCGGCATACATGGGAACGCCGGTCGTCTTCCTGACCACGGAATCCGACGGCGATCTCAAGCAGCAGGCCAAGGCGGCAGGCGCGACGGGCTGGCTGACGAAACCCTTCGACCCCGAAACCCTCATCAAGATCGTGCGCAAGGTTCTCGGCAAATGAACGAACTCGACCCGATCGCAGTCTTCAGGACAGAGGCCGCCGAACAGCTGGAGCTGATCGAGGCCGGCCTGCTCGATCTGATGCGCGACCTGAGCGACCGGGCTCAGATCGATACGGTCTTCAGGGGCCTGCATACGCTCAAGGGATCGGGCTCCATGTTCGGTTTCGATCAACTGGCCGCTTTTACCCATCATTGCGAAACCGCCTTCGACCGGGTTCGCAAGGGCGAGGCACCCGCCACGAAGGAATTGGTCGGCGCCGTGCTCGACGCACAGGGCCACATGCAGGCGCTGTTGCAGAACCCGAACGGCGACTACGAAACCATGAGCTCCGTTCTGCTGGAAAAACTGCGCCAGGCCGTTGGCACAGACGGCTTGCAAAGCGCGGCGGCGCCATCTGCCGGCGCAACGGCGGCGACAGCGGAAGTCGTAAACGCCGGCGGCACCAAGACATGGCATCTGGCATTCAGCCTGCCCGTCGGTTCGATGGTCAACGGCACCAATCCGCTTGGACTGCTGGATGAGCTGCGCGATCTGGGCGAGTGCCGGATCGAGGCCGGCACCGACGCCATTCCGCTGCTTCCGGACCTGGAGCCGCGCGATCTCCACATCGGCTGGACGGTCCAGTTGACAACCGAAAAGCCGCGCTCAGAGATCGAAGACGTCTTCATCTTCGTCATGGACGACATGACGATGGAACTGAAAGAGCTTCAGGCCTCGAGGAAAGCGGATCCGGCACCCATCGCGGCAACGCCGGAACGACCAATCGAGGACGAGCCGTCGAAGGCGGCGGCCCCACCGCTGGCCGATACTGGCAAGGCTCCGCCCGCCGACGCGAAGTCCCAGAAGCAAGCAGACAATGTTCGCGTACCCGCTCTGCGCCTCGACGAGATGATGGATCGCGTCGGAGAGCTGGTGATCGCCCAGTCGCGGCTGAGCCAGATGGCAAATTCGGTTGCGGACCTCGGCCTGCGTTCGGTCTCGGAGGAAATCGAACGCCTGGCTGGCGAGTTGCGCGACACGATGATGGTCCTGCGCATGATGCCGGTCGCAAGCCTCTTCAGTCGCTTCCGCCGGCTGGTCCACGATCTCGCCCGCGAGACGGGCAAGGACATCGAACTCGTCACCGAGGGAGAAAGCACCGAGGTCGACAAGACGGTCATCGACCGGCTGGCCGATCCGCTCGTTCATCTCGTCCGCAATTCCATCGATCACGGGCTGGAAAACCCGGATGACCGTGTTGCCGCCGGCAAGCCGATGATGGGCCGCGTCATTCTCTCGGCGCATCAAACCGGCAGCGAAGTCGTCATCTCCATCAAGGACGACGGACGCGGCATCGATCGGCAGAAGGTGCGCGCCAAGGCGGAAGCCAACGGCCTCATCCAGCCCGGCGCCCAGCTTTCCGACAAGGAGCTGCTGCAGCTGATCTTCCAGCCCGGCTTCTCGACGGCGGAAAAGGTCACCAATCTTTCCGGCCGCGGCGTCGGCATGGATGTGGTGAAGAAGACGATCGAGACGCTGCGCGGAGCGATCGACGTCACAAGCGAGTTCGGCAAGGGCTCAGAGATCGCGCTGCGCATTCCCTTGACGCTCGCCATCATCGACGGCCTCCTCGTTCGCGTCGGAAACGGGCGCTACGTCATCCCGCTCGCAGCCGTTGAGGAATGCCTGGAACTGTCGGTCGAACAGGATCTGCGCTCACGCGGCCGAAGCTTCATCTCGCTGCGCGACGATCTCGTCCCGTTCCTGCGCTTGCGCGAGCTCTTCCGCACCGGCACAGAGCCCGACCCTTACCAGAAGGTGGTGGTGATCTCGACCGGCAGCGAGCGGGTCGGCCTCGTCGTCGATCAGATCATCGGTGACCACCAGACCGTTATCAAATCGATGTCGAAGCTCCATGACCAGGTCTCCACCTTCTCCGGCGCCACCATTCTCGGCGACGGCAACGTGGCCCTGATCCTCGACGTCGTCCATCTCATCACGGCCGGACAGCATCAGGAGGCGCAATTGCGGGCAGCAGGATGATCGACGCAGACGCAAAATCGGACCATCGTGCCATCTGGAAAGGCGCGGACGAGCTTTCCGTTCTGACGTTCAGCCTCAATGGCGAAACCTTTGCCATCGAAGCCGTCGTCGTCCAGGAAATTCTCGATCTGCTGCCCGAGACGAGCGTTCCCGGCAGCCTGCCATTCGTCGGCAGCGTCATCAACTTCCGTGGCAAGGTCATTCCGCTTGCCGACATCCGCATCGCCTTCGGCATGGAAGCGGCCAATGTCACCATCGACAGCCGCATCGTCGTGACCGAGCTCGAACTGGACGGCGAGACGACGCTGATCGGCATCCGCACCGACAAGGTGCATGAAGTCACACAGCTTTCGCAGGCGGCGAGCGAGCCGCCGCCCGTCATCGGCATGCGCTGGCGCGCCGACTACATCCACGCCCTCGTGAAACGCGACGGCGAATTCATCATCGTTCCGAACCTCCAGGCGATTTTCTCATCGCAGCGGATGGTTGCGGTCAGAGCAACAGCGTGAATTTCCAAGGCAAGGGGGCCAAAAGATGCGCTTTACGATCAAGCTCAAATTGCTTCTAACGTTTGCTGTGGTGATCGCCATGCTTCTTGGCACGGCCGTCTACAGCGTCGCAACTCTGGGCCAGGTGAACGACAATTGGTCCGATACATTGACGGGACCTGCCGAACGCCTGCGGCTCGCCCAGAATCTCGACATCGCTATCCTGCAGCAGCTCCGGCAGCAGAAAAACATCGTGCTGTCCGCATCCGTCGATGAAGCAAAGGGCTATATCGCAAAGAGCGACGCCGCGCGCGCCGCATTCGACGCGGACTTCGCCAAGATTCTGGCCAATACGACCGATCAGGACATGGCTTACTGGACGCAGGTCAAGGACCTCTCCGCCGTCTGGCGCGATGCCGACGACCGCATTCGAAGCCTGATGCTTGCCGGCAACAGCGCCGGCGCGCATCAGATCTCGTCAAACGAGGCACGCGAAGCAAGCACCAAGATCGACAACATCCTGGCCCAGGTCTTCGATGCCGAGCGTGCGAGACTGAAGCAGGCGGATGTCGATGCCGCCGATGCCTATGCGAAAGCGCGCTCGATCCTGATCCTCATAGCCGCTGCGGCCTCGGTCATTGCGCTTGTCTCGGCAATCTGGATCGTCGTTTCGATCAACAAGGGCATAAACCGCGCGGTGAAGACGGTTCAGACCGTCGCCGATGGCGATCTGACGGAATTTGCCGAAATCGCAACCCGGGACGAGATCGGCGAGCTCCTTGGACATGTCAACTCGATGATCGAGCGTCTTCGGGGTGTGGTGGCCGATGCGTTGTCGGCTTCCGACAACGTCTCGTCGGGCAGCCAGCAGCTGTCGGCCGGCTCCGAACAGCTCTCCCAGGGCGCAACCGAGCAGGCCTCTTCCGCCGAAGAAGCCTCCGCTTCCATGGAAGAGATGGCCGCCAACATCAAGCAGAACGCCGATAACGCCGCCCAGACCGAAAAGATCGCCCGCCAGTCCGCAAAGGACGCGGAGATCAGCGGCCAGGCCGTCGATCGCGCCGTCAACGCCATGCGCACCATCGCCGAGAAGATCTCCATCGTTCAGGAAATCGCGCGCCAGACCGACCTGCTCGCGCTCAACGCCGCCGTCGAGGCGGCCCGTGCCGGCGAGCACGGTCGCGGCTTTGCCGTCGTCGCCTCCGAAGTGCGCAAGCTTGCCGAGCGCAGCCAGGCGGCGGCCGCAGAAATCTCCAGCCTCTCGGGCGAAACCGTCACGGTCGCGACCGAGGCCGGCGAGATGCTGACCCGCCTCGTCCCCGATATCCGCAAGACGGCCGAACTGGTCGCGGAAATCTCGGCGGCCTGCCGCGAGCAGGACATCGGCGCATCGCAGATCAACGAGGCGATCCAGCAGCTCGACAAGGTGACGCAGCAGAATGCCGGCGCGTCGGAAGAGATGTCCGCAACCTCCGAGGAACTGGCCGCCCAGGCCGAGGAGCTGCAGGCTTCCATCGCCTTCTTCAAGGTCGAGCAGGCCAATGCCCGCAAGACCCAGGCGATGCACGCCCCGGTCCACAGCCCCGCCCATCACGCCGCCGGTCCGGCCAAGGCCAGGCCTGCCGCCAAGGCACCGATCGGCAGAACACCGGCCGCCCGCGCCGACAACAGCGTCGCCGCGCAGCAGGCGCGCCTCAAGGGCTTTACCCTCGACATGTCCATGGGCGGCCCGGACGCCGACGACAACGACTTCCGCCAGAGCGCCTGAGCGGCTGGCTTGATACCGACAGGATCCGGCGCCGGAAGGCGCCGGGTCAAGAAAGGCCGGCGAATGTCTCAGCAGGCCTCAAGAACCGGCTCCCGGTTCGCGGAAGGGTGAATGTATCGGTCTTCGCGCATCAAGACGGCTCCCCGTCTGCCTATTCAACCCTCGATCATCAAACCTCTCCGCCTCCAGGAGTTTTTAGAGATGCGCTTCACCATCAAACTTAAACTGGCCCTCGCCTTCGGCTTTCTTATTCTGCTGTCAACCGGCATGTCGGCCCTGGCGATCATGAGCCTGTCATCGCTCAATTCCGCGATTTCCGAAATCATCCAGGGTCCCGCCACCGATCTGCGCACGTCAGGCGATCTGTCGACCGCCGTCTTGAATGCGATCCGCAGCGAAAAGAATGCCATCCTGAACACCGATCCGCAGGCGATCAGCGGCTATATCGACGACGTTCATACAGACGAGACAAAGATCGACCAGCTCGTTCAGCAATTGTCCAAGAGCAAGGATCAAACGGTCACCGCCAAGATCGGGGAATTCTCCAAGCAGTTTCCCGTCTGGAAACAGGTGGACGAGCAGGTCCTGAAGCTGGCCGTGGAAAATACCGAGGAAAGCAATCGCAAGGCTGCAGAACTCTCCATGGACGAAGGCCGCAAGGCAACGACCGCTCTCCTTGAGGCCGTCGAGGCCATCAACCAATCGATTGTCGCGGATCTGCGGGAGACCGACGAGGCGACCGACAATCAATACGCCTTCGCGCGCAACCTTCTGCTGACCTCGCTGGCCGTCATGTTCGTGCTGTCGACGGTGATCGCCATCTGGATCGCAGTCGGCATCAATCGCGGCCTGAAGAAGATCCAGGCCGTCGCCGAAGGCGTGGCGATCGGCGATCTCAACCAGGATATCGAGATCAAGACCAATGACGAGATCAAGGATCTTGTCGACACCATCAACGTCATGACGGGCAATCTGCGCAACACCGCGACGATCGCCGACCAGATCGCCAACGGCGACCTGACGGTCAAGCCGAAGCCGATGTCGGAGAAGGATACCCTCGGTATCTCGCTTCAGCTGATGGTCGAGCGTCTTCGGGGTGTGGTGGCCGATGCATTGTCGGCTTCCGACAACGTCTCGTCGGGCAGCCAGCAGCTGTCGGCCGGCTCCGAACAGCTCTCCCAGGGCGCAACCGAGCAGGCCTCTTCCGCCGAAGAAGCCTCCGCTTCCATGGAAGAGATGGCCGCCAACATCAAGCAGAACGCCGACAACGCCGCCCAGACCGAGAAGATCGCCCGCCAGTCCGCAAAGGACGCGGAGATCAGCGGCCAGGCCGTCGATCGTGCCGTCAACGCCATGCGCACCATCGCCGAAAAGATCTCCATCGTTCAGGAAATCGCGCGCCAGACCGACCTGCTCGCGCTCAACGCCGCCGTCGAGGCCGCCCGTGCCGGCGAGCATGGCCGCGGCTTTGCCGTCGTCGCCTCCGAAGTGCGCAAGCTTGCCGAGCGCAGCCAGGCGGCGGCCGCAGAAATCTCCAGCCTCTCGGGCAAGACCGTCACGGTCGCGACCGAGGCTGGCGAGATGCTGACCCGCCTCGTCCCCGATATCCGCAAGACGGCCGAACTGGTCGCGGAAATCTCGGCCGCCTGCCGCGAGCAGGATATCGGCGCATCGCAGATCAACGAGGCGATCCAGCAGCTCGACAAGGTGACGCAGCAGAATGCCGGCGCGTCGGAAGAGATGTCCGCAACCTCCGAGGAACTGGCCGCCCAGGCCGAGGAGCTGCAGGCGTCCATCGCCTTCTTCAAGGTCGAGCAGGCCAATGCCCGCAAGGCCCAGGCGATGCACGCCCCGGTCCACAGCCCCGTCCATCACGCCGCCGGTCCGGCCAAGGCCAGGCCTGCCGCCAAGCCACCGATCGGCAGAACACCGGCTGCCCGCGCCGACAACAGCGTCGCCGCGCAGCAGGCGCGCCTCAAGGGCTTCACCCTCGATATGTCCATGGGCGGGCCGGACGCCGACGACAACGACTTCAAGGAGAGCGCATAAATGGCTGCAACCAGCACCGAAGCGCAATATGTGACGTTTGGCCTCGGCGAAGAATACTTCGCCGTGCCGGTCGCGGTGGTCCGGGAAATCCTGGACCATCAGGATGCCTTTCGCATTCCGCACGGGCCGGACTATCTGCTCGGTCTGCGGGACGTGCGCGGTCAGGGCGTGCCGGTCATAGACCTGCGCCTGCGGCTTGGCATGTCGGCCACGACGAAGACGCCGCATACCCGCATCCTCGTCATCGACATTCCGATCGCCGACAAGGTTCTGACCCTTGGCCTCGTCGCCGATCGCGTCTTCGAAGTCACGTCCTTCAAGCATCAGTCCGTCGAAAGCGCCCCCGATATCGGGGTGCGTTGGCCGTCCGAGTACATCGCCGGCGTGGTGCGCCGCGATGAGGGCTTCGTCGTCATCATCGATCTCGCGAAACTCTTTTCATCGAGCGACAAGGTGTCGTTGATGGGAGTGGGTGCCGGCCAGAAGGCCACCGAGTTCGCTGCTGTTTGAGTGAGACGTGAAGTGGCAGTACAGGATCAGAGAAACTACGGAGACAAGGGGCTGAGCCGGCGGAATTTCGACCAGCTCGCCCGCTATATCTACGATTATAGCGGCATCAAGATGCCTCCCGGCAAGCTCACGATGCTGGAAGGACGATTGAGGCGTCGGTTAAGGGCAACCGGAATCGGCGATCTCGACGAATATTGCGACTATCTTTTCAAGCGTGGCGGCATCGATCGCGAAGCCATCCACCTCATCGACGCCGTTACGACCAACAAGACGGATTTCTTCCGCGAGCCGAAGCATTTCGAGCATCTCGAGAATGCCGCCCTGCCGGAGCTTCTAGCTGCGGGACATAGTCGCTTGCGGATCTGGAGTGCCGCCTGCTCGATCGGAGCCGAACCCTATACGATCGCCATGGTGATGGAGGATTATCGCGAAGCCCGTGGCGCGCCCGAATACAGCATCCTCGCCACCGACCTTTCGACCGATGTCCTCAAGGCGGCGCGCAGAGGCGTCTATCCAGCGACGATGATCGATCCGGTCGATCGTCAGCGGCGTCTCCGCTACGTGATGGAAGCGCGCGATCCCGAGCGCAGCGAAGTTCGCATCCACCCCAGGCTGCGCTCAAGAATCGGCTTCGGCCGCCTCAATCTCATGGATCGCGCCTATGAGATCGGCGACAAGGTTCATATCGTCTTCTGCCGGAACGTCCTGATCTACTTCGACAAGCCGACGCAGGAAAAGGTGCTCTCCAGGCTCTGCGAGAAGCTGGTGCCGGGCGGCTTCCTTTATGTCGGCCATTCGGAAACGATCAGCGGACTCAACCTGCCGGTCAAGCAGGTCGCCAACACCGTCTTCAGAAAGGTCTGATGCGCATGGCCAAGAAAATCCGTGTGCTCATCGTCGACGATTCCGCCAGCGTCCGGCAGGTCATGACACAGGTCCTGTCGGCGGATCCCGAGATCGAGGTCATGGGCGCCGCCTCCGACCCCTTCATGGCCGCGAAGAAGATCCAGGAAGAAATCCCGGACGTCATCACGCTCGACGTCGAAATGCCGCGCATGGACGGTATCACCTTCCTGCGCAAGCTGATGGCGCAACGGCCGATCCCGGTCGTCATGTGTTCCTCCCTGACCGAAGCCGGCTCGGAAACCCTGATGCAGGCGCTGGAGGCCGGCGCCGTCGATATCATCCTCAAACCCAAGATCGCCGCCGCCGACCACCTTGCGGAATCGGCGGCAATGATCCGCGAGACGGTCAAGGGTGCGGCAGCGGCACGGCTCGGCGCAATGCGCCGCCGCGCGACTGTGCAGAGCGGACCGACGGCCAAGCTGACGGCCGATGTCGTGCTTCCGCCGCCAAGCGGCAGGGCCATGGCCAAGACGACGGAAATGATCGTCTGCGTCGGGGCGTCGACGGGTGGCACCGAGGCGCTGCGCGAACTGCTCGTGGCGCTTCCGGCCAACACGCCCGGCATCGTCATCGTCCAGCACATGCCGGAGAAATTCACCGCCGCCTTTGCCAAGCGCCTGAACAGCCTTTGCGAGGTGGAGGTGAAGGAGGCGGAACATGGCGACGCCGTCTTGCGCGGCCATGTGCTGATTGCGCCGGGCGGCAAGCACATGCTTCTGGAGCGCCAGGGCGCGCGCTATGTCGTTGCGATCAAGGACGGCCCCCTCGTCTCCCGGCATCGCCCTTCCGTCGATGTGCTCTTCCGCTCGGCCGCCCGCTCGGCGGCAGGCAATGCCATGGGTGTCATCATGACCGGCATGGGCGACGACGGCGCAAGGGGCATGAAGGAAATGCACGATGCCGGCGCGTTCACCGTGGCGCAGGATGAGGAGAGCTCCGTCGTCTTCGGAATGCCCAAGGAGGCGATCGCCCATGGCGGCGTCGACCGTACCGTCGGACTGACCCAGATCGCCCGGGAAATCCTGGCGGCGGACAAACGCCGCTAGCGATGACCACATGCAAGGTCGCGACGGGACCGGTCGCGGCCTCGTTCAAAAGAGTTTGTTAACCATAAATGCGTAACGATCCCGGCAAGCCATGAAAGCTCCTCGTCCACCGCATTGAGTTGCCCATCCGATCTGCCCAGGGAGTTCCCATGGCCGTTTTGACCTTTGCCAACACCAAGGGCGGCGCCGGCAAGACCACTGCCGTCGTCATCGTTGCCTGCGAGCTCGCCCGAATGGGCTTTTCGGTCGCTATCCTGGATGCGGATCCGCAATTGTGGATTTCCAAATGGCACGAGCGGCTCGGCGCGAGGGCGCCCTCCTCGCTCTCCGTCATTTCCTACGTGACCGCCGGCAATCTCGGGCAGCATGCGCGCAAGCTTCGCGACGAAGTCGACTTCCTTCTTATCGACCTGCCCGGCGCCCGCAGCCCGCTGCTTGCGCAGGCGCTTGGCTATTCGAACTACGTGCTCATCCCCGTGCAGGGCTCAGCAATGGATGCGGAAGGCGCCACCAACGTCATCGAGCTTCTCCAATATCTGGAGGATCGGGCCGATATCCGCATCCCTCATTCGGTGGTCCTGACCCGCGTCAATCCGATGGTCACCACCCGCGCGCTGCACTCCGTGAAGGAACTGCTGTCCAGCCGCCGCGTGCATGTGCTGTCCACGCCCATCATCGAACGCGCGGCCTATCGCGAAGTTTTCGGCTACGGCCAGACCCTCTATTCGATCGATCCCGCAACGGTCAGCAATCTCGACAAGGCGCAACAAAACGCCCAGACACTGGCACAGGAGGTTCTGCGCCGCATCCTGCCCTATAGCGGCCGCATCGCCGACAAGACAAAGGCCGCGGAGTTCAAACGCTCGGCCTGACAGGCGCCCGATCGGCTTTGGGAAGACTTGGCTTGCACAGCCGGACGTGGATGCTTTCCGTCGCGAAAATTTACGTGAGAAAAGATTTTTTATTGACGGGTAGAAATAGGCTACCTAGGCTCCCCACAGGCGGAGGCCCTCCAAGAGCCCGCCAACGGGGAGGACATCTTGGCACAGAAGCTTGAAGGCAAGGTCGCGCTGGTCACGGGCGCAAGCTCCGGCATAGGGCGCACGACCGCATTGGCTCTCGCCGAAGAGGGCGTGAAGCTCGCACTCGTCGGCCGCTCCGCCGAAAGGCTGAAGGCAGTTGCCGAGAAGGCAGGCGGCGATGTGCTGGTGTTGCCGGCGGATCTCACCGAACCGGGCGCCGTCAAGAACGTCGTCGATGCCACCATCCAGCGCTTCGGCCGGATCGATATTCTCCTGCCCAATGCCGGCCTCTATATCCCCGGCGATGTCGCCGAAGGCGATCCGGACGCCTGGGACGAGCTCATTGCCATCAACGTCAATTCGGTCTTCCGGCTGGCCCGTGCCGTGCTGCCGGGCATGATCGCCCAAGGCGGCGGCCAGATCGTCGTGACGTCTTCGGTTGCGGGACATCAGGCCATCCATTGGGAGCCGATCTACTCGGCATCCAAACATGCGATCCAGGCTTTCGTGCATGGGCTGCGGCGGCAAACCATGAAGCAGAATATCCGCGTCGGCTCCGTGGCACCCGGCGTCGTGCTGAACGAACTCTGGGGCTACACCGACCCTGCCGCCATCGATGCCAAGGTCAAGGCACGCGAGGGTCTGCGATCGGAGGATGTCGCCGACGCGGTGCTCTTCATGCTGACCCGCCCGGCCAACGTCACCATTCGCGATCTCGTGATCCTGCCGCAGATCCAGGATATCTGAGCCTTGCCCGAATTCGACTACATCATCGTTGGTGGCGGCGCTGCGGGCTGCGTGCTGGCAAATCGCCTGAGCGAAAACCCGGCAACGCGCGTGTGCCTGGTCGAAGCGGGGATGGATCGCAACGCCCGCAAGGCGATCGTCCGCATTCCGCTCGCCATGGTCACCTTCATGGCGCCGGCGCTCGCCTTTCTCGGCGGGCCGAAGTTCATGTCCTGGTTCGAGACCGAGCCTGAACCGGGCCTGCAGGGCCGTTCCATAGCGTTGCCGCGCGGCAAGGGCACCGGCGGCTCGACGAATGTCAACGGCCAGATCTTCATCCGCGGCCAGCGCGAGGATTTCGACCACTGGCGCGATCTCGGCAATCCTGGCTGGGGCTATGACGATCTGCTGCCCTATTTCCGCAAGCTGGAGCGCTTCGAGATCCTGGCCGAGCCGGGTTCGGCCAAACATATTCATTTCGGCGACACGCCGCTCGAACGGCAGATCGATCCGGCCTATCACGGCACGGGCGGACCGTTGAATATCGCGCCGCTGCGCAGCGTCAATCCGATGGCGGAGGTGTTTCTTGATGCCGCGCAAAAGGCCGGCCATTCTCTGAATGCAGATTTCAACGGCGTGCGCCAGAACGGCGTCGGCCTCTACACCTTTACCCAGAAGAACGGCGAACGCGTCACGGCCGAAGGTGCCTATCTCGACCCGGTACGTCATCGGCCAAACCTGACGGTGATGAGTGAGACGGACGTCACACGCATCGTGTTCGACGGCCGGAAGGCGACCGGTATCAACTTCCGAAGACATGGACAGAGCGGAGCGCTCGACGCCCGCGAGGTCATTCTCTCGGCGGGCTCCTTCGTCTCGCCGCATCTGCTTATGCTGTCGGGCATCGGCAATGCCAAAGACCTCGCCCGCCACGGCATTGCGGTTGTTGCCGACCTGCCGGGCGTGGGCGAGAACCTGCAGGACCATCTCGACGTCACCATCGAATACCGCGCAAAATCCATCGCGCCCTATGGCGTCTCCTGGCGAGCCTTGCCACGCAACGTCGGTCATGTGCTCAACTGGCTTTTCAACAAGCGCGGGCTGTTTTCCTCGACGACGGGCGAAGGCGGCGGATTTATCTCGACAGATCCAGCGAGTGACCGGCCGGATATCCAGCTTTTCTTCTGCACCGGCCGGGCCAACACGCAGGCAGCCTCCGGCTTCACCGGCCACGGCTTCCTCATGCATGTCTGCCAGCTTCGGCCTGGCAGCATCGGCCGCGTTGCGCTGAAAAGCGCGGACCCCGGCGAAAAGCCGTCGATCCGCTACAATTTCTTTCGCGGCGACAGCACCATGGACGTGCTGCGCAAGGGTATCCGGATGGCCCGCGCGATTGCCGCCCAAGCCCCTTTTGCACCGCATCTCGAGGCCGAGATCGACCCGGGTCTCGAGATCGAAAGCGACGGCGCTCTGGACGCCTTCATTCGCGAGCGTGTCGGCACGCTGTTTCATCCGGTCGGCACCTGTGCGATGGGGCGCGGCGAACGGGCCGTCATCGATCCGGCAACCATGCGCGTGCATGGCGTGCAGGGCCTGCGCGTCGTCGATGCCTCGATCATGCCGAGCATCGTCTCAGCCAACACGGTGGCGGCAACCTATTGTCTTGCCGAGAAAGCCGCCGATCTGATCCGTACCGCCGACGTGGCCGGCACGGCAACTTAGAGCGGCCGCCCTATCGAAATGCATTGCCGGTGAGCCGTTTACAGGACTGCAAGCCTTGACACGCAAGACATAGCCACAAACATGGCGCGGCTCGTACTTGCCGATCGACTCAAACAGGTAGTCCTTAAAGATGCGTTTTTCTCTCCTCCTCCCGCTGCTCGTTTCCTTCGCTCCGCTCTCCGCCGCCGCCGCTGGAATGCCCTGCGCCGACCTCATCGAGGGCAGTGCCGTGATCCAGCACGCGGACGGCTTTGCCATTTCCGAGTTGCATGACGGCTGCGCCGTCCAGAATGGGATCTTCAAATCCGGCAGCAGAATGGGGTGGACCTTCGATCGCGCCGAATTCAAGGGAGACGGCCTGGTCGACTTTCTAAAGGCCATAGCCGACAAGCCCGATCATTTGCCGAGTTGGGGACGGTTTTCAGTCGAAGGCGTGCGTTTCACGCCGATGCTGGACAATGCCTTCGCCAACTACATCACGGCCGTCCAGCAATGGCCGATGGACATGTCCGGTTCCTTCCGCTTCGATCCCAAGGATGGCTATCTGGACGTTCAGGAGCTGGAGCTTACCAATTTGCGCCTCGGCAAAGCATCGCTTTCTGCCGAGTTGAGTCTGCCGAAAAATGCCGGCATGCCCGCGCTGACGCAGGATGGATCGATCGGCCTGTCCCATCTGCGCTTCCGGCTCGACAATCTGGGGCTGTTCGAAGGCATGGCCGTGCCGTCGCTCGCCTCGTTCATCCAGCAAATGACCGACTCGGACGATCCGGCCCAGGGCATCAACCAGTTGCGTGACACGACGGTCGCGGCTCTGCAGGCCCTGCCCGACAGCCGGATCGATGCGGACTCCAAGAAAGCGCTGCTGCGCTTCGTCCAGGACCTGCCCCATCCGACCGGCTTCTTCACGCTCGATCTTGCCTTCGACAAGCCGCTGACGGTGGGCGCCCTCGATTTCAACAGCGCTCAGCTGGCGCAATCGGCCCTCGCAAGCGCGAAGATTTCCGTGAGCTACAAGGCTCGATAATAACGGCCGGCACCCACGACAGGCAGTTACTTCCGAAACGGCTGCCTCCACAGCGCCGGCCAACCGCCGGCGCTGTGGAGTTCTCCGTCAACCGAGGAAAACGCGGATTTCGGCTGCGATCTCGACGGCATGCGTCTCGAGGGCGAAATGGCCGGTGTCGAGAAGCTTGACGACCGCATCGGGAATGTCGCGGCGATAGGCTTCCGCGCCGGCGGGCAGGAAGAACGGATCGTGCTTGCCCCAAATAGCCAGCAAGCGCGGCTTATGGGTTCTGAAGTAGCTCTGGAATGTCGGATAGAGGGCGACATTGCTCTTGTAGTCGCCGAACAGGTCGAGCTGGACCGTCTCCGTGCCCGGCCGCGCCAGATAGAAATTGTCGAGCGAATAGCCATCCGGAGAGACCTGCGAGGCATCCGCAACGCCGTGCGTATATTGCCAGACCGTCGCCTCCGGCGTAAGCGCCGCCTTCACCGCATTGCGGTTTTCCTCGGAAGCTTCGCGCCAGTAAGCCTGGATCGGAGTCCATTCTTCGCTCAGACCCTCCTCATAGGCATTGCCGTTCTGGGAAATAATCGCCGTAATCCGTTCCGGATGTTTTACCGCCAGCCGGAAGCCCGTCGGTGCGCCATAGTCGAAGACATAAACGGCATAACGATCGAAGCCGACGATTTCGGTGAAGCGGTCGATCGTCCCGGCAATGCTGTCAAACGTGTTGCTGCCTTTCGGCGCGTCCGATTGCCCGAAACCGGGAAGATCGGGCGCGATGATATGATAGCGATCGGCGAGAAGAGGAATGAGGTCGCGGAACATATGGCTGGAGCTCGGGAAGCCGTGCAGCAGCAGAAGTTTTGCCGCACCTGGGGAGCCGGCTTCCCTATAGAAGACCTTGACGCCTTCGACATTGACGGCGCGATAGCTGATGTTGGTCATAACAAAGGTCCTTTCATAACCTTATCATTTCTATTTATGCAGTTACTAATTCAGCGACCCCGTTGACGCAGAACCCTCGTAAGTTCTGGTAGCGATGATGAATCGCGCGGTTATCTTCGATTGTTAAAGCATAAGAAGTGGAGCGATTGCGATGCAATCGAACACTCTCTTCGGCTTGCTTTCAGTAACCTTCAAAATTGCCTTAATACGGTTACGCTCGATAGCCGTAACTTGTCAAGTGACATTTGACAGGTTATATATTGCCGGTATTTTCGAGAGGCCGCCCGGCACGCCGTCGGCCGGAGCAGGAGCAGCGATGGAAAATCATTCACCCGCCATTTTCGTTGGCGATGCGCTGGGGCTGGATTTCCTGAATTCGGTCGCGACGCCCGTCGACCTACCTGTCGATTGGATCGAGAATGGCGAAGGCCTGCTGCGTTGGCTGGAGCAGGCCCGGCTGGTGCCGCCGGAGACGCTTGCGGCCATGCGCGAACAGGCGCTCCCCGGCGAACTCGACAAGATCGCCGATCAGGCAAGAAGCCTGCGCGAGTGGTTCAGAAGCTTCGTGCTCGCCCGCAAGGGAAAGCCGCTGGCATCGGATGCCTTGAACGAATTGGAGCCGCTGAACCGGCTGCTGGAACGCGACGAAGGTTTTGGCCGGATCGTCGCAAAGCACACCGGGGAAGGCACGAGCCTCGACTTTCTGCCCATGCGGAAATGGCGCACGCCGGAGGCCCTGCTGTTGCCGATCGGCGAAGCGCTGGGGCGCTTTGTGTGCACGGAGGATTTTTCGGACGTGAAAGCCTGCGAAGGCCACGCATGCACCTTGCTCTTCGTCGATCACACGCGCGGCGGCCGCAGGCGCTGGTGCAGCATGGCGATGTGCGGCAATCGCGCCAAACAGGCAGCGCATCGGCACCGGCTCAAGCAGGGCTGAGCCCCGAGACCTGAGAGACCGGCAGGATCTTGCGCACAAGCTGCCGGTCAACACCGAAGAAAGAATGCAGGCTGCTCCGGTGCTATGACCGGCAAGACCCGATCTGCGACTTCAAACCGGATCTTCGCGGTGCAGATCGTGGATGGCGACGGCATCGTCGGTGATGGGCGGCAGCAGCCATTCGGTGTGGCGCAACGTGCGCTTGGTATCCTCCAGCCCCATATCCCAATGTTCGCGCATCGAGGTGCCGGAGAACTCGTAGTCCTTGGCGTGGCCTTCGTAATTCTTGTGCTGATAGATCAGGTGCACGATGTTGACGACGCCGGCATCGGAGTAATCGGCGATCAAATCCTGCTCTTCCGGGGTCAGCTGATCTTTCGGAACACGCTTCAGCGCGCTCAGCAGCTTCATCTTCAGGCCGTGAATGCGCTTGAAATTGTCAGTATTCTGCCGCGTGCGGCTGGAATACATGATGTCCTTGTGGCGGGAGAGCACGTCGGGCATGCTGCGCGGCAGCACGCCGCGGGCGCTGAACAGATCCACCTGGAACACGAGCGAGCTGCGGTCTTCTTCCTGATCGAGCAGATATTGCAGCGGCGTATTGGAGACGATGCCGCCATCCCAGTAATATTCGCCTTCGATGCGGATGGACGGCAACGCAGGCGGCAGGGCGCCGCTCGCCATGATGTGCTCGGGGCCGATACGGATATTGTCGGTGTCGAAATAGACGAAGTTGCCGGTGCGCACATTCACCGCGCCGACGCTGAAGCGCTTCTTGCCGTTGTTCAACACATCGAAGTCGATCAGCATCTCCAGCGTCTTCTTCAGCTCGGAAGAATCGTAGAAACTGGTCGCACCCTCGGCTCCCGGCAGCTCGAGCCATGGATTGGGGAAACGCGGCTTAAAGAAGCCGGGCTGGCCCATCGTCATCGTCATCCACGAACTCGTGCGGTTGCGGATATCGCGGAAGAAGTCGCCTTCCGGCGTGTAAGCCCAGATCTTGCGACCGGAAATGATCTGCCAGAACTGCTCGAGGCGTGGCAAGCGCCGGCTCGGCTCGTTGCCGGCGATAATGGCGGCATTGACCGCACCGATCGAGACACCCGAAAGCCAGGTAGGCTCGCATCCCGTTTCGGCAAGCGCCTGGTAGACGCCGGCCTGATAGGCGCCGAGCGCCCCGCCGCCCTGGAATACGAGGGCGACCCGATCATATTGAGCGGCTATTTCCGGGATCGTTGGGGCTGCGGCCTTGATGTTTCGTTCGAGCACGGTCCGTCTCCAGCATAAATGAATGAAAAGCTTATGATTATCTGCGCTCGGCGAGATAGTCGTGAACGACCTCGCCAAGCCCAAGCGTCAGATCGGCGGTGAAATGAACGGCCGAGACCACTTCGAGAACCGGCAGCCGGGCGACGTCGGCCATGACATGCGGCCGGAGATCGAGGGCCGCAGGCGAAGTCCAGGCCTCCTTGATGGTGATATCGGTCAGGTAGTAGCGCACCAGCTCGCAGATGCGCGGGGTGGCGTCGACATGCGGCACGATCTTGATCAGGAAGTTGGGCTCGGACAGCGCGGCCAGAAGCGGCGCCTGCTCGACCGGCTTGTGCTTGTAGCCCATCGTTCCGGTGGCGCAGAGGACGCTGCCGTAATGCAGCGTGCCGACGATGACCTCGCCTTCGTTGACGATCTTCGGATTGGCAAGCTTCTTCGGGAAACCCCAGATCTCGCGGCCGCCGGTGATCGGCGCATCGTCATCGAGATACATGGAATGGACATAGCCGCCGCGCTGACCGCGATACTTGACCGGGATGACCTGTCCGGTCTCGGTGTAATCGCCGAAACCCGTGGAGTCGGGCATGCGGATGAATTCATACTTCACCAGCGGCTCATCGATCTCGAGCGGCTCCGGCACGACGGCCTCCAGGGCTTCGCGAGTCGTGCGGTAGGTAATGATGATGTATTCGCGATCGAAGAACCTGTAAGGTCCGGGGGGATAGGAAGGGTTGGTCAGCGGCATCGCATAGGCATGCTTGAGAATGTCTTCGACCTTCATCGTATTTTCCGTCGTTGGAGGAAATCGCCGGGCACCGGAGCGAAAATTTGCACGGTTGCATGACAGTGAAGTGTCAGACGCCAAATCGTTGCGACGGGAGGCCGAGGAGAACTGTAATCAAAGCGACATATGAGGCTGGCAGTGTGCGCTCATCTCGGCATTTCCCCCTATTCAACCATGCCACAGAGATTGCGGGAGTAGCATAATGGGTTCGTTGACTTCGAAGAATGCGCTGGTCACCGGTTCGACTAGCGGTATCGGGCTTGCGATTGCGCGCGCCTTTGCCGCCGAGGGTGCGAATGTCACCATCAACGGTCTTGGCGATGCCGATGCAATCGAAAAGGAGCGCGCCGCCATCGAGGCCGATTTCGGCGTGAAGTGCCGCTACTCCGGCGCCAACATGATGAATGGCGAGGAAGTGACATCGATGGTGCGCGAAGCCGAGGAAGCCTTCGGCAGCCTCGATGTCCTCGTCAACAATGCCGGCATCCAGTTCGTCGCCCCGATCGAGGAATTCCCCGACGACAAGTGGGAAGCGATCATCCGCATCAACCTGCTCGCAGCCTTCTACGCGATAAAGGCTGCCATCCCGGGTATGAAGGCGCGCAAATGGGGCCGCATCATCAATACGTCCTCGGCGCATGCCCTGGTCGCCTCGCCCTTCAAGTCGGCCTATGTCTCGGCCAAGCATGGCATTACCGGCCTGACCAAGACCATCGCTCTCGAAGCAGCGCAGGACGGCGTGACCGTCAACTCCATCGCGCCCGGCTATGTCTGGACGCCGCTTGTCGAAAAGCAGATCCCCGAAACGATGAAGGCCCGCAACATGACGGAGGAGCAGGTCAAGCACGACGTGCTGCTTGCCGCCCAGCCCACGAAGGAATTCGTGACCGTCGACGAAGTTGCCGCCATCGCGGTATTCCTGTGCGGCGACGCCGCCAAGCAGATTACCGGCACGACGCTTTCCGTCGACGGCGGTTGGACCGCCGAGTAATGCCAAACCATAGCCGGCGCGGCGCGAAAGGCGGCGCCGGCTTTCTGTAGCCGCAGGCTGCAGCATCAACATGAAAACGGAGCAGGAGGCTTGCAATGACCGAAGAGACCCAGGACCCGCTCAGCCGCATCAAGGATGAGATCGTCGACAGCTTTGACGAAGAGCTGGAGATGCAGCTCGAAGAGGACCGGCTGGACGAGTTGGTTGCCGAGGGCCTTATCAGCGAAGGCGAAGCGACACTCGACCGCAAGCTTTATTTCCGCGAGCTCTTCCGTCTCCAGCACGAACTCGTCCGTCTGCAGGACTGGGTGCAGTACAAGAAGCTCAAGGTCGTCATCCTGTTCGAGGGCCGCGACTCCGCCGGCAAGGGCGGCGCCATCAAGCGCGTCACGCAGCGCCTCAATCCGCGCGTCTGCCGTGTCGTCGCCTTGCCTGCTCCGACCGAACGCGAGCGGCATCAATGGTATTTCCAGCGCTATGCCGCCCACCTGCCGACCGCCGGCGAAATGGTGCTGTTCGACCGCAGCTGGTACAATCGGGCCGGTGTCGAGCGCGTCATGGGCTTCTGCTCGCCCGAAGAGCTGGAAGAATTCTTCCGTACCGTGCCTGATTTCGAGCGCATGCTGGTTCGCTCCGGCATCATCCTGCTCAAATACTGGTTCTCGATCACGGACGAGGAGCAGGAATTCCGCTTCAACATGCGCATCCAGGATCCGCTGAAGCAGTGGAAGCTTTCGCCGATGGACCTGCAGAGCCGCGTGCACTGGGAGGAATACACCAAGGCGAAGGAAGAGATGCTCGAGCGCACCCACATTCCGGAAGCGCCGTGGTGGGTGGTCCAGGCGGTCGACAAGAAGAAGGCGCGTCTCAACTGCATCGCCCATCTTCTGAAGCAGATCCCCTACGAAAACGTGCCGAAGCCGGAAATCATCCTGCCGGAGCGCCTTCGCCACGACGATTACCATCGCACGCCAGTACCGCCGGAAATGTACGTTCCGGAAATCTACTGACGACATCGACAGGACGGGTCGGCTTATGCGGGCCCGTCATCCGCCGAAGACTATGGCAGGCCAGCGGCTTCAAGTGATGATATGATGCGAGTCTGACATTCGTGTCATCGGCTGAGGAGACCGTCATGACTGCGCCGCATCCTTCGAAAACGCACATCGGCAACCACGCCCTGCATCCCGAAACCCAGATGCTGAATTACGGCTACGACCCGGAACTGTCCGAGGGCGCGGTCAAGCCTCCCGTTTTCCTGACCTCCACCTTCGTCTTCAAATCGGCCGAGGACGGACGCGATTTCTTCAATTACATATCCGGCCGCAACGAACCCCCGGCAGGCAGGGGTGTCGGCCTCGTCTATTCGCGCTTCAACCATCCTAACAGCGAAATCGTCGAGGATCGGCTTGCCGTTTACGAGCGAACGGAAAGCGGCGCGCTGTTCTCCTCGGGCATGTCGGCGATCGCCACCACCCTTCTGGCCTTCGTCCGCCCCGGCGACGCGATCCTGCATTCCCAGCCACTTTACGGCGGCACGGAAACGCTCATCGCCAAGACGTTCCTTAATCTCGGCGTTTCCGCCGTCGGATTTGCCGACGGTGTCAACGAGGCCTCGGTCACATCGAGCGCCGAGGAAGCGATGGCAAAGGGCCGCGTCTCGGTCATTCTGGTGGAAACGCCGGCCAATCCGACGAACAGCCTGGTCGATATCGCCATGATCCGCCGCGTTGCCGATGCGATCGGCAAAAAGCAAGGCCATGTACCGATCATCGCATGCGACAATACCCTGCTAGGGCCTGTCTTCCAGCGGCCGATCGAACATGGGGCGGATATTTCGCTTTATTCGCTGACCAAATATGTCGGCGGTCATTCCGATCTGATCGCAGGCGCCGCACTCGGCTCGAAAGCCGTCATCAAGCAGGTCAAGGCGTTGCGCGGTGCGATCGGCACCCAGCTCGACCCGCATTCCTGCTGGATGCTCGGCCGTTCGCTGGAAACGCTGCAGATCCGCATGGAACGGGCAAACAGCAACGCCCGGGCGGTGGCCGATTTCCTGCGCGATCATCCGAAAGTCGAACAGATTCACTATCTGCCCTACACAGACCCGGCCTCCGCCACGGGCCGAACCTTCGCCGCCCAATGCAGCGGTGCGGGCTCGACCTTCTCCTTCGACATCAAGGGCGGCCAGCCGGCGTCGTTCAAGTTCCTGAACGCATTGCAGCTCTTCAAGCTCGCCGTCAGCCTCGGCGGCACGGAATCACTCGCCTCCCACCCTGCAACGACGACGCATTCCGGCGTTCCTGTCGATGTACGCCACCGCATCGGCGTGCTGGAATCCACGATCCGGCTTTCGATCGGGATCGAGCATCCTGACGATCTGATCGCCGATCTCTCCGCCGCGCTCGATAGCGCCTGATGAGGCAGGCGCTATCCGATGCGCCAACGAGAGAGGTTGCACACCATGCCGGGCGTTGCCGACCACAGGATGCCTTGCCTGGGAGCGTCAACGACAGCAGGATCGATAGGCAGCTTCGCCGCCGGTAGAGAGGAGCAGCCTGCTCGAAAGGGCAGGAACGCGCACGCACTTGCCAGCCCAACCTTGCCGGTGGCGACGGCGACCCCGCCGGATCGGCTCAGCTTTCGAAATCGCCGAACACGTCCTGCAGCCGGGTCAACAGTTCGACGCGCTCGTCCACCTTGCCGCGAAGAAGGACAATGATGTTGCTCAAGAGCAGGTCCATGACCGCGGTCATCGTCGCGGCTCCATCCCAGAGCGGGCCGTGCGAACCGGGTATGACAAGCGAGATATCCGAGGCCTCCTCCGCCCAGGGGCAGAATTCGTCGGTCAACAGAATGACCTTGACGCCGGCGCGGCGCGCCTCCTCCGCCAAGGGTCTCGCCTTGGACGCGAAGCGCCGGACATCATGGAGAAAAAGCACGCGGCCATCGACCGAGCCATCAAGCAATTCGGAATAAGTGCCGTTGAGGCCATCCATGAAAGCGACGCGTGGCCGGGTATAGGAAAGCTGCGCTGCGAAATACTGCGCAATGCCCCGAACGTTCTGATAGGCGGCGACATAGACCTCGCTCGCCGAGATCAGCGCATCGATCGTCTGCTGCCATTGCGGCGCGGTCGTCAGCTCGTAGATCAGGCCGAGATTGTCGACCTGCTGCTGCAACAGGCCGGCGAGGAATTTGCCATCGCGCAGGTCCTCCTGGAAGCGATCCATGGACCCCTTGACCTGCCAGGCCGGATTGGAACGGCTGCCACGGCGCAGCGCCGCCTTGAGCTCGTCGAGGCCATCGAAGCCAAGCCGCCGCAGATAGCGGCCAACGGTCATCTGCGAAATCTCAAGCCGGGCTGCGATGGACTTGGCCGTCTCGAAGGGAAGTTCGGCGATGTTGCGCTCTATATAGCTGGCAATCAGCTTGTCGGATTTCGACTTGCGCATTTCCGCGCTCTGCACGAGCTTCAGTATCTGCTTCGACACTCTTTCCTCCGGGGAAGCTCCGCCCGGAACCGGGCGGAGTATCGTTTCGAGATATTACTGGGCAGTCTTGACTTTCGTCCATGCACGATCGAACTGGCGCAGGCCGCCGCCGAGATCCTGAAAAATCTGCAGACGCTTCATGGTTTCGTCGGTCGGATTGATTTCCTTGCTATTCTTGATGTTTTCCGGCGTCAATTGGCGGGCCGGAACGTTGGGCGTGCCGTTCGTCTGCTGTGAGACGTTGAGTGCGGCGATGTCGGGACGCGTATAGAACTGCTGGAACTTGATGGCATTGGCCTTGTTGGGGGCCGTCTTCAGCACGCACATGTCTTCCTGATACATGGTCGCGCCTTCTTCCGGAATGACATAGCCGAGATCCTTCGGATTGCCGAAGACGTTGATCATCGAGCCGACGAAGAAGTGAGCCGCGGCAATGTCGCCGGACTCGACCATCGGCCGGGAGTCATAGGTGAAGGCCGCAACATAGGGCTTCATGTCGATGATCGTATCGGCCGCCTGCGAGAGCTCTTCCGGATTGGTCGAATTGACGGAATGGCCGTTGAGCATCAGGCCGACGCCCAGCACTTCGCGCATGTCGTCGAGCAGCGTGAACTTCAGATGCTTGGCCTTGACCGTCGCGACCAGATCCTTCCAGCCGGTGATGTCCTTGCCGAGGACCTTGCGGTTATAAAGAATGCCGACGGTGCCGAAGGCGTACGGCAGGCAATATTCGCCCTTCGGATCGCTCTTGGTGCGCAGGAAGCGCGGGTCGATATTCTTGAAGCCCTCGTAGGTGTTGATGTCGGTCTTCTCGAGCAGGTTGAGCTTGGCCATGATGTCCTGCATGTGCACGGACGGGAAAACGATATCGTAGCCCGTCGCGCCCCCTTGAATCTTGGCAAGCATTTCCTCGTTTGAGGAATAGGTCGAGAGATTGACCTTGATCTTGGTTTCCTCCTCGAATTTCTGGAGGACGGCCGGATTGATGTATTCGCCCCAGTTGTAGATGTTGAGTTCGTCGGCGAGGACTGCGGTGGGCAGCAATGCGGTCAGCGCAAAGAGACCCAGGCGTCTGAAAACGCCTTTCAAAATCATCATTTCTGTTCCCCTTAGTAGGATTATTATCCCTTCGGCGCGTTTGGCTCGGCCTTTGGTGGAAGCTGTAACCGACCGCGTTGAGGGCGTTGACTTCGACGAAAAAATGATATCAACATATCGAAATCACGCAAGAGTTAATTTAATAACATTTCGGGGAACGACGAATGCGAGATGCGATTGTGCGGCTGGCGTCAGCCGCAAAGGCCTTTTCGACTCCAGAGGGTCGTGAGGTCAAGGCACTTGACGGCATCGATCTTGAGATCGACCGCAATGAATTCATTACACTTCTGGGCCCCTCCGGCTGCGGCAAGACCACGTTGCTGCAGGCGATCAGCGGCTTTGTCGAACTTGATGCGGGCCGCATCACCATCGACGGAGAGGACATGACGGATCGGCCGCCTTATCGCCGCCCCGTCAACACGGTCTTCCAGAACTACGCGCTGTTTCCGCACATGAGCGTGGGGGAAAACACCGGCTATGCGCTGGAAGCCGCCGGTGTCGGGAGGGCCGAGCGCACCGACCGGGTACGATCGATTCTGAAAATGGTCGGGCTGGAAGGCATGGAAGGCCGCCTGCCGCGGCAATTGTCGGGCGGCCAGCAGCAGCGTGTCGCACTTGCCCGCGCCATCGTCGCGCGCCCAAAGGTCCTTCTGCTCGATGAACCGCTATCGGCGCTGGACCGCCATCTGCGGGAGACCATGCAGCTCGAACTGAAGAACCTGCAGCACGAACTCGGCATCACCTTCATCTTCGTGACGCACGACCAGCAGGAGGCCCTGACCATGTCCGATCGTGTCGCGGTGCTCGCCGAGGGGCGCATCCAGCAGCTCGATACGCCGCGGCAGATCTACGATCATCCGGCCAATACCTTCGTGGCAAGCTTTATCGGCGCCAGCAACCTGTTCGAAGGCAGCAGCGACGGCCAGAACCTCGTCACCGGCGAAGGCACGGAGATCAGGCATGCCCCGACGACGGAGGCCGCAGGCAGAGGACATGCCGTCGCGCTGATCCGCCCGGAGAACTTCTTTCTCGCCACGTCTGCCGACACCTGCCCGGCCATCGACGTCACGGTGGAACAGATCGTCTATGTCGGCTCGTCCTTCGAGGTCTTCGGCCGGACGACGGGCGGCCGCAGACTCATGGCCCAGATCCCGGCATCGCAGCGCGGCGCAATAGGCCTGCTCGCTGCAGGTCAATCGGCACGCTGGCATTACGATCCCGCAAGCGTCCACCTGATCGCGGCGAAGGAGGCAGCGTGATGAACATCGCTACGCGCCGGCGCCTTCAGCTCGGGCTGCTGCTCGGGCCGGTGACGCTGTTCCTGCTTGTCTTCTTCCTCGTGCCGCTCGGGATCATGGTGGTGACGAGTTTCCTGACGCCGGGCCTCTACGGCGGCGTCGAATGGAGCTTCTATCCCGACAATTTCGGCCGCATTCTCGGTTTCGCCAATCCGGAATTCGAGGAATACGATCCGGTCTATATCGGCATTTTTCTCCGCTCGATCCGCATTGCTGCAATGACGGTTGGGGCAACGCTGCTCGTCTGCTACCCCGCTGCCTTCTACATCAGCCGGCTGCCGGACAAATGGAAGAATTTCTGCCTCTTCCTCATCACGCTGCCGTTCTTTTCAAGCCTGATCGTCCGGCTGTTCGTCTGGGTGATGATCCTGCGTCCCACCGGACTGGTCAACAACGCGCTGATGGCATCGGGCATTATCTCCGCACCGCTGGAGATGATCTATACGGATGGCGCGATCATCCTCGGCATGGTCTATGTCTTCATCCCGTTCATGTTCATGCCGATCTATGCCAGCATCGAGAAGCTGGACTGGCGGCTCGTGCAGGCGTCGCTCGATCTCGGCGCCGGCCCTATCCGGACATTCCTGCGCATCATCCTGCCGCTGACGGCACCGGGGATCGCCGGCGGTTCGGTCATCGTCTTCATCCCCGCGCTCGGCAATTTCGTGGTGCCGGCGGTGCTTGGCGGCGCCAAGGTGATGATGCTCGGCAATCTCATCGAGGGGCAATTTCTCTCGGCGCGCAACTGGCCGTTCGGCTCGGCGCTCGCCATGATGGTGATGGCCGTAATGCTCGTTCTGCTTTTCGCCTATGTCATCCTGTCCGGCCGCCGCAATGCGACCGCAGCGCTGACGGTATAAGGAGAGGGTTCATGAAAATCGCACGCACTCTCTTCAACGGCGGTTTGGCGCTCTACACGCTGCTGTTCTTCGCCTTTATCTATATCCCCCTGGTGCTGATCGCCGTCTATTCGTTCAACGCGAACCCGGTCAACATGATGAGCTGGAGCGGATTCACAACGGATTGGTATGCCCAGGTCTTCGGCTTCAAGACGGCAGTCTCCGAGAATGCGCTCTATATCGAATCGACCGACCAGCTGATCGCCGCCGTCTTCAACAGCCTGAAGATAGCCTTGACGACGACCGTCATTTCGACCTTGCTCGGGACCGCCATGGCGATTGCGCTTCACCGCTTCAATTTCTTCGGCAAGCGCTTCTATCAGGTCGCCATGTTCATGCCGATGCTGATGCCCGATATCGTTCTCGGCATCGCGCTTCTGATCTTCTTCGTCAGCGCGGGGATCCAGCTCGGCCTGATGACCATCATCATCGGCCAATGCACGTTTCTCACCTCCTATGTGTTCATCGTCGTGTCGGCGCGTCTCGCCGGCATGGACCGGACACTGGAAAACGCTTCGGCCGATCTCGGCGCCAACGAGTGGATGACCTTTCGCCGCGTGGTGCTGCCGCAGCTGATGCCCGGCATACTCGGCGGCGCGCTGCTCGCCTTCATCATTTCGATGGATGATCTCGTCATCACCTATTTCATCGCCGGCGTCGATGTGACGACCTTGCCGATGTTCATCTTCGCCATGCTCCGCCGCGGCATCAAACCGGAGATCAATGCGATCGCGGTGATGATGCTGACCTTCTCCTTCCTCGTGGCCTCGCTTGGCCTTTACCTTCGCTCCCGGCAGAAATGACATGACCATAAAAACAAGCACCCGCAAACCGCGCGGCCGCCAGCTCGGCCTTCCCTTCAACGGTCGCACCGGCACGAACAACGCCATCACCGATATCGCCGGCATCGGCGTCGGCTTCCGCACGATCATCGAAAACGAGCCGCGCCCCGGCCGCAAGCGCCCGACGCGGACCGGCGTGACCGCCATCCTGCCGCATATGGACTCGGAGACCCCCGTCCCCGTCTATGCCGGGGTGCATCGCTTCAACGGCAATGGCGAGATGACCGGAACGCACTGGATCGAGGACGGCGGCTATTTCCTGGGGCCCGTCGTCATCACCAATACGCATGGCGTCGGCATGGCGCATCACGCCACGGTCAAATGGATGATCGACCGCTATGCCTCAACCTACCAGACAGACGATTTCCTCTGGATCATGCCCGTCATCGCCGAGACCTATGACGGCGCATTGAACGACATCAACGGACTGCATGTCAGCGAGGCAGACGTACGCGCAGCCCTCGACGGCATTGCCGCCGGGCCGGTTCAGGAAGGCAATTGCGGCGGCGGCACCGGCATGATTACCTACGGCTTCAAGGGCGGCACGGGCACATCGTCCCGGATCGTCGAGTTCGATGGCCGCACCTATACGATCGGCACGCTGGTTCAGGCCAATCACGGCCAGCGCGACTGGCTGACGATCTCGGGCGTGCCAGTCGGCCGGCACATGCGGGACGGCACTCCGCAGAGCCAGCTTCAGGAGCGCGGCTCCATCATCGTCGTCATCGCGACCGACCTGCCGCTTGCCCCGCATCAGCTCAAGCGCCTCGCCCGGCGCGCCGCCATCGGCATCGGCCGCAACGGCACGCCCGGCGGCAACAATTCCGGCGACATCTTCCTGGCATTCTCGACCGCGAACGCCCACCCGATGGCGCACAGGGCCAACGGGCACCTGCCCCTGCAGATCGTCAACGACGAGCCACTCGACCCGGTCTACCTGGCAGCGGTCGATAGCGTCGAGGAAGCCGTCGTCAACGCCATGCTGGCAGCCGAGGATATGGGCGGAACGCCTTACGACCGCTTCCGGATCCAGGCCATTCCCCATGACCGGCTTGCCGAACTCGTCCGTCAATATGGGCGGATGGAAACATAAATCCGCCTTGCCGATCTGATCGATCCGAGGAACCAAGCCGTCCGCGTCGTGCTGTCGCTCACACGCGGACGGCGTTGCTTTCGAACATGCTCGATTGCCGGACAACGGTTTCTTCCAAAAGGGCCTGCAGCCAGTCGGCAAAGACCTGAACGCGACGAGAAAGATGCCGGCGGTGCGGATAGAGCAATGTCATCTGCAGCGGTTCCGCACGATAGTCCGGCATCACCTCGACCAGCTCGCCGGCTTCCAGATGCCGGAGCAGGTCGTAGGCCGGGTTCTGGATCAATCCCAGCCCCGCTACGCAGCAGGCGATATAAGCCTCGGCGCTGTTGACGGTGACGCGCCCGCGCATCGGCAGGCTGCGCAAGACACCATTTTCCATCCATTCCCAAGGCTCGATCCGTCCCGTCGAGGGCGATGCATAGTTCACCGCCCAATGGCGATCGAGATCCGCTGGCGTGTGCAGGGCGCCATGTCGCGACAGATAATCGGGACTGGCGACATTGATGAGCGGCAATTTCCCGATCGGCCGGGCAATGAGGCCTGAATCGACAAGCGGCCCGACGCGCAGCACGCAGTCCACGCTATCCTCGACCAGATTGACGGCCCGATCGGTAACGCCGAGATCCACGTCGATATCCGGAAACTGATCGAGAAATGCCGGCAGCGACGGCGCTATGATCAGCCGGCCGATACGGCCGGGCACGTCGGCCTTCAACTTGCCCGAAGGCTTGGCGTCACTCCGGCGAAACAGGCTCTCCGTCTCTTCGACATCGGCAATGACCCTCAGACAACGGTCATAAAAGGCCGCACCATCCTGTGTCGGCGAGACCCTGCGGGTGCTGCGATGAAGAAGCCGCGCGCCGACGCGCCCCTCCAGTTCGATCACCGCAGCCGAGACCGAGGAGCGCGGCAGACCCAGCGTATCCGCCGCTCGGGTAAAGCTGCTGCATTCGACAACACGCGTAAAAATCCTGAAGAGGTCGATACGATCCAAGCCGGGCCCGCCAATTGTCCGTTATTTCTGACAGATGATGTCAAATTAGCCCGCTTTATCGGCAAATTCCAGACGATACATTGAAGGTCATGAGAGGCAGCACGGTGCTGTCCCGACATGCCAAGGAGGCTCATCCATGACCGACCACTCCATCAAGGGAAAAACCGTCATCATTGCCGGCGGCGCCAAGAACCTCGGCGGCCTGATCGCCCGCGACTTCGCCGCCCACGGCGCAAAGGCCATTGCCATCCACTATAACAGCGCCGCGACAAAGGCCGATGCCGATGCGACGGTGGCGGCAGTGAAGGCCGCCGGCGCGGAAGCAGCCGCATTCCAGGCCAATCTCACCACTGCCGGCGCGGTCGAACAGCTCTTTGCCGAAGCCGTCGCCGCCTTCGGCCGTCCTGACATTGCGATCAACACGGTCGGCAAGGTTCTGAAAAAGCCGATCGTCGACATCTCGGAGGCCGAGTATGACGAGATGAGCGCGGTCAATGCGAAATCGGCATTCTTCTTCCTCAAGGAAGCCGGCAAGTCGCTCAACGACAACGGCAAGGTCTGCACGCTCGTCACATCGCTGCTGGGCGCCTTCACGCCCTTCTATGCGAGCTATGCCGGCACCAAGGCGCCCGTCGAGCATTTCACCCGCGCGGCCGCCAAGGAGTTCGGCGATCGCGGCATCTCGGTGACGGCGATCGGCCCCGGCCCGATGGACACGCCGTTCTTCTACCCCGCGGAAAGTGCCGACGCGCAGGCCTATCACAAGGGGGCGGCCGCGCTTTCCAAATTCTCGAAGACAGGCCTCACCGATATCGAGGATATCGTTCCCTACATCCGCTTCCTCGTCTCAGACGGCTGGTGGATGACCGGTCAGACCATTCTCGTCAACGGCGGCTATACGACGAAATAAGTGGAGCGGGCCGATTTTCGGCCACAACTGTACTGGCTCAGTCCAAGTGTTCCTCAGGCATGGCGGCGCGCAGAGCGCCGCCAAACTCGATTCCAGCGCCCGCTGGCGAATGCGGAAGGCACTATCGTGACCTGAGCTGGGCGATAGACAGCATGAGATCGGCGCTCATGCCAATGCCGGAGCCGCGGGTCAGAATGGCGGAAGCCGGCGATGCCGTGTTCACGCCATTTGCCGCGTCATAGACGGCGGAGAAGCGCTTCAGCAGATGGTCCACCTTGCCGGCATCATGCAAATCCTTGATAGGAAAAAGCTTTTCCAGCATCTTCGCCTGGCGGGTCACATCCATGTTCGACATGGATGTCGGCAGGGAGTAGGTCGTCTTGATCACGTTGTAGAGCGCGGGATCCGACATGATGTCGTAGACGGAATTGACCTGCGACGCCTTGCGCTGGAAATAGAGCGCAAGCCGGACCCCTTCGTTGGAGGCGCCCTCCTGCGTTTCCAGGCTCTGATGAAGATAAAGGTCGTTGGTGGCCAGACGCGCGCCTTTGTTCTGGCCTGATTCGATCTTGGCCGTCGTCAGGTTTCCCTTGGCATCGAAGTTGAAGACGTTCACCATGGCCTTGAACTGCTGGCCGGCCGGCGTGTTCAGAAAGCCTTTGGCATCCTCCGGATCGGCGGCGAAGGCCTTTTTCAACGCGTTCTTGTCGACCGTCTTGGGATCGATGTTGTTTGCAACGAGAATAAACTCCGTCAGCTTCTTGTCGGACAGGAGTTCCTCGACATTTTCGATCTTGGCGATCGACTTGCTGAATTCGGTCGCCGCATCCTTCGCATCCTTGACCGCTTTGTCCCGCATCTCACCGGTCAGCCCGAATGTTTTTGCCTTCGAATAGGCGGAGATGAAGCTGTTGATCGAGGTCTGCGACAGGGCCACCACGGGGTCGCGAAGATTGCCCTTGCTGTCGAAGTTGAATGCCTTGGCGAGCTCGACGAATCTCTCGTCCTTCAGCGAGTTGACATAGCTCTTGCTGTCATAGGGATCGCTTTCCAGGATCTTGCGCAATTGATCGCGCGATACCTCGTTCCGATCGATCCCAAAGGCGCGGAGCGCCATATCTTCTATGGTCGGGAGATCCTTGTTCTTCTTGTCGTTGGCGGCAAAGAAGTCTTCGATCGTCTTGATTCCGCCGACCGCGGTTTTGTAATGGCTCTCGGCATCTTTGAACAAGGCCTGCTTGGCGTCCTTGGCTTTGGTCAGATACTTCGTGGAGATATCGTCGATGGCCTGGGCGGTCTGCGCGGTCTGACCTGCCGGCAGGGATCCGTCGGACGCGAAATTAAAATGGGAAACCATATCCGCCATGCCGGTTATGGCGGCATAGTCGGAATTGGTGAAAGCGAGGTTGAACTGCGCCGGCGTGAGCTTGGAGCTGAGGCCGAAAGCCGACTTTATATAGGAGAACAGCCTGTTATCACCGGTGATCTCGTTGAGCGATGTCACCTCGGTAATCGCCTGGCGGTAATAGTCGTCATTGCTGGTGGCCGCAGTCGGCGTCAGCAGGCTTGGAACCATGCTGTCGTATCGCGAGATCATGCCCGCCTTCTGCTGCGCCGTTTGCGCGGTTGCGGCAGAAAGCGTACCGTCGGCATTGAAATTGAACTGCGAGGCTATGAGCTTATAGGTTGCCTGGGTCGCCGCCGAGGAGAAGTTGCCGGCTGTGTTGACGAAACTGTTCGGATCGTTGATATCGCTGGTAAGGACGGACTTTAGAAACGTCTTCGAAATATGATCCGGATTTATTCCATGCGCCCGCAGGACGTAGTCCCGCATCCGGGTATTGTTGACGATATCGTCCACATTGGACACCTTATCGATCCAGGTATCGTAGAACTTGCTCTCCTTCTTGGCCAACGTCGTCTCGTCGGCGAAGGACTGCTCATAGAGCCCGATGGTATCGCTCTTCTGTGTATCGCTTTGAGCGGCCTGATTCTTTGACTTGCTGCCAAAGTTGAACGCTGCCGCAAACTGCCGGTAGCGACTATCGGTCAACTTGTTTGCAAAGCTGCTCGTATCGCTGAGATCGCTCGTCAGGACCTTCTTCATGAAGGCCTTGGCATAGGTCATGTCTTCAAGACCATAGGCCTTCATCGCATAGCTGTAGAGCTTGTAGTCGCTCAGGAACTCATCGACGTTCTTAACCTTGCCGATGTGCGTGTCATAATACTGTTGGTCACCCTTGACAGCCGCCTGCTTGGCGATGCGCGCAAGCGTCGATGCCATATCCTTTGTCGCGGTCACATAACCGAGATACGTCGAAATCATTGATCGCCCCCACAGCGCAGTTCACCAGTATTCGCCCCATATATACAATCGCAACCAGACCTTGCGCGAAGCTAGATCGGCAATCTACGGGATTCTCTTCGCACAATCCGCGCGACAGGGGAGCGTGATGGGGAAGCTCTCCTTCGTGATTCCTGGAGGTTGCCGGTACCGAGACCGCGAAGAGGAGGTTGGAAATCTGCGCTCAAAATCGATGAGGCCAGACGCTTGCCAGTCACGATTCGGCGGCAGATCGCTGCGGGAGGAACGCAAGCGCAGCCGCTCCGACAAGTCCTGAATTTTGCCCGAGTGCCGCGGAAACGACACCGACATCCCGAAACGCCGGCATGGCACATCGCTCGACATGCGCCTGAATGCCTGCCTGCAACCGATCGAACTGCTGCGAGAGGCCGCCGCCCATGATGACGATTTCCGGACTGAAGATATGGATGAGGCTCGTAAAACCGCGCCCCAGAATATCCGCCTCTTCGTCGACAAGGTCGTTGGCAAGCCGATCGCCACTCTCGGCGGCGGCAAAGACACTGCGGCTGTCGAGCACGTCGCCGATATGCGCAAGCGACGTTTCCTCGCACTCGGCAATCCGTGCGCGCGCCCGTTTGGTAAAGGCGGTTCCGGAGGCATAGGCTTCGAAACATCCCTTGCCTCCGCAGGAGCACACCAATCCGTCGGGGACGATGGACATATGGCCGACATGGCCGGCCATGCCTTTTCGGCCGCGCAAGATCCGCCCGTCCGCGATGACGCCGCCACCAATACCGGTGCTGACCGTGACATAAACGAGATTTCGAAGCCCCAGGCCGGCGCCGAACTGCCATTCACCGATGGCGGCCGCAATGCCGTCGTTTTCGAGGCTCACCGGCAACCGCAGGCGCGTCTGCAGCTCCTCTCGCAAAGGATAGTTCGAAAAACCGCGCAATGTCGGGATGTCGAGAGCGATCCCCAGTTCCGTATCGAGCGGTCCCGGCGCCGACACCCCAAGACCGACGACGGCGGAAGAACCGCAGGCTGAGCGCAATCTCTCCGTAAGACCGCCGATCTGGCCAAGCACGCGATCCGGTCCCGCCTCGGCGTCCGTCCGTTCCTCCAGCCGCTGGTGGATCTTGCCGTGCTCATCGACCAGCGCCGCACGAACCTGCGTTCCGCCCAGATCTATCCCGATTGCAAACCGGCTCACGCGTCACTCCATCTCAAAGGGCGTGCAGCCACGACATTCTTTCCTGCAGCGAGGGAGCGTTGAAGGCCAGCGAGCCGAGGACGACCGTTTCGGCACCCGCCTGGCGAAGCAGCGGAACCGTGTGTTCGCGGATGCCGCCGTCCGCGGCGAGAACGATCCGGTGCGTTGCGCCCGACGTATCGATGAGATGCTTGGCCTCCCGCAGCCGATCGCCCGCTTTTTCGTCCAGTCCCTGCCCCTTGACGCCGATGGCGGTGCCGAGCAGCGTCAGGAAATCAAGGCGCGGGACGTATTTCGCAGCCTGTGACACAGGCGTTTCGACCTTGAGCACCATGCCCGCCGCAACGTCGCGACGATCCAGCAGATCCAGCGCCGCATCGGCGACGGCCTCGTTCTCGAGATGGATGCTGATCAGGTCGCTGCCTGCATCGGCAAACTGCTCGATCTGCGACAGAAGGATATTGTCGGCAGCCATCAGATGAACATGGATCGGGCGCGACGAGATCTTCCGGATACCGGCAACCAGATCAGGGAAGAACAGCATTGCGGGTGCGAAGTGACCGTCGGCGACGTCGACGTGGAGAACGTCGACATAGGGATCGACCCTGGCAAGATCGTCGGCGAGACGCAAAAGGTCCGCGGACCAGACGGAAAATTCACCGATCAGGCGATCCTTGGGAAGATTGGCAATCCAGTTTCTGGAGGGATTAGTCATTGTCTTTCAAGTCCTTGAGAAAATCGCCCATCGCCTTGCGGAAATCGGCAATATAGTTCGAACGGCTTTCAGCCTTGGATGCAATCTTCACGAGGCGCGCGCCTGGAATCTGCTCCGCCAGATGCCGGGCATAGGCGAGCGGATGGATGACATCGCGGTCATGTCCGATCACCAGCGTCGGCATCGATATCCGCAGCACCTCGGCCTCGGTAACACCAGGCCCGTCGCCGGAAATCGCCGTCAGCAATGCTGCCGTGACATCATGAGGCATCCGCGAAAAGAAGCCCAGCAGCGAAGCCAGATTGTCGGGAGCCTCGGTGGCCAACCGCTGGCCTATGCTACCGGCGAGAAACGCCTCTTTGGCCTCCTCCGACGCGCGCTCCCGCAGGAGGCGTCCGACCTCCGCATTGGGGGCCATGTTTTCCGGAGCGGACCGGGTTAGCCAGGCGGGCCGGGCAATGACGAGGGCCTTGACCAGATCGGGGCGCTTGATCGCCAGACGCAGCGAAATCGCCGCGCCCATGGAGATGCCGCCGAGCACGACCGGGGCGGCGAGATACGTCTCGATGTAAGACGCCACATCGTCGGCGAAGGTGGCGATGGAGAAGCGCTCCGGATTACCGGCCTCAGACCGGCCATGCCCCCTTGCCTCGATCGTTATGCGACGAAAGCCCGCTTCGGTCGGAAAAACCTCCTCCGTCTGCCGCGCGTCGCCGCACAGGCCATGCTGGAAGACGACCGGAGCGCCGGTCCCCGTCCCATCGACATTCAGCAGGGTTCCATCATTGGTCTCAAAAGACTGAGTACCGCTCATGGTTTTCCTCCCGCCGACCCCTCCGCAAGGATTCCGTGAAGAAACGTCGCAACGCCGGCGGCTTCCTCCGCCCGAAGACCATGGGTCACCAGACTGCCGTCAAAGCCGATCTGCTTCAACCGGCCGAGATAGTGGGGATAATCAAGAACGCCCTTGCCGGCCGTCGTGAAGCTGCCGTCGGGATTGCGATCCTTTGCATGGGCCATCACGATACGATCGGCCAGAAGATCGATGGCAGCCGACACGGTGCTTCTCTGCTCGTCCAGCGAGGCAATCTCAAAGAGGTTGGCCGGGTCCATGACGATCTTCAGCCTGGGGTTCTTGAGCTCGCCGATCAGGCGATACGCCTTTTCCGCAGAATTGACGACATTGGCCAGTTCCGGCTCGATGCCGAGATCGACGCCGTATCGCTCCGCAATCCCTGTGGCGATCTCCATCGCCTGCAGCAGGTCACGCCACGCGTCGGGCAGATCGTTGCCGGGGTGCGCCCGCCATTGATCGACGGGATCGCGCGTGCCGGTGCAGAGCGTGATCAGCCCGGTCGACATCCCGGCGCAATGCCTGGCAAGCTCCTCCAGCCTCCGGTGTCCGGCCTCGCGCACGGCAATATCGGGATGGATCATGTTATAAGTGCCGGAAACGGCCACAAGCTCGACCTGTGCGTCCGCTGCGGCCGCGCTAACCGCATGCGCTTGTTCCGTGCTGATGGTGTCGGGCATCGGAGCCAGACCCGAGCAGGCCATGTTGTATTGCGCGCAGGCAAAACCGGCATCGGCGACGGATTTGAGCACCGCCGCAGGCTCGATCCCTTCGAAGGTCTTGGCGAAGATACCGAGCTTCATCATACACCGCCCGTCACGTCGGCGAGCGCAACCGCCTTGCCGCTTTCGACCGAGCGCGCGATTGCAATCATCGCCTGCACCGAGGCAAGACCGTCGTCGATATCGGCGCCTTCCATGGCGGCACCATCGAGAATGGTCCGGGCAAAGCCTTCCACCTGCCGGCGATAGAAGTGGCCGTCGGCGCCGAGGATACGATGCGTCATGCCATCGGCCTCCCGGAAGATGTCGACTTCGCTCGTCTTGTAATACCAGGGATTATAGGTCTTTCCGAGGATGCTGCCGTTCTTGCCGTAGATCTGGAAGCCTTCGTGCCAGTCCATCCGCACCTGCACGGTGAGGTCGAGATGGCCGAGCGTGCCGGAGGCGAATTCGACATTGACGAACCAGCACCAGATGCCGGCGCGTTCCGACAGGCGGGCATCGACAGAAACGATGTCCCCGGCGAAATAGCGCGCGGTGTCGATCAGATGGCAGCCATGCGCCAGCATATAGTAGCGGCGCAGATCCGCCTTCGGATTGACGGACGGCTTGCGGGCGTTGGCGCTGCTGACGATCAGCGGCTGGACGGCATCGGTCATCGGATAACGATGGGTGCTGTCGCAATACCACGCCTTGAGCGCGATCATCTCACCCATTTCATCCCGGATGAAAGACTTGGCGGCCTGCAGCCCCGCGTCGAAACGCTTCATATGGCCGACCTGAAACGTCTTTCCCGCCCTTTCGACGGCAGCCTTCAGCTCGAGGCATTCCTCGACGGTGACGGCCACCGGCTTTTCGCACAGCACATGCTTGCCGGCTTCCAGAGCCTTGATGGAAGCAGGCACATGGAAGGCATCGGCCGTCGCGATGATGACGGCATCGAGATTCGCGTCGGCCAGCATCCTGTCATAGTCGGCGTAAGTCTTCTCGGCGCCATGGGTGATCGCCATTCGCTCGCGCAGATCGTCGGCCACGTCGCAGATCGCGTAGAGATCGGCATTTGCCGCCTTGGTGCAGCTTTCGAAATGCGCCGCCTGGGCGATCTGGCCGGCCCCGAGGACACCGATGCGAAGGCGTCTTTCGTCTTTTGCTGGCATCAATATTTCCTTCATTTCCGCGACAACCGTCAGACACTCGTCCAAGCGTCGGCAGAACGGCTTACCAATGGAGGAAATACAATCCGGAGACCTCCCACTCCCCGGCTGGGAAATGGATGATCGCGAACGACGCCTGCTTCCTCCTCGCCGGCACCGTCATCAGTTCTTCTTTCTATAATTTTTTTACAAAAGAAATAAAATAGGCAAGCGCAATTTTTCTCGTAAATATCTTGCGCGAAAGCGCGGCCCTGACGCTTGGCGAAAGCCAAGCGCCCCAAGGGAAGGATAGCCATCCTAATCAAAGAATGCGCTATCCTCGGCGGTCAGATAGGGCTTGGCCTTCTCCGCATTGAGGGTCACACCGAGACCCGGAGCATCCCAGACTCCGATGTGGCCATCCACGACGATGGGGTCCGGCAGACCATCGACGATGTCGTACCACCAGGAGGGGTCGCCGATCGTATATTCGAAGGCCACATAATTGTGCGGAAGCGCCGCGCAGACCTGCACGAGCGCGGCAAGCCCCAACAGGCCGTTCGCCGTTCCGTGCGGCGCCATCAATATACCGTGCAGGTCAGCATATTCCGCGATCCATTTCAGCTCGGCAATGCCCCCGACATCGCAAGGGTCGGGCCCGATGATATTGACGGCCTTGGTCTCGATAAGCGGCTTGAAATTCTGTCTCAGATAAATCTGCTCGCCGGTGTGAATCGGCGTCGAGGTCGATACCGTCAGATCGCGATAGACATCCGCATTGACGAAGGGCGAATAATCGCCGGTCAGCATGTCTTCCAGCCAGACGAGGTTGAACGGCTCCACGGCTTTCGCAAAGCGGATCGCATCCGGCACGGTCCAGCCGGGACCGCAATCGAGCGCCAGGCCGATCTCGTCGCCCAGCTCCTCTTTCATGGCGGCGACGCAGGCGACCATGTGCTTGAGACCGCGTTCGGTGAGCAGGCCGCGATCATGGGCGCCATGCATCCCGCCGGCTTCCGGATCGCCATAAAAGAAATCCGGCACCTCGACCCGCATGCGGCTGTGAAACCCGATCGGCTGCTTGACGATGGTGAAGCCTTCCCTCGCCGCCTTCATCGCGCGGCAATTTGCGGCATAATCCTCCGGCATGAAGCCCGCCAATGGTTCACGGACTGCGCCATTATAAACGCGAACCCGATCGCGCACCTTGCCGCCGAGAAGCTTGTAGACCGGCAGACCGGCCGCCTTGCCGGCGATGTCCCACAGCGCCATTTCGATGATGCTGACGACCGCACCCCACGGCTTGAAGCCGCCACGCTGCCGGATGCGCAGCATGACACGCTCGACATCCGTCGGGTCCTGCCCGACGAGCGCGTCCCGAAAGGCAAGGACATAGGGCTTGAGAAAGGGCTTCCATGTCTCCGCCTGTGCGTAGCCGTCGATGCCGGCGTCGGTGACGATGCGGATGACGGGGCTCGAGCCGATGACGGCGCATTTGAGATCGACGATCTTCACCTTGCGCCCCTACAAACCGACCGAGCGGATGTGATCGATCGATCGCTGGGCAAAGCGCCGCCAATCGGTGGGATTGTCATGCTCCGTGACGATATGGTCGGCCCGGGTCTTGCGGAAGAGCGGCGCGAGTGTTGCCCAGTCGATGATGCCGTCGCCGGTCGCGACCCAGCCGTCATCGGCGGTCACTCCGCGAGGGGCTGTGTCCTTGGTCTGAATGGCAACGATGCGATCGGCATAACGCTCCAGTTCCTCGGCGGGATCGGCGCCGGCCCGCGTGATCCAGCCGCAATCGATCTCGAAAAGGACCTGCTCGCCGGCGCCGAGAATATGATCGATCGGCCTTGAGCCGTCCGCGAGCGGAACATATTCGAAATCGTGATTGTGCCAGGCCACCTTCAACCCGCGCCGCGCCGCGCGCTCGGCACCTTGCGCAAGCTGCTCGCCGATCCCCTTCCAGTAGTCGGCGGTGTCGAGGCGCTCCTCTTTCGGAACGAAGGGCGGAATCATATAGGTCGCACCGAGCGTCTGCGCGATCTCGATGAAGCGGCTTGGCTCGGCGACCAGTCCCTTCAGCGGCATATGGAACCCGAAGCAACGAAGACCGGCATCGTCGATCTGCCGCCGGAACAGCGCCGGATCGCTTTCATAGGCCGGAAGCCACGGCTCGATGGCATCGTAGCCAAAGGATTTCAGCACCGGAAACTGCGCGTGAAGCGGCGGGAAATTCCTGGACGAGTAAAGTTGATACGCAATCGGATAGGCCATGGATCTGCTCTCTGGGGGATGAACATCGAACGTGAGCGGCCCTCCCGCCAAGGAGGGCCGGCAACAATCAGCCTTGCGGCTCCTTGTCATTGTCGAACTCGAGCAGCTCGACCATGACGCCAAGGTCCTTGACCGTGTCGTAATAGGCATAGCGGCCATGACCGCCGTGGAACTCGCCGCGCTGCAGGAGCTGATGGCCCTTGCCTTCGAGGAAGGCATTGCGCTTCGTCAGATTGCGGGTGCGGAACGCGATGTGGTGGCAGCCGGGACCTTTCTCCTCCAGGAGGTCGCGCCAGGCGCTTTTCTCCGGCCCGGGCTGCAGAAACTCCACGTCGATGTTTCCGAACTTGAACATCATGATGCGGCAGCCGACGGCAGCCGGCTTGCCGTCATAAATCGCCTGCGCTTCCCCAGGTTCGGCAGCCTTGCCCTCCTTCGGCAGAGGCTTGCCTGTGAGATCGGAAAACCATTGCGCGGACTTCACCACATCGTCGGTGACGAAGCAGATCTGCATGACGGCGTCTTCATCGAGAAGTCTTGTATCCATGTCGCTTGTACCTTGTGTTCATGTTTCATGGCCGGTGCCGCAACGACGCTGCCGCGGCACCGGCCATGAGCTCGGGAGAAATTATTGCAGGATGGCCTGGTATTGCTCCTTGAGCGCGGCCACTGCCTGGTCCACGGTCATGTCCGGCTTGCTCCAGTAGTTGAAGGCGACGTCCCATATCGCCGACTGCCAGTCCTCATCGACCATCGAATGCGGGTTCTGCACCTGATGCGCGGGGTCCTTCAGCATATCGAGGACATTCCTGGAGCAGGCGTCCAGCGTCGACGGATCGACATCGGTGCGCACGGGCGTCGAGCCCTTCGCCGCCGCAAAGGCGGCATTGATCTTCGGATCGACGATGAGCTTGGCGAATTCGACCTCCGCAGCATCCTTTTCGGGAGACTGCTTGCCGAGCAGGCCCCAGGCATCGACCGTTATCGACAAGGCCTTTGCTCCGGGAATCTGGACGCAGCCGAAATCCTTGCCGGCTTCCTTGCCCGCCGCGCGCCACTCGCCCTTCATCCAGTCGCCATGGATCTGCATGAGCGCCTGCCCCTCGATCACCATATTGGTGGTCATGTTCCAATCGCGGTTGACGGAACCCGGATCGGCGGCCTGCTGGAATTTGCGCAGCCACTCGAACGCGGTCCGAAGCTCCGGCGCATCGAGGGCCGCTGCGTCCGGCTTCGGCCCGTAGATCCGCGTAAAGAGGTCGGCGCCGCCGATGCTCGCTACCAAAGCGTGGGTGAGATAGCCGACCTGCCATTGCTGGGCGCCGAGTGCCAGCGGCACGATGCCGGCTTTCCTGATCTTGTCGAAATCGGCGTACATTTCGTCCAGCGACGTCCATTTCGCAGGATCGACGCCCGCCTTCTTGGCCGCTTCGATATTGTAGTAAAGCATGCCGTCGACATGGATGCCGAGCGGTATCTTCATGATCTGATCGTCGACGGTGATCGACTGGACGACGGAAGACGGAAACTTGTCGAGCGCGCCATCCGCCTTGAAGACGTCGGTCAGCGGTCGGCCGAGGCCCATATTCGTCAGATCGCGGTAGACGCCCGGATTGTTCTCCGAGAACACGTTCGGCGGCTGGCCGCCCGTCACCAGATTCATGAGGTTGACGTTCGAGCCGGTGTCATGCGGGATGGTGATATCGATCCACTTGATCCCCTTCTCCTCTGCCGCCTTCTTCAGGACGTTGAGAGCAGCCACTTCCGCCGGCGACGACCATTTCTGGTAGATGACCAGATCCTCGGCGTGAACCATACTCGGGCAGATGGCGATGGTCGCCAGCAGCCATGCCTTTTTCCAGTTTTTCAGCATGCGTTCCTCCCATTAAAGCCGCCGCCCGCTCTGGGCGTCGAAAAGATTCAGTTTTGTCCTGGGGTAGGTCACGGAGACGATCTCGCCGGGTTTCAGCCTGGCGGCGCGATCCGGCTCGATACGCACCGCGATCAGGGACGAGCCGGTGCCGAGCGACAGGATCGCATCGGAGCCCGTGCGCTCGACGATGCGAACCGGCAGTTCCAGCGAGCAGGCCGCCGGAGACGATGGCTCGCCGATGACGAAATGCTCGGGCCGCATGCCGATGATGATCGCCTGGTCATGGGCCGGGTGTTGAGCCGTATAGGTATAGTCCGAAAGATCGAAGCACCGGCCGTCTGCGGCAATTGCTCCAGCGCGATCTCCCTCCCGCACGATCCTGGCTTCGACCAGGTTCATGGCGGGCGAGCCAATGAAGCCGGCGACGAACAGATTCGCCGGCTGCTCGTAGACCTCATCCGGCGTGCCGAACTGCTGGATCTCGCCGCCGTTCATCACGGCGATCCTGGTCGCCATCGTCATTGCCTCGATCTGGTCATGCGTCACATAGACGACGGTCGGCTTCAGCTCCTCGTGCAGCTTCTTGATCTCGAGCCGCATTTCGGTGCGAAGCTTGGCATCCAGGTTGGACAGCGGCTCGTCGAAGAGAAGCACGTCGGCATGTTTGACGAGCGCGCGACCGATGGCGACGCGCTGGCGCTGGCCGCCGGACAGTTGCGCCGGCTTGCGGTTCATCAGCGGTTCGAGCTGCAGCAGGCTTGCCGCCCACTTGATGCGCCGGTCGGCCTCTTCCCGCGGCAATTTCAGCGCCGAGAGACCGAAGCGCAAATTCCCCTCGACCGTCTTCGTGGGATAAAGCGCATAGGACTGGAAGACCATGGCCAGCCCGCGATCCTTGGGATCAAGCTCGGTCACGTCGCGTTCGCCGATCATGATACGCCCGCTGGACACGTCGACGAGACCCGCCAGCAAATTCAGCAATGTCGTCTTGCCGCAGCCGGACGGGCCGAGCAGCACAAGAAAGTCGCTATGATCGATCGCCAGATTGAGGCCGGAGAGGACACTGACCTCACCGTATTTCTTGACGATATGTTCGAAGGAAACACTTGGCATCCGTTGCCCTAACCTTTGATCGCACCGGCGGCGATTCCCTGCACGAAGAACTTGCCGAGGACGAAATAGATGAAGAGAGGGGGAATGGCGGTCAGCAGCGCTGCGGCCATATTGGCGTTGTAGGCGACAGTGCCCGTCGATACCGTCACCATGTTGGCGAGATTGACCGTCATCGGCGCGGCACCCAGGCCGCCGAACGTCACGCCGATCAGGTAGTCGTTCCAGATATGCGTCACCTGCATGATCAGGACGACGATCAGGATATTGCCCGACATCGGCAGGATGATCTCCAGAAAGATCCGCCAGAACGATCCCGAATCCATGATGGCCGCCTTGGTGAGATCGGCCGGGATATCCTTGTAGAAATTCCGAAAGATCAGCGTCAGGACCGGCATGGAGAGGACGGTGTGAATGAAGGCCACGGCCCAGAGCGAACCATAGATGCCCATGCCGACGGTAATGACGATCAGCGGATACATGATGATCTGGAACGGCACGAAAGCGCAGAGGAACAGCAGAAACAGGAACGCGCCCGTCCATCTCACATTCCACAGCGCCAGGGCATAACCGGTGACGGCCGACAGCGAAATCGAGGCGATCAACGAGGGGAACAGGATTGCCACCGAATTCCAGAAGCCGCCCCTCAGACCCGTACATGTGATGCCGGAGCAGGCCTGGCTCCAGGCATAGATCCATGGCTCGATCGTCCATTCGCGCGGCCACGAGAAGATGGCGCCCTCGCGGATCTGATCCATCGACTTGAAGGAGGTGACGATCAGCACGTAGAGCGGCACGCAGAAGAAGAGCGCTGCCATCGACAGGAACACGAGCACCGCGATAGAACGGCCTTTGATACGCTTCTTCGCCCTTGGAAACATGACCTGCGCCGGCGTTTCGGCGGTGACGGCCGACGACGACCTGAGGGCTGCAATATCGCTCATGCATGACCTCCTTTGCGGGCGGCGCGCTGCTGCCAGGCGGTCAGGGCCACCAGCGGCAGGAAGATCACCAGCGTCACGACGAGCATCATCGACGCGGCGGCCGAGGCGTAACCGAGATTGCTCTTCTCCGTCATCGCCTTGATCGTGAAATAGGCGGGAAGCCAGGTGGATTGGCCAGGGCCGCCATTGGTCATCGCGACGATGATGTCATAGGCCTTGATGACGCCGAGCGAGAGCAGGATTGCGCAGGTAAGAAAGGTGAATTTCATCATCGGGATGATGACCTCCAGATAGACGCGCCAGAGACTGACGCCATCGATTCGGGCGGCACTCCAGATCTCCTGGTTGATGCCCTTCAGGCCGGCGAGCATCAGGGCCATGTAAAAGCCGGAGCTTTGCCAGACGGAGGCGAGAATGATGGCGTACATCGCCGTCTGCCCATCGTTCAGCCAATTGAAGCTCACACCCGTAAGGCCGATGCCATGCAGGAAATTTTCGAGCCCCAGCTGCGGATTGAAAATCCAGCGCCAGGCGACACCGGTCACGATCAGCGAGACGGCGAGCGGGTAGAGGAAGACGGTTCGGAAGACATCCTCGCCTCGCCGCTCGCGCTCGATCATGGCGGCAAGAATGAAACCGAGCACGATGGCAAGCGCGCTGCCGATCGCCAGCACGAAGAGGTTGCGGAGCGATATTTCCCAGCCGGCATCGGCAAACAACCTGGTGTATTGACGAAATGGATTGGACCAGTCGATTTCGTATTCCGGCAGGCGGCGGCTGCGGGTGAACGAAAGCACGACGGTCCAGACGATCGATCCAATAAACGCGACGACCGTGATCAGCACGGCAGGCGCAAGCGCAAGCTGCGGGGCGACCCGGCTCCATCTCAATGCCATCTATTTTCCTCCGATCAGCGAGTACGGCCTCCTCCGGCGCTTGCACATCCTGATATTAACGTTAATACTAGCGGCTTCTCGATAGGCGTCAAGCATCTATTTGCCGATCGGGAGTCTTTTGGAGGAGACATCATGACGGATTCGATTCCGCGATTGGGCTTTGGGACATGGGCAAGGACGGGCGCGGACGGCGTTGCCGCCATTCTCTACGCGCTCGAAACAGGCTACCGCCACCTCGACACGGCGCAATCCTACGGCACGGAACAGAGCGTCGGCGAGGCCATGCGGCAAAGCGGGCTGAGGCGGGACGAGATTTTCGTGACGACGAAGATCAAGGTGGACAATCTTAGTCCTGGAAAACTGCTGCCATCCCTGCGGCAAAGCTGCGACACGATCGGCGTCGATCAGGTCGACCTGACCCTGATCCACTGGCCGGCACCCCACGGTCGCATCGAACCGGAAGTCTATCTCGAACAACTTGCCGAGGCGCGGGAGGCGGCGCGCACACGGATGATCGGCGTCTCGAACTTTACCATCGCCCTGCTGGAAAAAGCCGAGGCCATTCTTGGCAAAGGGGCTGTCGCCACCAACCAGATCGAGCTCAACCCTTTGTTCCAGAACCGCAAACTCGCGGACCACTGCAACAAACGCGGCATTCTCGTGACCTGTTACCAGCCTGTCGCGCAGGGCCGCATGGGCGATATCGAGCAGATGCGGCTGGTTGCGGAGCGGCACGAAGCAACCGTCGAGCAGGTCGCGCTCGCCTATGAACTCTCCAAAGGCTATGCCGCAATTCCAACCTCGTCGAAACCCGAACGCATCCGGTCGAACTGGCAAGCACACATGCTCAGCTTGACCGCTGCCGACATCGAGACGATCGACGCACTGCCGCAGAGTTTGCGCGCCATCGATCCGCCCGGCGCTCCGCTCTGGGACTAGCGGGACCGGATTCCCAACCGCCAAACCTTCCCAAGGAGATCGCCAAAAACATTGCTTCCTTGCCATATGCAGTATTATCGTTAAATCAACCACTTCGGAGACATCACATGGAAGACATTACCGGCCTCGGCCACCTCGCCATCAAGGTCAAGGACCTCAGTGCGTCGCTGGATTTCTATCGCGACAGGCTTGGTCTTCAGGAAATGCACAGGCTCGAGCGCGCCGACGGAACGCCGTGGATCGTCTATCTGCGCATCACCGATCGCCAGTTTCTCGAACTGTTCCCCGGCGCCGACAGCGACCGCGCCCCAGGGCCTGATGCCAACGGCACCAACCATTTCTGCCTGACGATTGACAATCTGGACGTTGCGGCGGCAAAGCTGGAGAAAGCCGGCATTGCGCTCACCTCGCCGATCAAGTCCGGGCTTGACGGGAATCGTGGCGCGTGGATCGAAGATCCGGACGGCAACAGGATCGAATTGATGGAAATGGCGCCGGATTGCCTGCAATACAGAGCGATTGCCGCTCTGAAACAGCCAACGGTGTGACAGGAGTCGAATTTGCATGGCAAAGCCTGCGGCGCGCTTGAAGGATATCGCCGATAAAACCGGATTTTCGGTGAATACCGTGTCGCTGGCTTTGCGAGGCAGCTCGCGCATTCCCCCTGAAACCCGCGCCCTCATCGCGAATGTGGCGCGCGAGCTGAACTACCTGCCCAATTTTGTCGCCACATCGCTGGTGCGGCGGGAAACCCGTTCGATCGGGCTGATCCTGACGGACCTTTCAAATCCGGTGCTCACCGCGGTTGCGCAAGCCGTGGAAGGCGAACTTTCCAAGCGTGGCTACACGACCCTCTTTGCGACCTCGAACAACGATATCGCCGTCGAGGAAAAAATGATCGAAACCTTCCGGGCCAGGCGGGCGGATGGCATGCTGGTATTTCCCTGCAGCCACCGCCGCCTGGACCATATCCGCAAGCTGCGCGCGCGCAACTATCCAGTCGTTCTTCTCGTCGGCGATCCGGATGCCGGCATCGATGCCGTCTGCATGGATGAGCGGATGGGGGCCTACAAGGCTGTCGGCCATCTTCTGAGCAACGGCCACCGCCGCATCGTCATCATCGACGGCGGCACGAAGCTCGGCAATTCGGAGAAGCTCGAAGGCTATATGCAGGCCCACCGGGATGCCGGGGTTGAGATCGACACCGCGCTTTTCGTCAAGCCGAGCGGCCACTCGGTCGCGCATGGCTACTGGGCCGCGGATACGATCTTCAGCCAGCGGCTCGGCGCGTCCGCCATTTTCGCCACCAATGATTCTTTGGCGCTCGGCGTTCTGCGATATTGTGCCCGAAACAACATTCGTGTCCCTGACGATATCGCACTCATGGGCTTCGACAATATCGAATTCGGCGAGTATGCCGTGACGCCGATCTCGACGGTCGACTATAATGTCGAGCGCGTGTCGGCCATGGCCGTGGAGCGCGTCGTCGATCTGATCGGCGCGGAGGCGGACTTACCGCCACCGCGCGTAACCCTGATCGAACCTGACCTTTTGATACGCCAGAGCTCGAATTCGACCCTTCGCGGCTGAGAGCCGTAGCAAGCCTGTTCAACCCGCCGCCAACGGATAGCGGACATAGGCAAAGGCACTGGAATCGGGCGCCCAGGAATTCACATTGGTGCTGCCCTGGCCGCCATTGAACGCATCGAGATCTCGCGCCTTGCCGCCGTCTGCGGACATGAACCGCAGGATCACGTCCTTGTCCGCGGGATGACCGATCGTTCCCACCGGATAGCTCAAATATACGAGATCGCGGCCGTTGGGTGCCGGATGCGGGAACCAGTTTACGCGCTCGTCATGCGTCAGCTGTTCCAGTCCAGTGCCGTCGGGACGCATGCGAAACGCCTGTGCATGACCCGGCTGTGTCGCTGCCGCTTCGGAATTGAAATAGATCCATTGCCCGTCCGGCGAGAATTCGGAGCCGTCGACAGGGCAAGCGCCATCGGTCAGGAACACGTCCTGGCCGCCTGCGGCCGGAATGGTGCAGATGCGCGTGAAGACGCCGCCGCCTTCGCGGCGCTCCAGCCCGACATAGGCCAGGGTAGCGCCATCCGGAGAAATCCCATGCAGGTAATATTTGAAGCCGCGCGAGGCCTCATGCTCGTTGGAAACGCGCTGCGGCGTCCCGCCCTCGAACGGCACGCGATAGAGATGGCCGTCATTGGCGCTGACGAAGAAAGACCGCCCGTCCGGCGAGACGACATGGTCGTTGTTCAGATTCTCGACCGGCGCCGTATTGATGCGATGCGGGCCATCCTGCCCATCGGGAGAGATGCGAAAGAGGCGGCCGTCGCCATTGTAAACCAACCACTTGCCATCGGGCGACCAATTGGGTGCTTCGATAAGCTCGCCGGTTTCGTAGATCACACGCGCCGTCGATGAGGCAATGTCGAAGACGACGAGCTCGCTGATCTGACGCGGCAATAAACGTCGGGTTTCCGGTTCCGGGCGCATGGATGGCATAGTCTCTCCTCCGTTTGGATTAACGATAATACAAGCAGCTTATGCGATCCCTTTTCCATCAACAACCACTTAATGGATGCAACCCACCGACGATGTCGGCGATCACCTTGCAAAGCAGGTTTAGAAAAGGATCCCACCTCTCGGCGCCAATGGAAATCGTCACGCTCGCCGCTGGTTCGGCTGAAAAAAGCGCTCGCATCTCACAGGCCTACGCCACCGCGATCTCTCCGTCCCGGCGGAATTCACAGCGAGCGACAGGCGGCGGGCGAGACCGAAACCTGCGTCTCTTTCACAGGGAACCCCAGGCGGGAACCGGAGGATCGCGCGCAGATATGGATCTCCGCACCGCTTTGCCACGGCACGAATTGACGCATTGCGCTTGCCATGAGCCTGCCCTATGACTGCAGGCCTTATCCGCGAGATGCGGTGGCGGGGACAAGAATGCGGAAGACAATTTCGCGAACATGGCAGTGGAGCGCGCGCATCGTTTGCGCCGTGGCGCTGTTGCTTGTCGGCTTCGCCCATCAGCCGGTCGTTGCGACGGCGGATGAGATATCCCCGATAGAGCTTGCCCAGTACCGGCTGCCGGATGGGTCGCTGCCCGTCCTCTGCATCACCTACAGGGATGCCGACGGCAAGGTGCATGGGAAAGCTTATGCGCCCGGCTGCGAGGCATGCCGGATCGCTTCGGCTGTGGTGCTGCCAGCACCTCCGACCGAGATTTGCGAACGTCTTGCCTCCCCTCGCGGAGAGGCCGTCGCCGCGAAAGCGGAGGCCTTCCATCGGCAGCTTTATCCGCCGAACACCGGCCCGCGAGCGCCGCCCATCCTCGACATCGTTGGCTGAACCGGCGTCGCGGCTTTCGTCCTGACGCCCGCCGTCAACGGCTGCCGTCATGCGCGACCCCTCGGGTCGTAAATCTGAGGATGGGCACGCCCAGCTGAACTTCGCCGAACGAGGCGGGACCGATCGGTCCGGCCGCTCCAGTAAGGCAAGTCCACTCCAGAGGCGGCCCAGTGCCGTCTTCTCCTCGGATCGACCGCTCGCGGCAGCCCGCCGATCTTCGGAGGATTTTCATGTCTGCCTTTACCGCTGCAGAACCTGCAGCCGCAGCAACCCATAATATCTCGCTCTATCGCGCGATCTGGCGCTGGCATTTTTTCGCCGGCCTGCTCGTCATACCTTTCATGCTCAATCTGGCGATCACGGGATCGCTCTATCTCTTCAAGGATCAGATTGCCGATATCTTCTACTCGCATCGCTATCTCGTCACTAAGACCGGTATGATGCTGCAGCCGCAAGAGATCGCCGATTCGGCGCTTGCGGCCTTTCCCGGTGCTCGCGCCACCTCCTATCATGAAGCATCGGCAGCGAACCGCTCGGCCTGGGTGACGGTGTCCAAGGATGGCCAATCGACCATCGTCTACGTCAACCCTTATGACGGCAATATCCTGGGATCGGTCGGCTCGAAGCAGGAGTTTAGCTGGGTCGTCAAGCGCATCCACAGCCTCGAATACTTCGGGGAGTGGACCAATCGCCTCATCGAGATCGTTGCAGGCTTTGCCCTCGTCCTCGTGGTGACCGGCATCTATCTCTGGTGGCCGCGACAGCAGACCGGCGGCGTGTTGACGGTTCGCGGCAACCCGTCGCGGCGCGTCTTCTGGCGCGACCTGCATGCCGTGACGGGAGCGCTTGCCGGCATTCTGATCTTCTTCCTCGCCTTCAGCGGCATGCCTTGGTCCGGCTATTGGGGTGCCAACGTCAATGCCTGGCTGACCGCCCATGATCTGGGCACGCCGGCAGCGCTGTGGGACGAGGTTCCGAAATCGACGAAAGTCACGCAGGATGTCGTCAGCCGGGCCGGCTGGGTGGTCGAGAACGCCCCGGTTCCGCTGTCCGATATCGCGGCAGCACAATCGGCGAAACCGCTCGGCCTGAACAAGGCCGTCGACATCATGCACGGTTTGGGCATGGTTTCCGGTTCCGATCTCGCAATTCCGACCGACGAAACCGGCGTCTATACCGCAAACCACTATTTCGGCGATCTCGGCAAGGAGAGGACCGTTCATATCGACCAATATTCCGGCAAGCCGCTGGTCGATATTTCCTACGATCAATATCCGGCGCTCGGCCGGGTAATCGAGTGGGGCATCAACATCCACCAGGGACAGGAATGGGGGCTCTTCAACCAGCTCCTGATGCTGGCCGCTTGCCTGGCAATCGTCCTGTGCTGCGTCACGGCTGCGGCCATGTGGTGGAAGCGCAGGCCGGCCGGCCGCCTCGGCGTGCCGCCGATGCCGCCGCAGAAGTCAGTCTATATCGGACTATGGCTCATCGCCATCCTCTTCGGCGTGGCCTTCCCGCTGACGGGGGCCGCCATCGTCGCGATGCTGCTCCTCGACCAGCTCGTGCTCCGCTTCGTGCCGCCGCTCAGGCGCTTCTTTTCCTGACGGGATCGGGCGGAGCCTGGCGCTTCGCCCGCCCGCTTCCTTTTCTGGATCAAGGATATCGATCGTGTTGAAACGCTTTTTTGCTCTTGCCGCCTTCGGGCTGGCATCCCTGCTTTCCTCCATTGCCCTTGCCGACGACATCACGATCGGCAGCCTTATAATTTCCGCGCCCTATGTTCGCGCAATGGTGCCCGGAGCACCTGTCGGCGGCGGCTACCTGACTGTCGCCAATACGGGGGATAGCGACGACCGGCTGGTCGCGGTCAGCTCTCCGCGCGCCGCAACGGTCCAGATTCACGAGATGAAGATGGACAATGACGTCATGGTCATGCGCGAGCTGCCCGATGGCCTGCCCATACCGGCGGGCAAGACCGTCGAGCTGAAGCCCGGCGGCTATCATGTGATGTTCATGAAAGTCGCCGAGCCCTTCCTTCAGGGCCAGATCGTCAGGACGACACTCAAATTCGAAAAGGCCGGCGCGGTCGAAGTCGATTTCCCGGTGGGATCGATAGCGGCGAACAAGCCCGGCGCAGATGCGAAAGCCGGCGACGGCATGCCCGACATGAAGGGCATGAACATGAACGAGGGACACTCCACCGGCGATCCGCAAAACGATATTCCGGCAACAATGAAGGCGATGTTCGAAACGCCGGAGAAGCCGCTCGCAATTCGGCCAATCGTCGGCCACGGAGACTGGGCGGTGGCAGGGTGGGTGCAGGATGGTCGCGGCGGCCGTGCCCTCTTAAAGAAAAGCCATGGCGGATGGGTCGTCCATCTTTGCAGTGGCGATAGCCTGAAAGACGCGGACGCGCTGCAAAAGATCGGCCTGACGCGGGATGACGCACAGGCCATTGCAGCCGATCTCTCCATCGCCGAAGCCAAGCTCGACGCTAGGACATTGGCTCTGCTTTCGAGCTTCGAGGGGACGGTGATGATGGATCATGCCGACGCTACCCATGCGGGAGGCGACCATGCCGGCCATAACAAGTGATGCCATCGGCCGCACCGACAGACATGCGACATATGGATTGCTCGCGTGCATGAAGCCGCTCGCCATCGGCTCGCTTCTGCCGCTTGCCGGCTGCAACATGGTCGTCCTCGCCCCATCCGGCGACATCGCCGTCCAGCAACGCAATCTCATCGCGATCTCGACGGTTCTGATGCTGCTCATCATCGTGCCGGTGATTGCGCTGACCCTGTTCTTTGCCTGGAAGTACCGTCAGTCGAACACGGCCGCAATCTATGAGCCCGACTGGCATCACTCGACGAAGCTCGAACTCATCATCTGGTCGGCGCCGCTTGCCATCATCATCGCGCTTGGCGCGGTGACATGGATCAGCACGCACCGGCTCGATCCATATCGGCCGCTCGATCGCATCGACGCGTCGAGGCCCCTTCCCGCAAATACCAAGCCATTGAATGTCGAGGTGGTGGCGCTGGACTGGAAATGGTTGTTTCTCTATCCGGACCTGGGGATCGCGACGGTCAATGAACTCGCAGCTCCGATCGATACCCCGATCGACTTCAAGATTACGGCCTCATCGATCATGAATTCGTTTTTCGTGCCGGCCCTGGCCGGTCAGATCTATGCCATGCCCGGCATGGAAACCAAGCTGCACGCGGTCATCAACCATGTCGGCGAGTATCAGGGTTTTTCCGCCAATTACAGCGGCGCCGGCTTCTCGAACATGCGCTTTCGCTTCCACGGCCTCAATCAGGCCGATTTCGACGCCTGGGTGCAGAAAGCGCGGGCGCAGGGCAGCTCCTTCGGCCGCGCCGAATATCTGAGGCTCGAGCAACCGAGCGAGAAGGAGCCGGTCCGATATTTCTCCCATGTCGATCCGCAGCTCTATGACGCCATCCTCAACATGTGCGTCGACCAGTCGAAGATGTGCGTGAACGAGATGATGCGCATCGACGCGAACGGCGGCGGCGGGCGGGAAGGCATCAACAACGTCGTTCGCCTGGCAAACAAAGGCAATCCCGGGAGCAAAACGCCGGAGCGCCCGGCAAAACCTTTCGTTGCCGCACTTTGCACGCCGACAGGAACCGGACCTGGCGGCAGCGTCGAGACCATTGCGGCCCCACTCCCCAAGACCCAGATCGACTAGTCCCGGCACGCCCAACAAGGAGACATCCCATGTCAAACAGACACCGCTTTGCCACAATGGCAGTCGCCCTGACGCTGGTCGTCGGCGCGGCGGCCATAGGCTACGCGACGTTCCTGGTGATGCCGAAGGTGCGGGCCGCGGGAAACGTCGGTGCAGCGTTCACGCTCACGGACGATCACGGCGAGCCGATCACCGAAAAGGCGCTTTCGGGACATCCCTCGCTCGTCTATTTCGGCTACACGCATTGCCCCGATGTCTGCCCGACCACGCTCTATGATATGGCAGGCTGGCTCAAGACGCTCGGACCCCAGGCGGACAAGCTGAAGGCCTACTTCTTCTCCGTCGATCCCGAGCGCGATACGCCCGAAATCATGCACAGCTACACCGGCAACTTCACCGACCGGATCACTGGCATAACGGGCAGCCCTGAGGAGATGCAGAAGGCCATCAAAGGTTGGCGCATCTATGCCAAGAAAGTTCCCGGTGCGGATGGCGGATATACGATGGATCATACCGCATCCGTCCTGCTCGTCGATGCCGGCGGCAATCTGAGGGGCACGATCGCCTACCAGGAAAATACCGATGTCGCGCTGCAGAAGATCCGAAATCTGCTGCAGCAGGAATAATCCGTGACCTTCGATGTCAACGGAGAATGAGAATTCCGTTTGGCGCAGCCGCCGGCGGGTATAGGCGATCGACCGATCGCCATCGCACGGTCCGCAGGCTTTCTGCGGATCATCAACATGAGAGGAAACCAGACATGCCCCCGATCAAGAAAAAGCTTCTCGCTGCTGCCGCACTCAGCCTCGCCTTTGCCGGCCAGGCCATGGCGCATGCTCATTTGAAGACAGCCGTTCCGGCGGCCGACAGTACGGTAAAGGCAGCACCGTCCGAACTCGACCTGACCTTTTCCGAAGGGCTCAACCTGAAATTCAGCGGCGTCAAGATTACCGGGCCCAACAAGGCGGCCGTCAAGACCGGCGAAGCCATGCTGATGGACAAGGACGCGACGCTGATGGTCCCCGTCGCCGACAAGCTTACGCCCGGCAAATATACCGTCGAATGGCATGCGCTCTCTACGGACGGCCACAAGACCAACGGAACCTACAGTTTCACAATCACGCCCTGATCGCCCCGAAGCCGCCCGCGACCATGCGGGCGGCTGCCCAAAGGATGATCTCACCTTAAAAAGGCCGCCACTTGAAATCACTCATCAAAAGCTCGCTAAAAATCATCGGTACTCTTTCCAACATCAACCGAATTTTTGCAGCAGAGACCTCTGGCTGATGGGATAAGCCCTTACTATCGAACTCGCGTTTGTGAACCTGTTCAAAACCTTCGTATAAAACCAATGTCAAAGGGACAATACCATGGCTGACGACAAGTGGTGTCCCTTCCCGCACGGAGAATACAGAGCTGCTTCATAGCACACCCATGTCAGGTCGCCTTTCGACATCGCCGTCGGTCCGCGTATCCTTTTTCGTCTCGGCCTCGTCTTGAGAGTGACTTGCCGCCCAAATTGGTGGTCGGCAACTCCAGGACGCAGGAGATCGGCGAAATGGCAAGTAAACAAAGCGAAGCGAACAAGAAGCACTACGAGACTATCGCAGCCCACGCGCGGAGTGGCGAACAACTGCCGCCCGAGGAAGAGGCCGCCTGGAACGACGCCGAATGGACGAAGCTGACGGCCGAACCGGGTGGCGTTGACTTTCTGGAGGTGGATGTCGGCGATAAGCCGGCGCTTTGGATCGTCCCGAAAGGCGCAGCGCTTGACCGAGTCATCCTATACATTCACGGGGGTGGATTTGTAGGCGGCTCGATCTACACCCACCGAAAGATGATCGCGCATCTCGCCAAGGCGACTGGTTGCCGAGCCCTCGCGATGAGCTACGACTTTGTTTACCAGGGGCGGTACTATCCCGCTCAGCGCAATCAGGCCGTTGATGTCTATCGCTGGCTGCTGGATCAGGGCATCGAGCCTGATCATATCGCAGGCGCCGGGGATTCAGCCGGCGCTGCAATTCTTTTTGGCGCGCTTCTGGTGTCGCGCGATCGGGGACTGCCGCTTCCGGCTGCGATCATGAGCATCTCTGGCTGGTACGACATGACGGCAAGCGGCGCGAGCTATCGGTCGAACAGCCAGAAGGATCTCTTCTTCCAAAGGGAAACGGTCCAGTGGCTGGCCGGCATGGTGCTCGCGGGGGCAGACCCACGCGATCCCTATGCGAGCCCGCTCTTCGCAGATGTCACCGGCTTCCCACCGATCTTCCTGCAGGCTGGCGGTGATGAAACACTGCTCGACGATAGCCGCGTCTTTGCCGAGCGCGCCAGAGCTGCCGGCGTCGACGTAAGGGTCGATGTGTTTCCTCAGATGCTTCATTCTTTCCAGATGATGGCCGGCCGCGCGCCGGAAGCGGACGATGCAATCGCCAGGTTCGCCGTGTGGGTAAGGCCTAAGCTCGGGCTGCCCGGGGCAGAAAGCAACGCCTCGTGATTGTAGCGAGGCACAAAGCCGGCGAACGGGATTTCCTTTGCTTTGTCGGCTCGGGTACGATGAAGGCGACGAGGGAGCTTGCGACAAAGGTTGCAGCTCCTTGGGCGATCTTGGATGGATAAATCATGAAGTATCAACCGCGCGTCGAATCCACCGGTCTCTTCGATGTCCGATATGCTGCTTTTCTGAAGACGGTCTCGCATCTGCGCGGCCAGCTTCATCGCTATTGCACGCGCATGACAGGCTCGGCCATGGATGGCGAGGATATCATGCAGGACGCCCTATTCGAGGCCTATCGCAAAGTCGATCAGCTGGAAGATCCGCGAGCTTTACAGGGGTGGCTGTTCCGTATTGCACACAATCGCTGTATCGACTTTCTGCGCAATCGCAAAGCCCGGAAGCGGGCCGAGGCGAATTATGCGGAGGAGAAGATCATCCTGCCGGTCGAGGCCGCCGGTTTCGGCGCTCGCCGGGCGATCGAGCGCCTTGTCATCCATCTACCACCGAAGGAGCGAGCCTGCGTTCTGCTCAAAGATGTGTTCGACTATTCGCTGGACGAGATTGCCGAATTGGTCGGTTCAACTGTCGGCGGCGTCAAATCGGCGCTCAATCGTGGCCGAACAAAGCTCGCCTTCTTGCCTGCATCATCCTCAGTGCCTCTGGCGGCCGTCACGCCCGATCCGCAGTTAGCGCGGCTGCTTGACCGCTATGTCGATCTGTTCAATCAACGCGACTGGGACGGCATTCGTGCGCTTGCAAGCGCTGACGCAAGATTGCGCGTGTCCGATTGCTTCAATGGCCTGCTGGCCGACTCACCCTATTTCGTCGAGTTCGAGCGTGCCCAAACGCCCTGGCGGCTCGACATCGGCGAGGTCGAAGGCGAGATGGTGCTGATCGTTCTTTTCGAGAGGCACGATGGCTGGATTCCGACCTACCCCGTGCGCGTGCACGTTCGAGATGGTTTGATCGACGCAATTACCGATTACTACGCCTGCCCATGGTTGTTGCCGGCGGCGGACAACGTTCGCGTCAATGGCCGCCCGATTTTCGATAGCACCGAGAAAGGCCCATAGTGGGCGTCCGCCGCATCGATTGTCTTAATAGGATGTCGCGAAATGAAAGTCAGGGTGAAAAGACGCAGAACTCAACATTCTTGTAGCTGAGCGCAGGCTTGTTCGTGTCCGCCGGAGGCCTGTTGACAAGCCGTTTCTTGCCCGCCTCGAAGAATTCCTTCTTCCAGCTATATTGGAGGCTCTCGGCGATCTCCTCACGGCTGCATCGCGGCGGGGATCTCCTTGATCGTCTTCACGGCCGCCGACATCTGCGGCCTGGATTTCTGTCTCATCTTAGCTTCCTCTGATTGAGCCACGATGAGCCGAAAATCCTCTCTTCTCAATTATATCGGTTCTGTCTCAAAGGCGATGATCCGGGAGAATACCTGCTGACCATGCCACCATCTGCACCGTGTCGGCGGGCATAACTTCGCTGGATGTCTTTGCCCGCGACTGTCGTCTTCTAGAAACGAATGGTGGGTTCGTTCGATGTGCGGTTTTGGCGGCAAGGGTATCTGAGAGCTGTTCGCAGCGGAGAAGGCCTATCTTCATTCCCACAAAAGCGTTTGGGAGAATGGGATCAAGCTCACTTCAACATGCTGACGCCACTAATGACGGCCGCATAGTCGAGGCGGTGCAAGCTCGTTATTCCATCCGATTTCCTGACATGCGCTCTTGCTTGTTCTCCTGCAGGCCAGGTGCGGTTGTGATCAGCCTTGCATTCCGCTGGCCCCGCAGATGGATCCAAAGCCAACTCCACGCAACGGAAAAACGACTTCTCGTTCCGATAAGAAAAAATATATGCACCCCGCCCCATATCCACCATGCGAGCCAGCCCGTCATTGCGATCCGGCCGAAGTCGATCACCGCTGCTCGCTTGCCGATCGTAGCGAGGCTTCCCTGGTCTTTGTATATGAATGGCTTTCGGTCCCCACTTCCGGCCAGCCGGTTGCGGACTAGGTGGGCGATATATTTCCCCTGCTGCTTCGCGGCCGGTGCAACGCCGGGCACCGGTCTGCCGTCGGGTCGTGTGGCACAGGCCGTATCACCGATGACAAACACGTCGGCTCTACCCGGGACCTCAAGATACTCGTTCACGATAACTCGCCCGGCCTTGTCCGCCGGGACTTTCAGCCATCCGGCCGCATCGGAAGCCTTGACGCCTGCAGCCCACAGAATAGTCCGGCAGGAGATGATCCGCCCGCCGACCGTGATGCGCTTTGCCTCGCAGTTTGTCACCGGCTGACCGGTGAGAACTTCCACGCCGCGCCTCGCGAGGGCGTTCTCCGTATACCGGCTCAGCCTCTCCGGGAAGCTTCCGAGCACGCGCGGCCCAGCCTCAAGCAGAAGTACCCTGGCGCTTCGGATGTCGATGTTCCTGAATTCCCGCGCGACCGGTCCGTTCCGGATCTCTGCGATCATGCCGGCGAGCTCCACGCCGGTTGGCCCACCGCCGATGACAGCGAACGTCATCAACGCGTTGCGTTCATCGAGATCACGCTCGATCTCCGCTTGCTCGAAGGCGAGAAGAATGTGTCGGCGGATACTCAACGCATCTTCTATGGTTTTTAGACCAGGAGCGACACCCTCCCACTCGTCATGCCCGAAGTAGGCGTGGGTTGCTCCAGTCGCGATTACCAGAGTGTCGTAAGGGATCGCATTGCCATCCGCCAAAAGAACGGTCTTCGCAATACCATCTACGCTCACAACCTCACCCAGCACCGTAGACACGTCTCTGCGATCGCGAAACAGGCGACGGATGGGCCACGCAATGTCGGCTGGGGAGAGGATGGATGTCGCGACCTGGTAGAGGAGCGGCTGGAATAGATGATGATTACGACGATCGACGAGCGTAATTTCGGCATCGACACCCTTTAGCGAGTGCACCAGCGCCGTTCCTCCGAAGCCGGCTCCCACGACAACGACTCTATGCGATACCATCTCATGTTCTCCTATACCGGCTTGATGAGGTGTTGAGGACGATCGCGAATACGAGATGCGCGGCGGCGAGCGTTATCAGCGTGAGCACTTCCGACAGCCTCGCGCCAGGCTGGCCGACATCGACCTCTGCCCGCGGCACGGCGATCGTTTCAGGCCGAGTGCTGTTGACACGCGTGAGGTCGGCGGAAGCAACCGTGAGTGCAGCCTCCGTCGAATGGATGACCGCAGCGAACTGCGGGCTTCTCAGCCCAGCGATCACGTCTTCCCTCTTCACGGTATCGCCGACACCTGCATTCATCTTCAGGATGAGCCCCGACACGCGTGGACTGATGTCCACACGATCGGCCAATACCCTCCCCTGGACGACCAATTGCGGCGGCAGAGTTGCAAACCGGAGAAGTGCGCCGAGCATGCCGAGGCACGAAAGGGCTACGAGCAGGCGAACAAGCCTTACCAATAGTTCAGCCTTCTGTTGAAACTTCACCACTCAAGGGGAGGCCAGGAAGTCGATGCCCGTAACGGCGCTGGATGACTTTGCCACGTCGGGATCCACGCTGGCGCGGCCTGGGTTTGTCTGCGTGACCATTTCCCCGGCCCGCGTCAGAATGTACGGTTTCATATGCGCGGCATGGGTCAGGATCCAGAACTGCTTTGCCGCAATGGCCGCGAAGACCTGATTGGCCACATCGGAAGGTTCCATGGCATGCGAGGATTTCATCGCATCCGCATCTGGAGAGGCGCTTGTCGTTTCGGATTTCATGATGTTGGTCTTCACCAAGGCCGGGCAGAGAACAGAAACGCCGACGCCGGCGCGGCTAGCGACCAGTTCACGATAAAGAGTTTCGGATAGCCCGACCACGGCATGCTTGCTCGCGACGTAGGCGGAGGCCGCCGGTATGGTCACCAGCCCCGCTGCCGATGCGGTGTTGACGATATGGCCGGATTTGCGCTGGCGCAGACCGGGCAGAAAGACAAGCAGGCCGTTGATGACACCACCGACATTGATATCGAACATGCGCCTCCAGTCCGCTTCGCTGTGATCCCATGTCAGTGCGAGCTTGGTTATGCCGGCATTGTTTGCGACAAGCCATGGATCTCCCAAGACTTCTGTCGTCCGGTCATGAAGCCTCTGAATGTCGGCAAGCCTGCTGACGTCGGTTGCGACTGTCAGAGTTTCCGCACCAGCCGCTTCAACGACTTTGCGCGCCTCGTCCAGCCTTTCCGGGTTGAGGTCGGCCAACGCGACCTTCATGCCTTGCCGTGCAGCCTCAAGGGCGAGCGCAAGGCCGATGCCGCTCGCGCCGCCCGTAATGACTGCGACCTTGCCCGAAAGGCTTTCTTTTGAATTCTGCGTCATATTGCGCGCCCCATGCGTTTCGATGCCGCGCAGGGTAAGACTTGCCGTCAATGATGGAAGTTAGCCGTATGTGAGATGATCACGTCCTAACGTCGCTTGACGTTAGTCGCCGTCATGCTCTCTCGCATTGCAGTTCAAAAACGATTATTGACGGCGTCATCTTCGCAATAAAAAATCCGCCGTACGGAGGGACGTCCATGGACCCGAGATCCGAGCCTGCACCTTCATTGATACGACGCCAGATGGAGCTGATCCGCAGGAGCCCGGCCTTTGACGGCTCCGACCGTTTGATCGCGTTGCTCGAGTTCATTGTAGAGGAAACATTGGAGGGACGCGGCCGGAAGCTCAAGGAAGCCGTGATCGGTAACGCGGTCTATCAACGCGACCCTCCTTATGATCCCCGTGTGGATTCGACGGTGCGCGTCGAAGTCCGGCGCTTGCGCAGGAAGCTCGACGAACATTTCGCTGAGCACGGAATCGATGATCCGGTCATCATCGAAATCCCGACCGGGACCTACACGCCCGTGTTCGGAACTGCCCGCTCGCCTATCATATCTACGGGTCAGGCAAACCTGCAGGGGATCTTCAAGCCGGGGCCCGGCACCATTATTGTTGTCCTCCCGGTCCGGCCTTTGTCGGACGACATCGCGCTACGCGAATGTGCCGAACAACTCACCGAGGAACTGATCTTCGCGTTTGGGTCTGAGCCAGGCATCAGCGTTCCGTCAAGGACGACTACCTACAATTATGCAACCAGCGCTAGGTCCCTGTCCGAGCTCGTGGGGGAATTCGGAGCGGATGCGGTCGTGCAGGGTACACTTTTGGAACAGGCAGGCGCGATCCGCGCCACGCTTGAGATCTCCGATGCCAGAGGCATCATCGTGTCGTCCGACCGGTTCGAAGAGGCATCATCGGATCGCGCCTCGCTGCCGGCAAGGGTCGCGACAACGCTGGTCAGCCGGGTCCGTTTTGATAGTACCAAGATGCGATCGCGGCGGATTAGTCCCGGGCCGGCCGCGGTTGATACTCATTCGAAAATTTATCGGGCTCGCCAGTTGCTCGACCGGCAGACTCCGGAACATATCAGGGAAGCCCTCGCGATCTTTTCCGAGGTCGCTGACACGGCTCCAGACTACGCGCGTGGGCATTCAGGCGTAGCGGACTGTTACTGCGATCTCTTTCGGATCGGCATTATCGACAGTGATACCGCGCTGTCGAACGCGAGAAAGGCAGTCACCCGCGCCCTGGAGATCGATCCAGAATCCGTCGAGGCCTACACGGCGCTCGCCACGATACAGGCATGGCTCGAGCGCGACCGCAGGGCGGCGGAGGAAAGCTTTCAGTCTGCCCTTGCGCTGGGGCGTAACGCCAGAGCAGCGCGCCTTTACGGCTCCTACCTCACGATCCTCGGCTTTCCCGACGAAGCGGAACGCATGTTCCGTGAGGCGCGCCGCATCGAACCCTTCTCCCGGCAGCAGGACATCACAGAAGCGATGAGCCGCTTTCAGTCCCGCAACTTCGGCAGCATGACCGATTCAACGTCCCCGATCGAAAGGCGCAACAAGCCGCCGGAGGCCCTCTTCTATCTGGCTCTCGGCAATCATTTCGGCGGTAACGCTGACGGCGCCACAGCGTATGCCGAACCTCTCGGCCACCTGCTCGCGACCAATCCCCAGATCGTCTTTGCAGACGCCGAACTCGAGGCATGGCTGGGACGTCCGGGCCGGGCTTCGCACATGCTAAGGGCTGGGAACACCAAGGCCAGCCATTTCGCACATGCGTCACTTGCTTGCTCCATTGGCGATGCCGAGGCGGTTTTCGCCCATCTTGCCTTCGCGCTCGACGGCAGGGAGCTCGCAACGGTCTGGCTTCGGACGGATATCCGCTTCGACTTCGTTCGCTCGACAGGTGAGTTCAAGGAGATCCTGCGAAGACTCGAGGCCCTGAGATTATCCTGATCTTGCGGCCTAACTGATCTCACGGTTAGTCGGAAGGCTGCCTCACTTCCGGACTTGTAGCCGTCACCCTATCGTGCGCCCACCGATCAACGGAGGCGTAGGATGTGAGCCAGAACAGCCAATACCGCAGCGCGGACCTTATCGTCGACCGCATCCACGGGGTGCTTGGGCACTACCCGGGATATCGGACCCTCCACGCCGACGGGCGACTCTACAAGGGTGTTTTCAAGGCCTATGAAGCCGCGCGGCGCTTCACGCGCGCGGTCCACCTGCAGGGCCGGGAGCTGCCGGTCTCCGTGCGCTTCTCGAAGGGCGGAGGCAATCCTCACGCCTTCTTCAATGCCACAGTTGGCATGGCGACGCGCTTTTATCTCCATGACGGGCGGGTAACCAATCTGGTCATGCTGAGCCAGAAGCTCTTTTTCGCCAATACCGTCGAGCAGTTCGTCGAGCTCGTTAATTCGGCACAACCGTCCGCGCCCGGCATCGGCGTCAACAAGGCGGGCCTCGACGCCTTCCTGGCCGTCAATCCCAACGTCATGAACGTGTTCCGAATGCGCGCGGAGGCTTTGGCTCCCGTAAGCTTCGGAAACACCGAGTTCCATGCTGTCCACGTTTTCCGCTACGTCAATGCGAATGACGAGGTCAGCCATGTGCGCTGCCACTGGGTCCCCATCGATGGCGTAAAGGGTCAGCCCCCGGAATTTTTAACGCACGAGAGCATCGATATCCTGTTCACGGAGATGGCAACGCGACTACAGGCAGGACCGGTGGAATTCGAGCTCGAGATCGAATTGGGTGAGCCGGGCGATCCTATCAACGATGCGACGGCATTGTGGCCCGAGGACAGGGAGCGCGTCCGGATCGGCCGCCTGTCGGTCACCGCGCCCACAAGCGAAGAGGAAATCGGCGATCGCCTGATGAATCACGATCCCACAATGCTTGTGGATGGCATCGAGGCCACGGACGACCCCATCCTGCAAATCAGGCGCGGCGTCTACGAGGCATCCGCCGCGCAGCGCAGCGGCGGATGGCAGGCCGCAAAACCCAAGCTCGAAGGTTAAATCCATGGGGCGTCGCAATCTTGAGCATATGCGCGCCGTCGATGAGGCATGGAATCTGCGGTGCTGGGCCGATTATGCCGCACTCCTCGACGACAACCTTGCCGCCTGGATGTCCGGTGATGCCGAACCACATGGCAAGACCGAGCATATCCTGAGAGCACAGCGGTTCTGCGCGATGTACCCGGATAGCCGCGTGGAAGAACAATACCTTGAACTTATCCTCAGCCTCGACGGCCAGAAGACCTGTTCGGTGGCGGTGCTGTCCGGCTCGTCTCCCGCATCTTTCCAGGTCACCTTCGCGGTGATCTGCAGATGGCATGACGGCCGCATCGTGGAACAGCGTGAGTATTTCGACCGCGAACTGTTCGAAAAGCAGCTCAGCTATCCAACCCAGAAAACGGAGAGCAATCATGACTGAAAACGTCCCGCCATTGGAAGAACGCATGAAGATGGCACAGCCGGTCACCCAGCAACCGGACGGCCCCGGAAAGCGCATCGGAAGGAGGGGTGAGCTGACTATCATCGGTGACGTCTCTCCCGGCGGAGCCAAGCTCTTCCGCGAACGACTGCCGCAGTTCCAGGCTGAAGCGGCCTATTGGGAGAGCCGCGTCGGCACTGTCCAGGATTTCCGTGGCTTTCTTTTCGACAACGATACGCGCTACATGCTGACGGTCGTCTATGACGGCGACTTCAAGCCCTATCTCGTCGATATCGCGACGCAGGCACATCCATGGCTCGACGCACTCGCCGAGGGCGTGCTCGCCGAGTATCCGGGCATCAACACTCCCGAAGCGGCGAAATGGGTCGAGGAAAGGCTCGTTTCCGCCGAGTTCTTCTACGTCAGCAATCCTGACGTGACGGCTCGGGACATCAGCAAGATGAAGAAGCTTTCCAAAGCGGTGAGCGACATGCTCGATGCGGCTGGGTAAGGCGATGGCTCATAACTTGCAACTCCACGACATCCAAGGGACGGTTCTTCGGAACCGCCCCATGCCCTATTTCGGCAGCTATCTGCTCTTCACGATCCACGAGCAGGCGGCGGCGCGTGAGCTGCTGAAACGGCTGGCACCACGCATCACATCCGCCGCGGATTGGGATAATCCGCCGGAGAATGCCTGGATCAACGTTGTTTTCTCCTATTCCGGCCTGAGCAAGCTGGTGCGGAACAAGGAGGACCTCGCAGGCTTCCCGCTCGAGTTTCGCCAGGGAATGGCCGCACGCAGCCAGTACCTCGGCGATGTCGGCAATGGCGCGCCCGAGCACTGGGATCTGCCGCATGGCGGCAACGGTTTCGACGTCGGGCTTCTCGTGATGGCCGGAAGCCCTGATCTGAAGGAAGAGAAGCTCGCTATAGGCCACGCTGCTCTTCAAGGATTAAGCGGCATTGAGCTCGTTGCACGCCTCGATGTCGGGGTGCCGACGACAATGCGCGAACATTTCGGTTATGTAGACGGAATCAGCAGACCATTTATCGAGGGACAGGGTGGAGAGCCTTTGCCCGGCCAGGATGTTGTCAAGGCTGGCGAATTCGTCCTGGGCTACGAGAACGAACTCGGCGTTCATGCCGCCATCGAAGGACCTGAAGAACTCTGGCGGAACGGCACTTTCGTCGCCATCCGCAAAATTCGCCAGGACGTCGCCGCGTTTCGGGAATTCCTCGCCGATTCTGGCCCCGATGCTTCCGCGCGAGAGTTGGTTGCAGCGAAAATGATGGGGCGCTGGAGAAGCGGAGCGCCGCTCGCCCTTTCGCCCGATAAAGACGACATTGCGCTTGCCAGGGATCCGCTCCGCAACAACGATTTCCGCTATGCCGACGATGACCTCGATGGCCGGCGCACGCCCGTCGGAAGCCATATCCGAAGGCTCAATCCGCGCGACGCTTTACGGGATTCCCTGACACAGGTCAGGCTTCATCGAGTCATGCGGCGCGGCTTTTCTTATGGCCCAGAACTCGCAGACGATGCGATGTCGGACGACGGAATCGACCGTGGTATCGTGCTCGCGATCATCAACGCTGATCCGGGTCGGCAGTTCGAGTTCGTCCAGGCGCAATGGGTGAACGATGGCGACTTCATCTCACAGGGGAATCGTTCTGATCCGATCGCGGGTCGGCGCGACCGCGCCGACGACTACCAGTATCCCGCCTTACCGGCGCGCAAGCACTTTGCCCGCCTGAAGGAGTTCACTACGACGCGCGGAGGGGAACATGTGTTTCTTCCAGGACTTGGCGGGTTGAAATGGCTGCTTGAACAATAACTTGACACGGAAGGAACTTAGATCCCCGTCACTCACGTTGACCGGAAAAGCCTTCACAAATGCTAAGATGATGCTCACGAGCGTTGAATTCTACACTGAATTCACCCCGATTGCCGTTTCGCGATGACCCATAATTTCCCTCGAAATATCCAGATATTCCATTGGCTTGTCTGTGCCGAGCAAGGTCATCGTCAAGCGGAAAGAAGGGTCAAATCAGGGAGGAATTCAACAGGCTGAGTTCTATAGGCACGTTCAGATTCATCTTTGGCGGATCGGCTCCCCAATCTCTCCGGCCGCAACGCTCCGACACTCCGGAACATTTGATACAGTTAGAAGTTAGAACTCAGAGGTAGCGCCTCAGCAGCCTTGGATGTCATGGATCGCTGTTCTTGTGATTATCGTGGTCGCGGCTCTCACCTGGGGCTTCTGGCCCCATTCCAACACCATCTCTTCTAACGCCCCGGCCCAGACGACCACACAGCAGCCTGCCACCGCAACGCCGCCGGCCACCGCCCCCGCTCAGCAATAGCGAAGGTCTACCGGGATAAGGAGGAACCTATGACAAAGCATGACAAATCGCCTGTAGCGAGCGCATCGGATGGAAAGCATGCCTCCAAGAGCAATGCCGGCGCATACGAGCGTGGCGCAAATGCCGGGAAACAAAAGGACACGGGTGATGGGAACCCATATCCCGAAGGAAGCAGCGCCGCCAAGTCGTTCGAACACGGACAACTAGACGCCCAAAAGGTCAGAAGCAGCGACAAACCGCCCGGGCGATAAGATGGCAAGAACCATTCAACATCCTCGTCGAGAAATTCGACAGCGGTCAGTTGCGCGATCTAGCCAATTTCATCCCTGATATAGGCCCTCCGCCCGGAGGACTGCAGCATTGGTTCCTGCATCTTTCGGCTCGGCTAATTCGAGAAATACGCTTCCGATATCGACGATCTACATACGCCCCGTTCATCAGATCGATCCCTGCGGCTGAACAGCACGGAAGCGGAGAGCGCGGGCTCGACTTCCATCGGTTTCTTGCTTTCTGAATGTTCACGCCCTTTCTTGGCGCTGGATTGGGACGTGCGCTACTTTGCTTGCCCCCTGTCTCGTCGGCGGGGCTTTTTTTACCTTCGCGCTCCTGCTATTTCTCGCGGCAGGAATCGCGCGTCCCGGCAGACTGACGCGGTCGCATCGGCAAGATTTTGCCATCATTTTTGTCGGCAAAGCAAACGGCGATCGCAGACCCTCGCTCGGACCTTTCAAGGAACCGTGAGATAATTATGAGGCGTGCAGGGCTCTCGCGCGAGACGATGCGCACCCTTACCGGATCATCCACGCCGGACGCTTCGCTATGGTAAAAAGAGTTGCGATGGTTCATTCGAACTTCTGGCACCTATCGCCAGGACGAAGGTCGGAAGGCTTGTGCGCAATTGCACTGACGTTGAGTCAATCATGTGAAAACGCCCCGGACAGCCGATATATCTCGGGAACGGCGCCGTCATGAGCCTACTTCATCGACGTATCTTGTAGAGGCGCTCGCGACGGACATGATCAATGGCAACCGCAGCGATCAAGATAATACCGACCACGATGGTGTTGTACTGGGGCGGAACTGCCGCGACGATCAGTGCGTTGTCGATTTCCGAGAGCAGGATCGCTCCGACGGCAACGCCAGTTATGCTTCCCAGGCCCCCCAGGAGACTAATGCCACCGATCAAGACAGCGGTAACGACGGAGAGAGTGACATTTGCCCCGCCCGCAGAGACCTGGCCGCTGCCAACGCGCGCGGCGTAGATGATGCCGGCCAGCGCGCCAGTCGCGCCGCCCAGCACGTAGAGGACCGTCTCGATACGCGCGACCCTCAGCCCGTTGGCAACAGCGGCCTTCCGGTTGCCGCCAACCGCCCTGACCTCGACCCCGAATGGTGTGCGCTCAAGCAGGAACCAGAAGATCAGACCTATTATGACGGCATACATCGCGATGAAGGGTAAGCCGAAAAAGGAGCCCTGACCCAGATGCTGAAAGTCTTTGGGTAGCGGCACGATGTCCTGGCCGTCGGTAATCTGCACGCAAAGGCCGGTGATGATGAAATATGTCCCAAGTGTCGCGATGATCGGCGGCACGTGCAAGCGCGCAACGACCTGGCTGTTGATGTAGCCGGCGGCTACACCCACACCCAGACCGCCCAGAACAGCCAATGGCCACGGAACCCCGGCAACCTGCATCAGCCAGGCGGCCGAGATACCCCCTAAGGTAAATACCGAGCCGACAGAGAAATCGAGACCGCCGCCAATCATAAGCAGCGATGCCCCGCATCCCATCACGAAGTAGATGACAGCAGCCCGGACAATGTCAGTAAGGTTTCCGACGTTTAGAAAATTCGGATTGCGGAGCGACGTGGCGATGGCAATCGCCAATATGACGAGAATAAGCGTCAGTTCTGAGCGTAGGAACGTTTCAGCGGAAAAACGACGCCTGCGTTTTTCATCGTTGTCAGTTACGGTCATCGTCATTGCGTACCCGCGTTGGCTGTGGAAGCTGTGATCGTCCCTGTAATCATGCCGACGATCTCGTCGTGGCTCGTCGCACCGCGCAGACAGGTTGCGACAGTGTTCCCTAGCCGCATGACGGTGATGCGATCCGCGTGGGCAAAGACGAATTCCAGATCGTGGCTGATACAGATGACAGTCTTTCCCTGACCTCGAAGCTCGTCAAGGATTTCGCCGACATGGGCGGTCTCGCGTACACCAAGCGCAGCTGTCGGCTCGTCCAGGAGAATGATTGGAAGATTCATGCGCACCGCTCGCGCTATCGCAACGATCTGTCGTTCGCCCCCCGAAAGCAGCCCGATCTGGGTTCGAACAGAACCGACCCGGATCTTGAGCTCGCAGAGAACCTCTGTCGCTTCTCTCTCCATTCTTCTGCGATCAAGAATGAACCGCCTTTTTCGCGGGATCGCCCCGAGCGCCATATTGGTCGCAATGTCGAGACATTCGACCAGGGCCAAATCCTGGTGAACGACAGCGATGCCGTGTCGATGCGCTTGCGATGCATCGCGCATGCTGGTTTCAACGCCGTTGATCCGCAATTCACCGGCATCGGGTTGGTGGATCCCTGCCAACACTTTCAATGTCGTTGATTTTCCTGCACCATTGTCCCCGACGATGAAGTGCGCCTCGCCAGGAAAGGCAGCGATATCGACATTGGTGAGCGCTCGTACCTGGCCAAACGACTTGCCGATCGCCTTGAGTTCCAGAGCTGGCGTCCCCGACATAGAGGGAACAATTCCCATTCGCTGCGAAAAGCCACTCATTGCCAGCCCTTGTCGAGATAGGCTTGAATCCCATCGGCGGAAAACATCTGCACGCCAACGTCAAGTTGCTCCGGGACTGTTTTGCCGTCATTGAGATCGACCACCGAGTCCACCACCTGCTTGCCGGCGGTGCAAAGGTCTTGAAGCATCAATTTGTAGACAGTGCCGTCCGCAAGTCCTTCACGGCCCCCGCCCGCGGTTCCATTGGCAACAAACACTACCTTCCCGACGAGATCCTTCGCGCGAATGGCTGAGGTTGCGCCCTGCGTCGCCGTTCCCATGTGCGAAGCGATGACGTTGATCTCCGGATGCGCCGTCAGCAATGCATTGGCTTGATCGAGAGCCTTCGCGGGATCATCGTTCGTGTAAATGACGGCGACCACTTTAACATTCTTTGTCTTGGCTGCAGCCGCTGTGAACGCGTCGGAAAACGCTTTTCCAACTCCCGTGGGTCCTTGCACCATGAGGCCGACATTTTGCTCCCCGTCGCGCTCTGCTATCGCCTCTGCGAATATCTCTCCGACCCGGCCGAAGTTTGCGCCGACATTCACGTCAGCGCCGGAGGCCTTGCCGCCGGCGCCATAAAGCGTTGCCGTCTTGATACCGGCGTCGCGGGCCTGCTGAAGAATTGGTGCGAAGCCATCGCTCGCCGGAAAGGTGATGATGGCGCCAGGGGAATTTGCGATGCCTTGCTGGATCTGCTGGATCATCACGGTTGCGTTCAGGGCACCGGTTGGGCCTGATTCCGTTTCCGCAACATTCTTTGCCTTCGCTTCCTGAGCAATACAATCGCCGATCAACCGCCAGGCTGGATATTGTGGAAGCGGATTTACGAACAAAATCGATTTTAGCGGTGCGGCAAAACTGGCGTTGAGCGGCGCTCCGGCGAGCACAAGGCTGGCTGCAGTTGACAGGGCTAGGCGCATCAACAGCTTACACTTCGGTTGGTTTGGCATGTAATCCTCCTTCGCTCGGGCGCGCTCCTCCAGCGGCCTCTACATTTCCTCTCTATCCGCGCCGCATGTCAATAACTAATTCAGTCTGACTTAATTTTTATCGAAGCAGGGAGAGGTCGACCGAATTCGCCATCGCCCGGTAGCCGGCATCGTTCGGATGAATATGATCACCTGAATCATACTCCGGCAGCAGCCGCGCAGGATGAGAGGGATCGCGCAACACCGTGTCGAAATCGAGGATACTGTCGGCTCCGCTTTTCGTTCGAATCCATTGATTGACCGCTTGTCGGATGCGTTCCTTGTCCAGCGTGTAATAGCCACCATGCGGCAATCGCGGCAAGGTGCCTTCGAACGGGGTTATCGTTCCAAGCCAGATCTTCGGCCCCGCCAGTCTGACCCTTGCGATGGCCTGATTGAGACCGGCGATGATCTCCGCGGCAGACACCGCCTCCTCCGGTCCGGCCAGAACCGTATTGGGCCAGACGATATCGTTAATGCCCTCAAGGAGGATGACATGCGATACAGCTCTAAGGCTGAAGACGTCGCGATCAAGCCGCGCCAGCAATAGGTCTCCGCGCCGACTGTGTAAGAGGCGATTTCCGCCAATACCCTGATTGAGCACAGCGACGTTCTGCAACTCGGGTACGTTCTGGAGCCTTTCGGCAAGAATATCTGGCCAGCGCCGGTCGGTATCGACAGACGAGCAGAAGCCGTCCGTTATGGAATCGCCGATACAAACGATCGCCCGCGCCTGCGGAACCGAATGGGTCTGGATGGAAGAGAGCAGGTAGTGGCTCGTTGTCGTTTGCTGAACGATAATCTGCTCGGCGCCGACGAAGTTGCCAGGCACCGAAATATACGCCGTCTGTTGCGCTTCCAGGTGATGGGTAGTCACCGGCACGAAACCCGAACTGTAATAGCTGACGGCAACGCGCGAAAGCGGGCTGGTCGCCATCTCAATCGGATCGCTGAAACAAGGAGCACCGGGATAGATTTTCGTCGTTCCGACGCCGCCAAATGTTACCGGTTGCATCGTCAACGGCTCGACGCGCCCACCCTCACCCGCTCGCGCAACATGGACTGCGTCAAGCGTTATCGGTGTCGCACCGAATTCGTTGCTGAAGCGCAGAACGAGATGTGTTCCACCCAGAGTTAAACGAGCAATCTCACGAACGGTTTGGCCGTAGAAGCCTGATAATGGCGCGTCGGGCCCCCAGGCTGTCATCGGAGCCGCGGTCCAGGAGGTTATCCACTGTCGAGTCAAACTGTAATCCTCGCAACAAAACGCCGACTAAAACTTGACCTCGCGCGAACGTCAATAGATAAGTCACTGTGGATTAATAATCCTAACTCAGCGTTCGATAGAAATAGGCGGTAGAGGGTGACAGGGCATATTCCAGGGGCAACAGTATTGCGGCGATTGCCGTTCGAAAGCGTTGTCGTCAGCCCCGGTTCCAACCACGTCGCGCTGCGTGCAGCCAACGAACGGCTCGTCCTGTCCCTGATCCGTTCCCACGGCGAACTCTCAAAGGCACAGATCGCAGAGCTCTCGGGCTTAACTGCGCAAACCGCCTCGGTGATATCAAGGAGCCTCATCGAGGCAGGTCTCCTGATCGCCGGCAACCCGGTACGCGGCAGGGTCGGGCAGCCTTATGTGCCATTGCGACTGAACCCGCAGGGAGCGATGTTTTTCGGCCTTCACGTCGGGACAAAGAAAGCTTGTCTTGCGCTCGTCGATTTCACGGGACATGTGATAACGGAAACATCCGTTGCGCGCGGCACGGCAAATCTTTCGGACGTTATAGCGTTTGCTCGACAGGCCGTCGAAGAGATTCGAACGGGTTTCAATTCTGAGCGAAATGCCCGCATCCAGGGCCTGGGGGCTTCAATTGCATCGGGTGCCTTGCGGATGGGTTCGGACCCCGCGTCGTGGCTTGAGATCGATGATGCCTTTGCAGCCTTTGGTCAGGACATTGGCGTAACGACCTATGTTTCCAATGATGCGGTCGCTGCTTGCAGTGCTGAGCAGATTTACGGCCTGGGTGGCGGACTGTCCGATTTTGTGTACGTTTTTGTTGACGAATCGGTCAGCGGCGGCTTGGTCCACGACGGTCGAATCCATTTTTCGCGAGATGGTTCCGGTGCGAACCTGGGAAAGGTTCTCGTGCCAAACGCCGATGCCAAAATGGTTCCGCTGAGATCGCTTGCCTCTGTCGTGCGGAAAAAGAAACTCCTATCGAAAGACCTGGAGCTGCTGGCGCGCGGGATTGCCTTTGCGACTTATTCGGCGTCTGCAGTTGTCAGCTATTCTGCCGTAATCGTCGACGGCGCAATTTCGAGCGAGTATATCAGCCGTCTGTGCGCCCTATTACGCACTTTGCTTGGCGAAATCGACGGGAGGAGCTCGACGCCGCTCATCGTTCGGGAAGGCTCTCACACGCGCAAAGCAGCAGCACTCGGTGCGGCTTGCCTTCCCCTAGCAGATCGCTTTTATCCCGAGGCGCCTTCGAACAGGTCCAGTTCCGACTGACTTTTGTGCAACGGAAGTCGATAACTGTATGGGTAGGTCTTGAACCGTAGATGGCATCTCGGTCCTCGATAGAGTTTGAACTGCCGGCCGGGACGCTGTGGTGATCATCGTCAGCATTCGAAGCGAAGAGGTGCACGAGGGCCATCATTCCGCAGCTTGAGCGCAGAGCTTTCAAGGATTGATCCAATCCATGGGGCCGTCTTATGCCGCTGGTTTGGAAATTCTATGATGAATTCTTTGGGATAACGGCCGGCTTGCATGTTGCCGCCCTGACGGGCCGCAGAACTGGGACGAATGGAAGACGCGCGGACCGCAGACCATGACTCGTTGAGGCGAATGGCATTGGCGTACCGCCTAGAGCAATATGCGACGACCGCCTTCAGCAGCCCGTTCGATGGCATCGATGATGCGATGGAGGGCCACGGCGTCCTCGAAGCGCGGTGTCGTGCGTGTTCCATGACGCAGGTCGTGCGCCATCGCGGTATAGACGCGGGCAACGTTTCCCACTTCTACGTCTTCCGGCCAACTGTTGCGATAGCTCTCCGGCACCTCCAAAGGACGAAAGACTTTTTCCTCAGCCCTCGAGCCTCGAAGAGAGAGCTGGACCATCTGCATGTGGCCGGAAGAGCCGGAAACGCGGATGTCGCCTTCCGTGCCGTTGATCTCCCAGAAGAGGCCGTCGCCATCGCGTGGTGCGCCTCCGCGAAAATGCAGCGACAGAGGCGCGTCGTTTGCCAGAACACCGGATACGAGAACCTGATCCGGCGCGGTCCCGGGAAGAACCTCCCCCGTATCGAGAACCCGCGCCGTAGGGCGCCGGGTCGCCAGTACGGCGGAAATCGCTGAAACTGTGCCGAGCACGCTGGTCAGCGCCGACAAGGTGTGACCGACCGGGATCGTCAGCATGGTGGCGCCATTGGCGCGATCCAACAGATATCCATAGGTCTTCTTGTCGGGGATCGTTCCGCCCCCCTGCAAGGCGCCACCCCAGGCAACGATCGTCGTGGACAGGACATCCCCGACGAAGCCGTCCGCGACAAGGTGCTTAAGATATTGGATTTCCGGCGCGAAGGGCGCCTGCGTGCCCACGACGCCGACAATGCCTTTCGCGCGCGCCAACGCAGCCATCTCCTCCGCCTCGGCCATGCCATTGCCGAGCGGCCATTCGCAATAGACGTGTTTGCCTACCCCGATCGCCGCCTTCACGAGCTCGAAATGCGGTGGCACTTTCACCGCCACGGTGACGATGTCGACATCGGGCGCTGCGATCAACTCGGCCGCGTTGTCGAATGCCCGTGCGATCCCGGTCTCTGCAGCGGCAGCTTCGGCGCTCACCCGGCTGGTGTTCGCGATCCCCGCGATATCGAAAGTGTCGGAGAGTGCCTGCAACGCCGGAATATGGGAGCGCGCCGCCCAACTCCGGCCGGGCTGCACGCCGATGATGCCGACACGAAGACGCTGGAATAACATGATGTTTCGCCTTTCTGGACTGCGTTCCGCGCTGGCGTTCGGCCAACGATTGGCGTTTGGGCGTGACGCGCGGAAACCTGTTTCAGCATCCAGACTAAGCGCGTGCCTTCTCCGCGAAAATTCGATATATCTGCCAGTGATCCTTGAGAATTCGCACAGATGATCGATTGGGAAGACGTTCGCCATTTTCTGGCCGTAGCCGAGGCTGGAACCCTCTCCGGAGCAGCGCGCACGCTGAAAGTAGACCACGCGACGGTAAGCCGTCGGCTTGCAGCACTGGAAGCGGCACTCGACGTTCGTCTGGTCGACCGATTGCCACGCGGCTGCCGTCTAACCACGATCGGGGAGGCCGTGCGCGAGCGCGGGGCCGCGATGATGGCCGAGGCGGACGGAATTGCCCGGCTGGCGAAAGCCGCGCACGCCCCTCTTGTCGGCCGCGTCGCGCTCAGCGCGCCGCCGGTCCTGGTCGCGCCGCTCCTTGCCCGCCATCTTGCCCGTTTCCATGAAGATTTCCCGGACATCCGCCTCTCGCTCGCGGCTCAGGGAGAACAGGTCTCGCTAAGCCGCCGGGAAGCCGATATCGCGGTGCGGCTGGTTCGGCCGGAGGAAACAGGCAGCGTGACACGGAAGATCGGCGCGATGCCCTTCGGCCTCTACGCGCATCGCTCCTACGTCCATCTGACCGCGCCGGAACGCTGGCAGTTCATCGCCTTCGATCAGACGTATGCCGAGATGCCGCAGCAGCGATGGCTGCTTGGCATCGCTGCTGACCGTTCCGTTGTCTGCGAACTGAACTATATCGGCGAACATCTGATCGCCGCTCGCGCCGGTGTCGGCGTCGCCGGCCTACCGCTCTTTCTCGGCGAAGCAGATCCAGATCTCATGCGTCTTGATCGGGACGGCCCGGCCTTTTCACGGGACATCTGGATCGTCGTCCATCGCGACTTGCGCAACGCCGAGCCGATCCGTGCCGTCATGGATTTCGTGGCTCGCGTTGTCGGCGAGGAACAATTCCTAAAGCTATAACCACGGGCACATTCATGGTGCTCCCGACTGGATCAACTCGCTCGAGAGGTTCCAAAGCCGCCCGGCCTCGTCAGAGTTCAGCGCATAGGCTTTAATGCCAACGAAGAGTTTATCTGTCATGTCCGCCCGGGCGGCAATGTCGTAGTCCTCGCAGCAGAAACCGCCGCATTCGCTGGACGGACTGTCGCAGATCACGGCCGCGCGAAATCCAACCTTTCCTACCCTCAAAATGATGGCGGGCTATCGGCGTGATCACCTGCCCGCCATCGTTTGGCGCATCGAGGTCGCGAACGACAAGGTTCACATTGTGGGAACGCCCCGATTACGAAATCCCACCTGGTATTAGTGCCTTGCAGCGAGTGAGCTTCTGCGAGCCAACGCGCAAACATCGGGCTGTCATCCGGCCTCCGTTAGCATTCCAACTCAGGCGTATGCCTTTTCGTTCAGCACGACGGGGCGGCTCATGAACAATACGGAGATGATTGCGCCAATAAACATCAGCACGCCGGAAACGATGAAGGCATTTGAATAGTTTCCGCTCTGACCGACGATGTAGCCGGTCACGATCGGCGCCAAGAGTCCGGCAATATTGCCTCCGAGGATCACGAATCCTACTGCAAGACCTGCATAGGAGCGATCCGGCAAAACGTCGTTCGTCAGAGTGATATTGAGAGAGATCGCGGTTGCAACACAGGTAAGTGATATCGTCACCAGCGATAATATCGCGACGGTCGATGTCACCAAGGGCGCCGCCAGAATGACTGAGGATAGGATAAGCGTGGCGCAAAGGAGAACCCGACGGTTCTTTCCGCCAAGCCATGAGACCTGCTGATCGCTCAGCCAGCTCAGCACAAGCACAAACAAAGTCGCCAACGCGAAAGGCACTGCGGTAAAGAAGCCCGTCTTCATAACATCGACGCCGGTGGCAAACTGAATATAGGACGGCAGCCATGTTAGGAATATCGACCAGGTATAGGTTATGCAGGCCTCGACCATAAAGAGGGCCCATATGGTCTGGTTGCCGAGCAAAACCTTCAGCCGCTGAATTTGCCCGTTCTCCCCCTTACTATCCGATGCCGTAAGGCGGCTGATGCGCGCGCTATCGTCAGAATCATTTCTCTCGTTGAGAACGCGTGTGCGCTCCTCGACGGAAAGCCATGTTGCATGTTCGGGCTGGCGGTAGAAAAAAAAGCAGATGATCCCGAACGCGAAGCCGATGATGCCGGTAACGTAAAAGGATACGCGCCATCCGAAATAGCTGACCAGCAACCCGACGAGCACCGCACCGACAGCAGGCCCGGCATAAGCGCCGCAATTCAGAAAGGCCGTCGCGATGCCGCGCTCGGATTTGGGCGCCCATTCGCTGACAACCCTGCCCCCCGCGGGATAGGTGGCGCATTCACCGGCACCGAGCAGCAATCGTGAGAACAGAAGGAGCGGCATGGTGGTCGCCGCACCAGTCAGAATGCCCGCGAGGGACCAGATCGTAACCGAAATGCCGGTTACCCGGCGGACACCCCACTTATCGACGGCCATCCCCAGCGGAATGAGCAGAATGGCATAGCTCCAGACGGCAACGGAGAAGAGATAGCCGATCTCCACCGGCGTGAGGTTAAACTCCTTGGCTAACGGGCCGATGGCGACTGACATGTTTACGCGGTCGATATAATTCACCATCATCAGCACGAACAGGCCTGCATAGATAAGGTAACGTCTCATTGCTTCCTCCCTTGTTATTCTATCGATGTTTAGTTTTAGTCGACCGCCTCACGCTCCCTGCAACACAAGGGGAAAGTTCCGCTTTTCGATAGATACGAAGACGCAGGTTTCCGAACTCCTCCTTCGGAAACCGCATCCGATTCAGCGATGTGTGAAGCCGTCTAGAGGACGGCGACAGGAGCGACCAGCGAACCGGTCGCGCCTGGAACGTTCAACGGGCTGACCATAAACAGAAACGAGTTGCGCGATTGTGTCGCGCAAACTTCCCCAACCTGTTCCAGGTTCATATTGTGAATCAGGTGGATCCCGTAGATCGTCAGGGCGAGCACGTGAACCGGCGAGCGGCAGAGGGTCGGCCGCGGTACCGGAAGCCTCTCGTTCGGTGTGTCGGTCGCAATGACCGACACGTCCTTCCTGCCGAAAAGCTCCACGCAATCCGGATGGAGGCCGGCACAGAACATTCCTTCGTGAGGGTCTCTCGTATAATGCGGGTCGTCTTCCCGATCCGGTGCCGTGCCTCGTTTTAAGGTAGCGCCCGTCCGGATGACGATAGCGTCGCCGGGGAGGAGAAGTTCGACCGCGTCGGCTATTTCCTCCGGCATGACGGCTTCGCCCGGCTCAAAATATTCAACACCGCGCTTTCTCGCGACATCGACGAAGATCCCGCGTGTCACGATCGGGCCGGCGCCGGCGATATCCCAGCGGCGTGAGCCGTTCTCCACGGTGACGTAGTCGCTGAACTTCGCGCCGTTGAAACCGTAATTGTGATAGCCATAGTGGCTGATGGCATCGATATGAGTATTCAGCAGACCGTGCGTGCGAAACGACATCTGATCCTTGGCGGACTGAACCTCGATCTTCAGATCGCCAGCGGTCATCATCTCCACCGATGCGCCCGGCGTGCTCCGGCCGACATCGTCGAGGGACAAGGGTCTTCCGCAGCTAATGACCTGACCAGATGTGGAAGCTGCCAAGCCGCGACACGTGACCTCGGGTGTCAGAAGATTGAGAGTGCCCCGGTCGTTGGGCCAGCGGCCCCAATTGCCGGTATGGCCTGGCCACGCAGCCAATTCAGACGGAATTGAAGAAACCTCACCACTCATTGCAAGCTCCACCCTGATTATTATTTATTTCCTCACCTCCAAAGTAATACTCGCCCTCAATGATTATTTCCAATCGAACTTGATGATTGGGTGATAAGCGCCTTTTATGAGCCATCAATCGAATATTCCTGCGTCCCCGGTCACTAATGTGATGTATTTTCCACTCACCCATCCGACGAAATAACTGATTTCGCGAGGTTATATGGTGCTTTGGTGTCAGACTCGGCGTTGCTGACCGTTGAAGCCTGAAGCTGCGCGGCCGCTGCGGGCTGAAGAGACACTGGAGCGCCGTTGATAAGGAAAACAAATCATACAATCAGTAATAATAAATGGACATCGCTTTCTCATCGATTGTAGCATTCGACGAGGTTGAATGTACATCACGAACTATATCTTATATATCTCGATCGAATTCGGAATTTATACTATAAAATACGAAAAATACTATTGTAATACTTTAAATGGATGCATATCTCGAAATGCAAGTTACAGCGGACGCAGGCACCATGATGAATCTCGTCGAACGATCGACAATCACTTTTTCTACTCCCGGCGACGTCTACAATGTTCGACCGCCGCGCATCGTTTTCGGCGCCGGCACCATCCGCGGCATCGCCGCCGAGGTCACGCGTTTGGGGGGGCGACGGGCGCTGGTCGTGTCTACGCCCGGCCGCCACGCTATGGGGCAGCGGATAGCCGATCACCTCGGCCCGATGCTGGCAGCCATCCTGCCGGAGGCGATTTCGCAGGTGCCGATCGAAATGGCTCGGCAGGGCAGGCAGCGCGCTCTTGAGGTTGATGCGGATTGTCTGGTCGCCATCGGCGGCGGGGCTTCCATTGGCCTGGCAAAGGCGATTGCGCTCGAACTTGCATTGCCGATCATCGACGTACCGACGACCTACTCGGGCTCGGAAGTTACCGGATTCTGCGGCATCACGATCGATGGCGTGAAGAGAATGCACACCAGCCTCAATATGCTCGCCGCGACGATCATCTACGATCCCGAACTTACCTTGTCGCTGCCGATTGCGACCAGCGCCTCCAGCGCCATGAACGCGCTCGCCCACTGCATCGATGCGATCTATGTCCCGACGGTTGATCCGATCATCGCCCTTGCGGCGGCCGAAGGGGCAAGGGTCGTGGTCAATGCGATCCGCAATGTCGTCACCAATCCGCACGATATCGTCGCCCGATCGCAGATGCTCTATGGCGCCTATCTCTCGGGGGCTGCGCTGACCGGTGGCTTTGCCCTGCAGCATGGCCTTGCGCATACGCTCGGCGGATCCTTCGGCGTGGCGCATGGCCTATCACACGCGATCATCCTTCCACATATCGCGGCATATAACGCTCGCTTCGCCCCCGCGAAGATGGAAACACTCGCGATGGCCATGGCGGTTCCGGATGTCGGCAATGCTATCTTCGAGCTTCTTATTGAACTCTGCCTACCGACATCCCTTGCCGAGGTCGGTATCCGGCTGGCCGATGTATCGGATATCGCGCGAATTACGGTCGAAACGGATAACGGTCTTAATCCCGGCCCGGTGACGATGGAAGCGGTGTCATCCATCATCGAGGATGCATTGAGGGGAAACCGGCCGCGCCAGCGGTAATCATGCGCCGGCCAGCCGTTTTAGGGAAAGACCCCTCGTCATGGGCGGTCTAGACGATCGTCTTGCCGATCTCCGTCGCGACGGCGAGGAATTTCCGGATTGCCGGCGCCGTCTCGCCTTCATTGTAGGCGATACCCAGCGTCAGGAACGGAGCAGGCCCGAGAAGCTCCCGATAGACAATGCCCGGCCGGGCAAACTGCTGGTATCGCGAAGCAATCCAGCCGACACCGAAATTCGCTGCCGCCATGGCGACGATGGATTGCGCCGGCGAGGCCTCGTGGATCATGCGAGGGCTGAAGCCGGCATTCTGGCAAAGGGCGACGATCTGGTCGTAGAGTTGCGGGCCGACCTTTCGCGGAAACATGATGAAGTTCTCAGACGCCAGATCGCCGAGCGTCAATTTGCGTTTCCGCGATAACGGATTCTGATTTGATATCACCAACTTGAAAGCCACCTCCGCGATCTTCAGACAGGAGATGGAGGAGTCATCCAGCGGCGGATGGATGATGCCGAGCTGTATGCGGCCATGCCGAAGCGCCTCCTCCTGCTCGGCCGTCGTCATTTCTTGAATCACCAGGCCCACATCCGGCAATTCCTTCGAAAACATGCGGACGATTTCCGGAAGCGCGATAAACATTCCGGGAGCGGTGCAGCCCACGAACAACTGCCCCAATTCGCCGCGGGCAGTGCGGCGCACCAGCTGCGCAGCCTGTTTCGACATATGCAGCATCTTTCGCGCCTCGTCGGCGAATACCTCGCCAGCCGGTGTCAACGAGACGCGCCTCTTGTTGCGATAGACGAGCTGCGCCTCGAGCTCGTCTTCAAGATGACGGAGCTGCTGGCTTAGCGCCGGCTGAGTCAAATGGCAGCGCTCCGCCGCCCTGCGAAAATGCAGTTCTTCGGCCAGCGCCACAAAGCAGGCGAGGCGACGCAAATCCATCTGTGATAACTTTCGTTTATTAGTCGATTAAAGACTGCAATTTGCATTAATCGTACAGCGGCGTTATCGCTTTTTGCAAGAGGTCCGATCAGATGTTCTCGCAGTTCGACTTTGACGATGGGAAGGAAGCGCCGCAGTTCGGGCAGGTTTTTACTGTTCTCGGCGGTGGAACGGGTGACCAGTGAAAATTCTTCTTGTCGGCGAAGCTGCCAACCACCGGAACCAACTCGCCAATTGGCTGGAGATCCCTTGCGAGATTCTGACTGTTCCGTTTCCAGCCGATGGCGATGTCTCGTTCGCAGCCTTGGCAGATACAGTCGATGTAGTGGTATCCCTCCGCATTCCACATCTGGCCCAGCCCGCGCGGCAGTTTCGGCTGCTCCAGGTGCCCGGCGCCGGGCTAGACGGCATCAATTTCACTTCGCTGCCGGAGACGGCGTGGGTCTGCAACGTCTTCGAACACGAAATCCCAATCGCCGAATACGTGTTGATGGCGATGATCCATTGGGCAACCGGTTTCGACGCTATGCGCCAGGCCTTCTCCTTCGACAATTGGGCGACGGCCTATCGCCAGCGCATACCCCACGAAGAGATCGCCGGCAAGACGCTCGGGCTATTGGGTCTGGGTCACATCGGCAAGGCGATCGCAAAGAGGGCGCGCGCCTTTGGAATGAGGGTCGTTGCGGTTCAGCGTAGCCCGGTCGATCTGGAAGGTCCGACGGATGCCGTGCTGCCGCTGGATCGCTTGCACGAGATGCTTCAGCAATCGGACTTTCTGGTCATCGCATGCCCGCTGACGGAGGAGACGCGCGGGATCATCGGCAAGGCCGAGCTCGAAGCGATGCCCAACTCGTCGGTTCTCATCAATGTCTCGCGGGCCGAGATCGTTCAGGAGCAGCCGCTCTACGACGCGCTGCTTGCACGGCGCATCGCCGGCGCCTATCTCGATGTGTGGTATCGCTATCCAATCGGCGAGAACCCGAATGCGAAGCCCTCCTCCATGCACTTTGATCGATTGCCGAACGTGGTCTGCACACCCCACTCCTCTGCATGGACAGACGGCATTTTTGAACGGCGCTATCGTTTCATCGCTGGAAACATAACCAGGCTGCACAACGGCAAGCCGCTGGAGAATGTTGTGCGAATGCCGAACCGGGAGAGCTTATCAAGATGAATGACACCGCCACCATATCGTTTGAAGTTCCGGCCAGCGCTGCCGATGTTCAGATCAGGATCACCGGGATCAAGACCCTCGTGGTCAATGCGGAGATGCGCAACTGGGTCTTCGTCAAGGTCCTGACTGATCAGGACGGGCTATATGGCTGGGGAGAGGCGAGCCTCAACTGGAAGACCCGAGCGGTAGTCGGTGCTGTGGAGGATATAGAACCTCTCCTGATCGGTCGCGATCCCCGCGATATCGAGCAATGCCTGCGGGTAATGAACAAGCATAGCTATTATCGTCTCGGCATCATCGGCGCCACGGCGATCAGTGGCATCGAGCATGCTCTTTGGGACATCTTCGGCAAGAGCGTCGGTCTGCCGGTTTGGCGCCTTCTCGGCGGCAAGGTCCGCGACAAGGTCCGTGTCTATACTCACCTGGGTCTCGGCGACATGCGATCGGTTTACGAAACTTTCGACAAGGGCGCCCTGCGGGAGAAAGCTCTGGCAGTCGTCGAGAACGGCTATGATGCGCTGAAGGTCGTCTTCATCCCCTATAGCCATTTCACGGCCGATATTCCGAGCCGCCGCCATGTCGCCATTCTGATGGAGACGCTGCGGGACGCGGTCGGGGACGGCGTCGAGATCATGGTGGATTTTCACGGCCGGCCGGCATCGATCAGCGCGGCGCTGCAGTTCATCGATGAGCTCGTACCCTACAGGCCGATGTTCTGCGAGGAACCCGTCCAGCCCGGCGATGCCGACGCTATGCGGATCGTGGCGGAACGCTCAAGCTGCCCCATAGCGACGGGGGAGCGTCTCGTTGGCATCAAGGAATTCGAGCCACTGTTCATGTCAAAAGGGGCCCATATCGTTCAGCCGGATCTGAACCATACCGGCGGTCTGCTGGAGGGCAAGCGCATCGCGGCCGCAGCCGAAGCAGCATTCATGGGCGTTGCGCCGCACAATCCAAACGGGCCGTTGGCGGGCGTCGCAGCGCTTCATTTCGATGTTTCGACACCGAATTTCGTGATCCAGGAGGAAATGTCCGGCGCTGTTCCTTGGTATGACGCGGTGGTCCAAACTCCACTTCATCGCGAAGGCAGCTACTGGTCTGTACCGACCGCGCCGGGCTTCGGCGTTGAGATCGATGAGAACGCTGCCGCTCGGCATCCCTTCAAGCCGGAAGTCATTCATACGCTCGCGGCGGTGCTTGGTGACGGCACGATCGTAGACTGGTGATACCGCAGGGCTTGGAATGGATAAGTTCGGTGGTCTCATATTCGCCCATTATTGCGGTAGGCATTGAAGATGACGAACGGACCGCGGACTTGGCGTGCGGGCAAACATATCGCAGATTAGAATTCATCGCTCACCGCTATCGCCGTCATCCGCCTCCGGTATTGCGTTTGTCGGACCGAGCGAAATCCGCACGATCACCCGGAACATTGCAGGCACGACGCTTAAAGCGTTTGATGTTTTTTTTGAAGCGTATCCGGCATCGAGGAGGTAATTTGCGCGCTCGTGTGTCCCGATTGTCTGGACGAGCGCGCCAAGATAGCGCCAGGTATCGTTGACGGTTCTCATCTGCGCGTTTCGCATCCAATGCTTGATCTTGGCGAAAGCCTATTCGATCGGATTGGGGCCTGGTGAATAGGGCGGCAAAAAACCAGGGCCTTGCATCAGCGGCCTTGATCGACTGGCATATCTGGTCGGATTTGTGGCTGTTCAGATTGTCCGTGATGACGATATCGCCGGGCCGCTCTCAAGAACTGAGGACCTGACGCCGAACCTGAATACCCGAATTGGTAAAGGCAGCTGTCGATGTATAACGACGAGCCAATGGTCAGGCAAACCCGTGTGATTTGATGCGCTTCAATAGCGCGCCAATTTGATAAGGAACCTCATCAACGTATTTCCATCAGGACCAACGGTCAAACCCTATGCCGCACAAACAGGCCGGACATATGAAAGCAACCGATCACACAATCCCGACAAAGAGCCCTTACCACAGGGGGTGTCCACATATGAATAACATTCCAACCCAAACCAGAATCCACGATTAAAAACAAAGTCAGACACGCTCCCGCAAATCCTCCCTCCGCATTGAACCCCCAGGGGAAAGTTCAGTACCGAACGCTTTCGAGAATGGCGCCTATGAGCTGGTTAGTTTTGAAGCCGTAGGGCTTAACGTGTATGCCGCCGCTCTCCGGTACGTGTAAGGGCGCCAATCTCAACAAGCTGCTGAAGGTCGCGTGTGGCCGTCGCCCGCGATTTGGCAGTAATCGAGATATAATTTTCCGCGCTGAGCCCGCCTTTAAAGCCAGAATACCCTCTCGAAAAATGCGCGCTACAACCTTTCCTGACGGTCATTAATTCGACAGTGAAGCCGCCGATGGAACTTGCCTTTGAATGAAGAACATTACTCGCTCAATCGTCGCCTGTTGTGCGGCTAGGATAGTCTGTGAAAAATAGATGACCTATCCGGTAATATCGAGGGTCCGTTGGTGACACTCGAGCTCCGAATAGTAGGCCTTTCGATGCTGCTCAATTGTGAAAGCAAGCGAGATCAGGCTTGGCTGCCCGATGTTCTGAGCCAAGGACTTTTCAGCTAGCGCGCGCCCAATTCGGCCATTTCCATCTTCAAAAGGATGTATACTTTCGAAGTAGAGATGTCCGATGGACGCACGCGTCAATGGTTGCAGCGGGGCCTGTCCGTTCGGTCCGGATCGATTAAACCACGCAACGAAACGCTCCATTTCCAGAGCAACCCGGCGGGATGCCGGCGCCTCAAAGTGGATTGTGCGCTGATCTAATCGGCCCGATACAATCTGCGTTGCATCTTCATGGCGGCGATAGGCACCGATCGTATAAAGATATCGATTGCCATGGGAAAAGCTCCTGGTGATGCAATACCGCGGACCAATTCTTATAAACATCTGCCATCATCTCGGTGATCCCGCGCTCTTGAGGTCGAGCCGCTCGGCCATCTGTATTCAGTCCGAACTGTCGACGCAGCGACGACTGGACGCTTGCTCGATCAAGGAATTCGCCTTCGATCTCCGAGGTTTTGACCGCCTCATCACTCAACAATTCGATTCGGAGCTGACTGCTATAGTCTTCATCGAAATGCCGAACGGCACGAACTACCTCACCTGATGACTGCAGAAATTTCTACTCCAACGAGACCATACTCGCAGCGTCGTATGTGAAATTTGGCCACTCGCCGTGCTGCCAGTTCCATTGCATGAGTTATAGCCGCCCTTTCTATAGCTCACAAATAAGCAAATATACGATCTCTAGAAAGCTGCTTTATCGCTCAATCATACGGGGGAACGCATTCTCGGCTCAACTAACTACGGTCTTCAGGCAAGCGCCCATGTGTCAATGGCGGAATCGATTTTTTTGAAAGCTTTTACGCGATTGTCTCAGCAGCGTCGTTTGTCGCCGCGGGCGACTTAAGCTCATTCCACAGCCGATTGCCCGATAGGTGAAGGAAACGGCTGATCTATCTTGCAACATCAACGAAAATGGCAGCATCGAAACCGGTGAGCGATGGTTCTGCAGCGAGGCAGATGGCAGGCCGCCGGGTGGCGGAAATCGAGGCGATAGCGGCCTTATTCGGAACGTACATCTTGGGATGTTCGGAGAAATAGAATCACGCACCGTCACCAAGCATTTCATGGGGCTCATGATGTAATTCTGCGATAGAGACATGATAAACAAGCCTCGCGCAAGCATATGTATTCATCAATTCGATCAATACTTGTGGGGCTCCGGAAATGCAGAGCGATCTGTGGTCAAGAACAGTGACGATCGAAATCTCAAGCCACGAAAAGGCAAAGATCAATAATGTTCGCCAAGCAGCAGAATTCCTGCTTAAGAACTGGCGTGGCCCGAAAGATGACCTCTATAAGCAAGCCGTTATTCAATGCACCCATGCCATCAAGGGTGAGGCGCCGACCGACGCGGCGCTTCTTCATTTTTTGGTCGCGGCAAAGCAGTCAAAAGCGCGGATTGAGCTTTCTGAAGACTGGTCAAAACCCGATGAGTTCGTGTCCAGCCTCTGGAGGGAATGCGAAAGCATTCTCAGAACGTCAATCGATGAGCGATCGACTGATACTTAAACACCTTGATCCATGCGGGATCAATCTCGGCTTTATGGGGTCTTCCGAAATTTAAGAGCGGGGCTGGAACTTTGGACGACGAGCGCCGTTAATCGTTTATTCCGGCGTCTCTGAATTATGGCGATTGCTTCGCTTATGAGATTGCCACTGAGCACAATTGCCCATTGCTCTATGTGTGCGAAGATTTCGTGCAAACTGACGTGCGCTCTGCATTGCAGACATAGCTCGGCCGAAGCAGCGGTCGCTACAGGATGCCTATTCACACGCCTCAGGCCCCACGAGGCTTGATCCGCGGATTCAGCTCGGGCTCCCGATGAATGCGGTAGACCCGTTTGTGGTTTCAGCGATGCCACTGAGCATTGCGCAGGGGGAGGAGGCAGAGGCCAAAACCCCGGATATTCTTTACCTTCACCAGCCCGAACAACGGTCGGCGATCCGCTCGTAGTCGGCATTGCGTTGGGGGCTATACCGGTAACAGGTTTCGCTGACACCAACGTCCCGCATGACGCCGCGACAGCGATGCCTGTCGGAAGGGGCATCCAGCCTATCAATGGACCTCGATGATCCTGCCTGATCTTTGGTCTCCCATCGGCTGTTCCAATGCCATGAAATTATCATCATTTCTGAAGCGTACCTGTTTGGGCGCTCGCTTATGCCTTGAAATAGCTGCCGATTATTGAGAATCAAAAATTCTTTGAGAAACCCTTTTCTCATTCGAAGAACCTGCTATAAAAGCATGAGAAACCGTTTTCTCAATGAGCGATTGATGTCGAGCACAAACGTTGGACGTATTACCATTCATGATGTTGCGGCGGCGGCTAGCGTCAGCATCGCGACCGCGTCCAAGGCGTTGAACGATACCGGCCGCATGTCGGTTGAGACCCGGGCGAGAATTCGGAGAGTTGCCCAAGAGCTCGGCTTTCGTCCGAATGCCCTTGCTCGAAGCCTTTTGAGCAAGCGTAGCTTCACGGTTGGGCTGCTGACAAATGACACTTATGGTCGTTTCACCTTGCCGGTCATGGCAGGCATTTCCGAGGGTCTCATCGATCACGGCGTCTCGGTGTTCCTCTGTGCGATAGAAGACAACCCCGATCTAGCAAAACTCCATGTCGATGCGATGCTCGATAAACAGGTTGACGGCATTATTGCGACCGGACGGCGCATTGATAAGCCGCTGCCCGTGGATCTGTCACATCTTCCCATCCCCATCGTTTACGCCTTGATGACAGGTCCCGCGGGTGCCGTGGCCTTGGTTCCGGATGACCGGCAAGGTGCCCGCGACGCGGTCAATCATCTGATTGACAAGGGTCGCCGGAGGCTCGTCCATGTAACGGGGCCGGCCAGTTTCAAAGTTGTCGAGGAGCGAACCCAGGCATTCAGGGATGCGCTTGCAATTGCGGGCATGACGCCTTCCGAGACGCAGATATTGACGGGCGCCTGGTCGGAGCAATGGGGCCGTGAGGCGGTGGAAAAGCTCTGGTCTCAAGAGAACCCGCCGGATGGCATCTTCTGCGGCAATGATCAGATCGCGCGCGGCGTCATCGATGCGCTTCGCGAAAAGGATGTGGGAGTGCCCAACGACGTCTCAGTTGTCGGGTTCGACAACTGGGAAATAGTCGCCGAGCAGACGCGCCCTCCTCTTACAACGGTCGACATGAACCTCAAGGAGCTCGGCCGACAGGCTGGTCGAGCCCTTGTCCGCCTCGTCAATGGTGAGGTCGTCGAACCAGGAGTTTCGAAGTTGCCCTGCACACTGGTTATCCGTGGCTCGTGAGGATTTAGCGGAGACCTGGCAGACGAAGAGCATGCGTTAAAACAAGCTTTCAAGGGAGGAGACCCATTATGAAGCTGCTTAAGATCGCGGCGCTCGCCGCAACGGCGCTGAGCATTCTGTCGACAACGGTTTCTGCACAGGAGAAACTGACCATGTGGGCGCGCAATACGAGCGAAGCCTTCATGCCGACACTGATCAAGGCGTTCAACGACTCGCATAAGACGCAGATCGAGCTGCAGATCGTCCCATCTGAGCAGATGGTCCAGAAATACGCCACAGCTGCAGCCGGCGGCTCCGCGCCGGATTTCGTTTCCCTTGATCTCGTCTATTCGCCGTCCTTTGCCAAGGCGGGCGTACTCGAAGATCTGACGGATCTGGCCAAGAGCCTACCGTATTTCGACCAACTCTCAAAGGCACATGTTGGCGCCGGTACCTATGACGGCCGCATCTATGCACTGCCGATGTCGGCAGATGCCTCTGTGCTTTTGTGGAATAAGAAGCTCTTCAAAGAGGCAGGACTCGATCCTGACAAAGGACCGGCCAACTGGGCCGAAATCGAAGATGCAGCCGGGAAGGTCAACGCACTCGGTGGCGACATCCACGGCTTCTACTTTTCCGGCGCCTGCGGTGGATGCAATGCCTTCACTTTCATGCCACTGATCTGGGCATCCGGAGGAGACATCCTCGTTGACGATGGCAAGAAGGCCACCCTGGATTCCCCGCAGATGCACGACGCCATCAATTTCTACCGCGACATGGTGGCCAAGGGATACGTTCCCGAAAGCGCCAAGACGGATTCCGGAAAGAACTTCTTTGGCGGCTTTGCGACGGACAAGATCGGCATATCGCCGATTGGCGCCTTTGCCATCGGCAACCTGGTGAAGAACTATCCGTCTGTCGACTTCGGTGTCACCTTCATTCCCGGCAAGACCGGCGGCAAGGCATCCTTTGGCGGCGGCGACAACTTTGTCGTTACGGCCGGGCGCGACAACCTGAAGGCCGCCAAGGAATTCCTGGAGTTCGTTTATTCGATCGACGGCCAGACGCTGCTCGCCAAGGGCGGCAGCCTGCCGACCCGTGCGGATGTTGCCGCCGAAGCGGTCAAGTCGCTCGATCAGCGCTACCAGGTCGCGACCGAAGCCATGAAAATCGGCCGAACCCCGTCATCGCCGGTCTACAACGACATCATCAACAGCAATACCGGCCCCTGGAAGCAGATGTTGAACGAGGCCTTCTTCGGGCCCGACGCCAATGCCCCGATCGCAAAAGCGCAGGAGAACATGCAGTCGATCCTGGACTCGGCGAACTAGCACTCTGAAGCATCTGAGTTGCCTCCTGACTCTGATGCTCGCCCGGGCGGGTAGTTGCACGCCCGGGCTTCCTCCGATGTCGGCTCTCCACATGGAATATCCCAATGACATATCACAAGCCGCTTCCTTCAAGCACAGCGCGACGCAAAAGCACCAGACTGCGGCGACAGCAGCTGGCCGGGCTTCTGTTCATCGTTCCCGCCCTCATTTTGGTTGCGATATTCTTCGTCATCCCGCTTGGAATGTCCTTCTGGATGTCGCTGCATAACTGGCCATTGCTCGGGAAACCGAAGTTCATCTGGTTCGACAACTACGCGCATCTTCTCAAGGACGCACAGTTCTGGACGTCGCTGCGGTTCACAGTCTATTATACCGTGATCGTCACAATCGCGATTTTTGCGGTCGCCTTTCCGCTGGCGATCTACGCTGAGAAACCGCGCCCGCTTATCAAGCTTTATCGAACCGCCTTCTTTCTGCCCGTCGTTGTCGGGTTCGGCTCGGCGAGCTTGCTCTGGGCGTGGCTTCTCGATGTCGACGCAGGACTGTTTTCGCCAGCCGCACAGTATCTCGGGTTAACCGCCAAGCGAGTCAATCTGCTAGCCGATTTCGACACCACCTTCTGGTCGATCCTGATCATGGTCGTCTGGAAGACTGCCGGCTTCAATATGATTATCCTGCTGACCGGGCTTCAGGGCATCTCCAGCGAGGTGCAGGAGGCAGCCCGCATGGACGGCGCATCGACCTGGCAGCGGTTCCGCCGCATCACGCTGCCGCTGATGCGGCGCACAATCGCACTCGCGCTGATCCTCTCGGTCTCCGGATCGATGCTGGCCTTCGACCAATTCTATATCATCGCCGATGGCGGCCCACAGACCAGCACCGTGACAGCGGTCTACTGGATATTCAGCCAATCCTTCGTGTCCTTCCATCTCGGGTATGGCGCGGCTCTGTCGATGGTGTTGCTCGCCATACTCGTCGTCATCAGCGTCGTTCAGCTCAGACTACTGCGAAACCCGGAGGGCATGTGATGGCCGCAAGCTACGCGTCTTCCAAACGCCACCTGGTTAGCAAGATTCGCTATCATGTCTTCGGTGCGATCACTGCCTTGCTGTTCCTGGCACCGCTCGCGTGGAGCATCCTGGTCAGTTTCAAGCCGTCGATCGAGGCCAGGCAGCCGCCTTTGCCGCCGTGGCCAGTCGCAGGCCCGAGCCTGCAGAACTATGAGAACCTCGCTCAATATGGCTCGGGTATATGGACCTATGCCGGAAACAGCCTCATCGTCTCGGCGGCCACTGTCGTGGTCTCGGTCATCGTCAGTCTGCTTGCCGGCTATGGTTTCTCGCGCTTCAGGTTCCCGTTCAAGAACGCATTGTTCGTGCTGATCATCTCGACCGTCATGATCCCGTTTCAGTCGATCCTGACCCCCCTCTTCCTGATCCTGACCAAGCTCGGGCTGCAAAATACGCTGACCGGCATCGTCCTCGTCTATGTAACGCTGCAGCTGCCGTTTTCGATCTTCATGATGCGCAACGCCTTCGATGCCGTTCCAAAGGAAATCGAGGATGCCGCCCGCGTCGATGGAGCTTCGATTTTCTCGGTTCTACGCCGCATCATGCTGCCGCTGGTGCTGCCGGGCGTGGCGACCGTCGCGATCTTCGCGTTTCTCGCATCATGGAACGAGTTCCTCGCCGCATTGATCCTGCTGACGGATCAGAAAAAATACACGCTTCCGGTCCTGATGGCCGCTGTCCGCTCCGGGCAGTTCGGCACCATCGACTGGGGTGCCGTGCAATCTGGCGTGACCCTGATGATGGCGCCGTGTCTCGCGCTGTTTCTCCTTCTTCAACGCTACTACATCCGCGGCCTGACCGCCGGCGCCGTGAAATAACTCAACTCGCAAGCTGAATGGACAAGTTAATCATGACATCTCTCGCCAACCACGCCGCAAGCGGCTTTCGCCCACCAGCAGTTCCTGACGTCGACGTGCATGGCTTCTGGGGTGAACGGATCGATGCCGTCGCCGACAAGACCGTGATGATCCTTTACGATCGCTGCGTTGCTGCCGGCATGTTCGACCAGATCGATCCCGAAAGGCCAGTGCCGGAAGTCCGAATGCCCTTTCACACCAGGCCCGATGGCTCGCCCGACACGACGAATGTGCAGATGTTCTGGGATTCCGACGTCGCCAAGGTGATCGAGGCCGCTGCCTATGCCCTTTACCGGAAGCCCAATCCGGATCTTGAGGCGAAGATGGATTCCGTCATCGCCATGTTCGAAAAACTGCAGCAAGCGGATGGGTACATGAATTCATGGTTCATCCGCATGCAGCCCGGCGAGCGCTGGAAGAACCTTCGCGATTGTCACGAGCTTTATTGCGCCGGTCATCTGATGGAGGCTGCTGTCGCCTACTTCCATGCAACAGGAAAGCGCACACTCCTCGACGTCATGTGCCGCTATGCCGACCATATCGACAGCGTCTTTGGTTCCCACCCAGGACAGAAACCTGGCTATTGCGGCCATGAGGAAATCGAGCTGGCGCTGATCAAGCTTGGCCGCACGACCGGCGAGCAGCGCTACCTCGATCTTGCCCGCTATTTCGTGGAGCAGCGTGGAAAGCAACCACACTATTTCGACATCGAGGCCGTGGAGAGGGACGACCGCAAGCAGTTCCGGCATAAGAACTACGAATACAACCAGTCGCATCTGCCAGTCCGCGAACAGACCAAGGTCATCGGTCATGCCGTGCGGGCAATGTACCTGTATTCTGGCATGGCTGATGTTGCGACGGAATTCGGCGACGACAGCCTGACGGATGCGCTGAAAATCCTCTGGAAGGATCTCACCGCCAAGCAAATGTACGTCACCGGCGGCATCGGGCCTGCGGCGAGCAACGAAGGCTTCACGGACTATTACGACTTGCCGAATGAGACCGCCTATGCCGAGACCTGCGCCTCCGTCGGCCTTGCCATGTGGGCCAGCCGCATGCTTGGGCGCGGGCCGAACCGGCTTTACGCAGACATCATGGAGCAGGCACTTTATAACGGCGCGCTCTCCGGGCTTGCGACCGATGGGACCACCTTCTTCTACGATAATCCGCTTGAAAGCCGCGGCGCGCACCATCGCTGGACATGGCATCGTTGCCCCTGCTGCCCACCGAATATCGCCCGCACCGTCGCTTCGATCGGCACCTATATGTACGCCGTCTCAGCCGATGGAGTCGCCATCCACCTTTACGGTGAAAGCACGGCACGGCTGACGGTCGGTTCGGGCATCGTTACGTTGGCGCAGAAGACCGAATATCCCTGGGATGGCAAGGTCGAGATTACGGTCTCCGTCGATGCCCCGGCGTCTTTCACGCTTGCGTTGCGTGTTCCGTCATGGTGCGACGGCGCAAAGCTCGCCGTCGATGGCGAGGTGATCGATGCAGCCTCCATAGAGAGCGAAGGCTATCTGCAGCTCGGCCGTCGGTGGCACGGCGGGGAGAAGATCGTCCTGGACCTGCCGATGACCGTTCGCGCCTTGCGCGCCAATCCGGCGGTCAAGGCCGATCTCGGTCGTGCGGCGCTCGCCCGTGGACCACTGATCTATTGCGTCGAGGAAACCGACAACGCCGCAGGCCTCAATGGCCTTGTACTGCCCGCCGATATCGCGGATGCCGGCGTCGCGCCGGCAAAGGATCTTGGCAAGGCCGTGGGGATCGAGATCCCGGTCAAGCGGGAACGCTGGCCGGATATGGAAGGCAACCTCTACGACACGGCAAAGCCGGTGCTGGAAGACGCAAAGGCGCGCTTTATACCCTATCACCTCTGGGACAACAGAGAACCCGGTGAGATGCTCGTCTGGGTCAGGACACAACCATGACAGTCACAACGCCCGAAAAAGCCCAGATCGAGCTTCGCCGCGTCCGCAAGGATTTCGGCTCGCTCACCGTGATCCACGACATCGACCTTCACATCGAAGGCGGCGAGTTCGTCGTTTTCGTCGGCCCCTCCGGCTGCGGCAAGTCAACCCTGCTGCGCATGATCGCCGGCCTCGAAGAGGTGTCCGCCGGCGATATCCTGATCGCCGACAAGGACGTGACCGACCTCGATCCGTCCAAACGCGGGATAGCCATGGTCTTCCAGTCTTACGCGCTCTATCCGCACATGAGCGTGCGCGAGAACCTCGCATTCGGCTTGGAGATGGCGAAGACACCGAAGGACGAGATCGACCGTCAGATCAAGTCGGCGACGCAAATTCTCAAGATCGACGCATTGCTTGACCGCCGCCCCGGCCAACTGTCCGGTGGCCAGCGGCAGCGCGTGGCGATCGGACGGGCGATCGTGCGCAAGCCGCTCGCCTTCCTGTTCGACGAACCGCTGAGCAACCTCGACGCGGAGCTGCGCGTCTCGATGCGCATCGAGATCGCCCGGCTGCATCGCGAGCTCGGCAACACGATGATCTACGTGACGCACGACCAGACCGAGGCGATGACGCTCGCCGACCGCATCGTCGTGCTGCGGGACGGCCGCATCGAGCAGGTCGGCACGCCGAGGGAGGTTTACGAGGACCCGAACAACCTCTTCGTCGCCGGCTTCATCGGTTCGCCACGGATGAACATCGTGGAGGCCAGATATCTCGCCGGGGATCGCGTCGCTGTGGCGGAAGCGATCATTCCTCTGGCTGCTCCGCTGGCCGGCGTGGCGGAGGGAGATCCTATCAAATTCGGCATCCGCCCGGAGCATTTGGAGACTGGCAATGCCACACCGACATCGCTGCGCGCCACGGTCGATTTCGCCGAATATCTTGGCAGCACGCGCTATCTTTACTGCTATCTGCCGAACGGCGAGAACATAACGGTCGAACAACGCGGCGGTCGCGATCTCGCAGCAGGCGAGGAAATCTGGCTTAACTGCGATCCGCAGCGTATCCGGCTGTTTTCTGCAAACGGCGACCGGCTGCGCGCGGCGGCCGAGCTCGCGTCCCGGATCAGCGCCTTTGAGACAAAATGACGTAATTGAGAAGAGAGGATTTTCGGCTCATCGTGGCTTATCCAAGGAAGCAAAGATGAGACAGCAATCCGGCCCGCAGACATCTGCGGCCAAGAAGACGATCGAGCACATCCGCCGCGCGGCGCGCAAGCATCATTCAGCCGAGGGCAAAATTCGTATGGTGCTTGAGGGGCTGCGCGGCGAGGACGGCATTACTGCGATCTGCACCGTGAAGGGTATTGCCGGGAGCCTGTACTATAGCTAGCCGAAGGAATTCCCCGAAGCGGGCAGGAACGGCTTGCAGGCGACACCGCCCGTTCGGCGACCAGCGATAAGGCGAAGGCGCCTTGCCTTGAAAGCCGCGACCTGAAGGAGACTCTGGCCGACCTCACCCTGGAAAACCGCCTGCTCAGAAAAAGCATGATCCGGGATGGGGCTGCTCGAACGCGAAAGGATTAAACGAAACACGATCAGACAGCGCCGCTTGAACCATCATGCCAAAGCCGCTTAAATCAACCCATTGGCCGAGCCGGAAACTCCATTTGTTGAAATCCACACTAAACTCACCCCAAGGGGTCAAATCAGGGCGGAATTCAACAGATTGCTTTATGCCGACTCCAGATCGATCTTTCCGGCGAACCGCAATATTTCATTGATGACCGGACTACCTTCTCCGCAGCGTGTCACAATATGGAAAACGATAGGTTCCACCTTTTGATCGATCAGGACAGGCACCAATGCGCCGGATGCGAGTTGCGGTCGAACCATTGACTTCGGCACGAGCGCAAAGCCATCTCCCATCGTGACAATATCGACTATCATGCGCACATTGTTGCAAAGATTGACGGTGCGGTGCCGGATAGGGAACAACGCGAGGGCATCTCTCATCAGCTGATAGATCGGAGAATGGCTTGGCAGAGACCAGAGCGAGTGGATGGAAGACGGATCATCGGTCACCATCCGTTTTGCAACGGAAGGGCTGGCAACCCACAGCAACTCGGCAGCTCCGATCGATGTCGCCTTCAACGCAGGATGGGCGACTGGTCCTGCGGCAAATGCGAGATCGATTTTCCCGGTGAGGAGAGCCTGAATCATCTGCGCGGTGAGTTCGATATCGATATCGAATGTCAGATCGGGCCACCGCGCTTTCATGTCGGCCATAAAGCGAGGCAAACAGCTGGCCGCGGCAATTTCACCGGCCCCAATTCGAACGTGGCCACGAATCTGTTCGAATCCGGAACTTCGAAGGAGAATCGTCTGCAATTGCTCCCAAACAGGCAGATATTCTCTGACAAGCTCGCGTCCCACCGGCGTCAAATTAGCCGAGCGTCCATGTTTCTGAAACAGCTTTGCCCCGAGCCGTTCCTCTAGCTCCGCCACGCGCGCGGATATAGCCGGCTGAGTTGCGTTCAGCTTTTCAGCCGCCGCTGCAAACGTGCCAAGCCGGTCGATCCAGATCAAGGTTTCGAGATGGTAGAGAGAGATGCGATTGATAGACATTGCTTATGATTATTTGAAAAAAGAAATAATTGGAATTGATGTTTGACATCGTGTCCATTGCTCCCACCCGAGGGAGGAAATTGTGACGCAGAAGCTTTACCCCGACGCCGCAGCCGCGCTTGACGGCTTGCTTTTCAATGACATGACGATCTGCGCAGGCGGATTTGGGTTATGTGGCATACCAGAACGGCTCATCGATCAGCTGCGTGACAGTCGTGTCTCTGGGCTCACGGTGGTTTCCAACAATGCCGGGATCGACAACGAGGGTCTTGGCAAGCTCCTGAGAAGCCGGCAGATCAGAAAGATGATCTCAAGCTACGTCGGGGAAAACAAGGAATTCGAGCGACAATATCTAGCGGGTGAACTGGAGGTCGAATTCTGTCCGCAGGGAACTCTTGCAGAGCGATGCAGGGCTGGCGGCGCAGGCATCCCCGGCTTCTACACCAAGACCGGCGTCGGCACCTCGGTCGCTGAGGGCAAGGAAGTGAGAACCTTCGACGGGCACGAATATCTGCTCGAGCGCGGTATTTTCGCGGATCTCGCCATCATCAAGGGCTGGAAGGCCGACGAAAGTGGAAATCTCATTTTCCGCAAGACGGCGCGCAACTTCAATCAACCGATGGCGACCGCGGCAAAGATCTGCGTTGCGGAGGTCGAGGAAATCGTCCCGACCGGCAGCCTCGACCCCGATTGTATTCATCTTCCGAGCATCTATGTGAAGCGATTGATCGTAGGCAGCCCCTACAACAAGAAAATCGAGTCCCGTACGGTGCGCAAAAAGGAGGCCGCGTGATGGCTTGGACGCGCGATCAAATGGCGGCCCGCGCCGCATCGTCCTTACATGATGGTTTCTATGTCAATCTCGGCATCGGGATTCCGACGCTCGTCGCCAACCATATTCCTCCTGGTATCGAAGTCACGCTTCAGTCGGAAAATGGTATGCTCGGAATCGGGCCGTTTCCATTCGAAGGCGATGAGGACCCGGATCTGATCAATGCGGGCAAGCAGACGATCAGCGAATTGCCAAACACCAGCTATTTCTCGAGCGCCGACAGTTTTGCCATGATCCGAGGCGGTCACATTGATCTGGCAGTCCTGGGCGCCATGGAGGTCAGTGAAGGCGGTGATATCGCCAACTGGATGATCCCGGGAAAGATGATCAAGGGAATGGGCGGTGCGATGGATCTGGTCGCCGGCGTCAAGAAGATTGTCGTTCTGATGGAACACGTATCGAAAGACGGTTCCCCCAAATTCATACCGTCCTGCACCCTTCCTTTGACCGGCCGCAATGTGGTCGACATGATCATCACGGACCTATGTGTGTTCGAACGCCGCTCGCCGGGGGCACAATTCTCGCTGACTGAAGTTGCCGATGGCGTGTCCGCGCAAGAAATCGCTTCGAAGACAACAGCGCGTTACCTCGTTTAAACTTTCGCCTTCGGCCCACTGAACCGGTGGAACAGCGACTCACTGCGTAAGTTGGTCGAAGGCGAGCCTTGCATATGTCGGTCAGCCAACCAACTCTTTGAGTCTGATTGGACAATGAACCAGAAGGGTAATCAAGAATGACTTCCACTCCCATCGTCGTCGCCAGCGCCGCCCGTACGGCGGTCGGCTCCTTCAACGGGGCCTTTGCGACTGTTCCGGCTCATGAGCTTGGCGCTACCGCCATCAAGG
>NZ_JBNWDS010000004.1:0-397624 GCF_053521765.1 Rhizobium sp. A37_96 | reverse complement strand
CTGTTCGAAATGAAGCGTCGTGGCGCCCGCAAGGGGCTCGCCACGCTGTGCATCGGCGGCGGCATGGGTGTCGCCATGTGCTTCGAGGCGCTCTGAAGCGTCTCGTAAGGGATTTTCCAGAAGAAGCGGTGAAAGCGGGGCGGGCGATCCGATGTTCGGGCGTCCCGTCTCCGCGACAACAAAGGGGAGTGGCACATGAGCAGAGTGGCATTGGTAACCGGAGGAACGCGCGGCATCGGCGCGGCCATTTCGATGGCGCTGCACAATGCGGGCTATAAGGTGGCGGCGACCTATGCCGGCAACGACGAAAAGGCCCGGGCTTTCCATGATGTGACCGGTATCTCCGTCCATAAGTGGGACGTGACCGACTACGAGGCCTGCGGCAAGGGCATCGCCAAGGTCGAGCACGATCTCGGCCATGTCGAGATCCTGGTCAACAATGCCGGCATTACCCGCGACGCCATGTTCCACAAGATGACGCCGCAGCAATGGCATGAGGTCATCAACACCAACCTTACCGGCCTGTTCAACATGACCCATCATGTCTGGCAGGGGATGCGCGACCGCAGCTTCGGCCGCATCATCAACATCTCCTCGATCAACGGTCAGAAAGGGCAGATGGGGCAGGCGAACTATTCGGCCGCCAAGGCCGGCGATCTCGGCTTCACCAAGGCCCTCGCGCAGGAGGGCGCCGCCAAGAACATTACCGTGAATGCCATCTGCCCCGGCTATATCGGCACGGAGATGGTGCTTGCCGTGCCGGAAAAGGTGCTGAACGAACGCATCATCCCGCAGATCCCCGTGGGGCGGCTGGGCGAGCCTGAGGAAATTGCCCGCGTGGCGGTGTTCCTTGCCAGCGACGATGCCGGTTTCATCACGGGATCGACGATCAGCGCCAACGGCGGCCAGTTCGTCGTCTAAGGCAATTCCAGGAAAATCGCGTGGCGGTTTTCCATGCGCAATTGCATAAGGCAAAGAAATCGAAAGGCTCGGCGATTCCATGAAGCGCCGAGCCTTTTTTCGTCGATTGCGTCTCAAACGGGATTGCCGGGCCAGCCGGCGATCATCCGCGTCTTGAATGCGCCTGCTGTCTCTGTCGCGGCTTGAATTCGAGGATGACGGCGTCCAGCGCCACCTCCCGCTTCTCCTTGTCCCGCGCCCTTATCGCGCATCCGAGCGCGTAGAAAGTGGTTCCGATCAGCACAAATGCTGCAATGCTTGCGATGATTGCGGCCATGGTGCCGGTCCTTTCTCAAAACACTGCTTGCTCCCCGCGATGGATAGCGCGGAAAGAGGATCGTCTTTCAGACACTGGTGTTTCCCGAGTTTGGGCCAGAGGCCGGTGGTCGTGACCGGTCGCCTGTTGCGGCCGGTCACAAGAACCCGGTCTTAGCGGCAACGGGCCTCATAGCGGTGACCATAGCGGTCGCGATAGATGCAGTAGCCGCGGCGCTCGTGCGAGCGTCCGATAAGGTTGCCGACGACGCCGCCGGCCACGGCGCCGACAGCCGCCCCGCCCCAGCTATGCGTGGCCACGCCGCCGATCAGGGCGCCGGTGCCGGCGCCGATGGCTGTGCCTTTTTCCGTTGCAGTGCACGACGCCAACGCGCCGACGAGGGCGATCGCGACGATGATCTTCTTCATAGTGTTAGCTCCCTGGTGTTGCGAAGTTTGAACAATAACCTGCGGATCAGATCCGCCCCATCAACAACAAAATGAGGACAATGACGAGAACAAGCCCGAGACCGCCTGATGGACCGTACCCCCATGCGCGGCTGTAACCCCAGTTGGGAAGTGCGCCGACCAGCAGCAGAATCAGTATGACAAGCAATACCGTACCAAGCATGATATGTCTCCTCCATGTCCGTCGCTTGACTGCTACGCCGGCATCCATGTTCGATGCGGCGTCATGTTTCAGCGGCTTCAGTTCAAATCTATTCCCAGTGATGGGCGGAGTTTCTCAATTCTGCTCATAGAAACTTGCGGCCCCGACAATTGTTCCGGCTAAGAAATAAAAATGCCGGTAAGCAGCCGCCTCAATGGTCAGCGAAAGGTTAACGCGACAGCGCGGCGCAGCGGCGGCGAGAACAGCGCGAGACCTGTTTCTATGGTTAAAATATGATTAAAATACAATGGGTTGCGGTGAACGAAACGGGAAAGGCCGAATGTCTGTGATTCGTCGATGATTCGTTCCTTGTTTGGACTTTTGTTAATATCGGGGCTTTCCGGCGCACTTGGCCGCGCGCCGGAAGAGCAACGCAGATGAAAGCGGGATCGCCGAAAAGTGGTGGTTCCTGCGCTGATTGGTTAATTTGCCGCGCACTCGCCATCAAAGCCGGCGCCCGTGCCGTTCTTCATGTAGCGATGCTGTCCCGGCGGGACACGACATGTAGCCGTGAACAAAGACGATACCTGCGACGATCCGCGATTCGTCACCGATTCGTTCCGGCTTTGATCGAAGCGTTAACGGATGCACCTTATGGGTGTATTTGTTGATTCATTATAGTTCCGCTCGCTAAAAGATCGGCCGCAATCACAGATTCGGCCGGAATCCGCGGCTCAACCATTCGGAGTCCGGCAAATTCCCACCGGAAAACGCTAGATGTTGTGGAGAACAAAAGCGGAATAATGTGGAATCCGCGATTCGTCGCCGATTCGTTCCGGCTTTGGCCCGTTTCCTGGCGCCTTCGTCCAGTTTGTAGAAATTATAAAATTTTACAAATAATTAACCATGTCGCGACGTAAATTTTCGGGCATTCCGGATTCGTTGCTTGACTCTCATTTCCACGAAAAAGACGTCGAAACGCGATTCAGCATCTGGTAGAAATCTTCCCCCGAAAATCCATATGTTGTAGTGAACAAATAAAGAACTATAAAGAGTCAGCGATTCGTCGCCGATTCGTTCCCAGGCTGTTCCGGAATCTCCGGGACTCGTATGGGATGCAGCGTAAATGTAGCTTGTGGTTGAGACGACCAATTATGAAATCGATTGTTGCCGCATCTGTTTTTTTATTCAGGTCTTGCCTTTGTCACATATGGTCGTCATCTGTTCGTTTCCTCCAAGAGGAACTCGCAGATCGGAAGACGGCGGTTTCTCGCCCATGCACGGACCCATGACTCAGACTTCGCAGCCTATGATCCTGAGCGGACGCGGCGTGACCGCGGTGCTCGGACCGACCAATACCGGCAAGACCCATTATGCCATCGAGCGCATGGTGGCACACGGCAGCGGCGTGATCGGCCTGCCGTTGCGGTTGCTTGCCCGCGAGGTCTATACGCGCGTGGTCGAGAAGGTCGGGGCTCAGCATGTCGCGCTGGTGACGGGCGAGGAGAAGATATCGCCGCCGAATGCGCGCTTCTCCGTCTGCACGGTCGAGGCCATGCCGCGCGAGACGCGCGCCTCCTTTGTCGCCATCGACGAGGTGCAGCTTGCCGGCGACCTGGAGCGCGGACATATCTTCACCGACAGGATCCTGCATCTGCGCGGCCGGGACGAGACCCTGCTGCTCGGCGCCGGTACGATGCGGCCTATCCTCGAGCAGCTGCTGCCCGGGATCACCGTCCTTGAACGGCCGCGACTGTCGCATCTCTTCTATGCCGGCCAGAAAAAGATCACCCGCCTGCCGCAGCGCACGGCGATCGTCGCCTTTTCCGCCGACGAGGTCTATGCGATCGCGGAGCTCATCCGCCGCCAGCGCGGCGGCGCCGCCGTCGTCCTCGGCGCGCTGAGCCCGCGCACCCGCAACGCGCAGGTGGCGCTCTACCAGGCCGGCGACGTCGAGTATCTGGTTGCGACCGATGCGATCGGCATGGGCCTCAATCTCGACGTCGATCATGTCGCCTTTGCCCAGGATCGCAAGTTCGACGGTTACCAGTTCCGCAACCTCAATCCCGCCGAGCTCGGCCAGATCGCCGGCCGTGCCGGCCGTCATCTCAAGGACGGCACCTTCGGCGTCACGGGACAGGTGGATCCGTTCGACGACGAATTGGTGCGCCGGATCGAGGGGCATGAATTCGACATGGTGAAAGTGCTGCAATGGCGCAGCAAGGATCCGGATTTCGCCTCGATCGCGGCGCTGCGTGCAAGTTTGGAAGACGCGCCACGCGTGCAGGGCTTGACGCGGGCGCTGCCTGCGGTAGACCAGCAGGCATTGGAATATCTGTCACGCGATCTGGAGATAGTCGATCTTGCCAGCAGCCCGGCTCGGGTTGAGAAATTGTGGGAGGCCTGTGCGCTTCCCGACTATCGGCGCATTACGCCTGCCCAGCATGCCGATCTCATTGCCGCCCTCTTTTCCGACCTTGTGCGTTATGGCACGGTAAAAGAGGACTTCCTTGCCGAACAGGTGCACCGCGCCGATCGGACGGATGGCGAGATCGACACGCTTTCGGCGCGAATCGCGCAGATAAGGACTTGGACCTATGTGTCGAACCGGCCCGGCTGGCTTGCCGATCCGACACACTGGCAAGAAAAGACGCGGGAAATCGAAGATCGATTGTCCGACGCGTTACATGAGAGGTTGACGAAACGCTTTGTTGATCGCAGGACATCTGTGCTCATGAAGCGCCTGAGAGAGAATGCGATGCTGGAAGCTGAAATCAGTGTGAATGGGGATGTCTTCGTTGAGGGACATCATGTGGGACAATTGACCGGATTCCGGTTCACGCCTATCGCGGGAACGGAGGGGCCGGACGCCAAGGCTGTCCAGACTGCCTCGCTGAAGGCGCTTGCGCTGGAGTTCGAGGCACGCGCGGCGCGCATGCATGCGGCCGGTAACAGCGATCTTGCGATCAGCGCCGATGGTCTCGTGCGCTGGCTCGGCGATCCTGTTGCGCGCCTGTCGGGTAGCGATCATATCATGCGTCCGCGCGTCATCCTGCTCGCCGACGAGCAGTTGACCGGCAATGCGCGCGATCATGTCGCGGCGCGCATCGAGCGCTTCGTGAATCATCATATCAGCACGATCCTGAAGCCGCTCGACGATCTGTCGCGCGCCGAGGATCTGCAGGGGCTGGCCAAGGGGCTGGCTTTCCAGCTGGTCGAGAATCTGGGTGTCCTGTTCCGCCGCGACGTCACCGATGAAGTGAAGTCGCTGGATCAGGATGCGCGCGCCTCCATGCGCCGTTACGGCATCCGCTTCGGCGCCTACCATATCTTTGTGCCCGCGTTGCTGAAGCCGGCCCCGGCCGAACTCATCACGCTGCTCTGGGCCCTGAAGAATGACGGCCTGGACAAGCCGGGCTATGGCGATCTCATTCCGGTTCTCGCCGCTGGCCGCACCTCGGTCGTCACCGATCCGAGCTATGAGCGCATGTTCTACAAGCTTGCGGGCTTCCGGTTCCTCGGCAAGCGCGCGGTGCGCATCGATATCCTCGAGCGCCTGGCGGACCTCATCCGCCCGCTGCTGCAGTGGAAGCCCGGCCAGGCTTCGCGCCCCGAGGGCGCCTATGATGGCCGCCGCTTTACGACGACGACCTCGATGCTCTCCATCCTCGGCGCGACGCTTGAGGATATGGAAGAGATCCTCAAGGGTCTTGGCTATCGTGCCGATGCCGTGAAGGCCGAAGAGGCGACAGCCTTCCTCGCGCAGCAGGATGCGACCGCAAGCGCGGCCGCGCCGGCGCCGGCCGCGGATGCTGCCGTTGAAAAGGCCGATCACGACGACGCCGATGCCGTGACCGACGAGCCGGCTAAGGAGACGGAAGTCGCTGCCCCGGAAACGGCTGGACAGGAAACGACAGTTGCCGGCGATGCGCCTGCCGAAGCCGCTCCCGCGGCTGCAGAGGTCAGCGTGGTCGCCGATGCGGCTGTCGAACCGACGGAGCCGAAGCCGGTTCTGCTCTGGCGTCTGGGTGGCCGCAACGACCATCAGCAGCGTCAGGGTGGCCGGGGTCATGGTGACCGTCGCGGCCAGCAGGGCGAGGGTCGCGGTCATCAAGGCAATCGCCGCAGCGGTGGCGAGCAGGCGGCTGGCGAAGGCAACCGCGAGGGACGCGACCGTCGCGACGGTCGTGAAAATCGCGGTGGCGACAAGGGTCCGCGCGGCAATCGCGAGGGCGGACGTCCGCAGCATCAGGGCAACCGTGGTGAGCGGGGCGAGCGTCAGGAACGCAACGATCGGAACGACCGCAACAATCGCGGCGCTTCGCAGCCGTTGCGCTTCGAGGCCAAGCCGCCGCGCAAGGAAAAGCCGATCGATCCGGATTCTCCTTTCGCCAAGCTCGCTGCCCTCAAGGAGCAGATGAAGAAATAAGCCATGACGGACGAGAAACAGCCATTTTCCGGTTCGCGTCAGCGCATCGACAAATGGCTGTTCTTTGCCCGCATGGTGAAATCCCGCTCGCTGGCGCAACTCTATGTGCAGAACGGCAGCGTGCGGGTGAATGGCGAGCGAGTGGTGCAGCCGAGCCATGGCGTCAAGGCAGGCGACCGCATCGAACTCTCGCTGGAGCGGCGCAACGTCGTTCTGGTCGTGCGCGGCTCCGGCGAGCGCAGGGGGCCTTTCGAGGAAGCGAAGCTGCTTTATGACGATCTGACGCCGCCGGCGGATGAGACAAAACGCCTCACCGCTTTCGAGCAGGCTTTGAGGATGCCGGGCACTGGAAGGCCCACGAAACGCGATCGTCGTGCAATTGATCGCCTCACCGCCGACGACGATTAGAAAACTCTGCCTGTCACAGGCGGTTTTCAAGATTGTTTGTCCTTGAAATTGGCTGATAAAGTCGATACCTCACGATCAACCTGCCGGTAACCAGCTGGACGGCGCGTTTGCGCATGACGCATCCGTTTGCCCGTTCGGCTCCGCGGCGAAGTGCGACGTTCCAGGTTGCGCATCCGCGGAAGCTAGAGTCATTCCTGGAGTGCTTCATGACATATGTCGTGACTGACAATTGCATCCGCTGCAAATATACCGATTGCGTGGAAGTCTGCCCTGTCGACTGCTTCTACGAAGGCGAGAACTTCCTCGTCATCCATCCCGACGAATGCATCGATTGCGGCGTCTGCGAGCCGGAATGTCCCGCCGAGGCGATCAAGCCCGATACGGAGCCGGGCCTCGACAAATGGCTGAAGATCAATGCGGAATATGCCGCCATCTGGCCGAACATCACGGTCAAGCGCGACGCGATGCCGGAGGCCAAGGAGATGGATGGCGAACAGGGCAAGTTCGAGAAATACTTCTCGACAAATCCTGGCGCCGGCGATTGATCGAAGGCCGTGACAGGCTTTCGATAAAGGTGTAGTCGATATCGCAGACAGCGAATCACTGCCGTTGGGCTGCAGGGCGGCCAACGTGACCTTTTTGGCGCGCGTGCAGCAAATTATTGATTTCCTCAGATTTTTGTGATAGGTTCCTCATACTGATCCACTGCGGCATTTCGCATGCCCAAAACCATCACGAAAGCAAATCACCAATCCGTACGCGGTTTCCTTGACATATCAACGTTTTGTGTTGTCGGGTCCCGGATCGCGATGGATGGTTTCTTTTTGCATAAGTCTGGCTGGACCAGGATGAAGTGACCCGACGGTACGTCCGTCTCATCCGGGCCTGACTGACCCGGCCCCCGGCCCCAACCGGGCGCGTAACAGGGAGTTTTTGAAAAGAATGACGACCCAGCAGAAAAAACCTTCAGCAGCACGCCATGGCTTCAAGACTGGCGAAGCGATCGTTTATCCGGCCCACGGCGTCGGCACGATCACTGCGATCGAAGAACAAGAAGTCGCAGGCATGAAGCTCGAGCTGTTCGTAATCGATTTCGAGAAAGACAAGATGCGTTTGAAGGTGCCGGTGGCAAAGGCCATGAGCATTGGCATGCGCAAGCTTTCCGAAACGGATTTCGTCGAGCGGGCGCTGAAGGTCGTGCAGGGCAAGGCCCGCGTGAAGCGTACCATGTGGTCGCGCCGCGCCCAGGAATACGATGCCAAGATCAATTCGGGCGATCTGATCTCGATCGCGGAAGTGGTTCGCGATCTTTATCGCGCCGAGAACCAGCCTGAGCAGTCCTATTCCGAACGCCAGCTCTACGAAGCTGCGCTCGATCGCATGGCCCGGGAAATTGCCGCCGTCAACAAGATGTCGGAAACCGAAGCCGTTCGCCTTGTCGAGGCCAACCTCAACAAGGGTCCGAAGCGCGGCAAGGCTGTCGAGGAAGACGATTCCCAGGACGAAGCCGCATAAGGCCAAGGCGCCACATACCGCTTCAAAAAACCCGGCCTTCGCGCCGGGTTTTTTCTTTGGAACCTTTTTTGTGCTGCCGCGTTTAAGCTTCGTGTTGACGGTCGGTGTGGGCGCGCTCCTGTGGGAGATATGTCCGGATGGCCGTTTCATTGACATTCACGAGGACCGGCCCATGCGTTTTCATCCGAAGCCCCCCGGCGATCTGAAGATGCTTCAATCGTCAGATCCGTTCGCTGAGATCGAACTAGACTAGTCATCGATTGTCCGGCGAACCGGGTATCGGTCTCCGTTTTGCATTTCATTCATTGATTTCCATCCGAACAGCGATGTTCGGAAACGCTGCTTGCTGCCCTTTTCGTCGACCGCGGCATAGAGACGATTTGAGGCCGAACCTAGGAGATGCGTATGACGAATATGTCTGCAGATCGGCGCATGATCAAAGTTGCCATGGCTGCTCCCTATCTCGATCGCGACGAAGAGCATGATCTTGCCATACGCTGGAAGGATCACGACGATCGGGGTGCCCGCAATCAGATCGCAACCGCCCATATGCGCCTCGTCATCTCCATGGCGGGGAAATTCCGCAATTTCGGATTGCCGATGAGCGATCTCGTCCAGGAAGGTTATGTGGGACTGCTGGAAGCGGCCGCCCGCTTCGAGCCGGAACGGGAGGTTCGCTTCTCGACCTATGCAAGCTGGTGGATCCGCGCTTCGATCCAGGATTATATCCTGCGCAACTGGTCGATCGTGCGCGGCGGTACGAGTTCGGCGCAAAAGGCGCTGTTCTTCAATCTTCGCCGCCTGCGCGCCAAGCTCGCGCGCAGCAATTCGAGCGTTACCGTCCAGTCGATCCATGAGGAAATCGCAGTTGCGCTCGGCGTCAGCCTTGCCGATGTGCAGACGATGGATGCGCGCCTTTCCAGCAGCGATACCTCGCTGCAGGCGCCGTCGATATCGGGCGATTCCGAAAGCGCGGAACGGATCGATTTTCTTATCAGCGACGAGCCGCTTCCGGACGAACAGGTTTCCGACATGATCGACGGCGAGCGCCGCCGCATCTGGCTCGCCTCGGCGTTGAAACATCTCAACGAGCGCGAGATGAAGATCATCCAGGCGCGACGCCTGGTCGAAGACGGAGCGACGCTCGAGGAGCTCGGGGCCGATCTCGGCATTTCCAAGGAGCGTGTGCGCCAGATCGAAAGCCGCGCGATGGACAAGCTCCGCAACGCGCTGGTGGATGCGGATCCCCGCATGGCAAGCTACGCCTGAGCGAGGCTTGCCGTCTCGCCTGTGACATGGCGGGCTGACTGTTATTCCGCGATAATCTTGACCTTGTCGCCCGGCGCGATGTTTGCGCCGGTGGGCAGGGCATTGATCAGTTTGAACAGGTCCAGCTTGCGGTCCGTGCCCATCATGCGAGCCGCAAGCGTGGTGATGGTATCGCCGGGCTTGACGGTGACGACGCGAACGCGCAACGGCTTCAGCGACGCAGCCTCGTCCGGCGTCATATGCCGGAAGCTGGCCCTGAGCACATTCGCCGTCTGATCGAGCTGGGCGATATTGCCCTTTGGCACGGCCGTCAGGAAGCGGAAGATCTGCGTGCGGTCGCGGATCACGGTCACATCGAAATCCCAGCGGTCGGCGGAAGCGCGCGCGGTTGCGGCCGGCATGCCGTTGACGGTGATCGACTTGATCGAGGAGGGATCGAGACCCGTCACCCAGCCGCTGGAAATATAATTCGTCAGGTTCTGGTTCGCCGTGTCGGCAACGCCGTCGAAGCGGATGGCGATATCGCCGGGTCCGGTCGCCATCACGGCCTCGACCTTGTTGTCGATGCGGAAGTCGGGCGGCACGTCGAAGCGGATTCCAAGGCCGCCATGCAGGAAGGTCTGGCCGCGTACATAGCCTTCCTCGGGGCTGTCGCCATAGAGCAGGCCGTCGATGCCGTTCAGATAATAGTCGCGGCCGGTGTCGCCGACCTTGCCTTCCTCGCCGAATTCACGCGCATGCGCCTTGGCGAGGTCGATGCGCTGCGGCGTGCTCGGATGGCTCGAAAGGAAGTCCAGGCTCTGGTCCACGTCGGAGTTGGCCGACATGAAGCGGCTGTAGTCCTCCATGGCATTCAGGAAGCGGGCGGCGGCATAGGGATCGTAGCCGGCCTGGCCAAGCGTGCGGATGCCGATTTCGTCGGCCTGCAATTCCTGCTGGCGCGAGAAGGCGGCAAGGCGCAGCTTGCCGCGGGCGAGCGCCTGCTTGCCGGCCAGATCGCTCGACAGGACCTCGGCGACGACGCGGCTGGCGATGACCTCGGCCTCCTCGCGCTTCTGCCGTTCGATGCCGTGGTTGGCGGTGACGTGGGCCATTTCGTGCGACAGCACGGCGGCGACCTCCGAAGCGTCGTTGGCAAGCGCCAGCAGGCCGCGCGTCACATAGAGATAGCCGCCCGGCAGCGCGAAGGCGTTGATCGAGGGCGAATTGAGAATGGTGATGCGGTACGATTGCTGCGGATTTTCCGACACGCTGGTCAGGGCGCCGGCGATGCGGGCAACCAGCCGCTCGGTCTTGGCATCCTTGTATTCGCCGCCATAGCTCGCAAGGATGCGCGGATGCTCGCGGGCGCCCATCTGGGCACGCGGATCGTTCTTCTGCACCTCGGAGACGATTTGCGGGTTGGCGGAAGGCGAAACGCTCGGCTGATAGGATTGGTCCAGCACCGTCTGGCAGCTGTCCAATATGATCGCGGCGGCAAGGAGAGGGACAAGGCGGCGCAAATAGGCTGCGACGGTCGCACTTTTCCTTCGTTCTGCTCGCTGGCTCTGCTTCAGTACCTGTATCCTACTCATTTCGCTGCCATGCCGGCTCGGCGCCATATCCGGTTGATCGTTACCGGGCCGATCATTGTCGTGCGCCGATAAAGGTTGCTTCCACCCCCATCGATCCGCATCTACCCGGACGGTCTCCACCCCTTGCTGTAGCCGATTTGGGCACCGGTTGCATAGCGAGACTCCGTTTAAATGTGGCAGCGTTGTATTTTAGCAAGCATTTCCCAGGACTTTCAGCCGCCCGTCGCGACGAAATTAAGGCAAAGCCGGCGCCAAGATGCCGCGTCGCATTCAATGCTGCAAAAATGTGGTCAGGGCCGGAATGCCGTCTGTCTCCAGGAAGGTTTCGATGGGGGCTGCAAGCCTGATCGTACCGCCATCGATGAAGACGGCATGATCGGCAAGCCGCCGTACCTCGGCCGGATCGTGCGAGACGATCAGCACGGTATTGCCGGTCTCGCGATGGAGGGTTTTCAGAAGTTCGACCATGCCGGAGCGCAGGCCGGGATCGAGCGCCGCGAAGGGTTCGTCCAGCAGCAGGATGGGCTTGTCGCGCACCAGCGCGCGGGCGAAGGCGGCACGCTGCCGTTCGCCGCCGGAGAGCGTGCCCGGCTTGCGCTTTTCGAAACCGGGCAGGCCGACGCGCGCGAGTGCTTCGGAAACCCTTTGACGGTCCTGCGCGGAGAGCTTCAACGAGGGGCTGATGCCAAGGCCTATGTTGGTGAACAGATCGAGATGGGCAAAGAGATTGTTGTCCTGAAAGACGAGGGACACCGGCCGTTCGGCGGGGTGCAGGCCTGTCACGTCCTGTCCCGCCAGCAGCACCCGGCCGCGATCGGGCTGCTCGAAACCGGCCAGCAAATTGAGGAAGGTCGATTTGCCGGCTCCCGACGGTCCGGCGACGGCGATGATCCTGCCTTGCGGCAATGCGCAGTCGAAGCGGAAATCATGCATGCCGAGGCGCAGCTCGACGCCGGCCATGGCGATGCCTTGTTCCTTCATGTCATTGCGGTCAGTCATGTCGCCTGCTTTCATGGTCGCCCGTGCCCTGGCCCGCTGTCCCGGCAATGGTGAGGAGAAGGCAGACCAGGCCGAGGATCAAGGCATATCCATCGGCGTCGTTCGTGCGGTAGCTGCCGAGCTTGCTGTAGACCAGCCAGGGCAAGGTCATCAGGCTGCTGGAGCCGAAGAGCGCCACGGCGCCGAGATCGCCGAGCGAAAGGGCCATGGCAAAGGATAGGGCCGTGAAGAACGGCTTGCGCAGGCTCGGCCAATCGATCAGGCGAAGGCGAGACATCCCGCGAAGGCCGAGGCTGGCCGCCAGCCGCCCGGTGCGACTGACATGGACGGCGTAGGCCGGCTCGACGACGCGGATGACGAAGGGAAGCGCCATCAGCGCATTGACGATCACGATGAGGACGGCTGCGAATTCGCCGGGATCGCCCAGCGGCCGAAGCGCCAGGAACCAACCGGTTGCCAGCACGATCGGCGGGACGAGCAGGATGAGCGACGAGCTTCCGCTCAACGCGATCGCCAGGCCGCGCAAGCTGATTGTCTTGCGGCGATCCGCCGATATCACCGATCGGGCGCGAATAATCGCCAAGGATGTCAGGACAGCGAGAAGCCCGGCGGCGAAGGCGATGGCAAGGCTCGTGACGGCCGCCTGCAGGAAAATCGGCTGGATAGCCAGCTTCGGAAGGTTCGCCTCCAGGCCGGCAACGACGACCGAAGCGAGCGGCAGGCCGAGAAAGAGCGCCGCCGCCGACAGCAGCGCGGCATCGACCCATCGGGCTGCCGGCATCTGCCCGTCGATGCGTCGCAGTGTGCGGCCGCTCGTCAGGCCGTGATCGTCGGGCGAGCGGAACAGCGTCATGGCGCCGAGGATCGCGACCGTGACGACGATCTGCAGCAGCGACAGCATCACGGCGCGGGCGGGATCGAAATCGAAGCGGAGCGCCTGATAGATTGCCACTTCAAGCGTGGTCGCAGCCGGACCGCCGCCGAGAATCAGAACCAGCGTGAAACTGGTGGCGCAGAGCATGAAGATCAGGCCGGCAATGCCGGGAATGAGGCCCCGCAAGACAGGCCATTCGATGAAGCGGAAGACCGAGATGGGCCGCATGCCGAGCCCGCCGGCCACAAGCCAGTATTCCGCCGGCACGCGTTCCAGTCCGGCCAGCATCAGCCGGCATGCGAGCGGCATGTTGAAGAAGACGTGCGCCAGCAGGATGCCGGTAAGGCCATAGATGCTGACGGGCTGCGACAGGCCGATCGCGGCAAGCGCCTGATTGAGCAGCCCCTGCCGGCCCCATATGCCGAGCAGGCCGAGCGCGCCGATCAGCACCGGCAGGCCCATCGGCACGGCCATCAGCCGGATGAGCCACAGCCGGCCGGGGAAACGCGGCTGACGTGCCAATGCGCGGGCCACCGGTATGGCAAGCACGACGGAGAGCAGCGTCGAAAGCGTCGCCTGCAGCAGCGTGAAACGCAGGACGCGCAGCAGGTAGGGATCCGCCAGCGTGGTTTCGCCGCCGGACTCGATGCCGGCGGCAAGCAGGACGAGCACGGCAACCCCGACGAAGAGCACGATGCCGGCGAGGCTGAGCGCCCCGCCGGAAATGGCGCGTCTTCTTTCGGATGCCGTCAGCATGGTCAGGACGTCAGTTGCCGCTGGTGGCGGTCAGCCATTCGTCGATCCAGGCCTTGCGGTTCTTGTCGACGTCGGCGGGGCTCATCAGGAAAGTCTTCGTCGGCACGACGAGCTTGCTGAAGGCATCCGGCAGTGGCTCGGAGGTTGCCGAGACCGGCATCATCCAGTTGCTGGTGGGGATGATGTCCTGGAAGCCGGGAGAGACCATGAACTTCAGGAAATCGCGGGCGAGCTCCTTGTTCGGCGAGGCCTTGATGAGGCCGGCGACCTCGATCTGGATGTAATGTCCTTCCGAGAAGGCGGCGGCCTGGTAGCGGTCGGTCTTGTCCTCGATCATGTGATAGGCCGGCGACGTCGTGTAGGAGAGCACCATCGGCGCTTCGCCCTTGGTGAAAAGGTCGTAGGCTTCCGACCAGCCGGGGGTTACCGTCAGGATACGGCCCTTGAGCTTGGCCCAGGCATCTGCCGCCTTGTCGCCATAGATCGACTTGACCCAGAGCAGCAGGCCGAGTCCCGGTGTCGAGGTGCGCGGATCCTCGATGACGATTTTCTGCGAGGGATCGCCCTCGACGAGATCCTTCATGCTCTTAGGCGGATTCTTGACCGTCTGGCTGTCGTAGATGACGGCGAAATGGCCGTAGTCGTAGGGCACGAAGACGTCGTCCTTGAAATCGCCGGGAACCTTGAGGGCCGACGTGTCGACACCGCTCACATCGAAGAGGCCGGTATCCTTGGCCTCGTCGACAAGATTGGTGTCGAGGCCGAGAACGACGTCGGCCTTGGTGCCCGCACCCTCCAGCTTGAGGCGGGAGAGCAGCGCCACGCCGTCGGTGACGCTGACATAATTGACCGTGCAGCCGCAGGTCTTTTCGAAAGCGGCCTTGACCTTGGCGCCCGGACCCCAATCGGCAGTGAAGCTCTCATAAGTGTAGATGGTCAGGGTCTTGTCGGCCGCTGCAGCAGGCTGCATGGCGAAAAGGGTCGTTCCGGCGGCAAGGGCCAGGCCGGCGAAGAATGACAATAGCGAACGGTCTTGCATGACAGCGCCTCCTTTTTGGTTTCGTCTTGAAGGGGAAAAGGGCGCTATGATTTCGTCACGCGTCTAATCCCTCCGCCGGTGTTAGCCGGATCAGGTTCCGCGGGTTGGCCGGTCAAAGCCTCTCAGCCAGATGTCCGGTAGGACATAAGGCACCCCGTTAGAGCGTCGGCAGATTTAGCCTTGTGATGAAGGGATGACAAGGGAAATGATTCCCTTGTCGATTGCAGGCGGGAGGGCGCTACTCGGCGGCGTGCGCGGCGGCCGGGCTTTCGAATTTCTTCGTTGCGCCGGGAAGCTGCACATTCTTCAGCGTCAGCGCCGTCAGAAGGCCGAGCAGGCAGATGCCCGCGGCCGTCATGAACAGCGGGCTGAAAGCGCTGGCATAGGCGTTGGCGACGGCTTCGCGGGTCGCCTCCGGCAATGCGGCCATCATTTTCGGCGTCAGTTCCTCGATGTCGGAGACGCCGGCTATGGAGACGCCGACATTGCCGAGCTTGGCGGCGATGATGGCGCCATAGATGGAGATGGCGATGGAGGCGCCGCCCATGCGCGACAGCGTGACGGCGCCGGTCGCAGCGCCGACGTCGCGGGCCGAGGCCGCATTCTGCACGCCGATGACCGGAACCTGCTGTGCCAGGCCGATGCCGATGCCGTGCAGGAGCATCAGGCCGCCGATGAAGACGATGGGCGTGCCCGCATGGACGAAGGCGAGCGAGGCAAATGCGATGGTGCTGCAGGCGGCGCTGGCGACGGCGAAGGGCTTGTAGCGCCCTTTTGCCGCGATCAGCCGGCCGGCGGACAGCGAGCCGCAGACGAGGCCTCCGGTCAGCAGAATGAACAGCAGCCCTGCCATCGAAGGCGAGAGGCCCGTCGTCGTCTGCAGGAAGAGCGCGAAATAGTTGACCATGCCGATGGCAACCGCGCCGCTGGTGATCGAGATGACCAGCAGCAGGCCGAATGTCGGATTGCGGAACAGCGTCATCGGCACGATCGGTTCCGGCGCGCGGCGCTCGATGAAGACCCAGGTTACGGCGCAGATCACGCCGAAGGCGATGATGCCGAGGCATTGCGGCGACAGCAGCGATCCGAAGAGCTCGGTGCCGTCGGCGGCAAGCACGATGCTCGTCGTCGTCAAGGCAAGGACGATGGCGCCGGCGTAATCGATCTTCGGGCGGCGGGCCGGCTTGCGATAGGGAAGCATGAAAGCAAGGCCAGCGAGCACGACGAAGCCGATCGGCACGTTGACGAGGAAGATCGAGCGCCAGCCGAACAGATCGCTCATGGTGCCGCCGAGTACGGGGCCGATGGCGCCGGAGGCCATCAGCACCAGGCTCGAATAGCTCTGGTAGCGGGCGCGCTCGCGGGGCTCGAAAAGGTCGGCGTTGACGGCGAAGATCGACACCATGATACCGCCGCCGCCGAAGCCCTGCAGCACGCGGGCGGCAATCAGCGTATTCATCGACACGGCAAGGCCGCAGACGGCGGAGCCGATGGTGAAGATGGCGATTGCCGTCATCATCACATATTTGCGGCCGAAGAGATCGCCGAGCTTGCCGTAGACCGGCATGACGGCTGAGAGCGAGAGAAGATAGGCGGATCCGATCCAGCCGAAGCGCTCCAGATGCCCGAACTCACCGACGATCGTCGGAAGCGCCGTCGATACGATCTGGTTGTCGAGTGTCGCCATGAACATGGCAGTCATCAGAAACAGGAAGAGGATAAGCCGCCGTTTATGATCCGCCACGAGCGGCGCGAACGTTGTCTGCATGTCCATGGAGCAAGAAATCCGAGCTTGGCCGAAACGCTGCGCGGTCGATCGAATGCGCGGGGCGCCCCGGTTTTCATACTTGAGATATATGTGCCATTAGCATATAATTGTCAATGACAAGTGAATGCTGTTTGCATGTTTTATTTCCTTTCTCCCTCTGATATGGTGGAAAGATGACATCCGCGACGAATACACGAGAAGTTGAAGCCCAGCCGCCGACCGAAGACGAGAATCTTCTGCGCATCGGCCATGCGATGACGCGCATGCGCCTGCTGACCGGCCGGCGCATGATTGGCAGGCTCGCCATCCAGAGCGTTGCGCCCGGGCTTGAGCTTTCGCATCTCGACGTGCTCGATGTGGTGAGGCAGGCGGAGGCGACGGGCGAGGTCACCGTCGGGACGATCGCCGAGATGGTCCGCATCGATCCGTCGCGGGCAAGCCGCATCGTTGCCGACATGGTGGCCCGTGGCGTCCTGCGCCGCAAGGCGTCGCAAGCCGATGCGCGGCGTATCGTCGTGGTGCTCACCGCCCTTGGCCAGAGGCTGCTGTCGGAAATCCAGGCGCAGAAATATTCCGTCATCGGCAGCATCTTTGCCGATTGGACGCCGGAGGAAATCGAAAGCTTCTCGCTGCTGTTCGACCGATACGTCACCGGCTACGAGCAGGTTTTCCAGGCGCGCCTCAAGGAAACGGACGACTGAACGCCCGGCACGGTCGTTCTTGCGTATGGCGCTCTTCCCTAGGGACATGACTTTGCGCTATGGGCTTGGCCCATGAGCCAGTCCACCACCTTCACCATTCTGCTCGGCGGCGAGCTTCGCCTGACGGAGCGATTGCGCGCCGCCGTTGCCGGCAGCCGCTTCATCGCAGCCGATGGCGGCATGCGCCACGCGGTTGCTCTCGGGGTGGAGCCCGAACTCTGGGTCGGCGATTTCGATTCCACGCCCGCCGATCTGCAGGACGCCTTTCCGGATGTTCCGAAACAGCCCTATCCGGCGGCAAAGGCCGCGACGGATGGCGAGATTGCCGTTTCCGAGGCGATCCAGCGCGGCGCCGTCAGGCTCATCCTCGTGGGCGCCATGGGCGGTGAGCGGTCCGACCATGCGATCCAGCACCTGCTCTATGGCGTTCATCTGGCCGAAAAAGGCCTCGACGTGTTGCTGACATCCGGCGACGAGGAGGCCGTGCCGCTTCCGCCGGGCGATCTCACGCTCGCACTGCCGGCCAGCTCGCTGTTTTCGGTCCTTGGCTTCAGCGATCTGACGGGCCTTTTCATCGAGAATGCCCGATATCCCTTGCGTGATTTTCATTTGCCCTTCGGCGCATCGCGCACCATTTCCAACGTGGCGGAAGGCGATGTGCGTTTTTCGCTCGGCAGCGGCAGGGCGATCGTTCTTGCCCGCCCTTATGACCTTACCGGAGTCTGATCTTGGCCCCTCCCATTCTGAAACTCGACGACATCTTCCTGAGCTTTGGCGGTGCGCCTTTGCTCGCCGGTGCCCGTCTGCAGGTGGAGCCGGGCGACAAGATCTGCCTTGTCGGCCGCAACGGGTCGGGCAAGTCGACGCTCTTGAAGATCGCCGCCGGCCTCGTCGAGGCGCAGTCGGGCGAGGTGTTCCGCCATCCGTCCTCGACCGTGCGCTATCTCGAACAGGCGCCGGATTTCGCGGGCTATAAGACGGTCGCAGCTTACGCGGAATCCGGCCTTGGCCCAGGCGATGACCCTTACCGGGTAACTTACCTGCTGTCTCATCTCGGCCTGACCGGCGAAGAAGACCCGAACAATCTTTCGGGCGGCGAGGCCCGTCGTGCCGCACTTGCGCGCGTTCTGGCGCCGGAGCCGGATATCCTGCTGCTCGACGAACCCACCAACCATCTGGACCTGCCGACCATCGAGTGGCTGGAAGGCGAGCTGCAGAAGAGCCGCAGCGCGCTCGTGCTCATTTCGCACGACCGCCGCTTTCTGGAGAAAGTCTCGACCGCGACCGTCTGGCTCGACCGAGGCACCTCGCGCCGGCTTGACCGGGGTTTTGCTTACTTCGAAGCCTGGCGCGATCAGGTGCTTGAGGCCGAAGAGCTGGAACAGCACAAGCTCGGCAAGCAGATCGAGCGCGAGGAACACTGGCTGCGCTATGGCGTGACGGCGCGGCGCAAGCGCAACATGCGCCGGCTCGGCGAACTGCAGGACATGCGGTCCCGTTATCGCGGCCACAAAGGAGCCTTGGGCACCGTGCAGGCGGCTGCGTCCGATGCGCAGGAAAGCGGCAAGCTGGTGATCGAGGCGGACAAGATCACCAAGGCGTATGATGATCGCGTCATCGTCGCGCCGTTCTCGATCCGCGTGCATCGCGGCGATTGCATTGGTCTCGTCGGCCCGAACGGCGCGGGCAAGACCACGCTGCTGAAGATGCTGACCGGCCAGCTGGAGCCGGACAGCGGCACGGTGAAGCTCGGCACCAATCTGGAAATCGCGACACTCGACCAGAAGCGCGAGGAGCTGAACCCGGAAGACACGCTCGCCAACTATCTGACCGACGGTCGCGGCGAGAACCTGCTCGTCAACGGCGAGCAGCGGCATGTGACCGGCTACATGAAGGAATTCCTGTTCCAGCCGGAGCAGGCGCGTACGCCGATCAAGAATCTCTCCGGCGGCGAGCGTGCCCGTCTGATGCTGGCTCGCATCCTGTCGCGGCCGACCAATCTCCTGATCCTCGACGAGCCGACCAACGATCTCGACATCGAGACGCTGGACCTGCTGCAGGAAATCGTTTCCGGCTTTGCCGGCACGGTCATCCTCGTCAGCCACGACCGCGATTTCCTCGACCGCACCGTGACCTCGACGATCGCGCCCGCCAATCCGGAAGATCCGGATGGGCGCTGGATCGAATATGCCGGCGGCTATTCCGATATGCTCGCTCAGCGCAAGGGCGCCATAGAGGAGCGCAAGCGGGCGGAAAAGGCGGCCGAGAAGCCAAAGTCGGCCGAAGCCGCGGCCTCCGGCGGCGATGGCATGAAGGGCAAGGGCAAGCTTTCCTACAAGCAGAAATTCGCTCTCGAGAACCTGCCGAAGGAAATGGCCAAGGCCGAAGCCGAGATTGCCGCCCGCGAGAAGAAGATGGCCGATCCGAACCTGTTCTCCAAGGATCCCGCGACGTTCAACCGCCTTGCGGCGGAGATGGAAAAGCTGCGGGAGGGCCTTGTGGGCATGGAAGAGGAGTGGCTCGAGCTCGAAATGCTGCGCGAGGAGCTGGAGGGCTGAGAGCCCTTGCGCTTTATCCTGATAGCCTCCTTCTCTGCAAGGAAAAACAAGCGGTTGCGGGCATTATCGCTTCATTGCCTGTTGTCGAATTCGATAAACCGTTTATACATGAGCGCGTGGTGCCGGCCCTGAGGCCGGATGATACCCGGGTTGAAGAGACCTGTGGCGCATGTTGGGAAAGTCCGAAGTGACCTGATAGCATTGCGCCAAGTGGCGACAGGTCCTTCGCGGAAAGTTGCAGGCAAATTTCGTGAGCGCTTACCGTGATGACGGCGCTTCTTGCCGTACGCGGTTTTTCGAGGGGGGCTTCATGCCGATGCTGCCGCGTGCCGTTTTGTTCATCTGTCTTACTACCGCTTTTTCGAGTGCTCAGGCCTTGGCGCAGAGCGCTCCGCCGGCCCCACCCGTCACCGTCGCCAAGCCGGTCGTCCGCGAGGTCGTCGACAGCGACGAATTCATCGGGCGCTTCCAGGCGGTCGATGAGGTCTCCGTGCGCTCAAGGGTCGGCGGCTATCTGCAGGAGGTCCATTTCAAGGACGGATCGATGGTCAAGCAGGGCGACCTGCTTTTCGTCATCGACCAGCGGCCCTTCATCACCACGCTGAACGAATCGACGGCGGCGCTGGAAGTGGCGAAATCGTCGCTCACGCTTGCCGATGCGCAGTTCAAGCGCGCCGAATCCCTGGCGACGACGGGCAGCCAGTCGGCATCGACGCTTGATGATCGCCGCCGCGATCTGATTTCCGCCCAGGCAAATGTGCGGGGTGCGCAGGCGACCGTCGACCGCGCCAATCTCGATATGGATTTCACCAGGATCACCGCGCCGCTCAGTGGCCGCATCGACCGCCGGCTGATCTCGGTCGGCAATCTCGTGCAGGCCGACCAGACGGTGCTGACGACCATCGTCTCGCTCGATCCCATCGATTTCTACTTCGATGTCGACGAACGCCGCCTGCTGTCCTATGCCGACGAGGCGCGCAAGAACGGCAGCGCCCTGCAGCAGGGCGGCGGCGGACTTGACGTGGCCGTGACGATTGCCGATTCGCGGCAGAAGCCGTTCAAGGGCAAGCTCGACTTTGCCGAAAACCGCGTCGACAACGAAACGGGCACGATCCGCGTCCGCGCCAGGTTTCCGAACCCCGATCTCGTTCTTCAGCCCGGCCTGTTCGGACGCATCCAGGTGCAGGGATCCAACAGCTACAAGGCGATCCTGGTTCCCGATGAAGCCATCGGCTCGGATCAGAACCAGCGTGTGGTCTATACGGTCGACACCGCGGGCAACGTTACGCCCAAATCCGTGCGTCTCGGGCCGAAACTCTATGGCTATCGCGTCATCCGCGACGGCATGACCGGCGACGAGACGATCGTCGTCAACGGGCTGATGCGTATCCGTCCGGGCGTCAAGGTGACGCCGCAGCTGATCGAGCTGCCGCAACAGGCGACGGATGACGAGCCGCCGGCCCAGGCCGATGCACAGGGGACGAGCCAATGAGGTTTTCCCACTTCTTCGTCGACCGGCCGATTTTCGCGTCGGTCCTGTCCATCATATTGCTGATCGTCGGCGGCATCGCCTATTTCCAGCTGCCGGTGGCGCAATATCCCGAAGTCGCGCCCCCCACGATCGTGGTGCGCACGTCCTATCCGGGCGCCGACGCGCAGACCATCGCCGACACGGTGGCGACGCCGATCGAGCAGGAAGTCAACGGCGTCGAGGACATGCTCTACATGTCCTCCTATTCCAGCGCCGACGGCTCGATGGCTCTGACGATCACCTTCAAGCTCGGCACCGATCTCGACAAGGCGCAGGTGCTGGTGCAGAACCGCGTCGCCATCGCCGAGCCACGCCTGCCCGACGATGTCCGCCGCATCGGCATCACCACGGTCAAGAGCTCGCCCGACCTGATGATGGTCGTGCATCTTCTGTCGCCGAACAATCGCTACGACCAGCTCTACATCTCCAACTACGCCCGCACGCGAATCCGCGACATCCTCGTCCGCCTCGACGGCGTCGGCGATGTGCAGCTCTTCGGCGAGCGGCAATATTCGCTGCGCATCTGGCTCGATCCGCAAAAGCTTGCCGCCTACGGCATGACCGCCGGCGACATCGTTCAGGCGCTGCGAGACCAGAACGTGCAGGTCTCCGGCGGCACGATCGGCGGGCCGCCCGTCTCGGGCACCAATGCCTTCCAATACACGGTGACGACGCAAGGGCGTTTTTCCGATGCGCGGCAATTCCGCTATGTCATCGTCAAAGCGACGGACAACGGCCGTCTCGTGCAATTGCAGGATGTCGCCCGCATTGAGCTCGGCGCGCAGGACTATGTCACCAACAGCTATCTGAACGGCAACCCGGCGGTCGCTCTCGGCGTTTTCGCGCGGCCCGGCACAAATGCGCTTGCCGCCGCCGCCGATATCCAGAAGACCATGCAGGATCTGGCGCAGGATTTTCCGCAGGGTCTCGAATATCGCATCATCTACAACCCGACCGAGTTCATCTCCGAATCGATCACCGAGGTCTACAAGACGATCTTCGAGGCGGCGGTACTGGTTGCCATCGTCGTGCTGGTCTTCCTGCAATCGTGGCGGACGGCGATCATCCCGATCATCGCCATCCCGGTTTCGCTGATCGGCACCTTCGCTTTCCTGCTGGCCTTCGGCTTCTCGCTGAACATGCTGACACTGTTCGGCCTGGTGCTGGCCATCGGCATCGTCGTCGACGATGCGATCGTGGTGGTGGAGAATGTCGAGCGCAATCTCGCGCTCGGCATGACGCCGAAGGAGGCGTCGCATGTAACGATGAACGAGGTGGGCACGGCCGTCCTGGCGATTTCGCTGGTGCTCATCGCCGTGTTCGTGCCGACCGCCTTCATTCCGGGCATTTCCGGGCAGTTCTACAAGCAGTTCGCCGTGACGATTTCGGTCGCGACGGCGATTTCCTGTCTGAACTCGCTGACACTGTCGCCGGCGATTGCCGCGATCGTGCTGCGCCCGCACAGCCACGAGAAATCCAACAACGTCTTCGCCCGCTTCGGCCGGGCCCTGGGCGACGGGTTCAATCGTGGTTTCGAGCGCATGAGCGGCGGCTATTCCTGGATCGTGCGGCACCTCGTCACCACCTGGACGGCTCTCGCCTGCGCGCTTCTCGTCTTTGCCGCGCTGCTGGCCGGCACCTGGTACATGGGCAGGATCGTGCCGCAGGGCTTCGTTCCCACAATGGACCAGGGCTATGCCATCGTCGTCGTCCAGCTGCCTGACGGGGCCTCGCTCGCGCGCACGAATGCCGTCATACAGAGGGCGACCGAGATCATCGACAAGACGCCGGGCATCGCGAATGCGGTCGCCTTCGCCGGCTTCAACGGTGCGACCTTTACCAATGCCTCGAACTCCGGCGTCATCTTCACGCCGTTCAAGCCTTTCGAGGAGCGGCTTAAAACCGGAGATACCGCCACCAAGATCATCGGGTCGCTCTATGGCGGCCTCCAGGGCATTCAGGAGGCCTTCATCATCGCCATTCCGCCGCCCTCGATCCGTGGCGTCGGCAATTCGGGCGGCTTCAAGATGCAGATCATGGACCGCGAAAATCCGGACATGCGCCGCATCCTGCCGCTTGCCTACCAGCTGATGGGGGCCGCCGCGCAGAACAAGGGCGTCAGCGGTGTCTTCACGACATTCTCCGCCAACAGCCCGCAATATTTCCTGGCCATCGACCGCGACAAGGCGCGTGCGCTCAACGTGCCGATTCCGAATATCTTCGAGACGCTGTCGATCAACCTCGGCACATCATACGTCAACGATTTCAATGCTTTCGGTCGCGTCTACCAGGTGAGGGCGCAGGCCGACCAGCAATATCGCATGGAGCGGGAGGATATTCTGGCGCTGAAGGTGCGCTCGGCGACCGGGGCCCTGGTGCCGCTCGGCACTCTGGTCGATATCCGGGACACGACCGGACCGGCGCTCGTGCAGCGCTACAACATGTACGTCTCGGTTCCCGTCCAGGGCAACCCGGGGCCGGGCGTCTCCACCGGTACGGCTCTCGACGTCATGGAGGGGCTGACAAAGAACCTGCTGCCTTCCGGCACGACGTTCGAATGGACGGAACTGGCCTATCAGGAGAAGCATACCGGCAATACGGCGATCTATATTTTCGCCCTGTCGGTCATCTTCGTCTTCCTGGCGCTGTCGGCGCAGTATGAAAGCTGGATCCTGCCGCTTGCCATCATCCTCATCGTGCCGCTGGCGGTTCTGGCGGCGTTGATCGGCGTGCATTTGAGGGGGATGGACAACAACATCCTGACGCAGATCGGCCTGATCGTGCTGATCGGCCTTGCGGCCAAGAACGCGATCCTGATCGTGGAGTTTGCCCGGCAGGCGCAGCTCGAAGGAAAAAGCGCGGTGGAAGCGGCGATCGAGGCCAGCCACCTGCGCCTGCGCCCGATCCTGATGACGGCTTTCGCCTTCATCTTCGGCGTCGTGCCGCTGATGATCGCCACCGGTCCGGGTGCGGAAATGCGTCAGTCGCTCGGCACGGCCGTCTTCTCCGGCATGCTCGGCGTGACGCTGTTCGGCCTGTTCCTGACGCCCGTCTTTTATGTCGTCCTGCGCCGGCGGCGCCAGAAGGTGGAGGCCGCCACACAGGAGCCTTCGGCTACCGACGCGGCGGCGCAATGATATCGGCTAGAGCAATTCCAGGAAAAACGCATCGCGGTTTTCCGTCCGGAATTGCGTAAAAACAAAGGGATAGAGAGTTTTCGCGATTCGAAGAAAAGCGGAAAAGCTCTAAGGCGGCCGAGCGTTTCACGGGAATCGCTCGGCCGCGCCATTTTTCCGTTTTTCCGCAATCAAGGACGGAAATCCGCCAATCGTTCAGAGATGCGGATTGCGCGGCCGGTATTTCCTGACCAGCTGCTGGTTGATTTCCTTGGCGCCCGGCATGTTGGCGCTGAGATAGACCGGCGGATCGCCATCCTTGCAGAGCTCGGCGGCGACATCGGCGAATATGGCATTGAGCACCGTCGTTCCGACGGCCGTCGATGCCGGGCCGACCTTCAAGCCGGTGCGCGGCAGGTCGATCATGGCGTCGCCCGGCGGCAGGCCGTTATCCAGCACGATATCGGCGATATCGGCGAGCTTCCTGCGTCCGTTGGCAATGGCAGCCGAATAGGCAAGCGATGTGATGGCGATGACCGTGGCGCCGATTTCCCGGCCATAGTCCGCCGCTTCGAGTGGAGCGGCGTTGACGCCGGAGTTGGAGGCGATGATCAGCACGTCGCCCGGCTGCATGCCGTAGCGCTCGAAGATCGGGCGGATGAGCCCCTCGGTGCGCTCGTAGACCGAGCTGATGACGGCGCCCTCGTGCAGCATGGCGGATCCCACAAGCACCGGAATGGTGAAGGCGAGGCCGCCGGCGCGATAATGGACCTCTTCCGCCAGCATATGCGAATGGCCGGTGCCGAAGACGTAGACGCGGCGGTCGCCGCGCGCGGCCGCGCAGATGGCTTCCGAAGCCCTGGCCATGGGCTCGGCAAGCGCTTCGCGCAGGGTTTCCAGCCGGCCGATGAGGGCGGAGAAATAGCTGTCCGTGACTGCGGTCATGCCGCGCTTCCTCGCTTGCTGTGTCAGGCCGAAGGCTGGCCGGAAATCCAGGTTTCGGTGACTTCGATGCCGTCGTTGATGTGAACGAGATCGGCACGGGTTCCCGGCGTCAGGTGACCGCGATCGGCAAGCCGCAGGAAGCGGGCGGGATAGGAGGTCGCCATGCGCAGGGCTTCGGCCAGCGGCAACTCGAGGAAATTGACGCCATAGCGGATCGTGGAGATCATATCGACATCCGAGCCGGCGAGCGTGCCGTCGTCCAGCGTCAGCTTGGAGCAATAGCCGCCCTTGGTGCGGTAGACCGTGCGGCCATTCAGCGTGAAGCTCGGAAGGTCGGTGCCGACGAGCGACATGGCATCCGTGACGAAGAACAGCCGGCCCTCGCCGCGCTTGGCGCGCAGCGCGATCCGCAGTGCCGTCGGCTCGACGTGATGGCCATCGGCGATGATGCCGCACCAGGCGGCGGGATGGTCGATCGCCGCGCCGACGAGGCCGGGCGCGCGATGGCCCATCTGGCTCATGGCGTTGAAAAGGTGGGTTACCCCGCGGGCGCCGGCATCGAAACGCGCATTCGCGGCTTCGGTGGTGGAGTCGCTGTGGCCGAGGCTGATGATGACGCCACCTTCGCTCAGCGCCTGTACCTGGCGCTCGGTGACCTGTTCTGCCGCCATGGTGATCAACAAGGTGCCGATCGCCTCGCGAGCGCGAATGAAGGTCTTGACGTCGCTGTCTTCGACCGGACGCATCAGCTCGGCGAGGTGTGCGCCCTTGCGGGCCGGCGCCAGATGCGGGCCTTCCAGATGCAGGCCGATGACGCCGCGATTGGTCTTCACGGCCTCGACCGCTGCTTCGATCGCCGCCATTGTCGCCGCCGCGACATCGGTTATCAGCGTCGGCAGCACCGATGTCGTTCCGTAGGGGCGGTGCCCGGCGGCAATCATGTACATGGAGTCGGGCGATGGCTCGTCGTTCAGCATGCGGCCGCCGCCGCCGTTCACCTGGGCATCGATGAAGCCGGGGGCCAGGACGCCGCCGTTCAGGCGGATGGTCTCGGCATTGTCGGGCACATCGTTGGCGCCGGTGATGGCATGGATGCGGCCGTTGCCGACCACAAGCGCGCTGTCTTCATGAAAACGGTCGCCGTCGAAGATGCGGGCGCCGGTAAAGACCTTGTAATCCATCACATGGTCTCCGTTACCTTGAGAAGGTTAGCCGGCTTGTCCGGGTCGAAGCCCTTGCGACGCGTCACCGATTCGATGAGGCGATAGTAGCATAGCAGCGACACCAGCGGATCGAGCAGGCCGTTGCCGGTGGTCGGCATGCGCAGATTGATGCCTGCGAGCGGCGCGGTCGAGAAGGAGACGGCGGTTGCGCCGAGCTTCTGCAGGCGCTCGAGGGCCTGCGCGTTGTTGGCGAAGGCGGCATCGTCGGGCGAGAATGCCACGATCGGGAAGCCCGGCTGCACGAGGCGCATCGGGCCGTGCATGAGTTCGGCCAGCGAGAAGGCTTCGGCGTGCAGGCCGGCGGTTTCCTTGGCCTTCAGCGCCGCTTCGAGCGCGATGGCGAAGGCGGGGCCGCGGCCGCCGGTATAGAGCGAGGACGCATTGAAGAGCACGTCTTCGGCAGCCTTGCCATCGATGCCCGAGGTCGCGGCAAGCGCCTCCGGCAGCTTTGCAAGGCCATCGACGAGCGCCTTGTCCTGAGAAATCGCCGCGGTGACGCCGGCCAGCGCTGCAACCGACGCGATGAAGGATTTCGTCGCGGCGACGCTCTGTTCCTTGCCGGCGTTGAGGCCGAGCACGATGTCCGCTTCCTTGGCAAGCGGGCTGTCGGTGACGTTGACGACGGCGATCGTGGTTGCGCCGCCTTTCTTGGCAGCGGCCTGCAGCGCGATGATGTCAGGGCTGCCGCCGGATTGCGACACCGTGAAGTGGATACCGCCCTTCAGATGGAGGGGCGCACCGTAGACCGAGGCGATCGATGGGCCGACGGAGGCGACCGGGATGCCGCAGGATATCTCGAAGAGATATTTGAAGAAGGTGGCGGCATGGTCGGACGAGCCGCGCGCCGCGGTCGTTATCAGCGACGGACGGCCCGAGGAGAAGAGCTTCGCGATCTCGGCGAAGGCGGGCTTTTCCTTTTCAAGCAGCGTCGCAACCACCTCAGGCGATTGGCCGGCCTCCGTCAGCATCAGGGACTGGGTCTTGCTCATAGGTCATCTCCAATTCTCAATTCAGCAACGAAATCATAGGCATCGCCGCGATAGTGCGAGCGGGTATATTCAACGACGCGCTGGTCTGCGAGGCGAGAGACGCGCTCGATCAGAAGCGCCGGCGCTCCGGCCTTGACGGTCAGGATCGATGCGGATGTCGGGTCCAGCGTCACGGCCGTCAGTCTTTGCTGGGCGCGTACGGGCTTGAAGCCGTTGGCCGCCAGCGCATCGTAGAGCGACCCTTGGGACACGGCATCCTCGCCGAGGAACTTGACGGGCACGACGGCGCGCTCGATGGCGAGCGGCTGGCCGTCGGCAAGGCGCAGTCGGTCGAGCCGCAGGACGGGTTCATCGACGCTGAGGCCGAGGAGGAAGGATTCTTCCGGGGCCGGGGCGCTGACGGTGCGCGACAGGATGCGCGCCGCCGGCTCGCGGCCGCGCGAGCGCATGTCGGCCGAAAAGGAGGAGAGGCGCCAGAGCGGCTGCTCGATGCGTTCGACATGCTGCGAGACGAAGGTGCCGCTGCCATGGCGGGCCTCGATGACGCCCGAAGCCAGCAGGTCGCGATAGGCGGTTCGCACGGTGACGCGACCGATCTGCAGGGCTCCGGCAAGATCCCGCTCGCCCGGCAGAGCCGTGCCCGACTTCAGCAGCCCTTCCTGGACGAGACCTGTCAGCGCCTGTGCCAGGCGCTTGTAGAGCGGCCCGCTCCCGGTCCCGTCGCCAAGGCCGCGATTGTTCAATTCGGCGATCAAACTGGTTCTATCCATGAGCGCTATATAGAACCTATTTAGAACCAATTCACAAGGTGAATCTGCCTGCATGGCTGAAAAAGAATCGGCCGGGCGCTACGAACGCCCGGCCGAGTTTCAGAAGAGCGGACATGCCCGGCTCAGTTCTTGGTGAAGATATAATCCGTTTCCTGCCGCAATACCTCGCCCGGGCGGAGCACGGCATTGGGAAAGCCTTCATGGTTGATGGCGTCGGGCCAGACCTGCGTTTCCAGGCAGAAGCCGGCGAACGGGCCGATCTTGCGGCCGTCATGGCCGGGAACCGGCACGTTCAGCTTGAAGCCGGTGTAGAACTGCACGCCGGGCTCGGTGGTGCGCACTTCCAGCGACACGCCGGAATTGACGCTGCGGGCGAGCACGACGGAGCGTTTGGCGCTGCGTTCGCCGGAGAGGCAGAAATTGTGGTCGTAGAGAGCCTGCTCGCCGCCCTCGAAGCGCTTCATTGGCGTCATCTCGCGGAAATCGAACACCGTGCCGTCGATCGAGCGGATCTCGCCCGTCGGCACCTGCTTGTCATCCGTCGGCGTATAATGGTCGGCGGCGATCATGATGTCGTGGCCGAGGGCATCGTCACGGCCGTCGAGGTTGAAATAGGCATGCTGGCAGACATTGGCGAGCGTCGGCTGGTCGGTGGTCGATTCGTAGGTCACCGTCAGCTCGCCGTTGCCATGCACCCGATAGGTCGCGTGGATGGTGCAGTTGCCCGGATAGCCGGCTCGGCCGTCGGGGTCGACGATCTTCAGGACGACGCGGTCGGTATCGTGCTCGACGATGGTCCAGTTGCGCTTGGCGGTGTTGTCCTTGCCGCCGTGCAGATGCGTGACGCCCTTCTCGTTGAGTTCGAGCTGGTATTGCTTGCCGTCCAGCGTGAAACGGCCGCCGCCGATGCGGTTGGCGCAGCGTCCCGGCGTGGCGCCGAAATAGGAGGAATGGAGGGGGTAGTCGGCGAAATCGTCGAAACCGAGCAGAAGCGCCGGCTCGTGGCCGTCAAGCCGGAGATCCTGGATGACCGCGCCCCACGACATGATATGCGCCGTCAGGCCGCCACCGACGATCTTGACGCGATAGACGGTATCGCCATCGGCCGTCGTCCCAAAAACTTCCCGTTGCAAAGTGCTTTCCGTCATATCAGCTCTTCCATGGCTATCGAATATATGTGGCCAGACCCTGCCCCCATTCTCGTCGTTCCGCAACCGGTCCGATGGCGAAATGTCGGGGCATGGGGCTGCTATCGCCCCCAGGCTCTGCCTCATGGTTCACAGACTGCACCAAACGCATGCAATGTGTGCGACAGACAGGGTTAGGGTAAGGTCGGAGGTGCGAATGTTACCGCGACAATTCCCTTGTCGCCTTTTCCAGCCCGCCGAGCGTCAGGGGATACATGCGATCGGTCATCAGGCGGCGGATGATCGAGATCGAGGTCGTATAGCCCCAATAGTTCTCCGGCACGGGGTTGATCCAGATGCATTTGCGGAAATGGCCGGTCATGCGGGCGAGCCAGGCTTCGCCCGCTTCCTTGTTCCAGTGCTCCACCGAGCCGCCGGCCTGAGTGATTTCGTAGGGGCTCATCGATGCGTCGCCGACGAAGACGACGCGGTAGTCGGAGCCGAAGGTGCGGATCAGGTCCGTCGTTGCGGTGATGTCGACGCGCCGGCGGCGATTGTCCTTCCACACGCCCTCGTAGAGGCAGTTGTGAAAGTAGAAATATTCCATGTGGCGAAACTCTGATCGGGCGGCGGAAAACAGCTCTTCCACCACGCGGATATGGTCGTCCATCGAGCCGCCGACATCGAAGAACATTAGGAGCTTGACGGCGTTGCGGCGCTCCGGCCGCGTCTGGACGTCGAGATAGCCATGCTCGGCGGTGGAGCGGATGGTGCCGGAAAGATCCAGCTCCTCGGTGGCCCCCTCGCGCACCCAGCGGCGCAGGCGCTTCAGCGCTACCTTGATGTTGCGGGTGCCGAGCTCGACGCCGTCGTCGAGATTCTTGAAGTCGCGGCGATCCCAGACCTTCACCGCGCGGCGATGGCGCGATGTTTCCTGGCCGATGCGCACGCCTTCCGGATTGTAGCCGTAGGCGCCGAAGGGCGAAGTGCCTGCCGTGCCAATCCATTTCGAGCCGCCCTGATGGCGGCCCTTCTGCTCGGCGAGGCGTTGCCGCAGCGTCTCCATCAGCTTGTCGAAGCCGCCGAGCGCCTCGATCTCTCTTCTTTCCTCCTCGGTCAGATGCCGCTCGGCGAGCTTGCGCAGCCATTCCTCGGGAATGGCGGTCGCCTCGACCGCTTCCGCGTCGGCATTGCCGCCGATCGCCTCGACGCCGCGAAAGTAATCGGCGAAGATCTGGTCGAAGCGATCGATGAAGCGCTCGTCCTTGATGAGCGTCGTGCGCGCCAGATAATAGAAGGCCTCGACGTCATAGTCGGCAATTCCCTCTTCCATCCCCTCGAGCAGCGACAGGAATTCCCGGAGCGTTACCGGCACCTTCGCTTCCTTCAGTTTCAGGAAGAAGGGAATGAACAAGCCTATGCCCTTTCCTGGCCGATCTCCTCCACATCATACGGCGTGGTCTGGTAGATCTCGTTGATCCAGTTGCCGAAGAACAGGTGCGCGTGGCTGCGCCACCGGTTCTGCGGAGCGATTTCCGGGTCGTTGTGCGGGAAGTAGTTGTGCGGCATCTTGATCGGCACGCCCGCATTCACATCCCGGAAATATTCGTCCGCCAGCGAGGTGGAATCATACTCCACATGATTGAACATGTAGAGCCGGTTACAGGCCTGTTCATGCGCGAGGCAGACGCCCATTTCGCTCGAATCCATCAGGATCTGCAGGCCGGGCACCTTCTCGATGTCGGCGCGCTTCACCTCGGTCCAACGTGAAACCGGCACGGCGAAATCGTCGGAAAAGCCGTTGAGGTAGACGGAGGAGGGTTTCAGGTTCTGGTGGCGATAGACGCCGAACGCCTTTTCCTTGAGCGTATATTTCGGCACCTTGTGGAAGTGGTAGATCGCCGCCATCGCGCCCCAGCAGACGTTGAGCGTCGAATGGACGTTGGTGGCCGTCCATTCGAAGATCTGCTGCATTTCGTCCCAGTAGGTCACGTCCTCGTATTCGAGCAGCTCGATCGGCGCACCGGTGATGATGAAGCCGTCGAACTTGCGGTGCTTCACTTCTTCCCAGGTCTGGTAGAAGGAGAGCAGATGTTCCTCGGAGGTGTTCTTGGCCTTGTGGCCGCCGATGCGTATCAGCGAGAACTCCACCTGCAGCGGCGAGGCGCCGACGAGGCGCGCCATCTGGACCTCGGTCTTGATCTTGTTCGGCATGAGGTTGAGAAGCCCGATCTGAAGGGGGCGGATATCCTGACGGAACGCCACCGTTTCGGTCATTACCCGCACCCCCTCGCTCTGGAGGGTTTCAAACGCGGGCAGCGTATCGGGAATCTTGATGGGCATCGTTTCACTCGACCAAATACAAAAAAACCGGCCGCGATCATGAATCGCTACCGGTCCGCACGCGGCCCTTTAGCGATTTATTTAACGTGGCTGCAAGCCGGCCGGCCAAATCACCACAAGGGGAAATCCATAAACCTGCTGTCCCGGCGGGTCAATGGGCAAGCTTGGAGGCGGATTGGCGGCCGCGTCCTGATGTCGGTTATCAGTTGCAGATGTTCAAGATGGCGCGGATGGCATCGCAGATAGCTATGGAAATGCATTCGGGAAATCATAGCTTAGAAGATAGAAATGATTGCTAAGCTTCTCTACGCGAATGTATTCGTCCGGCTGAGCATTGAGATTTACACAATCTTTGCTTTTGTCACACGCTTTCTGAATGCGTTGGTGCCAAGCTTCTGATTGTTGACCGATGGGCAAGCCAATCTCATCGCTCTCGTCGTAAACGAGAAACACATAAGCCTTTGAAATAAAAGTGTCATCCCAGACAAACGTGTTGAAGCGGGGCTCTGTACTTTGCGTGCCGCTTTGCCGGATTGCCGTTAGGTATGCGCTTTGAGTTAAAGCAAATCTCACCCTGTCGGGAGTTATGCCAGCAGCTGCAAGAAGAGCGAGTGGAATCAGCAGAAAAAGCGGAGTAGCTAAAAGCGATATCACGCGCCGCCAGCGGCGACGTATTGAATTGACGCAAAGAGAAACGATAATTGCAATCGTGAGCACTAGACACGCTAAGAGATCGATGCCCCACCAATTCCATCCAGCGGGGAACCAGCCAACCCATGGCTGCGCCAACACTGGTAGGAACCAGAGGGCATAAGTCCAGGTGAACTTGTCGCCATGTTTTATATTTAAACTCGCCATATCAGCTTCCGCCGATTCTCACGTGTCGATGATCCAGAAGCGCTCCGACCCGATTACGCCGTTGCTCTACTTCCCCTGCCCCCGCGCTATGAAGGCCAGCCGTTCGAAGAGGTGGACGTCCTGCTCGTTTTTCAGCAGCGCGCCATGCAGCTTCGGCAGTGCGTTCTTCGCATCGGCGCGCAGCGTGGCGGGATCGACGTCGTCGGCGACCAGCAGGCGGATCCAGTCGAGCGCTTCGGAGGTCGAGGGTTTTTTCTTCAGGCCCGGCACGTCGCGGATTTCGAAGAATTGCGTCAGCGCGGCATGCACGAGCGTCTGCTTGATGCCGGGATAGTGCACCTCGACGATGCGGGCGAGCGTCTCCATGTCGGGAAAGCGGATGTAGTGGAAGAAGCAGCGGCGCAGGAAGGCGTCCGGCAGCTCCTTCTCGTTGTTGGACGTGATGATGACGATCGGGCGGACGGCCGCGCGGACGGTCTCGCCGGTCTCGTAGACATGAAATTCCATGCGGTCGAGTTCCTGCAGCAGATCGTTCGGGAACTCGATGTCGGCCTTGTCGATCTCGTCGATCAGCAGCACGCATTTCTGCGCCGAGGTGAAGGCCTGCCAGAGCTTGCCCTGGCGGATGTAGTTGCCGACGTCGTGAACTCTGATGTCTCCGAGCTGGCTGTCGCGCAGGCGCGAAACGGCATCGTATTCGTAAAGGCCCTGCTGCGCCTTCGTCGTCGATTTGACGTTCCATTCGATGAGTTCGAGGCCGAGCGCTGCCGCCACCTGGCGGGCAAGCTCCGTCTTGCCAGTCCCCGGTTCACCCTTTACCAGAAGGGGGCGCTCGAGCCGGATGGCGGCATTGACCGCGACCATCAGATCCTTGTCGGCGATATAATCGGCTGTTCCCTGAAATTGCATCGGAAGGCTTTCTCAATCTTTCAGGTGCAAGCTAATTGCTGACCTTATTCGGTTCAAGGCGTGAAACCGTGTATATAGGAACGTGATCGCATCGATCTATTGAAGGATGGACATGAGGGCGGGTCATGATTAACTGACGGACGTGCGTCGCAGGGAAGTGCTGATGGCAGTTGAAACGCAAGCTAAGCCGAATATCCAGGGAAACGAGCAGGTCGGGTACGATTTGAGCCTTTTCTTTCGGCTGAGAATGATGTTCTCCGCTTTCTGGAATTCGCCGGTACGCATCAAGATCATTTCGCTTACCGTCGCGCTTTTCGTGATTATCCTGGTCACCGCCTATGTCCAGGTGCTGCTGAACAACTGGAACGCTCCTTTCTACGATTCGCTGGCACGGCGCGATATCTCCGCCTTCTTCCACCAGCTCGGCGTTTTCGGCATTATCGCCGGCTCGCTTCTGGTCCTCAACGTCATCCAGGCCTGGCTCAATCAGATGACGGCGCTCTACATGCGCGAGGGTCTGGCGAGGGATCTGGTAAACCAATGGCTGCAGGCCAAGCGCGCGCTTCGGCTTGCCTCCTCGGGCCTGATCGGCGTCAATCCCGATCAGCGGCTGCACGAGGATGCCCGCAATCTCGCCGAAAGCACGACAGGTCTCGCCATCGGGCTGGTGCAGGCGACGATCCTGCTGCTCAGCTTCATCGGCGTGCTCTGGGAGCTGTCGAGCGGCATGGTGTTCCATTTCAGGGACATGAATTTCTCCGTCCCCGGCTACATGGTCTGGGCCGCGATCCTCTATGCCGGATCTGCCTCGTTCCTCAGCCAGTTCGTCGGCCGCCGTCTCGTGCGGCTGAATGCCGATCGCTATTCGAAGGAAGCCGAGCTGCGCTTCGCATTGATGCATGCCAACGAGCACATGCCGGCGATCACGATTGCCGGCGGCGAAGAGAACGAGCGCCGGCGGATCAATCTCGACATTTCCGCCGTGCTTGGCGTCATCCGTCAGCTTGCCATCGCCAATACCAATCTCACCTGGGTTTCCGCCGGCTACGGCTGGCTGGTGCTCATCATCCCGATCCTTGTCGCCGCCCCCGCCTATTTCTCGGGCGGGCTGACGTTCGGTCAGCTGATGGTGGCCGTCGGCGCATTCAACCAGGTCAATTCGGCCTTGCGCTGGTATGTCGCCAATTTCGGCCCGATCGCCGAGTGGCGCGCCACGCTCATGCGCGTCACCGATTTCCGCAAGGCGCTGACGGAGATGGATGACAAGACGCCGATGCCGCATACCCTCGTTTTCGACAGGGCAGCCCCCGGTACCATGGTGTGGACCGACCTGGAGGTATCGACGAAGACCAACGACGACGCGACGGAGAACGGTTTCCGGATCGCCGAGGGCACGGTCACCATCAATGCCGGCGAGCACATCATGATCAACGGCGATCATGGCGTGAACCGGAGATTGTTGTTCGAGGTGCTGGCGCATCAATGGTACAACGGCGCCGGAACGGTCAGCCTGCCGCCGATGGAAGACATGCTGTTCGTGCCGCACACGCCCTATGTGCCGACCGGTACGCTCAGGGAGGCAATCTGTTTCCCGGACGATGGGGACGCCTATGACGATGCCGCCGTTGATGCGGTCATGGACAAGGTGGGCCTCGGCCGTCTGAAGAGCCGTCTCGACACGCAAGCCCGCTGGGACCGGCTGCTGGATACCGAGGAGCAGAAAGCCGTCGGTTTTGCGCATCTGTTGCTGGCGAAGCCGAAATGGATCGTCCTTGACGATGCCTTCGAGGGGCTGGAGGCCGAAGTTCAGGCAAAGGCCTGCGCAATGCTGGCCGAGCTCGCGGATGCGACGATGATCTATATCGGCCGCTCCGATGCCTATATGCACGCCATGTCACCGCGGGTTCTGCATCTGCAGACTTTGGCCCCGCAGGAGCATGGCATCGAGATGGCCGCGCCTTCGGAAACCGCCGATGCGGAACAGAAGGATGAGAAAAAAGCCAACGCGCCGTGACGTGATCGTTAGATCTCGCCGGCGTTGCCCAGGCTCTGGGATGGCTTCAATTCCTCCACAACGCAAAACGCCCCGTCGCGGCGACGAGGCGTTCTCAATGCAAGCAAGGCGGCTGAGGCTCAGTCCTTGGCGCGCTCGACGTAGGAGTTGTCTTCCGTTGCGATGACGACGCGGGTGCCGGCGTTGATGTGCGGCGGCACCATGGTGCGGACGCCGTTCGACAGCATGGCGGGCTTGTAGGAAGACGATGCCGTCTGGCCCTTGACGACCGGCTCGGTCTCGGTGATCTCGAGCGTGACGTGACGCGGCAGTTCGAGGGCCAGCGGAATGCCTTCGTGGATCGACAGGATGCAGGTCATGCCTTCCTGGAGATAGGCCTTCTGGTCGCCCATGGTTTCGACGTCGACGACGACCTGGTCGTAGGTGGCCGGGTTCATGAAGTGGAAGCCTTCGCCATCTTCATAGAGGTACTGGAAGTTCACGTCTTCGACGAAGGCGCGCTCGACCTGCTCGGTGGTGCGCCAGCGCTCGGACACCTTCACGCCGTCGACGATGCGGCGCATGTCGACCTGGGTGACCGGAGTACCCTTGCCCGGATGAAAATTCGCGGCGGTGAGAACGACGTAGAGCTTGCCGTCGACGTCGAGAACGTTGCCCTTGCGGACCGAAGAGGCGATGACCTTGACCATAAGACTTCCTTGTAACGCTGCGTTTTGCGTCGTAGAGGGACTGTCGAAATGCTCTCCGAGACGCAGCAATTGTTTGCTTGGGGGCGCAACTACCCTAAATCAATGGAAATTGCCACCCCCAACGCGGCCTGCGCCCCGAAGAAAGCTAGGAATGAAGCCAACGACGAGCAAAGCGTCCCCCTGGTGGACCCGCAATGTCCATGCGGACCGGCGGCCGTTCCTCATCGGCCGCAACGCGATCCAGGCGGCGCTGCGCATCTTCTTTGCGAAGAACGACTTCATCGAGGTCGATACGGCGACGCTGCAGGTATCGCCGGGCAACGAGGCGCATCTGCACGCCTTCGAGACCGAGGCGCTGACGACCGATGGCAAGGTGCTTCCCCTCTATCTGCACACGTCGCCCGAATTCGCCTGCAAGAAGCTGCTGGCAGCCGGCGAGGAGCGCATTGCCTGCTTTGCCCATGTATATCGCAATCGCGAGCGCGGCCCGCTGCATCATCCAGAATTCACCATGCTGGAATGGTATCGGGCGGGAGAGAGCTATGAGGCCCTGATGGCCGACTGTGCGGCATTGCTGGCGCTTGCGGCCGAAACGGTGGGGGCGAAGAAGTTCAGCTTTCGCGGCGCGGAAACGGATCCGTTCCTGCCGCCAGAGCGCATCAGCGTGGCGGCGGCCTTCGAACGCTATGCCGGCATCGACCTCTTCGCGTCCATCGGTTTCGACGGGTCGACCGATCGCGACCGTCTGGCGGCGGATATGCGCCAGGCGGGCATACGGGTTGCCGACGACGACGTTTGGGCCGATCTTTTCAGCCGGGTGCTGGTCGAGAAGGTCGAGCCGAATCTCGGCTTCGGGCGCGCCACCATTCTCGACGAATATCCCGTCTCCGAGGCAGCACTTGCCCGGCCGTCGGCCGGGGATCATCGCGTTGCCGAGCGCTTCGAGCTCTATGCCTGCGGCGTCGAGCTTGCCAATGCCTTCGGCGAGCTCACCAATGCCAAGGAACAGCGCCGACGGTTCGAAATCGAGATGGCGGAAAAGCAGCGTGTCTATGGCGAGACCTATCCGCTGGACGAGGATTTTCTGCAGGCGCTTGCCGTCATGCCTGAGGCAAGCGGCATTGCGCTCGGTTTCGACCGGCTTGTCATGCTGGCAACCGGGGCCTCTCGCATAGACCAGGTGCTGTGGGCGCCGGTCGCGGAGTATGACGCATGAATGTAATGCGCCCAATCCGGACTATCGGCGAGCTTGAGCGCACCGGACTGATCGACGCCGATCAGGCGGTGGCGCTCGAAGCCGTGGCGGAGCGTTATGCAGTCGCTCTGACGCCATCCGTCATGCGCCTGATCGACCCTGCCGATCCCTCGGATCCCATTGCCCGGCAATTCGTGCCCGATGCGGCCGAATTGACCGTCACGCCCGAGGAGCGTGCCGATCCGATCGGCGATCACGCGCATAGCCCGGTCGAAGGTATCGTTCATCGCTATCCGGACCGCGTGCTTCTGAAGGCGGTGCATGTCTGCCCCGTTTATTGCCGCTTCTGCTTCCGTCGCGAGATGGTCGGGCCGCAGGGGCTTGGCACGCTGGATGGCGATGCGCTGGATGGCGCCTTTGCCTATATCCGCGACCACAAGGAAATCTGGGAAGTGATCCTGACCGGCGGCGATCCGCTGGTGCTGTCGCCGCGGCGTCTGGAAGACATCCTGCGGCAGCTGGCCGATATCGGCCATGTGAAGATCGTCCGCTTCCACACGCGCGTTCCCGTCGTCGATCCCTCGAAGGTCGATGCCGCGCTGATTGCGGCGTTGAAGGCGAGTGGCAAGACCATCTATGTGGCGCTGCATGCCAATCATCCGCGCGAGCTGACGGAGGAGGCGCGCGCGGCCTGCGCCCGGCTGGTCGATGCCGGCATCGTGCTCGTCAGCCAGTCGGTTCTGCTGAAGGGCGTCAATGACGATCCGGACGTCCTGGCGGCGCTGATGAAGGCTTTCGTCGAAACACGGGTGAAGCCTTACTATCTGCACCATCCGGACCTCGCGCCAGGCACCAGCCATTTCCGCCTGACGATCGCCGAGGGGCGGTCCATCGTTGCGGCATTGCGCGGCCGCATCTCCGGCCTTTGCCAGCCGACCTACATTCTCGACATCCCCGGCGGCCATGGCAAGGCGGACATTGGCCGCAGCTCGGTAAGGGAACAGGGCGAGGGCTGCTATTCGATTTCCGACTATCGCGGCGGCGAGCACATCTATCCGCCGCAAGATTAAAGTCCGTTCTGGCGATCTTATAGTTTCACTGACGCTCTGATTGTTATGAGTCTTTTCGAATAAAACGTGGCAGCGAATTTTGTCGCATTAACCTTCTTTCAGGCCTCATCTTTCCAAAAATCGCCACACCTTAATATTAGATATATATAATATAATCGTACGGACCATCGGTTAGATGGCTTACATATGGTAAATTTCAATCAGACAAATGTTGAATATAGCAATTTTCTACGAAGTATAAGTTGCGTGTATTTACCACGTCGCTTAGCGGAATGTTCTAATTTGCCTGTTACTTCTTGGTGAAAGATAAGACGGCGTAACTGTGGTTATGCTTACAATTGCCAGAAGGGACTAGACTATGAACAAGACGATTCGCGAATTGCTGGCCAAGTTCGGTGCGCTTCCTGTTGCTGTCGACCAGATCGAAAACGATGCCGATCTCTATGCGACCGGGCTTTCCTCCTTCGCTTCCGTGCAATTGATGCTCGGTATCGAGGAAGCCTTCGACATCGAGTTTCCGGATAACCTGTTGAACCGCAAGTCCTTCGCCAGCATCGCCGCGATCGAAAAGACCGTCGGCATGATCCTGGACAACCGAAAGGTCGCATGATGAGCGCGGCCATCGCTTTGCTTGAGGTTGGCTCGGGAGACGGGCTGGCGGTGCGAGCCGCGCGCGTCGCCGTTATCGCCAGCCAACACGCCGATGCCGTCGACGTCGAGGGCCGGTTCCCACGCGAAGCTGTCGACGCGATGCGCGCCGAGAAGCTGCTTTCCATCCAGATCCCCGCCGAGTTCGGCGGCGAGGGTGCGTCGATCACTGAAATTGCCGAGCTCTGCTCGATCCTCGGCCAGACCTGCGCGGCCAGCGCCATGGTCTTCGCCATGCATCACATCAAGCTTTCGAGCCTGGTCGAGCACGGCGCCGGCAGCGATTGGCACCGCGACTTCATGCGCCGCATCGCCCGGGAACAGCTGCTGCTGGCCTCGGCGACGACCGAAGGCGGGATCGGCGGCAACCTGCGCAACAGCATCTGCGCCATCAAGGTCGAAGGCGATACCTGCTTCCTGGAAAAGGACGCAACCGTCATCTCCTACGGCGCTCATGCCGATGCGATCCTGATTACCTCGCGCAGCCACGCCGAAGCAGCCTCTTCCGATCAGGTGCTGACGGTTTTCCTCAAGGATCAATACACGATCGAGCGCACCGTCGAGTGGAATACGCTCGGCATGCGCGGAACCTGCTCGGACGGCTTCCTGTTCAAGGGCAAGGCCCCGGCCGTGCAGATCCTGCCGAAGCCTTTTGCCGAAATTGCCGCGCAGTCCATGCTGGCAAGCTCGCACCTCCTCTGGAGCGGCGTCTGGTACGGTATTGCCGCCGACGCGGTTGCCCGCGCGCAAGCCTTCGTGCGCGCCGCCGCCCGCAAATCTCCCGGCGCACCGCCACCCGGCGCGCTGCGTCTGGCCGAGACGTCGAGCATGCTGCAAATGGTCAAATCCAATGTGGTTGCAGGGCTGAAGGTCTATGAAGAGGCGAAGCTCGATGCGGATCGCCTGTCGTCGATGGCCTTCGCCGTGGCGATGAACAACGTCAAGATCGCTTCGTCCGAGATGATCCTGCCGATCATCAACCACGCCATGCTGATCTGCGGCATCATGGGTTACAAGAACGGTACGCCCTACAGCCTCGGCCGCCATCTGCGCGATGCGCACTCGGCGCAATTGATGATCTCGAATGACCGCATTCTCGGCAACACGTCGACCATGCTGCTCGTCCACAAACAAGATACCAGCCTGTTGGGGTAATCGTCATGGATATGCAAACCTCGTTTCTCGACCGCCTTTTCGAATCCGGTCTGCTGATCGATACCGGCGTTGACGGTCTCTATGGCCGCAGCGGCCAGTTCGAAGATGTGATCGCCGCCTTCGAGCGGCTGATCGACCAGTTCGGCGGCGCCGACGGCGCCGAAGCCATCCGCTTTCCGCCCGGCATGAACCGCGCCTTCTTCGAAACCAGCGGCTACATGAAGAGCTTCCCGCAGCTCGCCGGCACGGTGCACAGCTTCTGCGGCAACGAGCTCGATCACATGAGCCTGCTGAAGTGCATGGAAGTCGGCGACGACTGGACGAAAGACCAGCAGGCGACCGATATCGTGCTGACGCCGGCGGCCTGCTATCCGCTCTATCCGACGGTTGCCAAGCGCGGCGCCATTCCGGAAAGCGGCGCGCTCTACGATCTGCAGTCCTACTGCTTCCGCCACGAGCCCTCCAAGGACCCGGCCCGCCAGCAGCTCTTCCGCATGCGCGAATATGTCTGCATGGGCAGCGAAAAGCATGTGACCGATTTCCGCCAGAGCTGGATGGACCGTGGCGTCGAAATGATGAAGGCCGTCGGTCTCGACGTGACCATCGACGTCGCCAACGACCCGTTCTTCGGCCGCGCCGGCAAGATGCTCGCCAACAACCAGCGTGACCAGAACCTGAAGTTCGAGCTGCTGATCCCGATCACCTCCGCCGCCAAGCCGACCGCCTGCATGAGCTTCAACTACCACCAGGACGCCTTCGGCACGAAATGGGGCCTGAACTTTGCCGATGGCAGCGTCGTGCACACGGCCTGCGTCGGCTTCGGCCTGGAGCGCATCGCGCTGGCGCTGTTCCACACCCACGGTCTCGACGTCAAGGAATGGCCCGAGAGCGTGCGCAAGGCGCTGTGGGGCTGATCGCTTCCATGGCTGCCGTGTTTCAGGGACTGGATCCCGCCGCCTACAAGCCACATGCGCTGCACGACAGCGAGCGCATGTGGCCCGAGACGAACTGCTATATCGATCTCTGGATCGAGGTGCTCTCGACCCTGAAGCTGCCGCCGGAAGCCATGCTCGGCTTCACGGTGACACAGGATTTCGAGGGCGACCAGTTCACCTTCTTCAAGGTGCCGCTCGAGGATCTGGAAGCGCTCTACGGCGTCCGCTGCACCGAGCTTGCGATCTACGACAAGGTGCAGAACCATGTCGCCGAGCAGATCGGCCGCGGCCGGCTCTGCCTGGTGGAGATGGATTCCTTCTTCATGCCGGATACGCAAGGCGTCGGCTATCGCCGCGAGCACGGCAAGACGACGGTGGCGATCAACCGGCTCGACATGGAAGGCCGCACGCTCGACTATTTCCACAACGGCGGCTTCTTCCAGCTTTCCGGCGAGGATTTCGACGGGCTGTTCCAGCTGCATCTGACGGACGAGGACCTGCCCTTCCTGCCCTACACGGAATTTGCGAAATTCCCTGAAAAGGCACCGGCGGAAGCCGCCATCCGCGAGACGGCGCGGCAGCTTCTGTCCTTCCATTTCCGCCGCCGTCCGCGAGCCAATCCGATCCGCGCCTTTGCAGAGATCTTCCCGGCGCAGGTTGAAGCGGTTGCCGAACGGCCTTTCGGCTTCTTCCACAAATACGCCTTCAACACGCTGCGTCAGCTTGGCGCCAATTTCGAACTTGCCGGCAGTCACTTCGACTGGCTGACGTCGGATTTGTCCGAAGCAGCGGCGGAAGCACGACGGATTTCCGAGACGGCGAAATCGGTGCAGTTCCAGCTTGCCCGCGCCATCACGCGCAAGAAATTCGAGCCGTTGCGCACGGCGCTTGATCCGGCCGCCGATGCATGGGATTCCATGATGGCTGAGCTCGAGCGGAAGCTTTGACCGGCTTCCGTTCGATTGCGATACGGCTGGGTCATTTCTGACAATATTGGGGCGGGGACATCCCCGGAAAATCTCATGGGCGGGCGCTTGGCTGATCTCGGCGATGGAATGCGGCTGAGCGAAGGTTGGAATCTGGTATTGACGGAGGCCGGCACCTGCATCGCGCCTTCCGACGTGCCGCTGACGTCGGGCTTCCTCCCGGCGCCCGTGCCCGGCACGGTGGCGGAAGCCCTGGAAAGGGCCGGGCGTTTCGACCGGACCAGGCCTCATCCCCTTCATGACAGCGATGCCTGGTACATCTGCCGTCTGGTGGATGCGGAGGCCGGCGAGGCCGTCCTGCGGCTGGAAGGATTGGCGACGCTCTGCGAGGTCTTCCTGAACGGCCAGAAAATCCTCGTTTCCGAAAGCATGTTCGAAGCTCATGACGTCTCCGTCACCCTGCTTGGCGGCGACGAGCTGGCGCTCTGTTTCCGCGCGTTGGAACCAAGGCTTTCCGAACATGGTCCTCGCGCCCGCTGGCGGCCGCAGATGATCACGCCGCAGGGCCTGCGGACGGTACGCACGACGCTGCTCGGCCATATGCCCGGTTGGTGCCCGGAGGTTCAGGCCGTCGGCCCGTGGCGGCCGATTTCGCTTCTGCGGCCAAGTGCGCCGGTTGTTCGTGATCTTTCCTTGCGGCCGGATCTGCTCGAAAACGGCGAGGGCAGGCTCTATGCCTCGCTTTCGATCGAGGGCGATGTCGATGCGCTGGTACTGCGGTGCGGCGATGTCGAGCAGGCCTTCGAACGGGATAGTCCCGGCCGCTATACCGCCATCCTGAAAATTCCCGGTGTCGAGCCCTGGTGGCCGCATACGCATGGCGAGCCGCACCTCCATGACGTCGCGCTCGTCGTTGACGGCATCGAACATGCGCTCGGGAAAACGGGCTTTCGCCGACTGTCGATCGACCGCGGCAGCGATGGGCAGGGTTTTGCCCTGATCGTCAACGACGAGCGGGTTTTCTGCCGTGGTGCGGTCTGGACAACGGCCGACATCGTGCGCCTGCCCGGCGGCCGGGAGGATTACCAAGGCTGGCTGCGGCTGGCGGCCGACGCCGGCATGAACATGGTCCGCATCGGCGGCACCATGGCCTATGAGACGCCGGAATTCTTCCGCCTTTGCGACGAACTCGGCCTGCTTGTCTGGCAGGATTTCATGTTCGCCAACTTCGACTATCCGAAGAACGACAAAGCCTTCAATGCCCATGTCGAGGCGGAGGTTTCCCAGCTTCTGGGCCGCACGCGCCTGTCGCCTTCCCTGGCCGTCCTTTGCGGCGGCAGCGAGATCCACCAGCAGGCGGCGATGATGGGCCTGCCCGAGCGCTTCTGGTCAAGCCCGATCGTCGAGGAGATCATCCCGCCGGTGGTGCAATCGCTTCGGCCCGACGTGCCCTATGTGGTCAATTCGCCCTCCGGCGGCGCCATGCCGTTTTCGCCGAACGCCGGCGTCACGCATTATTATGGCGTCGGCGCCTACATGCGGCCGCTTGCCGATGCGCGCCGTGCCGATGTCCGCTTTGCCGCCGAGAGCCTGGCTTTCGCGCATGTGCCGCAAGCGCGCACGCTCGGCCAATACCTGCCGGTCCCCGCCGTTCATAGCCCGCTATGGAAAGAGCGCGTGCCACGGGATCGCGGCGCATCCTGGGATTTCGAGGATGTGCGCGACCACTATCTTCAGGAGCTCTACGGCTTCGAGCCCAACCGGTTGCGGCGGGAGGATCCCGATCTCTATCTCAATCTCTCGCGGGCCGTGACCGGCGAAGTGGCCGAGGAGACCTATGCCGAATGGCGGCGCCACGGTTCCGGTTGCGGCGGCGCGCTCGTCTGGACGCTGCAGGACCTGCTTCCCGGCGCCGGCTGGGGCGTCATTGACTCGACCGGGGAGCCTAAGCCGGTCTGGTATGCATTGCGCCGGGCCTTTCGGCCGGTGCAGGTGCTGCTATTGGACGAGGGCACCAACGGCCTCGACGTGCATGTCATCAACGAGAGCGATGCGGCGCTCGACCTGACGGTCGAGGTCTCCTGCCTGCGCGACGGCCGCCAGATCGTGGTGGGCGGCGGTCGCGACCTCGTGGTCGAAGCGCGCGGCAAGCAGAAGATCGCCTGCACCGATCTTTTCGGCGCCTTCTTCGACACGACCTACGCCTTCCGCTTCGGCCCGCCGTCGCATGATGTCACGGTGGCGCGGCTGACGGCGGCGGCAACCGGCGCGGTAGTCGCCCAGGCCTTTTACTTCCCGCTTGGACGAACCAGGGCGTTCCATGATGCCGAGATCACCGCATCGGTCCTTCGGGAAGGCGAGGATTGGTATCTGGAGCTGAGCAGCGATCGGCTGGCGCAATCGGTGCAGATCGATCTGGAATCCTATCGGGCGGAGGATGACTGGTTCCATCTCGCGCCGGGCAGCAGCCGGCGAATTCCCCTGCATCGGCGGCCGGGCGTTCCGGCCGATGTCATCCCGTCCGGCCAGATCCACACGATAGGCAGCCGGCGGATCGTCGAGGTGTGAAGACTTATCTCGCCCGCCAGGAGCGAGATAACCCCCAAAATCACCGCCAGCCCCAACTACAACGTCACACCATCCGGACCGAACAAGTGGCAGCGCTCCGGATCGATGCGGATATCAACCGTCTCGCCGGCGCGGATGGCCTGCTGATCTTCCAATGCGACCGTCAGCGTCTGACCGCCGTGCAGCGTCGCATAGAGGATCGTCTGGCCGCCCAGATGCTCGACCAGATCGACATGCGCGCTGCCGAGCGCCACGCCCCGATCGCCGACATTCAGGTGCTCCGGGCGCGCGCCGAGCGTCACGGCTTCTCCGGGCTGGAGGCCGCCGAGCCGGCGTGGCAGGCGCACCGTCTGGCCGTGCAGGTCGATGACGGCGGAGCCATCGTCCGACGCCACGATCTTCGCATCGAGAAAATTCATTTTTGGCGAGCCGATGAAGCCGGCGACGAACTTGTTCTTCGGCTTGTTGTAGAGGTCGAGCGGCGCGCCGACCTGCTCGATCTTGCCGCCGTTGAGCACGACGATCTTGTCGGCCATGGTCATGGCCTCGGTCTGGTCGTGGGTCACGTAGATCATGGTGTTGCCGAGGCGCTGGTGCAGGCGGGCGATCTCGACGCGCATCTGCACGCGCAGTTCCGCGTCGAGGTTCGAGAGCGGCTCGTCGAACAGGAAGATGTTGGGTTCGCGGACGATGGCGCGGCCGATGGCGACGCGCTGACGCTGACCGCCGGAAAGCTGTTTCGGCTTGCGTTGCAGCAGCTGCTTGATCTGCAGCACCTCGGCCGCCTTTTCGACGCGCGGCTGGATGTCCTGCTTCTTCATGCCGGCGGTCTCGAGGCCGAAGGCGAGATTCTTGTAAACGGTCATATGCGGGTAGAGCGCATAGGACTGGAACACCATGGCGATGCCGCGCTTGGAGGCGGGGACATCGTTCATGCGGCTGCCGTCGAGATAGAGGCCGCCGCCGGAAATCGGCTCCAGACCGGCGATCATGCGCAGGAGCGTGGACTTGCCGCAGCCGGAGGGGCCGACGAAGACGGTAAATTCCCCCGGCTCGATTTCCAGATCGATCCCGTGAACCACCTGAAGCTCGCCATAGCGCTTGATGACCTTCTGCAGCGAGACGCTTGTCGCCATGGGTGCTTCCTCCTTGTTCGTCCTGATGGCTCGCGGGGCAACGTTCATGCCGGCCTCCAGCTCTTGTACTTTGCGCTTTCCGGCCCGACAGGAAAGCGGACTTCGGCGCGTGTTTCCGATGATTCGTAGAACGCGGTGACGAGTTCCAGCGCCTGGCGGGCGTCGGCTGTCGTCACCGGCAGCGGCCCATTCGACACCAAGGCTTCGTGGAACAGCTTCATCTGCGTGTTGAAGCGGATTGGGATCGGCGTCCAGCCGGAGAGGAGCGCATCGATCTTCGCGCCGATTTCCTCATTGGCGGGGATGATCTTCCAGGGGTCCTGGCCGGGGCTGTAGGGCTCGTGGTTACTCTCGATCAACACGTTTTCGAAGCAGAGCCGCAGGCGGCTGATCTGCTCCTGCGAGCCGAGCGTGGCGCTGATGGTGGCGAGCGCGCCGTTTTCCATCAGCAGGCTGGCACTGGCGCAATCCTCCACCTCTATATCGTTGACGCGAGTGGCGACACGGCCGAAGAGGCCCGCGATCGGGCCCATCAGATAGGTCAGCATGTCGTGCAGGTGAATGGAGTGCGTCATCAGCACGCCGCCGAGCTCGGTCTCCCATTTGCCGCGCCAGGGAACCGCATAATAATCGGCGCCGCGCACCCAATGCGTTTCCGACGTCGCGACATAGGGCTTGCCGGCGATGCCGGCGTCGATGATGCGCTTGGCCTTCTGGATGCCGTCGCCGTAGCGATATTGGAAGATCGGCATCAGCCGGCCCTTGGCCGTCTTCTCGGCGGCGATCACGGCATCGATATCGGCGAGCGATCCCACAAGAGGCTTCTCGCAGACCACATGCTTGCCGGCTGAAAGCGCCTGCATGATGAGCTGAAAATGCGAGCCGGGCGGCGTGCAGATGTCGATGATGTCGATTTCGGGCATGTTCACGACTTCGGAGAAATCCTTGACGCGCTTCTTGATGCCGAATTCATCGCCGACCGCGTTCAGACGTTCCTCGTTAAGATCGCAGAGAACGGCGACTTCATAGCGATCAGAGTAAGGCAGATAGCCTTCGACGATGTGTGAACGGCCGATGCCGAGGCCGATGATCGCGACTTTCTTGATGTCGGACATAGCGCAATTACCTCTGAATGCTGTTGAGCGATGTTGCCTCGGCAAGCGCCTGCGCCTTCAGCGCCAGTTCCATGGCCTTGAAGCAATGCTCCTGGCCCATCGCCGTTTCGGTGCGGTCTCTTATGTCGGCGGCAAGCTGGCGACCATAGGGCAAGTCGAGGCCGGTGCAGTCGATATGCTGCATGCCCTTGCGGTCGGTGAGGAAGAGGTGATCGGTGCCGGGCCGGCCGGCGACGTCGATATATTTGCGCAGCTCGATCGTGCCTTCGGTGCCGACGATAAAGAGGCGGCCGTCGCCCCAGGTCGAAAGACCGTCCGGCGTGAACCAGTCGACGCGGACATAGCCCGTCACGTCGGGCGTGCGCAGGTGGAAATCGCCATAGTCCTGCAGGCCGGGGGTGTCGGGATTGGCGCGGTTGGAGACGGTCGCCGACAGCACTTCGGCTTCAAGTGAATCTGCGAAGAACAGGAATTGCTCGCATTGATGCGAGGCGATGTCGGTGATGATGCCGCCATAGCGCTTGCGGTCGAAGAACCAGTCCGGCCGGGTCGGCTTGCGCAGCCGGTGCGGACCGAGGCCCGTCGTGTGGATGACCTTGCCGATGGCGCCGGCCTTCACCAGCTCGCCGGCCTTGACGGTCGATGCCGTCTCGAAATGTTCGGAATAAAGAATGGAAAGGATGCGCCTGGTCTCGGCCTGCACTCTGCGCACGTCGGCGAGCTGATCCAGCGTCACCATGCCGGGCTTGTCGAGCATCACGTCCTTGCCGTGGCGCATGGCCTCGATGGCAAGACCCGACCGTTCGCTGGAAATGGCGGCGCTGACGATGAGATCAATCGAGCGATCCTCGAGGATTGCCCTCTTGTCGGCAACGCGTTTCGCCTGTGGAAAGCGCCCGGCGAAGACGGTGGCGAGGTCATCCTCGATAGCGTGGAAGGCGACGAGTTCGGCGCCGGCGCGCAGCATGACGTTGACCTGGCCGTAAATGTGATCGTGATTGAGGCCGATGGCGGCAAAGCGCAGCGCGCTCATGCGACATTCCTTTCAATGGGTTTCTGAAATGCGGTCCCGAACCTTGGGTGTTCGGGGCTGCATGGTTCATATCAGCGTTTGAGGCCTGCCGTGGCGATGCCGTCGATCAGCAGCCTCTGGAAGAACAGGAAGATCAGGAAGACCGGGATCAGCGACAGGCTCGACATGGCGAACAGGCTGCTCCAGTCGGAGCTTCCGGTGGAGTCCACGAAGGAACGCAGGCCGAGCTGCACGGTGTAGGTGTTGATGTCCGAGAGGTAGATCAGCGGCCCGAAGAAATCGTCCCAGGTCCAGATGAAGGAGAAGATGGCGGCCGTCGCCATGACCGGCAGCGACAAAGGCAGCATGATGCGCCAATAGATGCGCCACGGGCTGCAGCCATCCATCATGGCGGCCTCGTCCAGTTCGCGCGGGATGCCGCGGAAGAACTGCACCATCAGGAAGATGAAGAAGGCGTCGACCGCGAGGAATTTCGGCACGACGAGCGGCAGCATCGTCTTCACCCAGCCAAGCTTGAGGAAGAGGATGTACTGGGGAATCAGCGTGACGTGATAGGGCAACATCAGCGTGCCGAGCATCAGTGCGAACCAGAAATTCTTGCCCCAGAAATTAAGTCGCGCGAAGGCGTAGGCGGCAAGTGAGCAGGACATGACATTGCCGATGACCGAAAGCACGGCGATGATAGCCGAATTCCAGACGAAGGTTCCGAAGGTGACCTGGCCGCCAAACCAGCCGCGGGCATAGGCGCTGAAATCGAATTGCGACGGGATCAGCGATGCCGTGCCGAAGATCTCGTTCTGGTCCTTGATCGAACCGGAGAGCATCCACAGCAGCGGATAGAGCATCACGATCGAAGCGGCGACGAGGGCGACGTGGATGAGGACGGAGAGGAACCACGGGCGCTCGCGCGGCGGCTTCATGTCCTCGGCAAAATGGGTGAGCTTCGCGTCAGTCATCGTAGTGGACCCAATAACGAGCGGAGAGGAAGGAGAAGGTGGTGAATATGGCGATAATGATCACCAGAACCCAGGCGAGCGCGGCGGCATAGCCCATGCGGAAGTAGCCGAAGGCTTCCTGATAAAGATAGAGCGTGTAGAACAGCGTCGAATCGATCGGGCCGCCGGTGCCGGAGGAAATCACATAGGCCGGCGTGAAAGCCTTGAAGGCGTCGATGGTCTGGACCACGGCGTTGAAGAAGATTACCGGCGTCAGAAGCGGCAGGGTGATCTTGAAGAAGATCCGGGTCTTGGAAGCGCCGTCGAGGTTGGCGGCTTCGTAAAGATCCGTCGGGATCTGCCTGAGCCCGGCGAGGAAGATGATCATCGGCGATCCGAACTGCCAGATGGCGAGGATCACGAGCGTATAGAGCGAATAGTCCGGATTGGAGATCCAGCTCGGGCCGTTGATGCCGAAGGCGTACCAGAGCAGCGTATTGACGATGCCGTCGGCATCGAAGATCTGCCGCCACAGCACCGCGATCGCGACGCTGGAGCCGAGCAGCGACGGCAGGTAGAAGATGGCGCGATAGACCGGCAGGCCGCGGATGCCGCGGTTGAGCAGCAGCGCCACCAGAAGCGCGAAGGCGAGCTTCAGCGGCACGGAGCAGACGACGTAGAACAGCGTGACCTTCATCGACGACAGGAATTTATCGTCCGCCGTCGCGATCCGCACATAGTTGTCCAGCCCGACAAGGTTCGGCGACTGGAGCAGATTGTAGTCGGTGAAGGACAGATAGAGCGAGGCGATCGCCGGCCCGAGGGTCAGCCCGAAGAAGCCGATGAACCACGGCAGAAGGAAGAGATAGCCGGGCGCGTTGCGCGCGAATGCACTCGGCGCCTTATAGACGGTTTCCACGCGCAACGGCGCTCGCGTACCGACGGCCATGCCGCCGGCAACGCTCTTGCTGTTTGTACCCACGGTATCAGCCTCGCGTAATGTTTGCTGCTGCCTGTTCGGTGAACTTCGCGCCAGCGTCCTGCGCGCTGGTTTTGCCGAAAGCCACTTCCTCGGCGATCTTCTTCAGCAGGAACGCATTCTCGCCGGCGCCGTTCGGCGGAGACGGCGGCAATGCTCCGACATGCGGCGTCAATCGGCCGATATAGTCGACGACCTGTTTGCTGACGGCATCGAGATCCGGCGTCAGCAGATCGCGGATCTTCGGCGAGGCGGGAACGCCGCGCTCGACGCCGAGCGTCCTGGCGCCTTCCGGGTCTTCCACCAGATAGTTGACGAAGGCGACGGCGGCATCCTTGTTCGGGGACGTGGCCGAAACCGACATCAGCATCGAGGGCTTCAGATACTGGCCCGGCTTGCCGTCCGCGCCGGCGGTCGGATAGGAGACGATATCGAGCTTCTCCTTCACCAGGCCCTGGATGGCGACGAACTGGTTGGAATGGGCGTAATCGACGGCCGCCTTTTTCTGCACCAGCATGCTGGTTTCGATGGTCTGCTGGTCGAGCGACTGCATGTCGGCCGGCACGCAGGCGCCGCTCTTGCGCAGGGTGCCCCAGAAATCGAACCAGTCGGCGGCATCCTTGGCCTCGAAAGCCAGCTTACCGTCGGCCGTGTAGAGCGCCTTGCCGTGCTGGCGCAGCCAGCATTCGAAGGCGGGCTCCAGCCCGCTCGAGTCGGCCGTGCCATAGAAGCCGCGCCGCTTCTTGGCGGCCGTCAGCTTGGCAGCGGCATCGCCGAGCTGTTCCCAGGTCATGCCGTCATGTGGCGGCTCGACGCCGGCTTCCGCCCAGGCTGCGGTATTGACGACCACCATCGACGAATTCACGCCGAGACTGACGCCATAGATCTTGTTGTCGACCTTGCCGGAATCGATGTTCGCAGAGCCGAAATCCTCGATGGCAAGGCTCTTGCCGAGATAGGGCGTCATGTCGAGCAGCGCGCTGCGGCGGGCATATTCGAAGATGTAGCGGTAGTCCATCTGGATGAGGTCTGGCGCATTGCCGCCGCCGGTCTGTGTGGCAAGGCGCGTCCAGTAGCTGTCCCAGCCGAAGGATTCGCCGGCGATGGCGATATCCGGGTTCTTGGCCTGATAGGCCTTTACTGCTGCAAAGGTACGGTCGCTACGCTCCTTCGACCCCCACCACAGAAGGCGCATCGCGGTCGCGGCTTTGGCGCGGGAAAGCCCCATGCTGCTGAAAGCTACCGTCGCTGCAATACCGGCAAGCATCTGCCGGCGGTCGATCGTCAACGTCATCCTGGTCTCCTCCCCAGTTTACCGATGATTTACGAACTGCTTTGCATGATATAACTATTTGGTTACAAGTTGGATAGAAACACAACTGCTGTCAAGCGCCAATCGCGTCACAATCAAACGATGCATGCCGGAATCGGCAACGTCCATCGCGGGAGACACCCATCGGGAAGGAGGCCATCCATGGCGGTCAGGGCGAAGCAACGGACTGAAAATATAGCGGAAACGGACGCCGACAAGGCCATCAAGGCGCGGTCGGGGAAGATATCGCGCAATCCGCAACGCACCCAGGATACGATCCTCGAGGCGGCGACGGAAGAATTCGCCGCGCATGGCTTCGGCGGTGCGAGGGTCGATGCGATCGCCGCGCGGGCACGGACCAACAAGCGGATGCTGTACCATTATTTCGGCGACAAGGAGGGGCTGTATCTCGCCGTGCTGGAAGCGACCTATGCGACGATTCGCAATGCAGAAAAGCAACTCGATCTGGCGAGCCGCGATCCGGAGGAGGGAATGCGGGAACTCGCCTTGTTCACCTGGCGGCATTTCCTCGCGCATCCGGAGTTTTTGAGCCTGCTTGCCACCGAAAACCTGCATCATGCGCATTATCTGCGCCGCTCCGAAAAGGTCTCGGTCATGCATTCCCATCTCATCGACGAGCTTTCGGAGGTGCTGCGCCGTGGCGAGGTTGCCGGCATCTTCCGGCCGGCGGTCGATCCGATATCCGTCTATCTGACGATTGCCGCGCTCGGCTTCTTTTATCTGTCGAACCGGCACACGCTGTCGACGATTTTTGCGCGCAAGCTGACGAGCCAGGGGGCGCTCAATGCCTGGGGCGAGCACATTGTCGCCGTCACGCTCGCCTCGATCCGGATGTAGGGTGCCTCGAAACACGCAACCTGCGGCACTTTCGACAAATTTTCAAAAGACGATTGACAAGAATGGAGTTGTCGCGCGATCTTGTAACCATATGGTTACATTTCTTGGGCGACCAGGCATTTGCTTTTCCTGATTCTGGAGGGAATCAGGGCGAGGAGGAGATATCGTGAAGCGCGTCGGCTGCAATGTGGCGTGGCTGGAGATTCGAAGAACCGCTTCTGCAACGAACCGCATGGACGCCGGTGCCGATGCGAACAGACCTGCCTGACCATCACGGGAGCTGCCTAAACAATGACCGATCCATTGAACATCAGGCTTGTCGAGGCCGAGGCATTCGAGCGTCCGGTCAGGCTGCGGCTTCCGTTCCGCTTCGGGGCGGCAACCTTGCGGGAGGCGCGGCAGATTTTTCTGCGCCTGCGCATCGAGGATGCGCAGGGACGCTCGGCTCAGGGGATGGCGGCCGAGCTGATGGTGCCGAAATGGTTCGACAAGTCGCCCGAGCTTTCCAACGCCGACAATGAAAACCAGCTGCGGCGGTCCCTGGCGCTGGCGCTCGATGCGCTGAGAAGTGTGGGTTCGGGAACGGCTTTCGGCCTGCATGCCGCCGTCGAAGCCTCGCATCACGCACGGGCGGCGGCGGAAAAGCTGAACGGGCTGGTGGCTTCCTTCGGTCTCGCGCTCGCCAATCGGGCCGTCCTCGATGCCCTCTGCCGGCTGGAAGGGTTGACGATTGCGCAGGCGATCCGGGCGAACCGCCCCGGCATCGACGCCTCCACGGCGCGCGATCTCTCGGGTTTCGATCTCCCGGCCTTTCTGTCGGCATTGGAGCCATCGGCAAGCCTTGCCGCCCGTCATACCGTCGGCCTCGTCGATGCCATCGTGCCCGCCGATATTCCGGCGACCGAGCGCCTGAACGACGGCTTGCCGGAGAGTTTCGAGGAGGCGATCGACGCCTATGGCCTGACCTTTTTCAAGGTCAAGGTTTCGGGCGTGGCCGAGGCCGATATCGATCGCCTCTGCCGTGTCGCCGCTGTCATCGATGCCAAGGTGCCCGCCTATTCGGTGACGCTTGACGGAAACGAGCAATTCCCGTCCGACGAGGCGGTCGCAGACCTGCTTTCCCGCGTGAAGGAGGAGCCGCGGCTGGCGCGATTTGCCGCCTCGATCCTGTTCGTCGAGCAACCGATTGCCCGCGCGCATGCCTTCGAGAAGCCCGTGAAGGCGCTCGCGGCCTTCAGGCCGGTGGAAATAGACGAATCCGATGCCGATATCGATGCCTTCGTCACGGCGAGAGGGCTCGGCTATACCGGCATCTCCTCGAAATCCTGCAAGGGTTTCTATCGCTCGCTCTTGAACCGCGCGCGCGTTGCCAAATGGAGCGCGGACGACGGCGTTCCCTATTTCATGTCGGCGGAGGACCTGACGACGCAGGGAGGTCTTGCCGTGCAGCAGGATCTGGCGCTCGCCTCCCTGATCGGCATGACGCATATCGAGCGCAACGGCCATCATTATGTCGACGGCATGGCCGGCGCGCCGGAGGCGGAGCAGGCGGCCTTCGCGCAGGCGCATTCCGATCTCTATCGCATCAGCAATGGCCGTACGCGGCTGCGGATCGAGGGCGGCCAGCTTGCGATCGGCTCGGTTATAGGCGCTGTCGGTCTTGGTTCATCCGTGGAGCCGGATTGGAAGGCTATGGAGGCATCGTAACACCTTCTCCCCGGCGGGGAGAAGGTCGCGCGTAGCGCGGCTTGAGGGGGCGTTGCACCGTAAGTTGCCCTCGAGTTCGCCGTGCTGCCCCCTCATCCGCCCTTTGGGCACCTTCCCCCCGAGGGGGGAGGAAAAGCAGACTCTGGAGGAGGAGACATGCAGTCGTCATCGAAGAAACGTTATGTTCTGGTCGGCACGGGCAATCGCGGCGTGACCATGTGGGGCAAGGACCTGGTCGAGCGCTGGAGCGACGAGGTCGAGCTTGTGGCAGTGTGCGATCTCAACGCCATGCGGGCCAAGCGGGCGCTCGAGTATATCGGCGCCTCCGTCCCCGTTTACACCGATTTCGACGAACTGCTGCGGGTGGAGAAGCCGGATCTCGTCATCGTCTGCACGCGCGATTCCACCCATGACGATCTCATCGTCAAGGCGATGGAGGCCGGCGCCAATGTCATCAGCGAGAAGCCGATGACGACGACGGTCGACAAGATCAAGCATATTCTCAACGCCGAGGCGCGCACCGGCAGGCGGCTGGACGTTTCCTTCAACTATCGCTTCGCCCCGACGCCGGCGAAGATCAAGGAGCTGATCAATTCCGGCGTCATCGGGGATGTGACCTCGGTCGACTTCCATTGGTATCTCGACACCAGCCACGGCGCCGACTACTTCCGACGCTGGCATGCTTTCGTCGAAAATTCCGGCAGCCTCTTCGTTCACAAGGCGACGCATCATTTCGATCTGTTGAACTGGTATCTGGATTCCGATCCGGAAACGGTCGCCGCCTTTGCCGATCTCAAGCATTATGGCCGCAAGGGGCCGTTCCGCGGCGAGCGCTGTCGTAGCTGTCGCTACAAGGGCGAATGCGACTACTATCTCGATATCAGCGCGACGCCGCTGCTCGAAAGCCTGTATGAGGACCCGTCCACCGTCGACGGCTATGTGCGCGATGCCTGTGTCTTCCGCGAGGATATCGATATCCCGGACACGATGGTCGCCTCCATCCGCTACCGCAGCGGCGTCAACGTCTCCTATTCCCTGAATACGTATATGCCGATCGAGGGGCACCACATTGCCTTCAACGGCCACAAGGGCCGTATCGAACTCAGGCAGTATGAAAAGCAGAACTGGACGACGCCGCCGGCCGACGAGATCGTCGTCATGAAGAATTTCGGCGATGTCGAGCGCATATGGGTGCCGCACTCGTCCGGCGGGCACTATGGCGGCGACGACCGGCTGCGCAACATGCTGCTGCGCTCCGGCCCGAACGATGAGCTCAAGCAGCGCGCCGGCTCGCGCGCAGGGGCGCTGTCGGTGCTATGCGGCATTGCCGCGCTGCAAAGCAGCCGCACCGGCCAGCAGGTGTCGATCGCCGATATCTGGGGCGAGGATGGCGGCCTCAACCTGCTTGAGCCGCGGCCTTAGGGGGCCGTGGCCTTGCAGCTGCGCTGAAAATGGGTCTCGACTTCTTGCCGGTCAGCTGCAGTTCGGCAGCTGCTGCGCGTAGATTCTCGTCATGCCATTGAAGCGCCGGGCGCCGGCCAGGGCGGTCCCGTTGCCGCGCCAGGATCCCTGCAGGTAGCCTTTGGCGCCTGAATAATAGGCGAGATAGAGATTGTAGGAATCGTTCAGCGGAATGCCCGTCTGCAGGTGGGTCTGGTAGTGATACCAGCCGACGAAGTCGATGGCGTCGGAGAAGTTGGTGCGGCTTGCCGTCCAGTTGCCCGTTTCACGCTTGTACTTATCCCATGTGCCGTCGAGTGCTTGCGAGTAGCCATAGGCGGTCGTCGGGCGCTTCCAGGGAATGAAGCCGAGCAGATAGCGCCGCGGCGGGCGGGCGCGTGGTCGGAAGCCGGATTCGGTGTAGATCGTCGCCATCAGGATCGGCACCGGCACGCCGTATCTGCGTTGTGTGCGGTCGGCGGCCCGCTGCCAATTGTTGAACCATCCATCGCGCTGATCGAAGATCGCGCAGATGTTGCGGGTACGCGACGGCGCGGTGGCACAGCCTGCCAGCACGCCGAGCATCATCACGGCCAGAATGGAAAGGACGCGGGTACGCATGACTAGAACCTCTTTGCTGAAGAGATTGCTAGCGCGGAATGATTAAAAACGGGTTGTTCGCCTGTGCCGAAATGAGGCGATTTCGGGGAGTTTTCATGGATTTGCTGCGCCGCATCATGCCATGCGCGCCATGTCCTCGCGGCGGATTTCATGGAGCAGCGGCTTGCCCTCGATGAAGCGGATGGCTTCGTCGACCGCCATCTCACCAAGGCGGGTGCGCTCCAGCCCGACAGCGCCGGCAATATGCGGTGTCAGGAAGACGTTCGGCAGATCGTAAAAGGCCGACGTCGCCTCCGGAATTTCCGGATCGGTGACGTCGATGATCGCATCGATCCGACCCGTCTTCAGCACGGCGAGGAGGGCTGCCTCATCGACGAGCGCGCCGCGCGCCGTGTTGATGAAGGTTGCTCCTTCCTTCATCAGCGACAGACGGTGGGCGTCGATCATGTGCCGTGTGGCGGGCAGGGAAGGCGCGTGCAGCGAGACGATGTCGGCCGATGCCATCAATGTATCCAGCTCCGTCTTCTCGGCACCCAGCCTGGCGGCCTCGGAGTCACTGACCATCGGGTCATAGAGTAGAATCCGGTAGTCGAAGGGCGCGAGCAATTCGATCACCAGCCGGCCGATCCGCGAGGCGCCGATGATGCCGACGGTGCGGTGATAATTGCCGATGGCCTCTGCCTGCATCGGTATCGTCCGCTTGCGGTTTCGGTCGGCGACATAACGTTCGCGGAACTGGAAGACCTTCTTGCCGGCAAAGACGATGGCGGCAAGCGTGAATTCGGCAACCGGCCGGGCATTGGCCTGCGCGGCATGGCTGACCAGTATGCCGCGATCGAACAGGCTGTCGCCGAGCAGGCCTTTCACCGTGCCGGCGGCATGGACCACCAGTTTCAGATGCGGCGCCAGCGCCAACGCGGCGGCGTCGATCCTCGGCGAGCCCCAGCCCGTGACCAGGATTTCGGTTTCGGCAAGGAGCTTACCGGCGCGATCGTCATCGAAACGCAGCATCGGCGCGCGGTCGAGCACATGGCCGATGGTATCGAGGCGCCGGATCAGCGCCTCCGGCAGAACATGCCGTGTGCGCGACGGCTGCATGGCAAAGGCGATGGCCGGGCGGCCGGAAACAGATTGCGTCATGGCAGCCGACCGGGCGCCTCGATGGCGCTGACGGTGACGCCCTTGTCACGGACGAGGGCGCGCAGGGCATCGATATCGGGCCGGGCGGGCGGCCTTGTCCAAGCATGGTCGACGGCGGATGGATTTTTCTCCGCAAGCACGGCGGAGACGAGAATGGTCTCGCCCGCGGGAATACCACCACGCAGCTGCGGCACCAGGGTCTTCGAGACGATCAGGTTGGTGTTCGGCGGCGCTTTTTGTGCCACGCCCTCACGCTCGATCGTCGAGCCGAGATCGAGAATGCCGCTGAAATCCTCCTCGCCGATCGCATAGGCGGCGCTCATGGCGGACGAGAGCTTGTCGGCTTCGAAATCGCGCCGTGCGATGGCGAAGCCGCCTTCGGCCGTCTGCAATGGTCTGGGGGTTCTGATCCGGTGCAGGCGGATATGCCAGGGCGCCGCCGGTACGAGCCATGTCTCCACCGTCACGTCCGCGTAGGGGGACCATTTGGCGTAGAGCGTATCGCCGGCAAGCTTGGCCTCCTCGTTGGTTTCGCGCACGCGGTAGTGCAGCCCGTCCTCGCTGAAGGCGAGCATGCTGTCGAAGGCGCCGCCGGCAAAGATGCGCTCGTCGCTTTCGACGCTGAAGCCGTAGCGGGCGGAATAGGCGAATTTCGAATATTTCTCCGCGCCGAAACGCATCTGCTGGTTTTCCTGGCCGGAGGACAGCGCGACGACGTCGGCCCCGCTGCGCATCAGGACCATGCCGGGATGTTTCTGCGGGACGATAGCCGGCTCATTTTCCAGCGGCTTTTCTTCGGCTGTCCAGAATGGATGCGTTTCGGGCAGCGCCAAGGGCAGGAAGGCCTTGAAGGCCCAATAGGGAGAGCCGGCGGAATTGTAGTTCTCCGACATCAGCAGGTTGGGATAGGCGTAGCCGATCGGCAGGGTGCCGTCGCGATTGGCGATCGGCTTGTCGGCCCACCAGCGCAGGTGCCTGAGGCACAGGCCCTTGATTTCGCCCCATGGCAGCGCCTCGACATCGGCAAAGGCAAGCCCCGACCAGAAGCCGGCGCAGGCGAAGCGATAGGTCAGGCTGCGGCCGAAGGGGATGGTAGCGCCATCGGGCGCGAACCAATGACGGAAATCCCTGGCGAAAAGGACGGCGCGCTCGCGATAGCGCTCGGCACGGGCGTCATTGACGAGCTTGGAATAGATCAGCCCGTAGAAATGCATCGCGAAGGGAATGTAGTGATCGATGCGCCGGACATCGCCATCACGATACCAGCCATCGCCGATGTAGAAACCGTCGAGTTCGTTCAGGTAGCTTTCCGTCAGGCTGCGGTCGAAGGAGGCGCCGAGCCGGTCGAGCGCGATATCCACGAAGATGCGGAAGAATTTCCAGTTGTTGTCGGCGTAGTCGAAGGTGCGCGCATGTTTGAGATAGGCGATCAGGTTGTCGCGCGCACGCTGGTCGAGCGGTTCCCAGATCTTTTCGGGCACGAGGGCGAGCGCGAAGCCGAGCGCGGCAAGCTCGACCATGCGCTGATCGCGGCCGTTGACCGTGCCCCAATATTCCGGATGCCTCGGATCGACGCCATTGGCGAGACCTTCGGCATAGCGATCCCAATGATGAAACTCGCTGCCGCCGGCGCCGAGCGGCGCAAGGCCCCAGAGCGGGCGGGCGAAACCTTCGAGATCGGCTGCCGCACGGTCGAAATGCGCCCCGGCGGCATCGATGTGAACGCGGGCATTGCCTTCGGAAAAATAGGGCAGCAGCGGATCGAACAGGTCGGTCAGCGCGCGGCGCATGTCCGGGAGGGTCTTCAACGGGTTGCCGGCGAGCGGATTGGAGCTGGCGGGGTCATAGATCATCGGTTCGGCTTTCTCGATCGTTTCCGCGGCGGGATTGAGCTTCAGGTTTCGGGTGGCAGCGTGCCGCCGGCGATGGGCTGGACGCCGTGGCAGATGTGACGGGCCGGCGCGTCGCGGTCGCGGAAGCGGGCGATCATCAGGCCTATGGCTTCACGCCCCAGGGCCGCGCGGTCGACGCGCATGGTCGCCAGCCGGGGATTGGTCATCAGGGCGCAGGGCAGATCGTCGAAGCCGACGATAGCGAAATCCTCAGGCACCCGCAGGCCGGCTTCGACAACGGCATCGAGCACGCCGACGGCGATGAAATCGTTCATGCAGAAGGCGGCGGTAAAGCCGCCTTTTTCAGCGAGGATCGCAGCGGTCTTATCATGTGCTTCCTGGCTGGAGCTGCCGGCGAACGTCATCGGCACAAGCCGGCCCTCGGCGCCTTCCATGGAAGCGATAGCAGCTTCGAAGCCGCGGATGCGTTCGCGGATGGTCTGGCGATGCGAGCCGGTCAGATGCAGGATGCGGCGGTGGCCGGCGTCGATGAGGCGCCGGGTTGCACTATAGGCGCCGAAGAAGTTCGAGGGCGAAACGCCGTCGAAGCGCAGCTTCGGATCGGTGCCGTTGACGAGCACGACGGGCGTACCGCTCGTCTCCAGCCACCGGCAAAGCTCGTCTGAGGGATCGATGCCGACGAGAAACAGGCCCTCGGCGCCGGCTGCCTGCAGATATTCCTTCACCACCTCCGGCTCCGTTCTCGCCTCGCGGATCAGGCGGATATCGAAGCGCATGCCGCGCTCGGCGGCACCGGCGCGCAGGCCTTCCAGAATGCCTTCGTAAAAGACGCTCAAGCCGCCCGTGACGCTATCGCTGGCGATCAGTGCCAGGCCGCCTGATGTCGTCTCGGCTGCCGTTTTCAGCGGATAGCCGAGGTCGCTCGCAACCTTGAAGATATGCTGGCGGATCGTCTCGCTGATGCCGGGCTCGTTGGTGAGAACGCGCGACACGGTGGAGACGGAGACGCCGGCTGCGGTGGCAATATCGGCCTGCCTGATACGTTTGGAGCGAATGTCGTTCATATCGCAAAATTATGCAAAATTACGCAAATTTGCAATAGAGAGATTTTTTATTGCGTGCTGTAATCAAGTTGCATATCCTCACGCCGACTTGTCCGCAGGAGGCGTCGGGGAGACCGCCGCGGATGACAACGCAAGAGAAGGAGGAATCTCATGCGCATGAATCGTCGTTCGTTCATGATCGGAGCTGCCGGAACCGCGGCTGGCCTCGCCTTCGCGGGAGGAGCGATGCCGGCCTTTGCGGATGCGACGCAGCTGCGCGCCATGTGGTGGGGCTCGCCCGACCGCGGCAAGCGCACCGTCGCCGTCGCGGAGCTGTTTCACGCCAAGAATGCCGATATTTCCGTGATCGGCGAAAGCATCAGCGGCGATGGCTACTGGACCAAGCTTGCGACCGGAATGGCAAGCCAGAACATCGCCGATGTCTTCCAGCTGGAGCCGAGTACGATCTCCGACTATTCGAAGCGCGGCGCCTGCCTGCCGCTCGACCAGTTCGTGCCTTCGACCCTGAAGGTGGATGCTTTCGGCAAGGACATGCTGAAGCTGACCACGATCGACGACAAGCTCTATGGCGTCGGCCTCGGGCTGAATTCCTTTTCGCTCTTCTATGACGAGGATATCTTCAAGAAGACGGGCCTGACCCCGCCCGGCCCGACGACGACCTGGGCCGAGTATGCCGACCTGGCCGTCGAAATGACCAAGGCCGCCGGCAAGCGGGCCTATTGGGGCGGGCCCTATGGCGCGCGCTACAACTACGTGCTCGATGCCTGGATGCGCCAGCGTGGAAAGAGCCTCTATACCAAGGAAGGCGATCTCGGCTTCGGCGTCGACGACGCCAAGGAATGGTATTCCTATTGGGAAGACCTGCGCAAACGCGGCGGCACGGTGCCGCCCGATGTGCAGACGCTCGACCAGAACGTCATCGAAAGCAATTGCCTGGCGCTCGGCAAATCGGCGATGGGCATGGCCTATTCCAACCAGCTCGTCGGCTACCAGCTCGTGGTCAAGAGCAAGCTGGCGGTCACCATGCTGCCGCGCGAGAAGAAGGACGGTCCTTCCGGCCATTATTATCGTCCCGCTCTCATCTGGAGCGTGGGCGCCAGCAGCAAGAATGGCGAAGCGGCTGCGAAATTCATCGATTTCTTCGTCAACGACGTCGATGCCGGCAAGATCCTCGGCGTCGAACGCGGCGTGCCGATGTCGCCGGCCGTGCGCGAGGCGATCCTGCCGCAGCTCAATCCGGTGGAGCAGCTGACGGTAAAATATGTCGAGCTGCTGAAGGACCAGGTGGGCGACTATCCGCCGCCGGCGCCGATGGGCTCCGGGGAATTCGACCAGAACGTCATGCGCCCCGTCGCCGACCAGCTCGCTTTCGGCAAGATCACGGTCGCCGAGGCGGCGCAGAAGCTGGTGGACGAAGGCAAGGCCAAGCTCAAGAAGGGGTGATTGGGGTTGTGGCCGCATAAGGAGCGGCCCCCTCCGTCATTTCGCGACAGAGGAGGGTATCGCACCCTCCTCCAACGCAGTGCAAATTCCTACTTCCCATCCCAGGGCGTCAACGCGTCCTGCTTCATGCGACGCTGTTGTTCCGGCGGAAGCTTGTAGTCCCCCTTATAGGGCGCGCTTTCGAAGGAGCCGTAGGTCGGGTTGGCGATGGCGATCCAGTCGTGGCCGAAATGGGAGATATTGGCTTCGAAGACCTTCTGCCGCTCCTCGACCGTGCCTTTGTAATCGTCGGTGAAATCGCCGAAATTGTCGCCGAACATCAGCAGGATGCGATAGTTCTTGGCGATGAAGGCGCGGCGCGTGCCCTTGGCGGAGGTCCAGTCAGGCTGCTCCTTGACGCTGAGGAATGTGTCGACGTTGTCCCCCATCGGAAAGCCGAAGCGCTTCAATTCCTCGACGGTCGGCTTCTCCTCGTCGGCCGTGCGGTTGGTGACGTAGAAGACCTTCACGCCTTTCGAGGCGGCGTATTGGGTGAATTCCACCGCGCCGGCGATCGGCTTGTCCTGCTGGGCATTCACATATTGCGTCCAGCTGTCCGCGGTGAAGCTGCTGCCCGTCGTGATGTTGCGCGCCTGATAGGGGGAGGTGTTCAGGATGGTATCGTCGACATCGAGGATGACCGCCGGCGGAAAATCTTGGAAATTGCCCGTCTGCTCGACAGGGGCTGCCGTCCAGCTTTTGTCCGCCAATGCCTCGTCGAGCCGGATGCGGCCGAGCGTATAGGCGCCGAGCGCGTTGGCCTGCGCCTCGACCGATGTCTGGTCCCAGAGAACGGCGTTGAGATTGTCGTCCGGCATGGCGTCCGGCAGATCGGCGGCCAGAGCCGGCAGGGCGGCGACGAGGCTGATGGCTGCGACGAGCGCTCGGCGCCCGGTATATCCGTTTCTCACGCTGTTCTCCTTTTGCTGAAATCCGCAAGGCATATCAAACGCTTCTGATATGTCTCGATATCATGATCCGGGTAAGGATAGTTTGCGCGCGAAGCGAATGTGTCAAGTCTGTGACAGTTTGCGCCGTCATCGTAAAGCAAATTGCCGCCCGCAATCATGAAAGATGCGGGCGGCAATCGGCTTCGATATGAGGATTTTCGCCTGTTTGACGGGGCCTGGATAATGCCCCGCCGCACGAAGACTTTTGTTTTCAGCGCGCGGCCCAGTTGGCGCCGCGGCGGAAGATGGTCTTCATCTGCGGCACGTCGAACTCCTTGGCCTGGTGGCCGAGCGAGGAATAGAAGACGCGGCCCTTGCCGTATTTGCGCTTCCAGGCGACGGGCATGACGACGCCGTCGATCCAGTAGGCATGATCACCGGTAAAGGTCGTGGTGGCCAGCACCTCGTTCGAGGGGTCGACATGCATGTAATATTGCTCCGACGTGTAGGGGAAATCGGTGATCCCCTCCATGATCGGGTCGTCCGGCCGCGTGATGTTGACCGTGTAGTCGATGATGTTGCCGGGGTGGGCGACCCACTGGCCGCCGATGATGAACTGGTACTCGACGCTTTCGCGGAACGAATCGCCCGCGCCGCCATGGTAGCCGGCAATGCCGACACCGCTTTCGATGGCGGCGGCGAGGTTCTTCACCTCTTCCTTCTCGATCTTCGACATGGTGACGATCGGCACGATCAGGCTGAGATCGTGGATCGAAGGGTCGGCGAAGGCCTCGGTGCTGTTTTCGAGGTAGACCTTGAAGCCATCCTCCTCCAGCATGTCGCGGATGATATGGGCGCATTCCTGCGGTTCGTGGCCGCTCCAGCCGCCCCAGACGATAAGTGCTTCACGCATGATAATCCTCCTGAAAATGCGTCGTTAGCGGCCGATCTGCCCGTCCACCAGGGATTCGGACAGAGGGGCGGGACGCTCCGTTTGCGTCGTGATGGTGACCGTGCGCCCGCCGTCGGAGGCCGTCTGGAAGGCTTCCATGACCTCGAGCACATGCAGCGCGAGGCTGCCATTGGCGCGGTGCGGCCGGCTCGAGCGGATGGCGTGCGCCAGGTCGGCAACGCCGAGCGAGCGATAATTGCCATCGGCATAGGGCGCGGTGATCTCGCGTTCGGCAAACTCGCCGCCCTTCTTCAGGAACTCGACGGGGCCGCCGAAGCGATTGGGATCGGGCACAATCAGCGTGCCTTCGGTGCCGTAGACTTCGAGCGGCACATGCTTGTGGCCGGCGACATCGAAGCTCATGCCGATCTGCACGACGGCGCCGCTGGCAAAGGCCATGACGCCGGCGACATGGGTCGGCACATGCACGGGAATGTGCTCGCCGTTGCGCGGCTCGCTGGTGATGATGCGCTCCTTGCGCGGCGTCACGGCGAAGCCTGCGACCTGCGAGACGGGCCCGAGCAGGTTGACGAGATCGGTGATGTAGTAGGGACCCATGTCGAGCATCGGGCCGCCGCCGACTTCATAGTAGAAAGCCGGATTCGGATGCCAGCGTTCGTGGCCGGGGCACATGAAGGTGGCGGTGCCGCCGACGGGGATGCCGATCGCGCCCTCGTCGATGATGGCGCGCGCCGTCTGATGGCCGCCGCCGAGGAAGGTATCGGGTGCCGCGCCGATGCGCAGGCCCTTGGCGGCAGCCGCATCCGCGAGTTTCTTGCCCTCGGCGAAATTGATGCCGAGCGGCTTTTCCGAATAGGTGTGCTTGCCGGCGTCCAGCGCCTGCAGGCCGACGGCGACATGCGCCTTCGGGATGGTCAGGTTGACGATGATCTCGATCGAGGGGTCGGCGAGAAGCGTCGCGATATCGACCGCCTTCAGGCCGAATTCGGAGGCCTTTGCCTCGGCGAGCTCGCGATTGAGGTCGGCCACGCCTTTGATGTCGAGAATGGGAAAGGATTTCATGGCGGTGAGATAGGCGCCGGAAATGTTTCCGCAGCCGATTATGCCGATGCCGACCTTGTTCATAAACGTCCTCCAGATGAATTGTCTTTGTCTGTCCTGGAACGGCTCAGCGTTTCGCATAGGCGCTGAGCCGCTCTATCCTGTTGTTTCGACACAATTCCGGCCGGAAAACCGCTGCGCACTTTTCCTGGAATTGCTTAGGGCTCAGAGGGCCGGCGCCGGTCCCGTCGTTCCCCAGGGCGATTCGTAGAGTTCGCGCAGCGCGACGACGGCCGCACCCTGCGCCCAGGTCTCGTCGGTCGACTGGTCGAACACGAGTTCGGTCACGCCCTTGATTGATGGCGGGATGGCCAGCGAATAGGCTTCCCGAAGGCTGTCGAGAAAGGGCTGGCCGAGCGCCAGGCTGGATCCCACGAGAATGACGCGCGGTGGGGCAAACAGCGTGACGATGTTGGCGAGCGCCATGCCGCAGGCTTCGCCGGCGCGGATCGCAGCGCCGATCAGCGCATTGTCTTCGGCGGCAATCAGCGTCTTGGCATGGGCCATTCCCCGGCCGAGGCGAATGGCTTCGGCGAAGCGGCCGCTCGGCTGATCGCCGAGAATGGCGCTCTCGCCGGCAAGGCTTGCCAGCCGGACGGTGCCCTGCGGCCCCATGCCGAGCACGAGATCGCCGAGATTGTGGCTAAGGCCGCCGGCGCCGCGAAAGAGCTGGCCCCCATGCAGAACGCCGAGCCCCAATGTCTGTTCCAGCGACACCAGAACCATGTCGTCGAGGTCTCTCGCCCTGCCGAACCAGTGATGCGCCAGCGTGATCGCGTGCGCGTCGCTTTCGACGATGGTGGTGACGCCAAGCCGCTCCGACATTTCCTTGGCGAAATCGACGCCGCTTTCGCGGAAGATCGGGCTGGTGCGCACATGGCCGGTGCGATGTTCGATGACCCCCGGCAGGCCGAGGCAGACGGAATCGATCTCGTCGAGAGCCAGATTGGCGTCCACCACGCAGCGGCGCACGCCATCCTCGATCAGGTCGGCGATGACGCCGATCGGCTGCCGATCGACGCGCAGCGCCAGCGTCAGCGTGGAAAGAACCTCGCCGCGAAAGTCCGTCACGACGAAGACCATGCGGTTGGCGGCGATTTTCGCGCCGACGACGCGGGCGGCATCCGGATTGAGTTCCAGCATGACGCGGGGCCGGCCACGGGCCGCCGCCTCGCGCAGGTCGCCCTCGGTGCGCGCCAGGATCAGGCCGTCATCGAGCAGCGATGCCGTGATTGCCGAGACCGTGGTGGTCGAAAGCTGGGTGCGGTCGCTGATTTCGATACGTGCGATGGAGCCCGCCCGCCGGATCGTATCCAGCACGTTGAAGCGGTTTATCGCCCGCATAAGTTCGGGATCTGCTGTTTTCATGAGACTGATGCCGAATGACGGACCCGCTCGGCTGCGGCCTGGTATTTTTAACGGAATGCGAATTAAATAACCTATGGTCATTGCCCAATGTCAAGCCGTTTTACCGGCAATCTGCCGAAAATTTAGCGGCGGTGGTTGACATTTCAGCAAAGCTCCGTTGAATTATTCCGCATAAGGGAAAAAATATTGAGGCTCTTGGTTCCCTTGGGAGGAGAAAATCATGATCCATCTACGTGGGGCGAAAGCCCTTCGCAGCGCCGCTATTGCCGCCACTGCCGGATTGGCTGTTCTGGCCGGCGCGACGAGCGCTTTTGCCGACACCACCGTCAAATGGCTGCATCTTGAGGCCAATCCGGCCTATGTCGCCATCTGGCGCAAGATCGCCGACGAGTACGAGGCCAAGCATCCGGGCACGAAGATCGAGATGCAGTTCCTGGCCAACGAGGCCTTCAAGGCCAAGCTGCCGACCCTGTTGCAATCGAACGATGCTCCCGATTTGTTCTATAGCTGGGGCGGCGGCGTGCTGAAGCAGCAGCAAGAGACCGGCACGCTGCTCGACCTGACCCCGGCGATGGATGCCAAGGACGGGGCCTGGAAGAAGAGCTACAACCAGGCCGCCATCAAGGGCCTGACCTTCGACGGCAAGATCAGCGCCGTTCCCTATCAGATGGGCACGGTTTCCTTCTTCTATAACAAGGCCCTGTTTGCCAAGGCGGGCGTCGATGCCGATGCCATCAAGACCTGGGACGACTATCTGGCTGCTGTGAAGAAGATCAAGGCGGCCGGCATCGTGCCGATCGCCGGCGGCGGCGGCGAAAAGTGGCCGATCCATTTCTACTGGAGCTATCTCGTCATGCGCGACGGCGGCCAGCAGGTCTTCAACGACGCCAAGAATGGCAAGGGCAACGGCTTCAACGACCCGGCGATCATCAAGGCCGGCGAACAGCTTGCGGAACTCGGCAAGCTCGATCCCTTCCAGCCCGGCTATCTCGGCGCGACATGGCCGCAGACGCTCGGCGTCTTCGGCGACGGCAAGGCGGCGATGATCCTCAGCTTCGAGACGACGGTCGCCACCCAGCGCGTCAATTCGGGCGATGGCAAGGGCCTGGCCGACGACAATATCGGCCGCTTCGCCTTCCCGGCGGTGACCGGCGGCGCGGGCGCTCCGACGGATACGCTCGGCGGCCTGAACGGCTGGGCCGTCACCAAGAAGGCACCGCCGGAAACGCTCGATTTCCTCGCCTATCTGACCAATGCCGAGAATGAGCGCACCATCGCGCAGGGCGGTTTGATCATTCCCGTCGCCGTCGGCGCGGAAGATGGCATCAAGTCGCCGCTGATGCGTGGAGCCGCCGACCAGCTGGCGCATTCGACGTGGCACCAGAACTTCTTCGACCAGGATCTGGGTCCCTCCGTCGGCCGCGTCGTCAACGACATTTCCGTCGGCATCGTCTCCGGCCAGTTGTCGCCGAAGGATGGCGCGCAGCAGGTTCAGGACGCCTTCGAGCAGGACCAGCTTTAACGGCATCCGGCGCCGGCGTTTCTTGCGTCGGCGCCAGTCTTCCTTTTGAATTTCAATCGTCGAGACCGCCCATGACCGATGTCAGCGCCACGACCGCCATGCCTTCCGTCGCAAGAGCGAGGCCGACTGCCAAGCGTAAATCGCCGTCGGCGCACGGCCGCATGCCCGTCATCCTGCTGTTCCTGCCGCCGGCGCTGCTGCTTTTCACCATCTTCGTCATTCTGCCGATGGGCGAAGCGGCCTGGTACAGCCTTTATCGCTGGAACGGCTATGGCCCGCCGACGGAATTCGTGGGGCTGCGCAATTTCCAGGTTCTGTTCAAGAACGGCGCCTTCCTGACGTCGCTCAAGAACAATGCGCTCATCATTCTGGTTTCGATTGCCATTCAGGTGCCGCTCGCCATCTGGCTCGCGACGATGCTGGCGAACCGCATTCGCGGCGTCGTGCTCTTCCGGCTGATCTTCTTCCTGCCCTATGTGCTGGCGGAAGTGGCCGCCGGCCTGATCTGGCGCTTCGTCTATGACGGCGACTACGGGCTGTTTGCCGCGATCGCGCATTTCCTCGGCACCGCCACGCCCTATGTGCTCGCCGACAAGGATCTGGCGATGTATGCCGTGCTCGGCGTCATCGTCTGGAAATATTTCGGCTTTCACATGATGCTGTTCATCGCAGGCATGCAGTCGCTGGACAAAAGCGTGCTCGAGGCGGCCGAGATCGACGGCGCCACCGGCTGGCAGAAGTTCCGCTACGTTACCCTGCCGCTGCTCGGCTCGACGCTGCGTCTCTCCGTCTTCTTCGCCGTCGTCGGATCGCTGCAGCTCTTCGACATGATCATGCCGCTCACCGGCGGCGGCCCGTTCAACTCGACGCAGACGATGGTGACCTTCCTCTACAATTTCGGCGTCACCCGCATGCAGGTCGGCCTCGGCAGCGCCGTCGGCGTCGTGCTGTTCGTGATCTGCGTCACCCTCGCCTTCGGCTACAAACGGATATTTATGCGCAATGACTGATATGGCCTCATCCGTTCGACTGACCACCGGCACGAAGATCTATCTCTACGTGTCGCTGACCATCATCGCCGCCATCGTGCTGATCCCGCTCGCGACGACCGCGCTCGGCGGCTTCAAGACGCTCGGCGATCTCCGCACCAATCCCTTCGGATTGCCGGCCGAATGGCATTTCGAGAATTATACGAGCATCCTGTTCGGCGACCGCTACTGGCGGCAGATGATGAATTCGCTCATCATCGCCGTCCTCACGGTGTTCCTGACGCTGTCGGTCTCGGCCATGGCGGCCTTCGCCTTCGCGCATGTGAAGTTCTTCGGCTCGAACTTTCTGCTCAACTATTTCCTCATCGGCCTGATGTTTCCGGCCGCCACCGCCATCCTGCCGCTGTTTATCCGCATCCGCGATCTCGGCCTGCTCAACACCTATTGGGGCGTGGTGCTGCCGCAGGTGGCTTTCGGCCTCGGCATGAGCATCCTGCTTTTTAGAAACTATTTTCGAAACCTTCCGGAAGAATTGTTCCAGGCGGCGTTTGTCGACGGTTGCGGCTATATCCGCTTCTTCTGGCATATCTCCTTGCCGCTCTCGCGGCCGATCATCGCCACCGTCAGCATCATCTCCTTCGTCGGCAGCTGGAACAGCTACATCCTGCCGCTGATCATGCTGAATTCGGATTCGATCTATCCCTGGCCGCTCGGCATGATGGTCTATAGCGGCGAGTTCGGCACGGAATGGGAGCTGGTGCTCGCCTTCATCACGCTCACCATCCTGCCCACCATCATCGTCTTCTTCCTGGCGCAGAAGCACATCATCGCCGGTCTTACCGCCGGTGCGGTGAAATCCTGAGCCTGGAGCGGTTCAGCCTTTCATGGAAACCCTGAACCGCTCCATCTTTTTGTTTTGACGCAATTCCGGACGGAAAACCGCTTCGCACTTTTCCTGGAGTTGCTCTCATCGGAGCAAACAACATGGCATCCGTCGAACTGCACAACATCCACAAGGCCTATGGCGCGCTCACGATCATCCACGATATCTCGCTGGCGATCGAGGACGGCGAGTTCATCGCGCTTGTCGGGCCTTCCGGCTGCGGCAAGTCCACGCTGCTGCGGATGATCGCCGGGCTGGAGGAAATCACTGACGGCGACGTGTCGATCGGCGGGCAGGTGGTCAACGCCATGACGCCGCGCGAGCGCAACATCGCCATGGTCTTCCAGTCCTACGCGCTCTACCCACACATGACGGTCGCCCAGAACATGGGCTTCAACCTGAAGCTCTCGGGCGAGACCAAGCAGGTCATCGAACAGCGGGTCAACGAAGCCGCGCGCATGCTCGATCTCACCAAGCTGCTCGACCGCAAGCCGGCGCAGCTTTCCGGCGGCCAGCGCCAGCGCGTCGCCATGGGCCGCGCCATCGTGCGCAATCCCGCCGTCTTCCTGTTCGACGAGCCGCTTTCCAACCTCGACGCGAAGCTGCGCGTGCAGATGCGCTCCGAAATCAAGGCGCTGCATCAGAAGGTGCAGACCACCTCGATCTACGTGACCCACGACCAGATCGAGGCCATGACGCTTGCCGACCGCATCGTCGTCTTGAATCAGGGCAATATCGAGCAGCAGGGCACGCCGATCGAGCTCTACCGCAAGCCTGCCAATCTGTTCGTCGCCGGCTTCATCGGCTCGCCGGCGATGAATTTCCTCGACGGCGTGGTGGACGGCGTCGAGGGCGCGCCTGCGGTGCGGCTGAAGGACAGCACGCCGATCCGCATTGCCGACGAGCGTAAGGTCAAGGCGGGCCAGAGCGTGAAGATCGGCCTGCGACCCGAGCATTTGAGCCTTGTCAGCAATGGCTCGCCGCTCACCGGCCAGACCCTTCTGGTCGAGCCGACGGGCGCGCAGACGCATGTGCTGTTCGATCTTGCGGGCGATCAGGTGACCGCCGTGGTCGACGGCGAGGCGCCGGTGCGTTACGGGCAGCCGCTGAACGTCTCCATCAGCCCGGAGCAGGTCTACGTCTTCGATGCGTCGAGCGGGCTTGCTCTTTAGAATGGTTCAGCCGGGCTCTCCGAGCCGCTCCATCTCTTTGCCGTCCCGCAATGCCGGGACGGAAAGCCGTTACGCATTTTTCCTGGAATCGCTCAGGTGACGATGTCGATCGAATCGACGCGGTCCGGGTAGAAGGCCATGTAATCCTTGATCCGGCTGACCGACGCGTAGGGATTTTCATAGCTCCAGATCGCGTTCACCGAACCCTCGCCGCCGGCCGGGATGCTGTAATAGGAGCACTCGCCCTTGTAGGGACAGTAGGTCTCATGGCTCGTCTTCTGCAGCGCCGCCATGTCGACATCCCTGCGGGGAATATAGAGCACGGCCGGATAGGACGCCTCCTTGAGCGACAGCGCGTCGTTCGTGTCGGCAATTATCTTGCCGGCGACGGAGACGGTGACATGGGCATGCTTGTCCTCGATGGTGATGGGGTGATCGGGACCGGGGATCTTGACTGCTCTTTCCGACATGATGGGCCTCCTGGGGTGAGGTAAAGGGCGGGCAGTTTCCGTGCCTGAGGCAACTCCACCGTTCCTGTTTCAAGACATATAGGAAGGCCCGCGCGGATTATCAGCCCTTTTGCACCGGCCAGCGCAGGCCATCCATCAAGAGGCGCACGAGGCGGCGGGAGCGATCGTGCCATTCCGGCGAATTGGGCATGGAGTAGGTGCCTGACAACGCATGCAGCACATCCGTGCTGTCGACATCGGCGCGGATCGAGCCGGCGGCGACCGCTTTTTCGATCAGGCCTGCAAGTGCGACGGGCACCCTGCCGTTGCTGTCGGCAAAGAGCTTGGAATTGCTGTTGAGAAGAATGCGCAGGCTGTCGGCCATGCCGCGCTTGGTGGCGATATAGCCGACGAAGCGGTGCATCCACTCTTCCAGGGCCTTGTCGGGAGCAAGTTCGCCGGCAAGCGTCCCGGCCGCTTCGCAAAGCGCTTCGACTTCGTGGCGGTAGACCGCCTCCACCAGATGTTCCCGGCTCGGGAAATGGCGGTAGAGCGTTCCGATCCCGACATCCGCCCGGCGGGCGATATCCTCCAGGGAAGCATCTGTGCCATGGCTGGCGAAGGCCTGAGCCGCGACCTCGATCAGCGTGTCACGATTACGGCGCGCATCGGCGCGCAGAGGCCGGCTGTCGTTCGGCAGCGTATCCTTCGGTTCCGGCAACGGCTTGCGCGCCAATTTCTGCTCCCTGCGGATTGCCGTATGTCGATATCCGGCTCATGCCTGCGTGGCAGGCGGGGATCGGGGATATCGTCCCTACAGATGTATCGGAGAATTGATATCGCATTCGCCAACGAGGCGCCATTGCTGCCCGCATGGGCCTAGGCCGACCTCATGCGCATGGATCGTCGGCAGGCTTATGGCGAGGGAGCGCCGAAATGGTTCGGCCCGAAGCTTGGTCCCAAGCTCGGCCCGCGATCGAAGCTGGAGAAGGCCGCCGTCGGATTGTCGTGTGTCGCCGCCGGAACGTCGAGATAGCTCATGATGTTCTCGACGTGGCTGACCTGCGAGCGCAGGCTGTCGAGCGACTTGCCGGTCAGGTTGGTGCCGGCCGGCAATTGCGCCGTCAGCGGGTTTTCATAGCGGCCGTTGACGCGCAGCTCGTAGTAGAGATGCGGGCCGGTGGAATAGCCGGTCGAGCCGACATAGGCGATGACCTGCCCCTGCGTGACACGCTGGCCGATCCGCAGGTCCGATGGCGTTGCCGAAATATGGGCATAGGTGGTCTCGTAGCCGCCGTCGTGGCGAATGCGGACATATTTGCCGTAGCCGGTTTCCCAGGAGATCTTCTCGACGACGCCGTCGCCGGCGGCCTGGATGGGGCTTCCCATCGGGGCGCGGAAATCGACGCCGTTGTGGAACTTCTTCACGCCGAGAATGGGATGGATGCGCCATGCGAAGCCGTCGCCGAGCGTGCCGTTCGGCACGGGACGGTGCACGAGCGACTTGGCGATCGAGTGGCCGCCTTCGTCGTAGAATTCCGAAGAGCCTTCGTCGTCGTTCTTGTGCAGATAGAAGCGGTGCGTATCGCCGTCGGCGTGGAATTCGATGAACATCAGCTCGTTGCGACCGTCATCCGACTTGCGGAAGAGCAGGTCGACGCTGTCGGGTGCATCGTCCGCGCTGGTCAGCGAAATGCCCTTGGCCTTTGCGAGCTTCATGAGCTGGGCGGCATATTCCTTGCTCAGGCCGGCTTTTTCGAGCTTGGAGCTGACCGTCGTCTCGTCGCTGTCGTCGACATTCTTGAGATCGACCGCCGCAACTTCCGAAGAGGACGGTGCTTCCGCCTGGCTTTCGCTATAGAGCGTGGAAAACAGCCTGTCGTTTGCCATCGGCACGAAGCCATTGGCGTCGTCGCGGGCGACGACCCGCTCGGGGGTCTTTTCGCCGCTCAAGCGGGCCATGACCAGCTTCGGGCGGGCGTTGGGGCTCTTCTTTTCAAGCAGCAGTTCCAGGCTGTCGCCGGGAGAAACGGTATCGGTCTCGAGCGCGCGCTGCAGCTCGTCGCCCGCATCGCTGCTGAGGCCCGCGGAAGCAAGGATATCCTGCAGGTCCTGCTTGTCCTTCGGCATGGACACCAGGCGACGAAACTCGCGGCCCTGCTCGCCGGTCGTCGCCCGGGATACGCTGACGTTCAGCGGCACGCCGCGAACGGGGAAACGGGAGCGGCGGACCGCATCATAATGCGTTGCCTGCGGATAGATGCCATGACGGATATCCGACAGGGAGGGCGGCGAAAACGCAAGGTTTTCCACACGTTCTCCGGCATAGGAAGCATTGATGGGGCCGGCGCTGTCGCGGGTCATTCCGGCTTCGTCGGATTTGAAGACCAGAGTCGTGCGGTGATAGGTGAAGATGCGGGTCTCGCCGCTGGACATCTTCTCGGCCACCTGCGCGAAGCGGGCGCCGTCGAAACGCTGTTTGGCGGCCAGCCGCTCGCTCTTGTGCATTGCCGGCTGCGACGGCGCCAGCTGTGCCGTGCGCATCGGCACGGCCTGCTCGATCGTATGATGGGCCAACAGCGGATAGAGCACGGTTGCCAGAAGACCGAAGGAGGCGGTGCCTGCCAGGCCGATGGCGATCAGATGGCGCAGATGGGCGGAACGCGGCAGAAACGGAATATGAAAATCATGATGCGGCCGAGCCTGGATCGCAGCCTCTGCAGGAAATTGAACGCGCAATGGACTTTCGGCCATGAATTGAGGAACCCTGCAGATTGCGGTGGGCCCAAACTAGGGCAAATCATGGCAAAATCTGGGCAAATATTACGAGGCCGTTAATTGCCGTGAACATCCACAGGTGCAGATTCGCGCGTTCCGGGTGATTCGTCAACCGAAGATGGTGTCGTAGAGCAGCTTGAAGTTCAGCACAAGAATGATTGCCGCAACGATCCACGAAAGGACGGCAACGCTTCTGGAGACGGTGAAACTGCCCATTTTCTCGCGGTTTGTCACAAACTGGACCAGGGGAATGACGGCAAAGGGCAACTGCATGGAGAGCACGACCTGGCTGAGCACGAGCAGATCGGCAGTACCCTTTTCACCATAAATGGCAGTCACGAACACAACCGGAATAATTGCGAGGCTGCGGGTCAAAAGTCGTCTCGCCCAGTGCGGAATCCGCAGGCGCAGGAAACCTTCCATCACGATTTGCCCGGCCAGCGTCGCCGTCACGGTCGAATTGAGACCGGAGGCGAGCAAGGCCACCGCGAACAAGGTGGATGCGATGCCGAGGCCGAGAAGCGGCGACAGCAGTTCGTAGGCCTGGCCGATTTCGGCGACATCGGCATGGCCGCTGTTGTGGAAGGCGGCGGCGGCGACGATCAGGATGGCGGCGTTGACGAAGAGTGCCAGCATCAGGGCGACGGTGCTGTCGACGGTTGCCCATTTGATGGCATCGCGGCGGCCTTCCTCGGTGCGCTTATAGGCGCGGGTCTGCACGATCGAGGAATGCAAATAGAGGTTATGCGGCATGACGGTCGCGCCGATAATGCCCATGGCGATGTAGAGCATCGCGTGATTGGTGACGATTTCCGGCGACGGGATGAAGCCGTGGAGGATCGCGGCGACCGGCGGCGCGGCGGCGGCGATCTGGATGGCGAAACAGGTGGCGATGACGATCAGAAGCGCGATGACGAAGGCTTCGAGATAGCGAAAGCCCCTGCTCATCAGAAGCAGCAGCAGGAAGGCGTCAAGCGCGGTGATCAGCGCCCCGCCGATCAGCGGGATTCCGAACAGGAGTTGCAGCGCGATCGCCGTGCCGATGACTTCGGCAAGATCGCAGGCGATGATCGCGAGTTCGCAGGCGAGCCAGAGAGCCAGATTGACCGGTCGCGGATAGTGATCGCGACAGGCCTGGGCGAGATCCCGGCCGGTGGCGATGCCGAGCCTGGCCGACAGCGCCTGCAGCAGGATCGCCATCAGGTTCGACAGCATGATGACGGTGAGAAGCGTGTAGCCGAACTGCGCGCCGCCGGCCAGATCGGTCGCCCAGTTGCCGGGGTCCATATAGCCGACGGAAATCATGTAGCCCGGCCCGATGAAGGCGATCAGGCGCCGGATCCAGCTGCCGGTGTGAGGCACCATGACGGTGGCGTTGACTTCAGGAAGGCTGGGACGGTCGTCCTCGTCAGGGCTGGCGAACTTCCATGCGCGCTGTCGCGCCGTGGCTTCCTGAATTTGCGTCATGCGGCAGGCTCCGGGGGAGGGTCGGACTGTGAGGTTACTAAACAAATATGCCAGGCAACAGATTTATGCAATATGCTATATTTCATGGTTTTTGCATTTTTGTTGACGGAAATGCCCCGGTTTCCAGACTTTGTGGCAGGGAGGAGCCATCTTGTTCATTGGCGAACGCAGTACGACCGTGCGCCTCGCGCCGGAAGGCGGAGCAGGCAAAACGGGTGAGCCGTTCGGGAGAAAACGCCATATTCGGCCGGAGTGCCGGGTTGGCTGGCGCTGAAAAGTCGGGAGGATCTCTATCGCGAGGGCTTCGGGTCGCGCTTTCCGCATCGATACGGATGACAGGCCTGCCTTTGAGCCTGAATAAGCCAAGGGGCTTCCGCCGCGTTTCAGCCGCGGCGGAAGGTGTTTTCCGGCCGGCGCCTATTCGGCGGCGTCGTGCTTGGAAATGGAATCGCGGACGACGCCGTATTGGCTGCCCCAGCGATCGGTCATCTCGGCGCGGATATCCCACAGGTCGGGGAAGAAGCGATGGCGCGCGCCGGCCTGCAGCAGTTCGACAGGGCGGCCCTTCAGCGACTTCGAACCGAGCCCGATGGAGCGCTGGATCAGATACATGTGGTTGGCGCGGAATTTCTGGAACAGTTCGTCATATTCCACCAGCGCTTCGGCGACCACATAGCTATCGCCGTGATCGTATTTCCCATCATAGATGTCCGCGACCGTCAGGCCGGGGGCGTCGAGATAATGCGCCTTGAAGGCGTGCCAGAGGTCGGGCGGCATGCGCAGCAGGAACTTGAAGCCCGGCGATTCCTGGCCGCTGCCATTGCCGAGCTGCAGGCGGACTTCCTGGTATTCCCTTGGCGACATGGTTTCCAGGAGGTCGAGCTGTGCCGTCATCATGCGCATGATCCGGTTCACGCGGCCCATGAGCGTGACGACGCGATGCGTCTCGTGCTTCTCCATGAAGTCGATGACATCGACCAGCGTATAGGCCATGAGCTTCATCCAGAGCTCTTCGACCTGGTGAACGATCTGAAACTGCAATTCATCGCCGTTGACCATGCCGCTCAACGGCTTCTGACAGGCAAGCAGCTTGTCGCATTGCAGATAAACACCGTAGTCGCGCATCTCAGGCGCCTCGATGCGCGCGTAATAATCTTCCTTCTTCATCTTCGTTCCCTTTATCCCGGCTCCTTGCCGCCAAGCACGTTTGCTCTTTTTCGAGAATACGAAATTTCGGCTTGAACATTGTTCCTATTTGTCATCCAAAATTGGAGAAATAGAGTACGATCGATCATCAATACTGCTCTGGAGAGAACGATGGAATTGGACGCGCTCGACCACAAGATCATTGCCGCGCTGGAGGCCGATGCGCGCATCTCGTTTGCGGCGCTTGCCGATCTGGTCGGGCTCAGCAAGACGCCCTGCTGGAAGCGGGTGAAGGCGCTGGAGGAAGCGGGGGTGATCAGGGGTTACAGGACGCTTCTCGACCCGGCCCGCCTTGGCTTCGGGCTGGAAGCCTTCGTGCAGGTGTCGATCGATGTGGAGCGCTTCGACGCTTTCGAAACCGCCGTGCGCCGGCACCCGCTGATCTGGCGCTGTCACGCCACCACGGGCGAGGCCGATTATCTCCTGCATATCCTGGCGACCGACATGGCCGCGCTCGATCGTCTGCTCCGGCAGGAACTGAACCGGCTGCCCGGCGTGCGTCACACCGTGACATCGATGTCGACGCGGGAAATCAAGTCGGACATTTCCCTCGCCGAGGCGACCCGGCACGCCGGCGGATGACTATCGGCTGTCGCCGCAGCGCATGGAACCGACGAGGCCGCGGATGAGCCGCTCGCCGACATCGACCAGAGGGAAGGATTTGCCCGAGCGAAGCCACTCGGCAAGCAGGCCGTTCATCGAGCATTGAATGCCGCGGGCGGCGGCATCGACGGTCCATAGCGGTCCGAGCGTGTTGCGCTCATGGGCCATCTCGATCAGCTTCTGCAATTTGCCGAACATCTCGTCATTGGCGGTGACGATCCGCTGGGCCGCGTCGGTCAGATGCTCCGTGAACTCACAGCCGAGGATCATGATGGCAAAGACACGCTGCTGGTGTTCGTCTTCGGCCAGGATCTGCAGAACTTCGATAGCGCCTTGCTCGATGAGGCCGAGGGGGTCGTCGTGTCCATGCTCGATGGCATAGTCGACGATGGCCTCCTGCGGCAGGCGGATCTCGCTGTGCAGCGCGGTCAGGACCTCGGCCTTGTCCTTGAAATGCCAGTAGATCGCACCGCGCGTTACGCCGGCGCGTTTGGCGATCTTTTCGAGGCTCGAGCCACTGACGCCGTTCTCATAGAAAATCTCGGCAGCAGCGGTGAGGACTTCCTCCCTGGTCTTGGCTGCATCTTCCTTCGTTCTGCGCATGCGCCTCCTCAAAAACTTCCACGAGCGAAACGGGGGATTTCGCCTCGGTCTATCTACATGATTTTACGTGATAATATCTGAAGCCGGCATGTGGCTTCCGATGTCGGAGGTAAAAGTCACGTCGATTTGATATTTACAATCATTCATGTATGTTTGTATATTGCGACGCAACAAAAATGTCGAATCTCGCGGTGATTTTCCCATGACGACGTATAAATCCCCCCTTCTGCGCAACAGTCTCGTTGCCGCTGGACTGCTCTTTTTCTGCGCATCTCCCTCCCTCGCGCAGCAGGCCGGACAGATGCCGCCGCCACAGGTGACCGTGGTCGACGTCAAGCCCCAGACCGTGGCCCTCGCTTACGAATATGCTGCGCGCATCTCCGCCTTTAGGCAAGTCGATGTGCGAGCCCGCGTGGGCGGTATCCTGTTGAAAAGAAACTTTGTCGAAGGCGCCGAGGTCAAGGCCGGCGACGTGCTCTTCCTCATCGATCCGGCAACCTACAAGGCGGCGCTTGCCCAGGCTCAGGCGCAATTGCAGCAAAGCCAGGCTCAGTTGGCCCAGGGGCAGCGAGAGGAAAAGCGCAACATCACCCTGTTCGACCAGAACGCCGTTACCCAGAAGGCGCGCGATGATGCGACTTCGACCCGGCAGCTGGCGGAAGCGGCGGTTGCCGCCGCGCAAGCCCAGGTCCAGACGGCGCAGCTCAATCTCGACTATACCCAGGTCACGGCCCCGGTCGGCGGCATCACCAGCCTGGAACAGGTTTCCGAGGGGAGCCTGATCGGCACGACGGGCGATAGCGGGCTACTCACCAGCATCACGCAGCTCGATCCCGTCTACGTCAATTTCTCCTTCTCGGATGCCGAAGCGGCCGAAGTGCGCCGGCTGATCGACATGAAGAAGGCCAAGGGCGAAGCGCCCAATCTCGGCGTCAAGATTTCCTTCGGCGACGGCACGACCTACGATCATGACGGCATGGTCGATTTCACCTCGTCCACCATCGACGTGTCGACCGGTACGCTGCAGGCCCGCGCCGTGGTCGACAATCCCGACCGTCGTCTGCTGCCGGGCCAGTTCGTGCGCGCGAAGGTGACGGGCGTTTCGCTCGACAACGCCATCACGATCCCCGAAGTGGCGCTGATGCAGAGCCCGCAGGGGCAGTTCGTCTACACGATCGACCAGGACGGCAAGGCGCATGTCAACCCGGTCACGCTTGGCCAGAAGATCGGTAGCAGCTGGCTGGTGCTTTCCGGCCTCAAGGCCGGCGACAAGCTGATTACCGAAGGCATCATCAAGGTGCGCCCGGGCGCACCGGTACAGGCGACGGCGGACGCAACGCCCAAGGACGCGAAAAAGGTGGCGCAGAACTGATGTTGGGCAACAGATTCTTCATCGATCGCCCCGTTTTCGCGGCGGTGATCTCGATCGTCATCCTGCTTGCGGGCGCCGTCTGCCTGCGCATCCTGCCGATCGCGCAATATCCGGAGCTGACGCCGCCGCAGGTCGTGGTCACCGCGACCTATCCCGGCGCCAGCGCCGAGACGGTGGCGCAGACCGTCGCCGCGCCGCTCGAGCAGCAGATCAACGGCGTCGAAAACATGCTCTACATGCAGTCGACGAACTCCAACAGCGGCTCGATGCAGATCACGGTGACCTTCGCGCTCGGCACGGATCCGGACCAGGCTGCGATCAACGTCAACAACCGCGTGCAGCGTGCCGTCTCCACCCTGCCGCAGGACGTGACGCGCCTTGGCGTCGTCGTCACCAAGCGCTCGACGTCGATCCTCGGCTTCATCGCCATGTACTCGACCGACAGCCGCTATGACCGCACCTATGTCGGCAACTATGCGCTGCTCAACGTCGTCGACGATCTCAAGCGCATTCCGGGCGTCGGCGACGTCAACCTGCTCGGCGATATCGACTATTCGATGCGCATCTGGCTGCGGCCCGACAAGCTCGCGCAGTACAATCTGACGCCGAGCGATGTCGCGGCGGCCATCCAGGAACAGAACTCGCAGTTTGCCGCCGGCCGTTTCGGCGACCAGCCGAGCAACAATCCGCAGGCCTTCACCTATACCGTGACGACGCAGGGGCGCCTGCCCGACGTCGATGCCTTCGGCGAAATCATCCTGCGCTCGACCGCCAATGCCGCAACGCTGCGGCTGAAGGACGTGGCGCGCATCGAGCTCGGCACCAAGAGCTATTCGGTTCAGAGCAGCCTCAACGGCACGCCGGCGATCCCGATCGCCGTCTATCTGCAGCCGGGCGCCAACGCTTTGAACACGATGAAGGCGCTCAGGACGCGTCTGGACGAGCTGCAGAAGTCGTTCCCGCAGGGTGTCGCCTATGAGATCCCCTACGACACGACGAAGTTCATTCAGGTGTCGATCGAGGAGGTGATCCACACCTTCATCGAAGCGATCCTGCTCGTCGTCATCGTCGTCTTCGTCTTCCTGCAGAACTGGCGGGCGACGCTCATCCCCATCATCGCCGTGCCCATCTCGATCGTCGGCACCTTTGCCGGCATGTACCTGCTCGGCTTCTCGATCAACCTTCTGACGCTGTTCGGCCTGGTGCTGGCCATCGGTATCGTCGTCGACGACGCCATCGTCGTGCTCGAAAACGTCGAGCGCCTGATGTCGACGGAGAAGCTGTCGCCCAAGAAGGCGGCGATCAAGGCGATGGGCGAGGTCACGGGTCCTGTCATCGCCATCGTGCTCGTGCTCTGCGCCGTCTTCATTCCGGTCTCCTTCATGGGCGGGCTGGCGGGCCAGATGTACAAGCAGTTCGCCGTCACCATCGCGATCTCGGTCACCCTGTCCGGCATCGTGGCGCTGACGCTGACGCCGGCGCTCTGCGCGCTGATCCTGAAGCCAGGCCATCATGAACCGGTCCTGCCGTTCCGCATCTTCAACCGGGCCTTCGACGGGTTGACGCGGGGCTATGCCGCCGGCGTCGCCTTCTTCCTGAAGCGCGTCATCGTCGGCTGCGTGCTCGTCGCCGGCCTGCTCGGCGTGACGGGCTATCTCTTCTATACGTTGCCGGGATCGCTGGTGCCGGACGAAGACCAGGGTTCGTTGTTCCAGATCGCCATCCTGCCGCCGGCCGCGTCGCTGACGCGCACGCAGGCCGTCATGGACGAGGCGATGGTCAACACCCAGAAGCTGCCCGGCGTCGAAAACGTCTTTGCGGTCTCGGGTTTCGACCTTCTGTCGGGCGGTCTGAAGAGCAGCGCCGGCGTTGCCTTCGTGACGCTGAAGGACTGGAGCGAACGCAAGACGCCCGAACTCGATGCCCGCAATCTCGCCGGCCCGATGATCGGCGCCAACATGGGCATCAAGGATGCCATGGTGCTTGCCTTCAATCCGCCGCCGATCATGGGTCTTTCGACCACGGGCGGTTTCGAGGTCTATCTTCAGGATCGCAGCGGCAAGGGCGTCTCGGGGCTTTCCGATCAGGCCCAGAAGCTCGTGGCTGCCGCCTCCAAGCGGCCGGAGCTTGCGGGTGTCCGCACCACGCTCGACACCAACGTTCCGCAGTTCCGCGCCGATCTCGACCGCGAGAAGGCCAAGGCGCTCGGCGTGCCGATCAACTCCGTCTTCGACGCCATGCAGGCGACCTTCGGCAGCCTCTACGTGAACGATTTCACGCTTTATGGCCGCAACTATCAGGTCAACCTGCAGTCGGAAGCGCCGTTCCGCGAATCGCCCGACGATCTGCGCCAGGTCTTCGTCCGCTCCGACAGCGGCAAGATGATCCCGCTCGATACGCTCATCAAGGTGACGCGCACCATCGGGCCGGACCAGCTCGAGCGCTACAATGCCTTCAATGCCGCCAAGATCACCGGCAACCCGGCGCCGGGTTATACGTCGGGCGACGCGATCAAGGCCATGCAGCAGGTGGCGGCGGAAACCCTGCCGGAAGGGTTCCAGATCGCCTGGACGGGTTCCGCCTATCAGGAACTGGAGACCAGCGGCGCCGGCACGCAGGCAATGGTCTTCGGCATCATCATGGTGTTCCTGATCCTGGCCGCGCAGTATGAAAAGTGGAGCCTGCCGCTCGCCGTCATCACCGCGATCCCCTTCGCGCTGTTCGGCGCGCTGCTTGCCACCTATCTGCGCGGGCTCACCAACGACGTCTACTTCCAGATCGGCATGGTGACGCTGATCGGCCTGGCGGCGAAGAACGCCATCCTGATCGTCGAGTTCGCCGTGCTGAAACGCAAGGAAGGCATGAGTGCGGCGGAAGCCGCGCTCGAGGCGGCGCGGCTGCGCTTCCGCCCGATCGTGATGACGTCGCTTGCCTTCATTCTCGGCGTCGTGCCGCTGGCCATCAGCAGCGGCGCCGGCTCCGCCAGCCGCCATGCCATCGGCACCGGCGTCATCGGCGGCATGCTGGCGGCGACCTTCATCGCCACCTTCTTCATCCCGATGTTCTACCGCCTGATCGCCTGGAAGCAGCCGAAGCCGGCGGAAGACGACGAGGATGACGCGATCGAGCAGCGCCCGCACGCGCAGGCGGCGGAGTAGGGTTGTCTGCTCCGTCCTCTCTCAGCTCTCCTGTGGGCTGATGAGCGTGACAGACCTGAAATAGGTCCGGAAGCGTCTCGTATCGCGCGTCAGGAGAGGCAGGCCGTTGATGGCCGCATGGGCACCAATGAAGAAATCGGGCAGGACGCCACTGCGTGTCCCGCCCGATTTCCTGTATTGAGCGAAAACCTTGGCAGCAAGGAAAAGCGCCGCGCGCGGAATCGGCGTTACGCTGAGCCCGGTCTCGGCAAGCATGTCGTCGAGATCTTCGATCCTGTCATAGCGCGCGGAAATTTCCGCATAGACGACGTCATTGATACACAAAGGGCCGAGAAGACTTGCGGCGTCGAGTTGCGCGAGCGACCAGTCGTACCACACAGGATCATTCGTAATGATATCCAGCAATATGTTGGAATCGACGAAAATCACGTCAGTCGTCGCCGCGCGTCAACGCCATGATTTCATCCGTGGTCATTCCTTTTCCGGCATGACCACGGAATTTGGCGAATCGGCTGGTCTGCTTCTGCGCATCCACCGGGACGACGGCGATATTGCCATCGGGCAACCGGCGAAAATCGACCTGGCTTCCAGGTCCGATCCCAAGCATGTCGCGAACGGCCTTGGGAATGGTAACCTGTCCTTTTGCCGTTATGGTCGTGCTCATCCGTTCCTCGGTAATAACTCTCTAAGCGAAGGTATTACTCCCGGCGATGGAATTCAAGGCTGCCAAGCCGTCAGCGGCCTGCTCGACGATCACATCGGCGGCATGGTTCCGTTGAGGCCGACAGCGACGCGGTCGGCGGAAACGGTGGAATCGCTATTTCGTTCTCCGGTGATGAAGACGCCGGCGCCGGGCTTCAGATCGGCTTTCGTCGCCGACGTCAGCGTCACGACGGGCGTGCCCTTCGGAATGTTGATCTTGCGCTGGCCACCCTTGTAGGTGAGCGTCAAGGTCGGGCCGTTGACCGAGGTCACGGCGTTGGCGACCGTGGCGTTGGTCATCGAACCGTTCGGCGCGGAATCCCAGGGACGGTCGCCTTCGCCCGTTCCCTTCATCGAAACGGGGAAAATGACCACTTCGATGGCGCCGTTGATGCCGCTGTCGGTCGGCTGCGAAGCGATGCCGACGAAATCGCCGGGCTTGATGTCGCCGACGGCCGCCTGGACGACGCCGCCGACGTTCCAGCCGGATTTCAGCGCGACCGTCACGTCCTTGCCGTCGCGGGACTTGACCTTGAGCGTGTCGCCATCGAGGCTTTCCACGGTGCCGCGCACTTTGACGCGCTCGGCGGCGTAAGTGCTTTGCGAGGCGGCGAGCATGGCTATGGTGAGCGTCAGCGCACCCGCGATCAGACGTTTGCGATGCATGGGCAGTGTCTCCCTTGAATGTCGGCCGCGCGATGTGCCGGTCGCCTTGGATACGAAGCTTGGAACTGATGGATGGCAGGCCGCGTGCCGGGCCTGAAGCCATCCGCGCCGCGATCCTATGCGCGGCTTCCCTTCTTCGCCATTCAAACAAGCGTGAGACGGCCGCCGAGAGCAGCGAGGCCAGAAATTCTTGGAAAAGCCGGCTATTTCATGGAACGTCAAGCATTGCTTAACGTTTACCAGTAGACTGCGCTGGTTATCTCGAATTCCCTATCGCGCATTGCGCTGGGCTGGGGAGATTGGAGAACGACATGACCGCGATTCGTCCGTTATTGATCGGAATCCTGTTGATTCTGACGCTGGTTCTGATTGCGCTCAGTATTCTGCTCGTCAATCCAAACCACCCGCTTCGCCAATCCGACAGCCTTATCCCGATGCAGACCGAGCCTGTTCAGCAGCGGCCATAGCGACGGCATGTTTCAGCTTGATGGCGTAAAGCGCGCCACCAGGCTATGGCGATCGCCCGGATAGGTGAGGCGGACATGGGTTATCGGGCCGGCGGCGCTCCAGGTGCGTCGTTCGACCACGAGGCAGGCGGTGCCCTTCTGGACATCCAGGTTCGCGGCGGCATCGCTTTCTGCGGCGATGGCGCGAATCTGATGTTCGGCGGTGCTCCACGGGACCTGGTTGATGAGCCAGGGTCCCGGCGGCAATGTCGCGAAATCGGCATCCGCGGCCTCCGGCACGGCATCGAGATTGATGACGCGATCCTCCACGCAGAAGGGGCGGGGGCCCGCATAGTGAATGCAGGTGATCTCCAGCACCGGAAGCGAGCCGACATATTGCAGCCTGCGCGCGTCCTCGGCCCGTCCGTTCCGCTTCACAAGCTTCGTCAGCTTGTGCGAATAGGGCAGATTGAGCGACAGGACCTCCGACTTGATGTCGTGGATCTCCAGCACGGCGGATTGCGCCTGCGGATGGGTGACGAAACTGCCCGAGCGCTTGCGCCGCTCGATGAGGCCGGCCCGTGCAAGCTGGGTCAACACCTTGTTCACCGTCATGCGCGAGCAGTCATATTGTTCCGCCAGGTCTATTTCGAACGGAATGCGATGCCCCGGCGGCCAGGCGCCGGAGACGATCTGGCCCTCGATATCGCTGAGGATACGCTGATGCAGAGTCGCCTCTTTGCCTGTCGTCATGCCGCCCGTCTGTTCCGTGTAAGACATGGGATTTCCCGCAAGTTATTTAGGGGGCAATCGATGGGAGGGAAAGCGCTTTTTAACCGATGAGTTCGGCCATTGCCTTGCGGAAGCGCGCGGAAATCGCCTCTCTCTTCTGATGACGACCGCCAGCGACCTGCTTTTGGCCCAGCGTCCAGACGCCGTCGACCGTGACGCCGCCGGCAAAGGTCCAATGATCGAGAATGCGATCGCCGGCAAGGTAGGGTGCCGCGCTGATATCGAGCGAAACGATGTCGGCATAGTTGCCGACGGCGAGCCCTGCCGGAGCTTTCAGGGCGATGCCGCCGCCCACCAGGGCGCCGTCGAACAGCATGCGCGCCGTCGACCCGCCAGGGGCGGCGATGACGTTGCGGGCGCGCAGCGCCAGACGCTGCGAATATTCGAGTTGCCGCAGCTCCTGCGGGACCGAAATCAGGATGTTGGAATCGGAGCCGACGCCGTAACGGCCGCCTTCCTCCAGGAAGAGCGGGGCGGGGAAGACGCCATCGCCGAGATTGGCTTCGGTGATCGGGCAGAGGCCGGCAATCGCGCCGCTCCTCGCCATGCGCCGGGTTTCATCCTCGGTCATGTGCGTGGCGTGGATCAGGCACCAGCGGCTATCGACCGGGGCGTGATCGAGCAGCCATTGCACCGGCCGGGCGCCGGACCACGCGATGCAGTCCTCGACTTCCTTCACCTGCTCGGCAACGTGGATATGGATCGGTCCGTCGCCGGCGATGGGCACGAGCTTTGCCAGCTCCTCGGGCGTGACGGCGCGCAGGCTGTGCGGCGCAATGCCGAGCTCGGCGCCCGGCAGGCGGTTCGTCACCGTGCGGCAGCCGGCCATCAGCGCCTCGAAGCTTTCGATCGAGTTGATGAAGCGCCGCTGGCCTTCGATGGGGGCGGCACCCCCGAAGCCGGAATGGGCATAGAAGACGGGCAGCAGCGTCAGCGCAATGCCGGTTTCGGCGCTGGCGGCGCCGATGCGCTCGGCCAGCTCGGCGATGTTGGCGTAAGGGCTGCCATCCTTGTCGTGGTGCAGGTAGTGGAATTCGCCGACGCGGGAGAAGCCAGCCTCCAGCATCTCCATATAGAGCTGCGCGGCGACGGCCTCGACATGATCGGGGGTCATCGACAGGGCGAACTTGTACATGACGGTGCGCCAGCTCCAGAAGCTGTCGTTGGCCGGGCCGCGGACTTCGGCAAGGCCGGCCATGGCGTGCTGGAAGGCATGGCTGTGCAGGTTCGGCACCGCGGGGACAAGAACATCCTGCCTGTCGTCGCTGCCTTCGGGCGCGACACCTGTCGCGATGGCGGCGATGCGGCCGCCTTCGAGGGTCAATCGCACATTTTCGTGCCATCCGTCGCCAAGCAATGCCGTGCGTGCATGAAGTGTCGTCATGGTCTCACCCTTTTCTTTCGGACGCAGAGTCCAAAATCCCTCTTGTCAGCCTTTCGAATATGTATATACATTATGAGCGAGAGAGGAAAGGCGTAAAGCTGATGCGTGGGAACAATTTTTCTGAAGATAGCAAGGAAAACGCGGCTACCAGCCGTGTGTGGCGCAATGCGCGTCTCGCGACCCTGAAAAAGGGCGAGGTCCGGCTCGGCACGATCGAGAAGGGCGCAATCCTGACCCGGGAAGGCCGCATCGTCTTTGCCGGCAATGAAGCCGACCTTCCCGACGTTGCCGGTGCCGAAAGCATCGATCTCGAGGGGCGCTGGGTTACACCCGGCCTCGTGGATTGCCATACACATATCATATATGGCGGCAATCGCGCTCGTGAATTCGAAATGCGGCTGGAAGGCGCGAGCTATGAAGAGATCGCCCGCGCCGGCGGCGGCATCGTCTCCTCCGTGAACGCGACGCGCGCGCTGTCGGTGGATGAGCTCGTTGCCGTCGCGCTGCCGCGCCTCGACACGCTGCTTTCCGAAGGCGTCACGACGGTCGAGGTGAAGTCGGGCTACGGCCTGAGCGTCGAATCCGAACTCAAGATGCTGCGGGCCGCCCGCAAGCTGGCCGAGATCCGCCCCGTTCGCGTCGTCACGTCCTATCTCGGCGCGCATGCGACGCCGGCGGACTACAAGGGCCGCAACGGCGACTATATAAACGATGTGGTGCTGCTAGGCCTGAAACAGGCGCACGCGGAAGGGCTTGTCGATGCGGTCGACGGTTTCTGCGAGGGGATCGCCTTTTCGACGGCGGAAATTGCCCGCGTCTTCGATCTCGCCAAGTCGCTCGGCATTCCGGTGAAGCTGCATGCGGAGCAGCTCACCAATCTCGGCGGTGCCAAGCTTGCCGCCTCCTATGGCGCGCTTTCCGCCGACCATCTCGAATATCTGGACGAGGATGGCGTGAACGCCATGGCGGCATCCGGCACCGTCGCCGTTCTCTTGCCCGGCGCCTTCTATGCCATCCACGAAAAGCAGAAGCCGCCGGTCGAGGCGCTGCGCAAGGCGGGCGTGCCGATCGCGGTCGCGACCGATTGCAATCCCGGTACGTCGCCGCTGACTTCGATGCTGCTGACCATGAACATGGCTGCGACGCTCTTCGGCCTGACCGTGGAAGAGTGCATCGCCGGCGCGACGCGCGAAGGCGCGCGTGCCCTCGGGCTCCTGTCCGAGACGGGCACGCTCGAGGCCGGAAAGTCGGCTGATTTTGCCATATGGGATGTCGAAAGCCTTGCGGAGCTTGTCTACCGCTTCGGCTTCAATCCCCTCCATGCCCATGTCTTCAAGGGAAAAAGGTTCTACCGATGACCATCGTTCTCCATCCAGGTTCCGTTTCGCTGCAGCAGTTGGCAGAGATCTACTGGGCCGGCGAGCCGGCTAGGCTCGATGCTTCCTTCGATGCCGGCATTGCCAAGGCGGCTGCCCGCATCGCCGAAATCGCGGCGGGAAATGCGCCGGTCTACGGCATCAACACCGGCTTCGGCAAACTGGCATCCATCAAGATCGACGCAGCCGATGTCGCCACCCTTCAACGCAATCTGATCCTTTCGCATTGCTGTGGCGTCGGCCAGCCGCTGCCCGAGAATGTCGTGCGCCTGATCATGTCGCTGAAGCTGGTTTCGCTCGGCCGCGGCGCTTCCGGCGTGCGGCTGGAGCTGGTGCGGCTGATCGAGGCCATGCTTGAAAAGGGTGTCGTGCCGGTCATCCCCGAAAAAGGCTCGGTCGGCGCGTCCGGCGATCTGGCGCCGCTGGCGCACATGACCGCCGTCATGATGGGTCACGGCGAGGCATTCTATGCCGGCGAGCGGCTCTCCGGCGCGGCAGCGCTCGAAAAGGCCGGCCTGAAGCCGGTCGTGCTTGCCGCCAAGGAAGGACTGGCGCTGATCAACGGCACGCAGGTTTCGACCGGGCTTGCGCTGGCCGGCCTCTTCCGCGCCCATCGCGCCGCTCAGGCAGCCCTTATCACCGGCGCCATGTCGACGGATGCGGCCATGGGGTCTTCGGCACCGTTCCATCCCGACATTCACACGCTGCGCGGCCATCAGGGCCAGATCGATACCGCATCGGCCCTGCGCGGCCTGCTTGCCGGTTCCGTGATCCGTGAAAGCCATATCGAAGGCGACGAGCGCGTGCAGGATCCCTATTGCATCCGCTGCCAGCCGCAGGTGGACGGCGCCTGCCTCGACCTCCTGCGTTCGGTCGGACGCACGCTCGAAATCGAAGCCAACGCCGTTACCGACAACCCGCTGGTGCTCTCGGACAATTCCGTCGTCTCCGGCGGTAATTTCCACGCCGAACCGGTGGCCTTCGCCGCCGACCAGATCGCCATCGCAGTCTGCGAAATCGGCGCAATCGCCCAGCGCCGTATCGCGCTGCTCGTCGATCCCGCGCTGAGCTACGGCCTGCCGGCCTTCCTCGCCAAGAAGCCGGGCCTGAATTCCGGCCTGATGATCGCCGAAGTGACCTCGGCTGCGCTGATGTCCGAAAACAAGCAGATGTCACACCCGGCCTCGGTCGACTCGACACCGACCTCGGCCAATCAGGAGGACCACGTATCCATGGCCTGCCATGGTGCGCGCCGCCTGCTCGGCATGACCGAAAACCTCTTCAACATCATCGGCATCGAGGCGCTGACGGCTGCCCAGGGTGTCGAGCTGCGCGCGCCGCTGACGACCAGCCCGGAATTGACGCTCGCCATATCCGCGATCCGTGCGGCCGTGCCTTCGCTGGACGAAGACCGCTACATGGCAAACGACCTGAAAGCCGCCGGCGAGCTGATCGCTTCCGGCGCACTCAATGCCTCGATTTCAACCGACATCCTGCCCTCTTTGGAGATGTGACATGACCAACCCACGCCATAACATTCGCGAAATCCGCGCACCCCGCGGCCCGGAACTCAACGCCAAGAGCTGGTTGACCGAAGCGCCGCTACGCATGCTGATGAACAACCTCGATCCGGACGTCGCCGAAAACCCGAACGAGCTGGTCGTTTACGGCGGTATCGGCCGCGCCGCCCGCACCTGGGACGATTTCGACCGTATCGCCGCGACGCTGAAGACGCTCAACGAAGACGAGACGCTGCTCGTGCAGTCGGGCAAGCCGGTCGCCGTGTTCCGCACCCACAAGGATGCGCCGCGCGTGCTCATCGCCAACTCGAACCTCGTGCCGCACTGGGCCACCTGGGATCACTTCAACGAGCTGGATAAGAAGGGCCTTGCCATGTACGGCCAGATGACGGCCGGCTCGTGGATCTATATCGGCACGCAGGGCATCGTGCAGGGCACCTACGAAACCTTCGTGGAAGCCGGCCGCCAGCATTATGACGGCAACCTCAAGGGCAAGTGGATCCTGACCGGCGGCCTCGGCGGCATGGGCGGCGCACAGCCGCTGGCAGCCGTCATGGCCGGCGCCTGCTGCCTCGCCGTCGAGAGCGACGAAACCCGCATCGATTTCCGCCTGCGCACCCGCTACGTCGATGAAAAGGCAAAGACGCTCGACGAAGCGCTTGCCCTGATCGACAAGTGGACGAAGGCCGGCGAAGCGAAGTCTGTCGGCCTGCTCGGCAATGCCGCGGAAATCTTCCCGGAACTCGTGAAGCGCATGAAGGCCGGCGGCCCGCGCCCCGATATCGTCACCGACCAGACCTCCGCCCACGACCCGCTGAACGGCTACCTGCCGGCCGGCTGGACAGTTGCCGAACACAGGGCCAAGCGCGAGAGCGATCCGAAGGCCGTCGAAGCTGCCGCCCGCGCCTCGATGAAGGTGCATGTCGAAGCCATGGTCGACTTCTGGAACGCCGGCGTTCCGACGCTCGACTACGGCAACAACATCCGCCAGGTCGCCAAGGACGAAGGCTTTGAAAACGCCTTCGCTTTCCCGGGCTTCGTGCCGGCTTACATCCGTCCTCTCTTCTGCCGCGGCATCGGCCCCTTCCGCTGGGCTGCTCTCTCGGGCGATCCGGAGGATATCTACAAGACCGACGCCAAGGTGAAGGAACTCACCCCCGGCAACACCCACCTGCACAACTGGCTGGACATGGCGCGTGAGCGCATCGCCTTCCAGGGCCTGCCGGCGCGCATTTGCTGGGTCGGTCTCGGCGATCGTCACCGCCTTGGCCTGGCCTTCAACGAAATGGTCAGGAATGGCGAGCTGAAGGCGCCCGTCGTCATCGGCCGCGACCATCTCGACTCCGGCTCGGTCGCTTCGCCGAACCGCGAAACCGAAGCCATGAAGGACGGCTCGGATGCCGTTTCCGACTGGCCGCTCTTGAACGCGCTGCTCAACACCGCCTCGGGCGCGACCTGGGTATCGCTGCACCACGGCGGCGGCGTCGGCATGGGCTTCAGCCAGCACTCGGGCATGGTCATCTGCGCCGACGGCACGGATGATGCAGCCCGCCGTCTGGAGCGCGTTCTCTGGAACGACCCGGCAACCGGCGTCATGCGCCATGCCGATGCCGGCTACGACATCGCCCTCGACTGGGCAAAGCAGCAGGGCCTGCGCCTGCCGGCTATCCTGGGGAACTAAGATGAAGCTGCTACGCGCCAATGACCACAAGCGCATGCCCTGGAAAAACGGTGGCGGGGAAACGGTGGAGATCGCCGTTTCGCCCGACGGTGCCGGGCTTGCCGAATTCGACTGGCGCGTCAGCATGGCGACCGTTGCCTCGGACGGACCGTTCTCGGTCTTTCCGGGCATCGATCGTACACTATCCATTCTGGAGGGAGAGGGCATGACCCTCTTCATCGAAGGCCGCGTGCCCGAGCGCCTGACACAGGCAAGCGCGCCGCTTCCCTTTGCGGCCGATGCCCCGACGTCGGCCAATTTGATCGACGGGACGATCACCGATCTCAACGTCATGACGCGGCGAGGCCGCTTCACGCATTCCGTGCGGCGCGTTTCCGTTGACGGAACTGTCAGTCTTGCTTCCCGGCGAGGCGTGACCCTTATCCTTTGTCATCGTGGTCACGCTGAAATCGCCAAGCTTTCGCTTTCGGCACTGGATTGCCTTCTTCTGGACGCAGGCGGACAGGAAACAAGCGTCTCCGGAAAAGCGGAGCTGTTTCAGATCGATATTCAGGCCAATCGTCTACGCTAGGCGGGGATAACCAGCCGAAGCGATGCGCGCGATAGAAGGCCATCGCTATGTTGTAGATGTCTGAATAGCGCCGGTCGAACAGACCGGCGTTGATTTGAGCTTGTTGGAATTGGGTTGAATTGATTGTCTTGACACTCGAGCCTCTGTGCAGCTCCATTGGCGGCAGTGTCAGAGGATGCTTCCATGAGCGACGATGAGATCCCCGCCGATAGCAAGCTCACCACGTCCAAGCGCCGTTGGGCGGCGGAGGGCAAGTTTCTGACCGGGCGCATCAGCCGGCCCGAGACCGAGCGGCTGCCGCCGGGGCAGCATCTCGTGAAAAACTGGCCGGTGCTTGATCTCGGGGAGCAGCCGCATGTCTCACTGTCGAGCTGGCGGCTCGATGTATTTGGCTTCGTGGAAAAGCGGCTCAGCCTCGATTGGGCTGCTTTTCAGGCAATCGAGCAAAGCACCCGTGTCAGCGACATCCATTGCGTGACGACCTGGTCGCGCTACGACAATCGCTGGGAAGGGGTTTCGACGCGTGATCTCCTTGATCTCGCCATGCCGACGGCCGAGGCGCATCATGTGCTGCTGACCAGCTATGACGGCTATACCACCAACCTGCCGCTTTCGGATTTCGCGGCCGAGGACGCGATCCTCGCCACCGCCTGGGAGGGCAAGCCGCTGGCCGGCGAGCATGGCGGCCCGATGCGCCTGGTCGTGCCGCATCTCTATTTCTGGAAGAGCGCCAAGTGGCTGAGCCGCATCGAGCTCATCGGCGCCGACAGGGCCGGCTTCTGGGAGAAGAACGGCTATCATATGTATGGCGACCCCTGGCGGGAGCAGCGCTACTCGGACGATTGATTCGGGCACGACGGGGCCGCCAGGCCGTGCGGTGGATGCAAGCGCGAAAGAGATCGCGATTTCCTATGTTATGCCGATTTTGATGGCGCCGACGTGGCTTTGCGGCTTTGCAAGCCGCCGCGATGGGCGTATTCAATGATGGTATGATTGTTGCCGGAGTACCGGCCCCTTTAACGCCCTTCTCTGAAATTTCATGCCATGACCGTTGCCAGGACCACAGATCAGCCTTCCGAAGCAAGTTTCGGCCGGCAGTCCCGCATCATCGCCCTCGTCGTCGCCGTCTCCTTCTTCATGCAGATTCTCGACGGCACCATCGTCACCACGTCGTTGCCGCAGATGGCGAAAACGTTTGGTGTCGAGCCGGTCTCGATGAGCATCGGCATCACGGTCTACCTGCTGACCATGGCGGCTTTCGTGCCGCTTGCCGGCTGGGCGGGCGATCGCTACGGCGCAAGGCGGGTGTTTCTCGCGTCGATCACCATCTTCACCGTGGCATCGCTGTTTTGCGGTTTGTCGGGCAATCTCACCGAATTCATCATCGCCCGCGCCGTCCAGGGCGTCGGCAGTGCGCTGATGACGCCGGTGGGGCGCATCATCGTGCTGAAAAACGCGCGTAAATCCGATCTCGTACACGCCATGTCGATGATCACCTGGCCGGCGCTGACCGCTCCCGTCATCGGCCCGGTGCTCGGCAGCTTCATCACCACCTATTTCAGCTGGCACTGGAACTTCCTGATCAACATCCCGATCGGCATCATCGGTCTCGGTCTCGTCCTGCGCTTCGTGCCGGACCAGCGGGAGGAGAAGGTCGCGCGGCTGGATTTCATCGGTTTCCTGCAATCGGCTGCCGGGCTGACGTTTCTGCTCGCCGGTCTGGAATTCGTGGTTCAGGGCACTACCGGACTGGCGCCCAGCATCGGGCTCGTTGCCGCGGGCGTGGTTTTCTCGGTTGTCGCGACCAGGCATTTCATGAAGGTCGATGCGCCCTTGCTCGATCTCTCCGCTTTCAAGGTGCAGACCTTCGCCATGTCGACGCTTTCGGCCGGCACGGCAAGCCGCGTCGCGATCAATGCCACGCCCTTCCTCATTCCGCTGCTCTTCCAGGTCGGTTTCGGCCGCACGGCGATCAACGCCGGCACCTATCTGCTCTTCTATTTCGCCGGCAATCTCGGCATGAAGGCGATCACGACGCAGATGCTGAGAGCCTTCGGCTTCCGCGACGTGCTCGTCGTCAATGGCCTGATCTCGTCGGCCAGCATTGCCGCATGTGCGTTTCTATCGCCTTCCACGCCGGATTTGCTGATATATTGCCTGCTATTCATTGCCGGCCTTTCGCGATCGATGAACTTCACGGCGCTGAATACGCTCGGCTTTGCCGATATCCATGCCGCACAGCGCAGTTCCGCTTCGACATTATCGAGCATGCTGCAGCAGGTGTCGCTGTTGCTCGGCGTTGCCGTGGCGGCCGCGGTGCTTAATCTTTCACGTACGTTTCATGGGGGTGAAACGCTCTCGCTTGTCGATTTTCGCTGGGCTTTCCTCGTCGTTGGCCTTATCGGTGGCATCTCCGCATTGCGTTTTATCAGCCTGCCGCACGATGCCGGCGCAGAGGTGTCCCGCCACAAAGTGAAGACCTGATCAAAACCTTCAAACTCTTAACGATATTGAGACGCAAGCCGCTGTAAAAATGGCTTGCCAGTTCCCATATGAATTTCGCAACAACTCCCATAGGAGGCAGTCCCATGCTGCTTAGAACCCTCGCTATCTCCGCTCTCGTTGTCGGCATGTCCAGCGCCGCCATGGCGGAGCAGGTGCACAAGCATCATCCCAAGCGCGTCAATGTCGAGGCGTTCCAGGCCGATGTCGGCAATGTCGATCATTCGAAGGATGCAATTCTTCCGGACGGCACGATCAATACCGACCCGTCGGTGACCGGCCCGATCCGCGCCGGTGACTCGATTTCCCGGCTGCAATGCGCCGCTGCCCCCAACTCCGTCGGTGCACGTTCGAACACGTTCTCCGCAGGCTCGGCCTCGCTTTGCCCGTAACGGCTGGATGGTATCGAGCCGGCTTCGCCCACTCGGGGCGGCCTAGGCCAGTTCGATATCGGTCTGCTTGAACCGGTCGCTTTTCGACAATAGCGGCTGGCGGTAATAGCGAGCGCAGGCATAGGTCATGCAATCGTCAAGGCTGAGGCGTGCCGAATGGCTGTCTTGGCCGTAGTGTTCGTAAGCCTCGGTCGCCAGTGCGGCGGCGCGGGGCGGCACGGCAAGCTGCTGAATGTTCATGAGCTGCAGAAACGTGCGGACAGCTTCGCCGGCCTCGGTCGGCGATAATCCCAAAATGGCGGACACCAGGATTGCGGCATTCACAACCGCAAGCGGCGACGTCATTCGCGCCGTTGCCGGCTGCATGCGGATGGCGAAGGCGCGCGCCTCCTCTTCGTCGGTCATCATTGCCGACAGCACCGAAGCGTCGATAAACATCAAACGTCTCCCGTCGTGCCGGCATTCTCGCCCTTGGCAGTGGCTTTCTGCTTGAGATTACGGCAGAAGGCGACGGCGACATCGGCAAGGGCCGGTTTCGTCAGTTCTTCATCCAGTGCCTTCTGCAAGGCCAGTCGCACCGCCTCGGTCTTGGTGGGAGCTTTGGTCAGGGCCTGATAGCGCCGGGCCAGCCGATCGATGGCGTCGTCCTTGATGTAAAGCGGCATGGAATATCCTTTCAATTTTTGCGGATATCCTTAAGGCGTATATGCCGGGAGGGCAATCGCATCCGTCTGCGGCCTTGAGTTCATCTTTTGCGATATTTAGATGACGGACATCATCTAACGTGGTAGCAATAGCGTTCAAAGATGCCGTTCGCTGACCGTGAGGAGTTGTCATGCCCGCTATCGATCCTGTCGTGATTGTGTCCGCCACGCGCACGCCGCTTGGCCGTTTCCAGGGAGAGCTCGCTTCGCTGCAGGCGCCCGAGCTTGGTGCCCATGTCATCCGCGCCGCGCTGGAGCGCGCCGGCCTTTCGGCAGAGAGGGTGGACGAGGTTCTGTTCGGCTGCGTCCTGCCTGCGGGGCAGGGACAGGCGCCGGCACGGCAGGCTGCGCGCGGGGCCGGCCTGCCGGATGCGGTCGGCGCCACCACCATCAACAAGGTCTGCGGCTCCGGCATGAAGGCGACCATGCTGGCGCATGACCTCATTCTTGCCGGATCGGCCTCCATCGCGGTCGCCGGCGGCATGGAGTCGATGTCGAATGCGCCCTATCTGCTCGCCAAGGCACGCGGCGGCTATCGCATGGGCCACGACCGCATCTTCGACCATATGATGCTCGACGGGCTGGAGGATGCCTATGAAAAGGGCCGCTCCATGGGCGATTTCGGCGAGATGGCGGTCGAGGCCTATCAGTTCAGCCGCGCCGATCAGGATGCCTATGCGGTCGAGACCCTGTCGCGTGCCCGCAAGGCGCTGGAAACGGGCGCTTTCGAGGCGGAGATCACGCCGGTTTCGGTGATGGCCAAGGGCGGTCCGGTCACCGTTGCCAGGGACGAGCATCCGCAGAAGGTGTCGCCGGAAAAGATCCCGACACTGAAACCCGCGTTCCGCAAGGACGGCACCATCACGGCCGCCAGCGCTTCCGCCAATGCCGACGGTGCGGCAGCCCTGATCCTGACGCGCCGTTCGATCGCCGAGCGCGAGGGTTTGCCCATTCTCGCCGAGATCAAGGCCCATGCCACGCACAGCCAAGAGCCGGCCTGGTACACGACGGCGCCGATCCCGGCGATCCGCAAGGTGCTCGACAAGACGGGATGGAAGGTCGGCGATGTCGATCTGTTCGAGATCAACGAGGCCTTCGCCGTCGTCGCCATGGCGGCGGCAAAGGATCTCGGCATCGAGCGCGATCGACTCAACGTCAACGGCGGCGCCTGCGCCCTCGGCCACCCCATCGGCGCCACGGGCGCGCGCCTGATCGTGACGCTGCTGCATGCGCTCGAACGTCAAGGCGCCAGGCGCGGTGTCGCAGCACTCTGCATCGGCGGCGGCGAGGCGACGGCGATTGCGGTGGAGAGGGTTGGATAGGCGTCGCTTCAGGCGCGCTTGTTTCATCGGTGTCGGTGGACTGGCCCTTACCCTAGCTTCTCCTCGCAGGTGAGGAAGGGACGACCGCGCGACAAACTGCCTATGCAAAGGTCCGGCTTTATGCAGTGAATACCATCAGTATCGACTTCGGCCCAAACTGGTCATTACAGAATGGACCGCGCATGTCTGAGATGGAGTGGCAATAAATATAACAGCTTTGCCGCCCAAAGGCACTGCAAATCGCTCACCCGTTATAGGCATATATTACGCGCAACTCGTTGGGAACTATGATGATCAGGCCAATTCGCCCATAGGCGTAATAGCTTCCCGGCGTAAATAAGGCGCGGTTGATCATGTCCTCCCACGTCTTCTCCAAGGGAATAGAGAACCCATACTTGTTAAGGTAGTCGCCAATACCGGGGGAGGTCCAATACTTGTGGCCTTCATAAGACGCCGAACCCCAATCGTCATCGATCATCAATGGCGTTTCGTGCCAATCGGTGTACCTTCCGTGCCACCCCTCCCGAATGTTTCGCGGCAATTTTTCCAGGTAGTCTATCCCACGAGCCTTCAGTTGCGCAGCAGCTGAGGCAGGCAATTGGAAGACCAATAGCCCTGTCTCATTTCCGCCTGGGCCGAAGCCCCACGACTGCTCCGTAACATATAGAACATTTGAAACATTTAATGCTTCTGGAACAAAACTGAGGTGATGGTCCCTGATGTATAGCTGGCACCCTACCCACGGTATTCCAACTATCAGAACGACGACAACGGCGCATTTCCAATATTTCGCCATATTATTCTTTGTCTTCCGCCTAGTGATCCTTTGATTGCGACCAGTCAGTGGCTGTGTTCAAGTGCTCCGGGTGCCACTTTGAAGGTCCGAAATGGATCTTAGGTTACCATTTATGCAAGCTTATTCTGGCGGCTGCAATTGGCGCAAAGCTGCTACAAATGCCGCGATCCTGACAGGTGGCACTCTCACCGAATTCCGCGAAGGTCGCAGGATAGGCAGCTGAAGCGCTTTCTTACCACCGGCGGGAGAGGCTGGGGTGGGGGTATCGAGCACCGCAGTAGCGGTAGGAATGCAGCCATCCAAACCGCCGTCCATTCTCACCCCTCCGACAACTCCTCCAAGATCGGACAGTCCGGCCGCTCGTTGCCGTGGCAGGCGTGGACGAGATGTTCCAGCGTGTGGCGCAGTTCCGTCAGTTCACGGATCTTGCGGTCGATTTCGATGAGTTTCGTGGCGGCGATGTCCTTGACGTCGGCGCTGGCGCGGCTCTTGTCTTCATAGAGCGCCAGCAGCTGCCGACACTCCTCCACCGAGAAGCCGAGGCTTCGCGAGCGGTGGAGAAAGCGCAGCTTGTGCACGTCGTCGGCGCCGTAGTCGCGGTAGCCGTTGTCGCTGCGGTCGGGTCGGATCAGTCCGATATCCTCGTAGTAGCGGATCGTCTTGGCCGGCAGGCCGGAGCGGCCGGATGCTTCGCCGATGTTCATCTTCTTCTCCCTATTTCGCGATCCGCAGCCGCAGGGCGTTGGCGATGACCGAGACCGAGGACAGGCTCATCGCCGCGGCCGCGATCATCGGCGACAGCAGCAGGCCGAAGACCGGATAGAGCACGCCTGCGGCCAGCGGCACGCCGAGCGCATTATAGCCGAAGGCGAAGGCAAGGTTCTGCTTGATGTTGCGGATCGTCGCTTCCGACAGGCGGCGTGCCCTGACGATACCGTTGAGATCGCCCTTCACCAGCGTAATGCCGGCGCTTTCCATGGCGACGTCAGCGCCGGTTCCCATGGCGATGCCGACATCGGCGGCGGCGAGCGCCGGCGCATCGTTGACACCATCGCCGGCCATGGCGACGACATGGCCCTTGGCCTGCAGCTCGTCGATCAGCGCCTTCTTGCCCTCGGGCAGCATGTCGGCGCGCACCTCGTCGATGCCGAGCTGCCTGGCGACCGCAGCGGCGGTTTTGCCATTGTCGCCGGTCGCCATGACGATCGTCAGGCCGCTCTCGTGCAGCGCCTTGATCGCGGCCGCGGTGGTCGGCTTGATCCGGTCGGCGACGGCGACAAGGCCGGCGAGCTTGTTGTCGATGGCGACGAACATCACGGTCTTGCCTTCGCCGCGCAGGCGCTCGGTCTCGGCCTTCAAGGCATCGGTCGCGACCGCAAGATCAGCCATCATCGCGGCATTGCCGAGGGCGATCGCGGTTTCGCCGGCGCGGCCTTCGACACCCTTGCCCGTGATCGCCGAGAAGCCGGAAACGTCGATGAAGCTTGCGCCGCGTTCCTCGGCACCGGCAACGATCGCTTCGGCGAGCGGATGTTCGGAGCCGCGTTCCAGGCTGGCTGCGAGCGATAGAAGGTGCGTCTCCTCGATGCCCGTCGTCGTGACGACGTCCGTGAGGTTCGGCTTGCCTTCGGTCAGGGTGCCGGTCTTGTCGACGATCAGCGTATCCACCTTCGCGAAGCGTTCCAGCGCCTCGGCGTCGCGCACCAGCACGCCTTCCTGTGCGCCGCGGCCCGTGGCGATCATGATCGACATGGGCGTCGCCAGCCCGAGCGCGCAGGGGCAGGCGATGATCAGCACCGCGACGGCGGCGAGCAGCGCATGCGCAAGGCGCGGCTCCGGCCCGACGAAGGCCCAGACGGCGAAGGCGACGATCGCGGCCGCGACCACGGCAGGCACGAAGACGGCGGAGACACGGTCGACCATCGTCTGGATCGGCGCGCGCGAGCGCTGCGCCTTGGCGACAAGCTCGACGATGCGCGACAGCGTCGTGTCGGCGCCGACCTTTTCGGCCTGCATGACGAGCGTGCCGTTCTTGTTGATCGTGCCGCCGGTCAAGGTATCGCCGCTGGCCTTTTCGACCGGCAGGGGCTCGCCCGTTATCATCGATTCATCGATGGTGGATTGCCCTTCGACGACGGAGCCATCAACCGGAACGCGCTCGCCGGGGCGTACGCGCAGCCGGTCGCCGGCCTGGATTTCGTCGACGGGCACATCGGTCTCGCCGCCGTCGGCGCCAATGCGGCGCGCCGTCTTGGGGGCAAGGTCGAGAAGCGCGCGGATGGCCGAGCCGGTGCGTTCGCGCGCCTTCAATTCCAGGACCTGGCCGACGAAGACCAGCGCGATGATGACCGAAGCGGCTTCGAAATAGACCGGCACGCTTTCGCCATGGCCGCGGAAACTCATGGGAAACAGGCCGGGGGCAAGCGTGGCAACGAGGCTATAGAGATAGGCGGCGCCGACGCCGAGGCCGATCAGCGTCCACATGTTGGGGCTGCGGTTGACGAGCGAGTTCCAGGCGCGGCGGAAGAAGGGCAGGGCTGCCCAGAGCACGACCGGCGTCGCGAGGATGAGTTCGACCCATGTGGCGAAGGGTTCGCCGATCCAGTCGCGCATGGGCAGGCCGATCATCGGGCCCATGCTGATGACAAGCAGCGGCAGCGACAAGGCGGCGCTGATCCACAGCCGGCGGGTGAAATCGACAAGCTCCGGATTCGGGCCTTCGTCGGCGGCCGGCACGCCCATGGGTTCCAGCGCCATGCCGCATTTCGGGCAATCGCCGGGATGGTCGCTGACGACTGCGGGATGCATCGGGCAGGTATAGAGCGTGCCCTTCGGCACTGGCTTGGTGGCCGGCCGGTTGCCATCGAGATAGGCCGAAGGGTCCGCTTCGAACTTCGCCTTGCAGCCGGCGGAGCAGAAATAGAATTTCTCGCCCTCATGTTTCAGAAAATGACGCGCCGTGGCGCGATCCACGCTCATGCCGCAGACCGGATCCTTGGCGGAAAGATAATTTTCCGGCGCAGCTTCGAATTTCGCATGGCAGCCGTTGCTGCAGAAGTGAAAGCTGCGGCCCTGATAGTCCAGCGATGGCTTTCCGGCGTTGGGATCGACGGTCATGCCGCAGACGGGATCGCGGATCACCGCATCCTGCGTCTGGGTGTCGTGATGGTGGTGATGACCGTGGCCGTGATGGCTGTGATCCTGCTCGTCGTGCAATGCCATATCGAACTCCTTTGCCCCGGTGGGGGGTATCGGATTGCTTTATGAACCTTCCTGTCACTGGAAGGTCAAGCGGAAAATAGTGATTGCCATCCACAGTTCACAGATGCCCCTTCCTATCTCGCCGCGAAGGGCGATGATAAGTTCCGTAAGATCGATGCAATGATGTGATTCCAATGCGATATGATCTGACCACGCTTCCGCTTGCCACGCTTCTGCCCGCCGTAGTCAGGGCGGAAGACATGCTGGCGCGGCTGGACGAGCGTGTCCAGCGGCATGCGGTGGCGGATGGTTTTCGCGAGCGCGGACATTTTTTCGATGCCGCCGGTGCGCTCTGGGTCAGCGGCGAACTGGTGCATGTGGAGGATCTCGTGTTGCACGATGCGCGCATGGATACGCGCACGCCCACGCATGAGCTGACCATAGCCCATGCCGTGCTGCGGAGCCGGCGACGCCTTTGGACCGCCGATCCTTCCTGGGGGCTCGAGGCTGCCGGCCTTGCCGTATTGCGCGGCGACGTGGGCGAGGCTGAAGACGCGATCCTGCCGCGCCCGACACCGGCCCGGACCATGGAGCCCGAAGAGGAGGAGGACGAGGAAGACAGTTTCGGTGTCGATTTCGCCGAGATCGACGCCATCCTCGCCCGATCCGACAAGATCCTCAACGGTGGCGTCCCGGAACCTCGACCGGTGTCCGTCGATGCCGATGACCCTCTTGCCCTGATCCGCGACGAGGATTGGGATGAGGATGTGCGGCTGGAAAGCTGGCGTGCCATCATCCGCGAGGCGGATCTGCTGCCGCCGGTTCTCGGTGCGGCGGTGCTTTTCGACGCCTGGGAGCGGATCGAGCCGCTGCGGCGACAGCACTGGCTCGGCGGCCTGCTGGCCAGCGCCTATCTGCGCAGCCGGGGCAAGGTGACCTCGCATCTTTTCTGCCTGAATGTCGGGCTGAAAGCCGTGCGGCATGACCGGCGGCGCGCGCCGGACCGCACGACGCGTCTTGCGGCTTTTCTGGAGGCCATGGCGCTCTCGGCCGATTCGGGCCTGAAGGAGCTGGATCGCCTTTCGCTCGCCAGGCTGCAGATGGAGCTGCGGCTCAAGGACCGGCGGTCGAACAGCAGCCTGCCGGAGGTCATCGACATCGTGCTGTCGCGGCCGATCGTCTCGGCCAAAATGATCGCGCGGCATGTCGGCGTCACCTCCAGGGGCGCGCTCAATCTGGTGGCCGAACTCGGCCTGCGCGAAATGACGGGCCGTGGCCGCTATCGCGGCTGGGGTGTGCTTTGAGCGCCGCAACGGCTGGTGCGCGCAGAAGCATCAAGCCTTGCAACCACAACCCTGGTTTTTCGTCCAATGTTACAGTTTGTTACGCTAAGTGGCGCTAAAATGGACAAAATTTAATGGCCATACCAAATTCCTAAGCAGTGCGATGCAAGCTAGAGTCGCGCAATGAATAGCGGCGGATCGTGGATCGCCGAAGGCTTTGAAGGAAGGTGTATGGATGGCTCGGACATTTCGGGTCGTAGTGTGGTTGGCGGTGATCGGCGCTGTGGGATACGGCGCCTATGCGACCCGTGATCGTTGGCTTGGGCCGGCGGAGAAGCTGCTCGGTTATCAGAGCGCAACCGCACCCGGCGAGCAAGCCCAGGGCGAGCGCCGTGGCGGCCAGGGCCAGGGCCAGGGTGGCGGCGGCGGACGGCGGCGCAGCATGTCGCAGTTCAGCGGTCCCGTTCCCGTATTGGCCGCCGACGCGATGACGGCGGATGTCCCCGTCTATATCGATGGCGTCGGGTCGGTGAAGGCGCTCAACACCGTCACCGTGCGCGCGCAGGTCAGCGGCAAGATCGTCGAAATCGATTTCGAGGAAGGCCAGGACATCAGGAAGGGCGATGTCATCGCCCGCATCGACGATGGAGTCTACAAGGCGCAGCGTGACCAGGCGGTCGCCAAGAAGGCGCAGGATGAAGCCCTGCTTGCCGGCGCCCAGCGTGACCTTGCCCGCTTCCAGCTCATGGTGAAGAGCGCTTCCGGCACGCAGCAGCAGGTCGATACCCAGATGTCGCTCGTCGCGCAATATACGGCGCAGATCCAGGTCGACGTGGCGGCCATCGAAAGCGCGCAGGCGACCCTCGACTACACGACGATCAAGGCGCCCATCGACGGGCGCACGGGCATCCGCAACGTCGACGTCGGCAACCTCGTCAGCTCGTCGGATGCGACAGGCATCGTGACGCTGTCGCAGATCAAGCCGATCTCCGTCCTGTTCTCCATTCCGCAGCAGCAGCTCGCCCGCGTCAATGCGGCCAGTGCCGCCGGAACGCTCTCCGTTCAGGCCATGGGAAGCGATGGCCAGACGGTGATCGACAACGGCGCGCTGGGCGTGGTCGACAACCAGGTCGATCCGACCACCGGCACCGTGCGGCTGAAGGCGAATTTTCCGAACGACAAGCTGGCATTGTGGCCCGGCGCCTTCGTTAATGCGCGTCTGCTCGTGGAGACGCTGAAGGGCGTCACCGTCATCCCGAGTGCCGCCGTGCAGCGCGGACCGAACGGCACCTTCGTCTATGTCATCAATCAAGCTCAGACCGTTGCGATGAAGTCGGTGAAGGTGCGCCAGCAGGACGATACGCTCGCCGTCATCGCCGATGGCATATCTCCGGGCGACAAGGTGGTGACGACAGGCTTTGCGCGGCTTCAGGACGGATCGAAGGTGCAGATCTCGGGCAATCCGGATCAGGCCGCGCCGAATGCGCCGACGACGGACGATCAAGGCCAGCCCATCGCGGAAAACGACCCGCAGGATGGCGGTTCGGGCAGCGCGAATGCGAGCGAGCGTCCCCATCGCCGGCATAACGGTCAGGGTGGAAACGGCGGCCATCGCGGCCAGCATGCCGCCGGCACCGAGCAGGGGGCAGATACGAGCGGCGGCTCCGCATCCGGCAACTCCACCGCAGCTCCGACGCAGCAGCAATGAACGTCTCGTCGCTCTTCATCGGCCGTCCCATCGCCACCTCGCTTCTCGGGGTTGCTGTCCTGTTGGGCGGTATTCTCGGCTTTCTCTTTCTGCCGGTCGCGCCGCTGCCGCAGGTGGATTTCCCGACGATCCAGGTGACCACGCAGCTTCCCGGCGCCGACCCCGACACGATGGCGGCCCTGGTGACGGCGCCGCTGGAGCGCCCCCTCGGCCAGATCCCGTCGCTCGCCTCGATGACCTCGTCGAGCGCTTTCGGCATCAGCCAGATCACGCTGCAGTTCGATCTCGGCCGCGATATCGACGGCGCTGCGCAGGACGTGCAGGCGGCGATCAACGCGGCCGGCTCGACCTTGCCGCGCACGCTTCCCTATCCGCCGACCTATTCGAAGGTGAACCCGGCCGATACGCCGATCGTGACGCTCGCTCTACGCTCCGACAGCTATTCTATCCGCGAACTCAGCGATTTCGCCGACACGATGATGGCGCAGCGCCTGAGCGAAGTGTCCGGCGTCGGCGACGTCAACATCCAGGGCGGGGTCAAGCCCGCCATCCGCATTCAGGTAGACCTGCCGCGCCTTGCCTCCTATGGCCTCGCGCTCGAGGATATCCGCACCGCCATCACCAATGCCAGCGTTGCCGGCGCCAAGGGCGCGCTTGACGGCACCCAGCAGAGCTTCACGCTTGCCGCCAACGACCAGATCGTCGATCCTAACGTCTATAAATCCGTCATCGTCGCCTATCGCAACAGTGCGCCGGTGCAATTGAAGGACGTGGCGACAGTCGTCGAAGGGCTGGAGAACAACCGCGTCGGCGCGTGGTATCAGGGGCAGCCCGCCGTCATTCTCGACATCATGCGCCAGCCGGGCGCCAACGTCATCCAGACGGTCGAAAATGTGCTGAAGCAGATCCCGAAGCTGAAGCAGGCCATGCCCGCCGGCGTTTCCCTCGATATCGTCAACGACCGCACGGAGACCATCCGCGCCTCGATCCATGACGTGCAATGGACGCTGGTCATCAGCATCGGCCTCGTCATCCTCGTCGTCCTCTTGTTCCTGCGGACGATGACGGCGACCTTCATTGCCGGCGTCGCGCTGCCGCTGTCGCTGATCGCGACCTTCGGCGTGATGTGGTTCGCCGGCTTCAGCCTCGACAATCTCTCGCTCATGGCCCTGACGATCGGCACCGGCTTCGTCGTCGACGACGCCATCGTCATGATCGAGAACATCGCCCGCCATATCGAAGAGGGCGAAAACCCGATGCAGGCGGCGCTGAAGGGCGCCGGCGAGATCGGCTTCACCATCATTTCGCTCACCGTCTCGCTGGTTGCGGTGTTCATTCCGCTGCTGTTCATGACCGGGATCGTCGGGCGCATGTTCCGCGAATTCGCGCTGACGCTCACCATCGCCGTGGTGGTGTCCGCTCTTGTTTCGCTGACGCTCACGCCGATGATGTGCGCGCGCATCCTGCGCAAGCCGAAGGATCGCGAAGGCGGGTTCCTGGCCGGCGCCGACCGCCTGACGGAACGGCTGATCGAAGGCTATCGCCGCAGCCTCGTCTGGGCGGTGGATCGCAGCGGCCTGATGCTCGTGGTCACCGTCGTCACGCTTGCCGCGACGATTGCGCTCTATGTCGTCATTCCCAAGGGCTTCCTGCCGGCGCAAGACACGGGCCTGATTACGGCGGTGATCGAGGCCGAACCGACGACTTCCTTCGAAACGATGAAGCAGGTGCAGGCGACCGTGGCCGATCGGCTGCGCAAGGATCCGGATGTCAGCGGCGTGGTTTCGGTCATCGGTACCAGCGCCAGCAATCTGACGCTGAACACCGGCAACCTCAGCCTCGTGCTGAAGCCCCGAAGCGAGCGCAACGTTTCCGCCGATCAGATCATCGACCGGATGCGCGCTGAGGTCACCGGCCTGCCGGGCATTCACGTTACTTTCCAGAGCGTGCGCGATATCTCGATCAGCACCCGGGCAAGCCGCGCACCCTACCAGTACACGCTGACCGGGACGGATACGGCGACGGTGGTCGATTGGGCCGCGAAGCTGGTGCAGCGGCTGCAGCAGAGCCCGAAACTCATGGACGTCTCCTCCGAGGTCGAAATGGGCGGCGGCCGCATCTTCGTCAACGTCGACCGCGAAACCGCCTCGCGGCTCGGCGTGTCGATGCAGGCCGTCAGCGATACGCTGAACGACGCCTTCGGCCAGCGCCAGATCGCGACGATCTATGGCCAGGCCAACCAGTATCGCGTCATCCTGGAGGCGGCGCCGCAATATCAGTCGGACCCGAAGTCGCTGGACAAGCTCTATGTTGCCGGCGCCAGCGATACGCAGGTGCCGCTCAACGCCTTCACGTCGGCCAGCTTCACGACCGCGCCGCTGGTCATCAGCCATGACGAGCAGTTCCCGGCGGTGACGCTCAGCTTCGATCTTGCCAAGGGCGCGTCGCTCAGCGATGCCGTGAGCGAAATCAAGGCGGCGGAGCAGGACATCGGCATGCCCGACAACATCCAGCGCAAATATTCCGGCGACGCCGAGGAATTTGCCTCGTCGCTGGCGGGCGAGCCCTGGCTGATCCTGGCGGCCGTGGTGACGATCTACATCGTGCTCGGCCTGCTTTACGAGAGCGCCGTTCATCCCGTGACCATCCTTTCGACGCTGCCGTCGGCCGGTGTCGGGGCCCTGCTGGCGCTGATGCTGTTCGGTCAGGATCTGTCCATCATCGCGCTGATCGGCATCGTGCTGCTGATGGGCATCGTCAAGAAGAACGCGATCATGATGATCGACTTCGCGCTGGAGGCGGAGCGCAAGGAGGGCCTCGAGCCACGCGAAGCCATTCTCAAGGCTTCGATCCTGCGTTTCCGGCCGATCATGATGACGACGCTCGCGGCGCTCTTCGGGGCCTTGCCGCTGGCGCTCGCCCAGGGCACGGGCGCGGAGCTGCGCATTCCGCTCGGCATCACCATCATCGGCGGCCTCGTGCTTTCGCAGCTGCTGACGCTCTATACGACGCCGGTGATCTATCTCGCCTTCGAGCGCCTGCGCGCCAAGGTCGTCGGCCGCACCACGGGTACGCCGAGCGCCGAAATGAACGAACTGGCGGGTGGCGGGACATGAACATCTCGGAGCCGTTCGTCAAACGCCCTGTCGGGACGACGCTTCTGGCGATCGGGTTGATGATCCTCGGCATCGTCGCCTATCGTTTCCTGCCCGTCGCAAGCCTGCCGACCGTGGACCTGCCGACGATCGTCGTTTCGTCCAGCCGTCCCGGCGCGGATCCCGCCAGCATGGCGGCAAGCGTGGCCGCACCTCTCGAGCGGCATCTCGGCACCATTGCCGGCGTCACGCAATTGACGTCGGTAAGCTCGCTTGGGTCGAGCACCATCATCATCCAGTTCGACCTCTCGCGCAGCGTCGATGGTGCCGCCCAGGACGTGCAGGCGGCTTTGAACGCGGCGGCGACCGACCTGCCGGGCGATCTGCCGACGCTACCGTCCTTCCGCAAGATCAATCCGGCGGCGGCGCCTGTGCTGATCCTGGCGTTGACGTCGGACAACGTCTCACCGAGCGCCATCTATGATGCGGCCGACACAGTGGTCGTGCAGCGCATTTCGCAGGTGGACGGCGTCGGCGGCGTCACCGTCAGCGGCGCCGACCAGCCGGCGGTGCGCGTCAGGCTCGATCCCGACCGGCTTTCGGCCATGGGGCTCTCGCTCGATACCGTCCGCACCGCGATCGTCAACGCCAACGTGCTCGGTCCGTTCGGCTCCATCGACGGAGCCGGCGGTGCGTTCTCCATTGCCATGAACGGGCAATTGCGGACCCCGGAAGACTACGGAAAGATCATCGTGCAGAGCGGAGACGGCACGGCCGTTCGCCTTGCCGATATCGCCACGGTCGAGCCGGGTGTGCGCAACAGCCGCTCCGACGCCTGGTATGACGGCAAGCCGGCCGTGCTGCTGAATATCACCAAGCAGGCCGATGCGAACGTCATCGCCACCGTCGATGGCGTCAAGCAGCTGATCCCCGAGCTGCAGCGGCTCATTCCCACCGGTGTCAAGGTTTCCATCCTTTCCGACCGCACGACGACGATCCACGCCAGCGTCAACGACATGCAGTGGACGCTGCTTGCCACCATCTGCCTCGTCATGGCGGTGGTCTTCGTCTTCCTGCGGCGCGCGACGCCGACCTTTGCGGCCGGCGTCACCGTGCCGCTGTCGCTTGCCGGAACCTTCGCGGCGATGTGGCTCTTCGGACTGTCGATCGACAATCTCTCGCTCATGGCGCTGGCCGTATCCGTCGGCTTCGTGGTCGACGACGCCATCGTCATGATCGAAAACATCTATGCCAATCTGGAAACCGGCATGAAGCCGATGCGGGCGGCGCTCGAAGGGGCGAAGCAGATCGGTTTCACGGTCATTTCGATCAGCCTCTCCCTGCTTGCAGCCTTCATACCGCTCTTCTTCATGGGCGGCATCGTCGGCCGCTTCTTTCAGACCTTCTCGCTGACGCTTGGTTTCACTATCGTCGTTTCGACACTGGTGTCGCTGACGCTGACACCGATGATCTGCGGGCATCGGCTGCGTCAGCACGATATCGATGCCCGGCCCGGGCCGTTCGGCCGCCTTGTCGAGGGCACGTTGGGCGCGATCATCGGCTTTTATGGCCGTACGCTGAAAGCGGTGCTGCACCATCGGGTGCTCTCCGTACTCGTCATCATCGGCTGCGTGGTGATGTCGGGCTACCTCTACGTCAAGGTGCCGAAGGGCTTCATTCCGCAGGACGACACAGGGTTCATCCAGGGCGGGACGCAGGCGGCGACCGACATCTCCTATCCGGCCATGGTCAAGCTGCAACAACAGGCGGCGGATATCGCCTCGAAGGATCCGGCGGTTTCCGGCCTCGGCTCCTCCGTCGGCGGCGGCGGTTTTTCCAGCTCCGTCAATCGCGGCCAGCTCTATATTTCGCTGAAGCCGGAGTCCGAGCGTGCGCCGACGGCCGAGGTCATAGACCGGCTTCGCAAGCAGCTGATGGCCGTTCCGGGCCTCAGTACCTTCCTGTTTTCGCCCGGCGATATCCGCGCCGGTGCGCGCCAGTCGCAATCGCAATATCAGTTCACGGTCTGGAGCGCGAATTACGACGAGCTGGTGGAATGGGCGCCAAAGGTGCTGCTGCGACTGCAGGCCCTGCACGAGTTGACCGATGTCGCGACCGACAGGCAGCCGAACGGCCTGCAGGCGACCGTCAACATCGACCGGAGCATGGCCTCGCAGCTCGGTGTCAGCATTCAATCCATCGATGCGGCCCTGAACAACGCCTTCGCCCAGCGGCAGATCTCGACGATCTACACGCAGCGTAACCAGTATCGCGTCGTGCTGGAGGCGGATCCGACCTACGCTCTCGATCCCAGCGATATTTCCAAGCTCTATGTGCCGGCCTCCGGCGGCACGCAGGTTCCGCTGAGTGCCGTCGCGTCGATCGATCGGACGCTGGCGCCGCTGGTGGTCAATCACCAGGGCCAATATCCGTCCGTCACCATTTCCTACAATCTGGCGCTCAATACGCCCCTGCAGGCGGCGAACGACGCCATTCAGCAGGCGGTGCTGGAAATGCATCTGCCTGATACGCTGCATGCGGATTTCGCCGGCGATGCGGCGAGCGTCACCCAATCGTCCGGCAGCCAGCCCTTGCTGCTTCTGGCGGCGCTGCTGACGGTCTACATCGTTCTCGGCATTCTCTATGAGAGCCTGGCGCATCCGCTGACGATCATCTCGACGCTGCCGTCGGCTGGTCTCGGAGCGCTGCTCGCGCTCGTCATCAGCGGCACGGAGCTGACGATCATCGCCTTCATCGGCATCATCCTGCTGATCGGCATCGTCAAGAAGAACGGTATCATGATGGTGGATTTCGCGCTGCAGGGCGAGCGCACGCTCGGCCTGTCGTCGGAGGAGGCCATCTATCAGGCGTGCCTCAAGCGCTTCCGGCCGATCCTGATGACGACGCTGGCCGCGCTGATGGGCGCCATTCCGTTGATCATCGCCAGCGGCCCCGGCGCGGAGCTGCGCCGCCCGCTCGGCATCACCATCGTCGGCGGTCTTGTCGTGTCGCAGGTGCTGACGCTCTATACCACGCCGATTATCTATCTGATGCTTGCCAAGCTGCATGCGAAATGGTCGCCGAAGCCGCAGACCACGGCGTCGGTGCCTGCCGCGTCGAGCTGACGAGGTCTTCGTCATCGATCGCGGATCGCGATCTCGAACGGGATTGATCGTTCCCGGCGCGGCGGCGGAGATCAAGGGAATTTGCGTTCCAAGCGTCGAGGTGAGCCAGACGTGTCCCGCCCGCCTTACCGCGGCAGCTTTCAAGCCCATACAGCGCCGTTCGGAAAGGCAGCATCGCACACGGTGCCTGCACCGGAAGGCTTTCTGCTTTTCATTGCATTATAAAACAAAAGGGCTCCCGTTATGGCGGGAGCCCTTTTTGGTTGATTTTAGGCCGAAGCCGTCCGCACCGGAATGCCGGGAGCGGACGGATATCGGTGGTTAGTGCGTGGCGGCGCCGCTGTCGGTTGCCGCCGTCTCCGGCGTCGGCGTCGACCTGATCTTGCCCTTGAAGATCCGGCGTACCGAGACGAAGAGCAGCGGAATGAAGAAGACGCCGAGCACGGTGGCCGAGATCATGCCGCCCATGACGCCAATACCGATCGAGTTCTGGCTGCCCGATCCGGCGCCGTTGGCGATCGCCAGCGGCAGAACGCCGAGGATGAAGGCGAGCGAGGTCATCAGGATCGGCCGCAGGCGCTGTCGGGCCGCCTCCAGCGTCGCGTCGATCAGGTTCTTGCCCTGATTCTGCTGCTCGATGGCGAATTCGACGATCAGAATGGCGTTCTTCGCCGCCAGGCCGATGGTCGTCAGCAGGCCGACCTTGAAGTAGACGTCGTTCGACTGGCCGAACAGGGTTGCGGCCAGCAGCGCCCCGAAGATGCCGATCGGAACCGACAGCATGACGGCGAGCGGGATCGACCAGCTCTCGTAGAGAGCGGCAAGTGCCAGGAAGACGACCAGGATCGAGATCGCGTAGAGCTGGCTTGCCTGGTTGCCGGAGAGCTTTTCCTGTGCCGACAGGCTCGTCCATTCGTGGCTGAAGCCCGGCGGCAGGCTCGCCATGATCTTGTCGATCTCGTTCATGGCGTCGCCCGACGAAACGCCCGGAGCGGCGGCGCCCTGGATTTCGACGGCCGACGAGCCGTTGTAGCGTTCCAGGCGCGGCGAGCCATAGTTCCACTCGCCTCTGGAGAAGGCCGAGAACGGCACCATGGCGCCATCCGAATTGCGCACATACCAGCGGCCGAAATCTTCCGGCTGCATGCGGAAGTTCTTGTCGGCCTGCACGTAGACCTTCTTCACGCGACCGCGGTCGATGAAGTCGTTGACGTAGGTGCCGCCCCATGCGGTCGACAGGGTGGCGTCGATGTCGGAGAGCTGGATGTTCAGCGCGCTTGCTTTCTCTTCATCGATGTTCAGAGAATATTGCGGCGTGTCCTCCTGGCCGTTCGGGCGAGTGCCGAACAGCTTGGCGTTCTTCGCAGCGGCGCCGAGCAGCTGGTTGCGGGCTGCGATCAATGCCGCATGGCCGGCACCGTTGATGTCCTTGATGAAGAAGTCGAAGCCGCTCGAGCTGCCGAAGCCCGGGATCGCCGGCGGGGCAAGCGCGAAAACGCTACCGTCCTTGATCTTGGAGAAGGCGCCCATGGCGCGGGCGGCAATCGCCTGAGCCTTCGATTGCGGTGTCTTGCGCTGCTCGAAGTCCTTCAACCTCACGAAGACGATACCGACGTTCTGGCCCTGACCGCTGAAGCCGAAACCGGCGACCGCGAATGCGCCGTCCACATAGTCTTTCTCGGTATTGAGATAATAGTCCTTCACCTGGTCGAGCACGGCCCAGGTTCGGGAATCCGCGGCGCCGGGTGGAAGCTGGATGGCCGTCAGCAGGATGCCCTGGTCCTCGTCCGGCAGGAACGAGCTTGGGAGGTGGTTGAACAGGTAGCCGACGGCGCCACCGATCGCGACGAACGCCAGCAGGAAGACGATGGTGAGGCGGATCATCCCGTGAATGCCGCGCTGGTAGTAATGCGTCGCCCGCTCGAAGTTGCGGTTGAACCAGCCGAAGGCGCCCTTTTCCTTGGACCCGTGCTGGGGCTTCTTGAGGATGGTGGCGCAAAGGGCCGGCGTCAGGATCAAGGCGACGATGACCGAGAGGACCATCGCCGAGACGATCGTGACCGAGAACTGGCGGTAGATGACGCCGACCGAACCGGAGAAGAAGGCCATCGGGATGAAAACGGCCGAAAGGACCGTGGCGATGCCGATCAATGCGCCGGTGATTTCCTCCATCGATTTGATCGTCGCCTCGCGCGGCGATAATCCCTCTTCCTCCATGACGCGCTCGACGTTTTCGACGACGACGATGGCGTCGTCGACCAGAAGGCCGATGGCGAGCACCATGCCGAACATGGTCAACGTATTGATCGAGTATCCGAACAGGGAGAGCACGCCGAACGTGCCGAGCAGGACGACCGGGACGGCGAGCGTCGGGATCAGCGTGGCGCGGATGTTCTGCAGGAAGACGAACATGACGATGAAGACGAGCACGATGGCTTCGAACAGCGTCTTGACCACGTCCTCGATCGACAGCTTCACGAACGGCGTCGTGTCGTAGGGGTAGACCACCTCGACATTCGGCGGCAGGGTCTGCTTCAGGTTGTCGATGGTCGCCCTTACTCCCTCCGCCGTGTTGATGGCGTTGGCGCCGGAGGCGAGCATCACCGCAAGGCCGGCCGAAGGATGGCCGTTATAGGTGCTCGACGTGGTGTAGCTATCGGCCCCGAGCTCGACAGTGGCGACATCGTTGAGGCGCACCAGCGCGCCGTCGGACTGGCTCTTAAGAATGATGTTTTCGAACTGCTCGGGCGTCTGCAGGCGGCTCTTGGCCGTTACGGTCGCGTTGAGCTGCTGACCCTTGCGCTGCGGCAGCGCGCCGAGCTGGCCGGCCGAAACCTGCGAGTTCTGCGACTGGATCGCGCTGGTGACGTCGCTCACCATCAGCTGGTACTTGGCGAGCTTGTCCGGGTCCACCCAGATGCGCATGGCATAGCCGGCGCCGAAGATCTGCGTATCGCCGACGCCCTCGATGCGCTTCAGCGTATCGTTGAGCGTGCTGGAAATATAGTCGGCAAGGTCGTTGGAGTTCAGCTTGCCGTCGGTGGATACGAAGCCGACGACCATCAGGAAGTTCGAGGTCGACTTGGAGACGATGATGCCGGTGTTCTGCACGGCCTGCGGCAGCTGCGCCGTGACGAGCTGCAGCTTGTTCTGCACCTGCATCTGCGCGACGTCGGGATCGGCCTTGTTGGTGAAGGTCAGCGTGATCGAAGCCTGGCCGGTCGAGGTCGAGGTCGATGTCATGTAGTCGAGATTGTCGATGCCGGTCATGCCCTGCTCGATGACCTTGGTCACCGAGTTTTCGACGGTGGCGGCATCGGCACCGGAATAGGTGGCGCTAATGCGCACGCTGGTCGGCGCGATCTGCGGATATTGCGAAATCGAGAGCGTGAGGATCGAAAGTGCCCCCGCCAGCATGATGACGATGGCGATGACCCAGGCAAAGATCGGCCTGTCGATGAAAAAACGGGACATCCTCTACCTCACTTCTGAGCGCCGGAGGAGGCGCTCTTGGTGTCGGCCTTTTCCAATGCGGCCTGTTCCGCGGGCTTGCCGTCGGCGGTGGCCTGCTTCACCTCGCCGGTCGCATCGTCGATGGTCACGGGAGAGACGTTGACCTCCTGGCCGTCGCGCACGCGCTGGCTGCCCTCAACGATCACGCGCTCGCCGTCCTTGATGTCTTCGCTCACCAGCCAGCTGTTGCCGATGCTGCGCTGCACCTTCAGCACCCGCTGCTGCACCTTGTTGTCGGCCGTCACGAACATGGCGATCGGTTCGCCCTTCGTGTTGCGCGTCACGGCGCGCTGCGGCACAAGGAAGCTGTTCTCGGCTATGCCTTCCTGGAGGGTGGCGCGCACGTACATGCCGGGCAGCAGCACGCGGTCCGGATTGGGGAAAACGGCGCGGACGGTAATCGTACCGACGGTTTCGGCAACGGCCGCTTCCGCGAATTCGAGCTTGCCGGTTTCCTTATACTGGCTGTTGTCTTCCAGCGTCAGATGGACCGAAACATTGTCGCCGCTGGTCTTCAGGCGGCCTTCCGTAATGGCGCGGCGGAACTCCAGCAGATTGGTGCTCGACTGGGTGACGTCGACGTTGATCGGATCGAGCTGGCGGATGGTGGTGAGCGCCGTCGTCTGGTCTGCCGTGACGAGCGCGCCTACCGTGACCGCGGAAGCGTCGACGCGGCCGGCGATCGGTGCGCGCATCTTGGTATAGTTGAGATTGATCCGCGCTGTTTCCAGGGCCGCTTTTGCGGATGCGATGTCGGCGTTCGCCTGGGCTAGCGTGGAGACGGCGTCATCAAGGTTCTGCTTGCTGACGGCGTCCTGCGCCGTGAGGCTCTTGTAGCGATCCACTTTCGACTGGGCGCTGGGCAGGGCGCCTTCCGCCTTCTGCAAGGCAGCGACCGCGCTGTCGTAGGATGCCTGATACGAGGCCGGATCGATCTCGTAGAGCACGTCGCCTTCCTTGACTTCGCTGCCTTCCTTGAAATTGCGGCTGCGGATGATGCCGCCGACCTGCGGCCGCACTTCGGCGACGAGGTAGGCGCTGGTGCGGCCGGGCAGTTCGGCGGTGATCGCGACGGATTGCGGATGCAGTGCCATTGCGCTGACTTCCGTCTTGACCGCGGGAGCGTTGTTCTGGGCGGTATTCTGCTGGTTGCAGCCGGCCAGCATCACCGCAGCGACAAGCCCTGCGATGGTCATCGAAGCGCGGCCGGCTGACAGGCGAGCGGACATCGTCGGATATGCGGGTGCAGAAGTGGGAGGAGCGAGCTTTCGCACGTTGCTATTTCCTGTTGCCTTATTTACAGTACCAAGTCGTACAGAAAATATGTATACTGCTTCAAATGTCAATCGCATTCGGCTGTTGGGGTCAAGACGGAAGTGCTGACAAAAGAACGAGCAGGCAAGGCCGACCAGGCCATCAAGCGCCGCCCGCGCGGCCGCCCGAAAACGGTGAATGACGATGCTCGCCGAGCCGAGATCGTCAAGGAGGCGCGCGCGACCTTCTATGAGCTTGGTTACGGCGGTACGACGATGGATCTCGTGGCCGCCCGATGCAGGATTTCGAAGCAGACCCTCTACAAGCTGTTTCCGAGCAAGAGCGATCTTTTCATGGCGATCATCGCCGAGCATCGCGCATCCATGCTGGCCCTGCCGCGCGATCCCGAAGAGGATCTGCCTTTCGCCGAAGCGCTCGAACAGATCTTCATGATCGACATTGATGAAGAGCAGGAGCGGGAGCGCGATGCCTTCATTCATCTCGCCATCAGCGAATCGCAGCGATTTCCGGAGATTGCGACGCTGCTGCACACCCACGGCGCCCAGCAATCGCAGCGGATTCTGGCCGACTGGCTTGCCGAACAGCAGCGGCGCGGGGTGATCGAGATCGACGATGCCGCGAGCGGCGGGCGCATGCTCATGAACATGATCTTCGGTGCGATGATTTCCAAGCCGGGCCATCCGAACGATTGGCCGGATCGCGAAACACGGCTGCGCCACCTGCGCCAATGCATCGCGATTTTCACTGCCGGCGTTCAGCCGCGCAAAGGCTGCCGATAAGCTGTTGCCAGAGAGTTCCGGCTGATTGAAAAGCAATACCGATATGGCCTATCCGGCCATATCGGTATTGTTGCCCGTCCCGGAAAAGTGGGGATCGTTCTTTCAGTGTGCCACGATGTTTGCTGTGTCCGTTCCCTCATCGAACAAGGGGTTCGGCAAGCCGTTTGCATACATTTCCTGCAGCACGGCCCCAAGTGCCAGATCCAGGCACCAGACAGGGAATTCCGCATTCAGGTTCTTGGCGCTCTGCCGTGCATAGGTAATGAGCCGAGCGATTGATGCCAGTTCCTTGAGCGAGTCCGGATCCTGGTGTGCTGCTCCGATCGGAAGTGCTGCTGTCATTTCATGCCCTCTATTGCCCCCGTTCCCGGCGGACGAATCGTATCCGGCCGAGAACATGAGCAAACCGTAACGGATGTTTTCTGGCTTGGCGCGTGACATGCAGCGTGACACGAGTCTTGATTGTGACGAAATTCGGCGTTTGCAATTACAGGGCGCGAAATGGCCCTGAAAAGCGGCCGAAGGGGCATGACAAGCCCATCGCGCCTGCGGGCTGCCTGATACGCGACGTGTTCATGTGGCTTCAGGCGAAGGCACTTGCCTCTGGACCGGCGCGGCGACTCGTGCGGGGTATCTCGACGCCACGCGTATCGGCATCCATGCCCGAAGGCGACATCTCAATTGCGAAGGCTTGCCGACAAGCTCGTCGTGTGCGGCACATGGTCCGCCAAAGGCTCGGAGGCGTTTGCCAGCGACTTGATCAGCATCAGTACGGACTGGCGAACGCTGGGATCGTTGATCTTCATGAAGGCCTTGTTGAGGCCGAGGCCCTCCTTGGAGGTCAGGAAATCCGACAGGTCCTCAAGGCCGTTGATCGCGCCGAGGCCGTCCGTGTTCAGGGGCTGGGTCGTGTCCTGCTGGAAGAAGAAGGCAACCGGAACCGCCAGCACGCCGGCTATGGCCTGCAATCGGCTGGCGCCAATGCGATTGGTGCCCTTTTCGTATTTCTGTACCTGCTGAAACGTCACGCCGATCTGTTCGGCGAGCCGCTCCTGGCTCATGCCAAGCATAAGACGACGCGTGCGCACGCGAGAGCCCACATAGGCATCGATCGGGTTCGGTACTTTTGCACTCACTGCGCAATCTCCTTGTCAAATAGGGGCTGGCGGACAACACCATGCTCGTGACCCTTCAAGGGAAGGGGCGCCTGCTCTATCTGCCCGCAAAATGTGCGTTAAATATGGGTGGGACTCAACTAAAGGTCTTTTTCTGTAATGTTTTATAATTCCGTCGCACGCATAAACCGCAGAAAAGACGATTCGCGTCAATGCGGATTGAAGGTGGAAGACGGCTTGCAATTATAGACCGGGCACTGCGGGTTGTCCTTCGTGGGAACGGAGGTGCGCTCGGCATAACCGGATATGCCGCATTGCCCGCTGTCGGCGACATAACGATCGTAGAGGACGAGACCGCCGCGCCGCGCGGGATAGCGCAGTATCACCGCACGCTCGCCGGCAACGAGTTGCTGCACGGCAGCGCAGGTTTTGCCCAGCGACTCGTAGCGCGAGATTGCCGATGCCGGCCCGGCGGTTGCGATCGTTGTCAGAAGCAAGGCTATGGCAATGGTCTTCATGGATCGGTCCCCTGTGCAAAGGCGCATGCACTAAGATAACCGCAATGCGGGAAATGCCAAGATCGAACGATGCTTCCCGTTGCAAGGCCGGGTATCCTGCTATGCGGAAACATCGGCGACCATATTTATGGTCCCGGCGCCGGTGGAATAAAATTGCGCCGTCACGTTATCGGGATTGCGCGCTGAAAGCTGACTGAAAGGTTGCCCGCGCTAGGTTGGCTGAGCTTCGTGGAGGAAGCGCATTTTGTGCAGCGTCGCATGGCGCAGCTATTCAAACAGGAGGAGACATTGATGCGTTCATCGCGCGCCCTTTTTCATACCGTAGCCCTTTCCCTCGTCATGACTGCTGCTTCGCTTGCAGCCACGGCCGCGAATGCCGCCGACAAGATTTCGATCATGGTGGGTGGTTACGAGAAGCAGATCTATCTGCCGGCCAAGCTTGCCGAATCCCTCGGTTACTTCAAGGATGAAGGCATCGAGGTCGAGCTTCTCAACGAATCCGCCGGCGTCGATGCCGAGAACCAGCTGCTGGCAGGCGCCGTTCAGGGTGTCGTCGGCTTCTACGATCACTGCGTCGACCTGCAGGCCAAGGGCAAGTTCATCAAGTCCGTCGTGCAGTTCAGCCAGGCACCGGGCGAGGTGGAGCTGGTCTCGGCCAAGCATCCGGAAATCAAGTCCTTCGCCGATCTGAAGGGCAAGAGCGTCGGCGTGACCGGTCTCGGTTCGTCCACCAACTTCCTGACGCTCTACATGGCCTCCAAGGCCGGTCTTTCCCCGGCTGACGTAACGCCCGTTCCGGTCGGCGCCGGCCAGACCTTCATCGCCGCCCTGCAGCAGGACGCCATCCAGGCCGGCATGACCACGGAACCGACGATCTCGCGCCTTCTGAAGACCGGCGAGGCCAAGGTTCTCGTCGATCTGCGCACGCTCAAGGGCACCGAGGAAGCGCTCGGCGGCACCTATCCGGCCGCATCGCTCTACATGGATGCCGCATGGGTCGACGCGCATAAGGAAGAAGTCCAGAAGCTTGCGAATGCTTTCGTCAAGACGATGCGCTTCATCCACACGCACTCCGCTGCCGAAATCGCCGACAAGATGCCGAAGGATTTCTACGTCGGCGACAAGGACGGCTACATCAAGGCCCTCGACGCTGGCAAGGAAATGTTCACGCCGGATGGCGTGATGCCGGAAGATGGTCCGAAGACCGTTCTCGCCGTGCTCTCCGAGTTCTCCAAGAACGTCAAGGGCAAGACGATCGACCTGTCGAAGACCTACACGACGGAATTCGTCAAGAACGTCAAGTAAGCAGTCATAACGCCGCTTCCGGCGAATGCTGGAAGCGGCAGTTCAAGGGACTTTGCAGTTCACTGGGCTTTGCGTGCACGCCCGAAAGGCACGCGTCAGGATCAGCACCATGCAACAGGATGGACGCCGGACGCCGGCGATCGAGCTTATCAATGTCAGCCGCCGTTTCGTATCGCCGACCGGCAAGTCGCTGACCGCACTGCGCGATTTCAACATGACCGTCGAGCGCGGCGAATTCGTTGCCGTCGTCGGCCCGACGGGCTGCGGCAAGTCGACGACCCTCAATCTCGTCACCGGACTTGCCAGGCCCAGCGCCGGCGAAGTCCGCCTGATGGGCGGCCCGGTCAACGGCATCGACCCGCGCGTCGGCTTCGCCTTCCAGACGGATGCGCTCTTTCCCTGGAAGAACGTCATCGAAAACGTCATGGCCGGCCCGCTGTTTCGCGGCAAGTCGAAGGCCGAGGCGGAAAGAAGCGCCAAGGACTGGCTCGCCCGCGTCGGGCTGTCGAAATTCCTGCATCACTATCCGCATCAGCTCTCGGGCGGCATGCGCAAGCGCGTGTCGCTGGCGCAGACCTTCATCAACGAGCCGGAAATCCTGCTGATGGACGAGCCGTTCTCCGCGCTCGACGTGCAGACCCGCACTGTCATGCATGAAGAGCTCCTGAAGCTCTGGGCCGAACGCCAGGCCTCCGTCGTCTTCGTGACGCACGATCTGGAAGAGGCCGTCGCGCTCGCCGACAAGGTCTATGTTCTCACGGCCGGCCCGGCGACGGTGAAGTCGGTCTACACGATCGACCTGCCGCGCCCGCGCGTCGTCTCGGAAATCCGCTACGAGCAGAACTTCATCGATTATTGCAAGACGATCTGGGACGACCTGCGCGAAGAGGTCGAAACCAGCTATCGCCGTGCCGCGGAAGCGGCATAAGGGAGGATTGATCATGGCAAACACAGCTCTCGAAGCAGGCAATGCCCCGATCTTCCGCGCCGGCACCTCGGATGCGGAAATCGAAGCCGCGGCGCTGAAGGCACTGACCCGCCGCAAATACGTCGTGCTGGCATGGCAGATCGGCATTCTCGCCGCCATCCTCGGCCTCTGGCAGCTCGCGTCCGATCTGCACTGGATCGATCCGTTCTTCTATTCCAGCCCCTATGGCATTGCGTTGCGCCTCTGGGAGTGGATCACCGAAGGCACGGAGAGCGGCTCGCTCTGGTATCATCTCGGCGTCACCATGGAAGAAGCGCTGATCGGCTTCGTCATCGGCTCGGTGACCGGCGTTCTCGTCGGTGTCGCTCTCGGCCGCAACAAGCTGGCTTCCGATATCCTGTCGATCTACATCAAGGCGATCAACTCGATCCCGCGTGTCGTTCTTGCGCCGATCTTCGTGATGATCATGGGTCTCGGCCTGCCGTCCAAGGTGGCGCTCGCCTTCATCATGGTGTTCTTCGTCGTCTTCGCCAACGCCTTCCAGGGCGTGCGGGAAGCCGATCGCAACATGATCGCCAATGCCCGCATTCTCGGTGCTTCGAACTGGCAGGTCACCCGCAACGTCATCCTGCCGTCGGCGATGAGCTGGATCTTCGCCAGCCTGCACGTTTCGTTCTCGTTCGCCATCATCGGGGCGATCGTCGGCGAGTTCGTCGGCTCGCTGGCCGGCATCGGCTACCTGATTTCGATCGCCAAGGGTACCTATGACGCAGCCGGCCTCTACGCCGCAATCATCCTGGTGATGGTGGTGACGCTCGGCGCCGAATACGTGATGACCCTGATCGAGAACCACATCACCCGCTGGCGTCCGCAGCAGAGCCTCGACACGCATTAAGCAGCCATTTTACTGGCACCTCCCAAGCCGGGGGCCGGGCATCTTGCCCGGCCTTTTTTTATCGGCAAATGAGACCCCTTCTTCCCTTGGGGAGAAGGTATATGCCGCATCGACCGGCGCATATGTGACGGCCCTGCCGCGAGCGGGAGGGAACTATCTTGCAATTACCGCACTTCGCGCTCTCACACAGCCGGCAGCCGCACGTTGACCAGCAAGCCGCCGCCGGCCGCTTCGCCGAGCGTGACCGAGCCGCCGGCGCCGTCGACGACTTCGCGGACGATGGCGAGCCCCAAGCCGCTGCCTTCCGGTTCCGTGCCCATGATGCGATAGAAGCGTTCGAATACCTGGGCTCGTTCGGCCTCCGCAATGCCCGGCCCGTTGTCCTCGACCCATAGCAGAGCCGTATCGCCTTCGCGGCCGATGCCGACCGTCACGCGGCCGCCCGCCTGCGTGTAGCGCAGGGCGTTGTCGACGAGATTGACCAGCATCTCGCGCAGCATGGTGCCGTCGCCCTCGATATGCACCTGCGTTTCATCGGCCTCCAGCCCGAGATCGATGTTGCGGCGCAGGGCTTCCTCGGCAAGGGTTTCCAGCACTCGCCGGGCAGTCTCCGCGAGATCGATCGTGTCGTTTCGCGGTCGCCGGCTGCCGGGTTCGGCGCGCGAAAGCGTCAGAAGCTGGCTGGCGAGCCGGGTTACCTGCCGTGTGCTGGAACGCAGCGCCGTCAGCGCTTCGTCGCGCCGGCTATTATCGGCTTCGCGGGCAGCAACGCTTGCCTGCGTCGAGATCAGGGCCAGCGGCGTGCGCAGCTGATGGGCGGCATTCGAGACGAAGCGGCGTTGCGCCGCCATCTGGTTCTGCACCCGCTCCATATGATCGTTGAGGGCATGGACGAGCGGCCGAAGCTCGCTCTGCACCATATGCGGGTCCAGCGGATCCAGACGCTCGCGGCCGCGTTCGCGCACGGCGTCGCGCAGCCGCAGCACCGGCGCAAGGCCGCGCTGCAGACCGATGATGGTCACCAGGCCGGCAAGCAGGACGAGCGCGAGCTGCTTGGTGAAATCCGACAGCCACAGCCTGCGGCGCATTGCATACTGGCTGTTGTGGGTGACGGCAACGGCGACGGAAATCGTGCTGTCCTGATCGAGGCCGACCACGGGATGGCTGAGCATGAGCACGCGGACGCCATCGGCCCGAAACGTCCGGTCTTCGCCGATGAGGTCCCGCTTCGGCCGAGGCAGGTCCGGGAAGCCGGCGACCAGGTTTCCCCATGCGGTCACGACCTGATAGAAGACGCGGTCGCCATAGCCGGTATCGAACATTTCCAGCGCGGCAGGCGGAATGTCGATTTGCACCGTGCCGCTGGCATCGACATGCACGGCTTCCGCAATGACGCGTGCCGAAGCGAGCAGGGTGCGGTCGGTGACGAGATTGGCCGTGGCGTCCGCCGAACGGAAACTCAGATAGAGATTGATGCAGATCGCACCGATGAGGGTCAGCACGACCCAGGCGAACAGTTGCGCCCGAAGGCTCGTCGTCAGCGCACCGACGGCGCGGCCGAGAACGCTTTGGGGCGGGGACACCTCGTCATTGCGCATGGCGAAGCAGGTAGCCCAGGCCGCGCAGGGTCGCGATTTGCACGGTGCTGCCTTCGAGCTTCTTGCGAACGCGATGCACGTAAATCTCGATGGCGCTGGTATCGGCGAGATCGTCGAAGCCGAAGACGCTTTCCGACAGCGTCGCCTTGGTGACGGTCGTGCCGGCCTTCATGACCAGATGTTCGAGCACCGCATGTTCGCGCGGCGTCAGCGCCAACGCCTCGCCCGCCAGGTAGAACTGTCGCGTCCCGCCGTCGAGCAGCAGGTCGCCGACGGCGATCTCGGGGGCCGCATGGTCGTGGCCGCGGCGCACGGCGGCACGGATGCGGGCCTCCAGCTCGGCGATCTCGAAGGGCTTGGCGAGATAATCGTCGGCACCGCTGTCGAGGCCGGCGACACGGCCGTCAAGGCTCGCATTGGCCGTGAGGATGATGACCGGCACCTTGTTGCCGCTCTGGCGCAGACGCTTCAGCAGCGTCAGCCCGTCCATTTTCGGCAGCGACAGATCGAGGATGACGATGGCATAGGCCGCGACTTTCAGCATGTGCTCGGCATCTTCGCCGTCATAGGCGATATCGACGACATATTGCGCCTGACGCAGCGCCTTGCCGAGCCAGGACGCCAGTTCGCGGTTGTCTTCGACGATCAGGAGCCTCATTGGGCAACTATACAGCAAGTATCGGAAATGGCGAACATTTCCGGTGGTTTTCAAGTCGGGGCGTCATCGGTTGGCGAGCCTCAAACCCATCTCCCTGACCTCCCGGAGATACACCTTGCGCGCATAGGGCGGGGTCAGATTGTGGTCCGCTTCGGGAATGATGGTCAGGCGTATGTCCGGAAAGTGCTTCAGGCCGGCGCCGTTCTCGCCGAATTGGTCGTGCAGGTGATCGAGGCCGATGTCATGGGCGCTGTAGATCAGCGACATGTCGACGCCGCGTTTCGCAAGCGTGCGGAAGCCGCCAAGGACGGGCCCTTGCGCGGCGGCGAAGAAAGGGAATGCACCGAGCAGCCGGCGGCTCGTCCGCATCCCGCGCCTGCCGAGTCCCGTGGCCATGTTGAGCATGGCGTTTTTCGCATCGATCTTGCCGCCGAGGAGTCGCTTCAACGTCTCCATCTGCAGGAGTTTGCGACCGTAGGTTTCCAGCGAGCGGGGAGCGAAACGCAGCGCCTCGTCGACGGATTGGCTCTCATCCCAATGGAAACTGTAGGGGTTGACGGTCACGAGACCATCGCACCGTGCGTCGCGCACGGCGGCCTGGAAGGCGAGGTAGCCGCCGCTGCAGCGCCCGACGAGATAGGCCGGCAGCAGCTCTCGTCTCTCCAAAAAGTCCAGCGCCTCCGTGACATCCCGATGCTGTTCGCGGGAATAGAGCACCTGGTCTGGCGCGCCGGAAAGCGGCGGGCTGTCCCCGACATTGGCGGTGTCGAAACGCAGCGAGGCGATGCCGTCGCGGGCGAGCGCGCGCGCCATGGTGACCGACATCCGGCCCCAGCCGGCATGTCTGTCATAGGCGGTCGTCAGTATCAGTGCGGTTGCGCCTGTGCGGTCGCCCTCCGGCTCGCAGAGGATGCCGAACATGCGCTCGCCCTGGCCGAAGCGGACGGGCGTCTCGCGAAAACCGTCGCCGGCGAGAGGTTCCGCAGCCGGCGGTTTGGCGACGGCCAATGCGGCCGTCTCGGACTGGGCGGCGATCGACCGGACCCACTCGACTATTCTCCGGCCGGTCGCCGTCGGCATGACGGCAACGGTGGGGTTCGAGACGAGGTCGTCGTAGCCTTCGTATGGAGCCTGCTCGACATGCGGACCCAATGTCTGGAGGTGATGTGCGAAATCAGCGTCTCCCGGACGGCCGGTTCGCGTCAGCACGAGGCAGTTCGGTGCGTCGAGCCGGTCGAGCGTCATGAAATTCAGCTTCTTGACGACTTCGGCGACACCATCCGGCATGCGCAGGCTGGCGACGGTGACACCCTCCGTCAGGCGCAGCGCCTCCGAGAGACCCATGCCTTCATCGATCATCTTGGACCAGACGGTCAGTTCGCGCAGATAGGCGCGGCCGGAGATGACGGGCGCGAGAAAGGCGATGCCGGCGATGTCGGGAATGCGTTCGGCGAGCGCGGCGGCGATGGTTCCGCCCAGGCCCTGGCTGACGAGGATCAGGCGGTCGCAGCCGGAAAGCGCTTTCAGCTTCGTGGTGGCGGCAAGCGCTGTTTCCTGCCACGGCGTCAGGCCGTTGCCTTCACCGGCAACACCATCAAGCGCATCGCCGGTGCCGGCATAGTCGAAACGCAGGCTGGCTATGCCGATATCGGCGAGATCTTCCGCCAGAACCCGCCAGAACTTGCGGACGCACATTTCCTCGAAGCCCCAGGGGCTGAGAAACAGGACGGCAGTGCCATGCGAGGGAGCAACGGCCGGCGCAAACAGGCCGACCGTGCCGGCGAACGTTACCGGTGTCGCTGCCGATCTTGTCTGTTTGCCCTTGTTCTGTTCCTCGGCGGCTCCCCAACCAGCCATGACAATCTCCTCACATTCGGCGTGGCGCCAGTAGAGCCAGAGCCTGAGTGGCAATTGGATGAGCCCGGGCAGGCAGTCGCGTTGCGACTTTCTGCAGAACTTCGATATCCTCGTCCGGAACGGCTTTCAGCAATCTGAGCGCGATGCCATAGGCCAAGGCGCCGGCGATGACGGCGCCCACAAGACCAGCGACACCGGTCAGCGCCTGCGTGAAACCATAGGCTGCAACCGCGCACAGAATGGCAGCAACCGTAACTTTTGCAAGGTTGGTCAGCATGCCTCGCGTCGATCCCTCGAACTCCATGCGGCGTACCATCAGCAGGCACAGGGAGGTATAGGCCAGAAAGCGGACCAGCGCGGCACCTTCGCCGCCGTAGAAGGGCACCGCGATCAGACAGCCGCCGACCATGACGGCGCTGGCGATACCGCCCATGACGGTGCGTTCGCGCACGCGGTCGAGCGAATAGAGATATTGTGTGCATATCAGCATGAAGACATAGGGCACGGCGGTCAGCGACAGCAGCGCCACCATGTTTCCGCTCGGAGCGAAGGGCGCGCCGAAGATCGTCACCACCAGCTCGGGCGCGATCGCCGCAAGGCCGAAGCTCATCGGCAGCGTGATATAGGCTATGCTGCGCGCCACGCCGGCAAAGACTTCCACCGGCAGCTTGTCCGACGCCCGCGCGTGCATCTGTTCGGAATAATAGGGCAGGAGGCTGCCGCTCAACTGCACCGGCAGCTGCAGCGCCAGATTGGCGAGCGACAGGCCGACGGCGTAGAAGCCGACCGCTTCGATGCCCCAGTACCGCTGCAGGAACAGCAGCTCGATGCGATTGAGGAAGATCGAGCTGTTGATGAGCTCTATCGAGAGAATGAGCGATGAGCTGACGAGAGCGGAAAGGCCGACGCCGCAGCTGTTCCTGCGCGCAATCGCGATCCTGAGGGTCGCGATGAACATGGGCAGCTGGCCGATCGCATAGCCGGCCAGTGCGCCGCCGACGCCGAAGAATATGGCTCCCAGGAGGACGGTGGCGAGCTGCAGCACCGAACTTGTCACGGTAATGCGCAGGAACGCGCCGAGCTGCTGCTCGCCGATCAGGTAGTTCTTGCTATAGGCGCCGAGCGACTGAAGAACGAAGAACACGCCGGTAATGGTGATGACGTAGGATGCGTCGCCGGCCCAGTGCAGTCGCTCCGCATCCCAATAGTAAGCGACATAGCCGGCGAGCAGGATCAGGGTTGCGAGGATCGTCGGCTGCAGGAGATAGGCGGCAAAGCCGCGCCGTTCCTCGGTCGAATAGCCTTGCCCCTTCAATTGCGGCAGGACGCGCAGCAAGGTGACACCGGCGCCGAGTTCGGCGATGAGCGCGCCCGTCGTCGTCAGCCACAGGGAGAAGGCGATGATGCCGTTGGCCTCCGGGCCGAGCAGGCGCGCCGCGATGATCGAGCAGACAAAGCCGGTCGCGAGCAGGGTCAATCCCGCTGCCGCGTTCAAGGCCGAATTTGCCATTATGCTCTTCGACATGAAGACAGACTGCTCCTCAAATTGCCGGAACTTACCGCACTGATCCGGCTTTTCGCGGGGATAGCCTCAGCTCTATTTCATATGCCTTAATATTTAGGGTTTAATGCTGCCCTAAGTTCATTTTTTACTTCGGCTAATATTCTTTCTCTCTGATATTGGCCGCCCCTGGGGCTTGTGCGGAGGGTTTCATTGTTCAGCCTCATCGTCTGCACGATCGATCGTTTCGATCAGCTGGAGCGGCTATTCCGTTCGTTGGCCGGGCAACATCACAGGGATTTCGAAGTGATCGTCGTCGACCAGAACGCGGACGACCGGTTGCGCGCGCTCATCGGCAGCTTTTCCTCCTCCTTCCCGATCCGCCACATTCGCTCGCCGAAAGGGCTTTCGCGGGCGCGCAACAACGGCATGGCGGTCGCCGAAGGCGAGTATGTCTGCTTTCCCGATGACGATTGCTGGTACGAGGCGGATACGCTCGCCAAAGCCGAGGCGCTGTTTGCCGCTCATCCGGATCTGGCCATCGTCACGGGCCGCACGCTCGACGCCGAGGGGATACCCTCCGTCAGCCCGACGGGCGAGACACGGCTTGCACTCACCCGCTGGAACTATCTGAAATGCGGCAACTCCAACGGCATCTTTGTCCGTCGTGCGGCGCTGAGCGATATCGGCGGTTTCGATGAAGATCTCGGCGTCGGCTCGGAATCGCCTTTCCAGAGCGGCGAAGAGGCGGATTTTCTGCTACGCGCGCTCGCTGCAGGCAAAGGGGCGATGTTCTTTCCCGAACTCATCGTCCATCACGATCAGGTCACCAGCGAATACGGGCCGCGACAGGTGGAGCGCGCGCGCAAATACGGACGCGGCTTCGGTGCGCTGATGCGCAAGCAGGCCTTCCCCTTTTACTACGTCGGGTATCGGCTGTTCCGGCCGGTCGCCGGCTGGCTGGCGGCGCTGGCGCGCTTCAACCTCGATGCGGCCCGCTACAAGCGCGCCTGGCTCACGGGTATTCTCGAAGGTTATGCCGCCTGGCCGCGCTGGCGCAGGAGCTGAGGCGACTTGCCTTTCGGCGTCAGCGTTTCGTCGTAGACGTCCATATAGCGCTGCGCGACCTCGTCCCATGCGTAAGCGCGGGCGTCGCGCAACAGCTCCTGCCGCAAAGTCAGGTCATCGGCCTGAAGGCGCTCGAACGCGGCGGTCAGTGTGTCGGCTGCCGCTTCCGGATTGGAGAAATCCGAGAGCATGAGGGCCGGATGGGTTTCGGCCATCGCCTTGTAGGCTTCGTTGGTGTTCAGCACCGGCAGCAGGCCGGCGCTCATGGCCTCGATCGCCACCAGGCCGAAGCCTTCGTATTCGGAAGCCGAAGCGAAGAGCGAGGCGCGGGCGATGATGTTGCGGATCGCGCAATCGTCGACCGAAACATGCAGCGCGACATTGCGTTCGATGCCGCGGGCGGCGATTTCCTTTTCCAGCGTCGCGCGATTGAGGTCCGACTCGGCGCCGATGATATCCAGATGCCAGTCGGCATCGCGGGCGGCCAGCACCTTCATGGCATCAAGCAGATGATCGAGCCGCTTGTTGACCGAGAAGCGGCCGATGGTCACGATGCGGCGGCGTGCTTCCAAGGCAGCGCAATTGGAGAACTTGCCGACGTCGGCGCCGTTTTCGATCAGGCGCACGCGGCTGTCGGCGATCCGGGAAAAGAGCCGCGCATCGGACTGGCTGCAGCAGATGAGCGAATGATAGCCGAGCGCGGACAGCCGCGTTGCGGTATTGAACCAGATCTTCTTGATGGCGGCGTATTTCTGGGTGTGGAAGAAGCCGCCATGCGTGGTGGCGACCATGGGGTGCCCATGCATCAGCTTGCCCCATGCGAGCGCGTCGAAGAAGAAATCGACGGCGTGGACATGAACGAGATCCGCGTCGGCCAGATGGCGGAAGACCTTGGGGGCCAGCGGATAACGGCTGGAGCCGGACCAGGGGATGCGGACGATCTCGATGCCGTCGATGGTTTCGTGTTCCGCAAGCTCCCGGCCGGGATCGGAAAACAGGCTGTTGCAGGTGACCACGCGCACGCGATAGCCGCGGGCGACCAGCTGACGGCAGAGATTGGCAACGACGTCTTCCAGGCCGCCCTTGTTCGGCAGGAACTGGCGCACGACATGGACGATCAGCGGCCCGGCCTGCTTGTTTGCCTGAATGTCCGCAACCGCCGATGTCATCGATCCACCCTCGATCCCTATGCCGCGCCACGCGCCCGCAATCCGGCGCTACAGCGCGCCGCCCGTTGATCAGTCGGCAAAGGAGATCATCGGGGCGGTTAAAAAGCGTTTAACCGTGGGTAGAAAACCAGGAGGTTTTGAGCAAGAGGGTTAATGTTGGGGGCGTTGAGCAGCTGCCCCTCACCCTAACCCTCTCCCCGCGCGCGGGGAGAGGGGATCAGTCCGGCGATTGCCGCGTGCTCTTTGTGTCGCCCACAAAATTCAATGAACTCCCTCTCCCCGTCGAAACGGGGAGAGGGTTGGGGTGAGGGGCAATTCCACCAACGCGGGCTTAATTGTGATGCTCAGACCCGAAATCCGGCTTTCTCAAAACGCTCGGAACGTCAGGGTGGTCAGCGAGCGGATGATGCCCGGGATATTGGCGATGTGGTCGTTGATGAATTTGCCGATATCCTGCTCTTCGGCGATGTAGACCTTCATCAGCAGGTCATATTCGCCGCTGGTGGAATACAGCTCCGAAACCAGCTCCGTCTGGTAGATGGCGTCGGCGACCTCGTAGGTCTTGCCGGGAGCGCATTGGAGCTGAACGAAAATGGGCTTCATGAGTGTGTCCTGCTTCTGTCCGCAGCCGCGATGGTGGCGTGGTTTTATCCGCGGCTACGATGGTGGCCGGCCTTTCCTCTATAATGGCCGAAAGCCCGGTCGCCATGCAAGTTTTTCTCTGTCCACCGGATATCGCTCTTGCCGCTTCCGCACTTTCCGGCGTAGCGCTAGATTGGCGCGATTACCTCTGTCGATCGGACCGGTTTCATGCTGAATGACCCTCGCTCCCATGGTCTTTGGGAAAAGACCGCCCCACCGCCGCCGGCAACCAGGCCGCTTTCCGGCGAGCTTTTTGCCGATGTCGTGGTGGTCGGTGGCGGCTATACCGGCCTTTCGACGGCGCTGCATCTTGCGGAAGCCGGCACGAACGTCGTGCTGCTCGAGGCCAACGAAATCGGCTTCGGCGGTGCCGGGCGCAACGTCGGCCTGATCAATGCCGGCATGTGGGTGATGCCGGACGATCTCCCCGGCGAGCTCGGCCCGGTTCATGGCGAGCGGCTTCTCGACCTGCTCGGCAACGGGCCGACGCTGGTCATGGAGCTGATCGAGAAGCACGGCATCGCCTGCGAGCTCGAGCGCAACGGCACGCTGCATTGCGCCGTCGGGCCGGAGGGGTTGAAGGAAATCGAGGAGCGGGCGCGGCAATGGAGCAAACGCGGCGCGCCGGTCACGGTGCTCGATGCGCGGGAGACGGAGCGCCGGATCGGCAGCTCTGCCTATGCGGGCGCGCTGCTCGACATGCGGGCCGGTACGCTGCAGCCGCTTGCCTATGCACGCGGCCTTGCCCATGCCGTGGTGAAGGCGGGCGTTGCCGTTCATACCGGCAGCCGGGTGATATCGACGGAAAGAAACGGGGCGAAGTGGGTGGTTTCGACCGATGGCGGCAAGGTCAGCGCCGACTGGATCGTCGTCGCGACCGACGCCTACAGCACCGGCCCCTGGGAGAAGGTGCGAAAGGAACAGGTGCATCTGCCCTATTTCAATTTCGCCACCGTGCCTCTCGGCGACAATCTGCGCAAATCCGTTCTGCCCGGACGCGAGGGTGCGTGGGACACCAAGGAGGTGCTCTCCTCCTTCCGCATGGATCAGGCCGGCCGGCTCGTCTTCGGCAGCGTTGGCGCGCTGCGCAATACCGGTCTTGCAATCCACAAGAGCTGGGCCCGCCGTTCGCTCAGAAAGCTCTTTCCGCAGCTCGGGGACATTCCCTTCGAATGCGAATGGTATGGCAAGATCGGCATGACCGACAACGCGCTGCCGCGTTTCCACAAGCTGGCCGAGAATGTCGTCGGCTTCTCGGGTTATAACGGCCGCGGCATCGCGCCGGGCACCGTGTTCGGCAAGGTGCTTGCCGGCCATATCCTCGGGCAGATTTCCGAGGCCGATCTGCCGCTGCCGGTGACCGATATCGTCGAGCCGAGCTTCAGGGCGGTGAAGGAAATGTGGTACGAGGCCGGCGCCCAGGCGGCGCATTTCGTTGGCGCCAGAACTTAGAAGCCAGAATTCAAAAGAAAGCCGTATCAGCATTACGGGAAGAGGAAACGACATGACCACGACACTCGATCTTGCTGCCGAGACCAAGGCAATATTGACTGATATCGGCGTATCGGCCGATCGCTATACAGGCGGCACGCTTGCCGTCACCTCCCCGGTGACCGGTGCCGAGATCGGCCGGCTGAGGGAACATTCGACGAGCGAGGCGAAGGCTGCGATCGGGAACGCGCACGAGGCGTTTCTTGCATGGCGCAACGTGCCGGCGCCGAAGCGCGGAGAGCTGGTCCGCCTGCTCGGCGAGGAACTGCGCGCCGGCAAGGCCGCCCTTGGCCGCCTCGTCTCCATCGAGGTCGGCAAGATTACCTCCGAGGGCCTCGGCGAAGTGCAGGAGATGATCGATATCTGCGATTTCGCCGTGGGGCTGTCGCGCCAGCTTTACGGCCTGACCATCGCCACCGAGCGCTCGGAACACCGGATGATGGAAAGCTGGCATCCGCTGGGGGCGATCGGCATCATCTCGGCCTTCAATTTCCCCGTTGCCGTCTGGTCGTGGAACGCGGCGCTTGCCATCGTCTGCGGCAATTCCACCATCTGGAAGCCGTCGGAAAAGACGCCGCTGACGGCGCTCGCCGTGCAGGCCCTGTTCGAAAAGGCGCTGAAACGCTATGTCGCAGAAGGCGGCGAAGCGCCGGCCAATCTTTCGACGCTCCTGATCGGCGGCCGCGATCTCGGCGAGCTGCTGGTGGATCATCCGCAGGTGCCGCTGGTTTCGGCGACCGGATCGACGGCCATGGGTCGCGCGGTCGGTCCGCGCCTGGCCGGCCGTTTCGCCCGCGCCATTCTCGAGCTGGGCGGCAACAACGCGGCCATCGTCTGCCCGACGGCCGATCTCGATCTCACCTTGCGCGGCGTCGCCTTTTCCGCAATGGGCACCGCCGGCCAGCGCTGCACGACGCTGCGCCGTCTCTTCGTTCACGACAGCGTCTACGACCAGCTCGTGCCGCGCCTGCAGAAAGCCTATGGCTCGGTGACGATCGGCAATCCGCTTGAGGCGGGAACCCTCGTCGGTCCGCTGATCGACGGGCAGGCTTTCGACCGGATGCAGACGGCGCTTGCGGCAGCGAAGGCTGCCGGCGGCACGATCACCGGCGGCGAGCGTGTTGGAAACGGCTTTGGCGATGCCTTCTACGTTCGTCCGGCCTTGGTCGAAATGCCCGAGCAGACCGGCCCGGTCGAGCAGGAAACCTTCGCGCCGATCCTTTATGTGATGAAGTACAGCGACTTCAATCAGGCGCTGACGCTGCACAATGCCGTGCCGCAGGGCCTGTCGTCCTCGATCTTCACCAACGACATGCGCGAGGCCGAGACATTCGTCTCCGCGCGGGGTTCGGATTGCGGCATCGCCAATGTCAATCTCGGTCCCTCCGGTGCCGAGATCGGCGGCGCATTCGGCGGCGAGAAGGAAACGGGCGGCGGGCGCGAGTCGGGATCCGATGCCTGGAAGGCCTATATGCGCCGGGCGACCAACACGATCAATTACGGTCGCACGCTGCCGCTGGCCCAGGGCGTCAAGTTCGACGTGGCGTGACACCCGAGCTTTGCTGCATTGCGATAGGGAGGAGGAAGGCGTAGAAACCTTTGTCCTCCCTGGTTCTTTTTCAAGGTCTTGCCTCATGCACCTGTCGCTTCCCGAAGCCGAGACGCTGGTCGCGGAGGCGCTGCAGCGAAACAGGGTAAGCGTCGGGAATGCCCGTTCGGTGGCGATTGCGCTCGTGGCGGCGGAAGCTGCCGGGCAGGGCGGTCACGGGCTGCGGCGTGTCGCCGCCTATGCCGGGCAGGCCAAGGCGGGCAAGACCGATGGTTTCGCCGTGCCGCAGGCGAGCCGGCCCTTTCCGGCCGTGCTGCGCATCGATGCCGGCAATGGCTATGCCTATCCCGCGCTCGACCTCGCCATTGCCGAACTTCCCGCGATTGCCCGAGAGCAGGGGATTGCACTCGCCGCCATCAGCCGTTCGCATCATGCCGGTGTCATGGGCCTGACGGTGGAACGCTTTGCCGATCAGGGGCTTGTGGCGCTGATGGTCGCCAATGCGCCGGCGGCGATGGCGCCCTGGGGCGGCAAGACGCCTGTTTTCGGCACCAACCCGATCGCATTTGCCGCGCCGCTGCCCGATGACGAGCCGATCGTGATCGATCTGGCTCTTTCCAAGGTAGCGCGCGGCAAGGTGATGGCCGCGCGGCAGCAGGGAGCGCCCATTCCCGCCGACTGGGCGTTCGACCGCGAGGGGAGACCAACCACCAGTGCCGAGGAGGCCTTGGCCGGCACGATGATCCCCACCGGCGATTCGAAAGGGGCGGCGCTCGCTCTCATGGTGGAAATTCTGGCGGCGGGCCTCACCGGCGCCAATTATGCCTTCGAGTCCTCGTCGCTCTTCGATGACAAGGGTGCGCCGCCGGCACTTGGCCACACGATCATCGCGATCAATCCTGTAGCGACGAGTGCCACCGAAACGGCGCAGCGGCTGGCCTTGCTGGCCGCCGAAATCACCCGCGACCCGAATGTCCGCCTGCCGGGCCGGCGCGGGCAGACCGCACGGCGCCTCGCCCTCAATAAGGGCATCACCGTCGAGGACGAGGTGATTGCGGCGATAGAGAGGCTTTGAGGCGCGGACGATGATGGCCGGTGAGTTCGTTCTGCCGCACTCGCATGCACGGTCCCTCACCCCAGCCCTCGCCCCGTTTGGGGAGAGGGGGCCGGCACATTCTTGCGACATTGACGGAGACGCCTGACGGCCCCCGGGATCCATCGCTCAGGCGATGGCGGGTTTTGCCTTCTTTTCGTCCAGCCAGCCGCCGGTGAAGCCGGCGCGTTCCAGGCCGCTGCGAAGGATCGGCGACTGCCGCATCAGGTTCCAGATCATCCCGGTGCGGGCGTTTTCGATCATCATGACCAGCAGCCCCTGGTCGATGGCGACCGAGCGATCGTCCACCCAGCCTTCCGGCCCAGTGCCCTTGACGCTCGGGTTGAAGCCGCCCGGGAAGCGGCCGTCGAGCAGCAGATTCGGATAGGTCGACAGCAGCGCCTTCGTGCCGTCGAGCGCGGCCTGGCGGTCGAAGGCGAGGCAGGACAGCGGCCCCCAGGGGGCGATGGTGCCGTCATCCGGGCCGAGCGGAGCGCCGCGCGCGGCATAGCCGAAGACCTTCGGGGCGTGGCGGCGGCTGTGCTTCGTTCCCGTCGGGTTCGGGCCGTCACAGGCAGAGAGGCCCCAGACATCCTTCGTATAGCCGACGAAATGGCCGGGATTGCGCTCCGTGTAGTCGCGCTGCACCGCGATCGCCGTCTGCGTGTTTCGGAAGTAGTCGGTATCCTTGTCGGCCACATGCTTGTCGCGGATGTCGCGGAAATCGATCCAGGCATGCGAGAAAAGATGGATGAACAGCGGCCCGGCATAGAGGAAGGGCGCATCCTTGAACATCATCCAGGTATAGGTCGAGGCAAAGGCCTCGTAGCTCGAGGATGGGATCGCATGCGTGGGCGAGGCCAGCGCCAACACGTAAAGGAAGATCGCCTCGTCATAGCCCTGGTAGCGCCAGCGAAGGAAGCCGCTGGCCGGCTTCCAGCCCATGCTGATGGCCTGCCCCTTGTTCAGGGCCCAGTGCCAGTCGCAGCGCTCATACAGGAACTTCGCCTGCTTGCGGATGTCGCGTTCGGCCTGGGTGGAACCGTTGAAATAGGCGGCCGCCGTCAGGACGCCGATCAGCAGCAGACCGGTATCGATGGTCGAAAGCTCGCTGTTCCAGGCGCGGTTGCCGGTCTCCATGTAGAGGAAATGATAGTAGAAGCCGCGGTGGCCGGTGGCGCCGCGCTCGGTGCCCTGCTGGCTGTTGGCGAAGAAATCGAGGGTCGTCAGCACCCGCTTGGCGGCATCGGCGCGGCTGATCCATCCGCGCTCCACGGCAACCGGGTAGCTCGACAGAGCAAAGCCGACCGCCGCTATGCTGCAATGGCTCGTCTTGATGGAGGTATCCGCCACCAGCCCGTTTTCCGGATTGGTGTGGAGCATGAAATAATCAAACGCCGAACGTTGCAGTCGATCGATCAGCGCGTCGTCGGTCTCGTTTACCTGCTGCAGCATCGTCTATCCGTCTCCTCGGCGCTCTCGTTCCCTGCTGAGCACGAGAGCCTGGATAGTTGCAAATCAAACATGGTTAATATTGCCACGCATTTATGGAGGATTGTTTAAGATCAGGGATTTACGCGCTGCCCGCGGTCAATTCCCGGTGTCCGCCATATGCTTTTCAGCAATTCACGGTCCGCCGAACCGGGCGAATCATCCTCCTGCGCCATATTCGGCGAAGCGACCGGCGGTGATTCGCGTTGGCCAGACGGTGTTATCCGAGCGCGGATTCCACCGTCTGGCTCAGCCTTGCCAGAGTTCTGCCGAAAATCGCGTCGTCCCCCAGTGCCCTTGCGAGTGTCAGGGCACCCTGAATGCCGACGACGGCCTCCTCGGCCAGCGTTTTCGCTTCCGCGTCGGGCAGGCCGGCTTTGACCAGAGCGCCGGCGAGCGCGTCGATCCAGCGATGGAAATAGCTTCTGATAGCGGCGGGGAAGCGCTCGCGCGTTTCGTCGAGCGCAAAGGCGCCGATCAGGCAGACGCGGCGGCCGGAACGGAAGTAGCTGTCCGTCGTCTGCCACATGCGGGCAATGGCAGCGCGCGGTTCGTCGTCCTCGAGCGGCTTGAACATCTCCGTCACGAACCAGGCGTCGATATGGGCCATGATTTCCGCCGCCATCTGCTCCTTGCCGCCGGGAAAGAAGTGATAGAGGCTGCCCTTCGACAGTTTCGTGCGGGCGGTGATGTGGCTCATCGACGCCCCCTCGTAGCCGAGTTCGCGAAAGACTTCGGCAACAAGGGCGATGGCGTCGGACTTTTCGAAGACGGTCCGCACCATTTCAAAGGCCGAGGTCGGACAGGCCCGGATGATCGTCCGGCCGGCGGCCGAGCGGCCAGTGGAATTTCCGGTCCTCCTGCCTGATCGGCATGTCGTTGATGGAGGCGAAACGGCGCTGCATCAGTCCGTCCGCATCGAACTCCCAGTTTTCATTGCCGTAGGAGCGGAACCAGTGGCCGCTGTCGTCGCGCCATTCATAGGCGAAGCGCACGGCGATGCGGTTGCCGTCGAATGCCCAGAGCTCCTTGATCAGCCGGTAATCCAGCTCCCTTGCCCATTTGCGCGTCAGGAACTCGACGATTTCCTTGCGGCCGCGCGGAAACTCGGCGCGGTTCCGCCATTGGCTGTCTTCGGTATAGACCTTGGAAACACGCTCCGGATCGCGGCTGTTCCAGCCATCCTCGGCCAGGCGGACCTTGGCGATGGCGGTGTCGCGGGTGAAAGGCGGGACGAGAGGGGTCGGCATGATGGGCTCCTTCTAAACTGATTGGTTTTTAATAGACTGATCGGTTTAGAAGGTCAAGCGGCAAGGCGCTGCAGGGTCGATATCTCAGTGCGCGAATTTCCGTGCCCCGGCGACGCAGGCGACGACGCCGATCGTCACGACGAGCATGGACCAGCTCACACTTTCCTTGAGGAGCGCTGCGGCGAGCGCGAAGCCGAAGAAGGGCTGCAGGAATTGCAGCTGGCCGACGGCGGCGATGCCGCCTTGCGCCAGTCCGCGATACCAGAAGACGAAGCCGATCAGCATGCTGAAGAGCGAGACGTAGGTGAGGCCGAGCCAGGCCGGGCGACCGATGCCGTCGATGCTGTGCGGCATGGTCATGAGGCAGAGTGCGATGGTAACGGGCAGGGACAGGACCAGCGCCCAGCAGATGACTTGCCAGCCGCCGAGCCGGCGCGACAGCACCGCGCCTTCGGCATAGCCAAGGCCGCAGACGATCACGGCGGCGAGCATCAGGAGATCGCCGACCGGCGAGGCCGATACGCCCTGCGCAAGGGCATAGCCGCTGACGAGCGCGCTGCCGATGGCGGAGAATATCCAGAAGGCCGGCCTCGGCCGCTCGCCGCCGCGCAGCACGCCGAAGATGGCCGTTGCCAGTGGCAGCAGGCCGATGAAGACGATCGAATGGGCTGACGTGACGTGCTTGAGCGCCAGCGCCGTCAGCAGAGGAAAGCCGACGACGCAGCCGAGAGCGACGATGGCGAGCGAGGTGATGTCGCCGCGAGCCGGGCGCTTCTCACGAAAGGCAAGCAGCAGGCACAGGCCCAGCAGGCCGGCGATCACGGCACGGGCGACGGTCAGGAACAATGGATCGAAATCCATGACGGCCACGCGCGTTGCCGGCAGCGAGCCGCTGAAGATCACAACTCCCGTCAAACCGTAGATCCATCCCGTCGTTGCCTTGTCCATTGCGCATGCTCCTTCTTGCTCCTCGCGGTATCGGCGTATTTGTCTGGCCAAGCCAGAGACGGTGCAGTACAATTTTCGCGAACTGTTATGGCTGAAGGTGCAGTACGGATGGACAATCTTTCGATGGCCGGCATTGCCGGCAGCACGCGTATCGATGCGGTGATGACAGCGGTTTCCGATCGCATCGCGAACCGCAGCCTGATGCCGGGGGCACGGCTTCCCTCCGTGCGCAGCTTCGCAAAGACCATGCAGGTGTCGGTTTCCACCGTGGTCGAGGCCTATGAGCGGCTCGCCGCCGAGGGCACGATCCGCTCACGGCCGGGCTCGGGATTCTATGTCTGCGGCCCGCTGCCTCCGCTTTCGCTGTCCGAGACCGGGGCCAGTTCGGACCGCAATGTCGACCCGCTGTGGATATCGCGGCAATCGCTGGAGGTGGGCGAGGACGTTCTGAAGCCCGGCTGCGGCTGGCTTCCGCCTTCCTGGCTGCCGCAGGCGGCGTTGCGCCGGGCGCTGCGAACGCTGGCGCGGGGGGATATGGGCGCGCTTGCCAATTACGGAACGCCGCTCGGCCTGCCGCCGCTGCGCCAGCTGCTTGCCAGGCGCCTTGGCGATCACGGCATCACGGTGCCGCCGGACCAGATCCTGCTGACGGAATCCGGCACGCAGGCGATCGACCTTCTCTGCCGCTTCCTGCTTGAGCCCGGCGATACCGTGCTGGTGGACGATCCCTGCTACTTCAATTTCCATGCGCTCCTGCGGGCGCATCGCGCCAATGTCGTCTCGGTGCCCTTCACGCCGACCGGACCGGATGTCGAACTGTTCGGGCAGGCTCTCGAACGGCACAAGCCACGCCTCTACATCACCAATTCCGCCATTCACAATCCGTCGGGCGCCGTGCTTTCGCCGGTGACGGCGCATCGGTTGCTGAAGCTGGCGGATGCGTCCGGGCTCATCATCATCGAAGACGATATCTTCGCCGATCTTGAGGATGTTCCGGCGCCGCGCCTTGCCGCCTATGACGGGCTCGACCGGGTGATCCACATCGGCAGCTTTTCGAAGACGCTCTCGGCCTCCGTGCGCTGCGGCTTCATCGCGGCGAGGCGGGACTGGATCGACGGGCTGGTCGATCTCAAGGTCGCCAGCAGTTTCAGTTGCGGGCAGTTGTCGGCCGAGCTCGTTTATCTCTCGCTGAAGGACGGCAGCTATCGCAAGCATGTGGAGGCGTTGCGCGTGCGGCTCGCCAAGGCGATGGCGGAAGTGTCGGCCCGGCTGGAGGCCATCGGCATCGTGCCGTGGCTGAAGCCGCAGGCCGGCATGTTTCTCTGGTGCCGGCTGCCGGAGGGGCTGGATGCGGCCGATGTCGCCCGGGCTTGCCTTGCCGAAGGGATCGTCCTTGCACCGGGGAATGTCTTCAGCCTGTCGGATACCGCCGGGCGCTTCATGCGCTTCAATGTTGCGCAATCGACCGATGCGAGGATTTTCGAGGTGCTGGAAGCATCCATGAAAAAGCTGCGCTAGCGTCTGTGGGCGACCGGATTGCGCATCGTTTTCGGCAAGGTCTGCAAATCGCTGGAAAGAGCCGCTCTTGCCAGGCGGAAATGATCCGTCATAGCTTTGCCACATGGCCGTTCCAATTGCGGCTCACATTGCCCAAGAAAATTCGGCTAGATGAGGTCGGTCGTGCGCGTTCTGCTGGTTGAAGATGACAATATCCTCGGATCATCGCTCAAGAAGGCGCTGGAGAAGCACGCCTACGGCGTCGACTGGATGCGCGACGGCGCATCCGGCCTGGAGGCTGCGGAGCATTCGCATTTCGCGGCGATCGTCCTCGATATCAACCTGCCGCAGTTGAGCGGCATGGAGGTGCTGCGGCGTATCCGGCAACGGGGGAATTCCGTGCCCGTGCTGCTGCTGACGGCGATGGATTCGGTTCGCCAGAAAGTCGAGGGCCTGGACGAAGGCGCCGACGACTATCTGGTCAAACCCTTCGACCTGGACGAGCTGCTGGCGCGTCTGCGCGCGCTTATCCGCCGGCGCGACGGCCGGACCGAAAGCGTCATCCGCTGTGGCGACGTCGAGGTCGATCCGTCCGCCATGGTGGCCCGCAAGGGCAGCGCGCAGGTGCATACCACCGCGAAGGAATTCCATCTGCTGAAGCTGTTGATGGAGCGCAGCGGCCGCTACGTAACGAAGAACGATATCGAATATGCGCTGTACGACGCCGAAAACACCGTCGAAAGCAACACGATCGAGGTGACGATCTACAATCTGCGCAAGAAGCTCGGCACCGACTTCATCAAGTCGATCCGCGGCGTCGGCTACATGATCGAGCGATGAACAATTCCACGCTTACCCGCAAGCTGTTTCTGCGCATTGCGCCGGTCGTCGTGGTGACGATCGTCGTGATCGCCGCGTTCGCCTTCAACAGCGCGACGCGGGAAATCAACAACATCTACGACGCCCAGCTCATCGACGATGCCAACGTGATCTGGAGCCTGCTGCGCCGACCTCTGGAAAAGACGCCTGGCCACGCGGCCAAGCAGATCGACGATATCGACTTCAACATGGACAATCAGCTGGCCTTCAACGAAGACGCCGACGATTATGCCGATGCGCACATGTTTCGCGCCTGGGTCGATGGCAGCATCCGCTTCTACAGCAGCACGGCCTTCCTTTCGGACGTACCCCAGCAGAAGGTCGGCTTCACCACCCTGACCTATGGCGGGGACGAGTGGCGCGTCTATTCGCTGCCGATCCCGAACACGACCATCGTGATCGAGCTTGGCGAAAAGATCGCGCTTCGCGAAACGCTCGTCTCCAACATCCTGCTCAATCTCTTCTTTCCGCTGCTGATGCTCGTGCCGGTCATCGGCTTTCTCATCTGGCTCGGCATCAACAGCGGCCTGCGCACGATCCATGGCGTGGTTCGACAGATCCGCACGCGATCGCCCGACGATCTCTCGGCCATTCCGGTCGAAGGGCTGCCGCGCGATCTGTTGCCGCTTGGCCGGTCGATCAACCAGCTGCTGGAAAAGCTCGGCCAGTCGCTGACGCTGGAGCGGCGCTTTTCCGACCTTGCCGCGCATCAGCTGCGCACGCCGCAGGCAAGCATGAAGCTTTTGCTGCGGATGCTCGAGCACAGCGACAGCGATCACGAGCGGCAGGCGATCGTCGCCGACCTCGTCGCCAGCAACAACCGCACTATCCATCTGATCGAGCAGTTGCTGCGGCTGGCAAGGGTCAGCCATCACCCGCTCAATCTGACGTCGGTGACGCTCTATCATTGGGTGGCGTCGCTCATTGCCGAATTCGGCAATATCATCACCAGCCGCGAGCTTGAGGTGGTGCTGGAAGGCGACGAGAAAATCCAGGTCACGACCGATGAATCGCTGCTGCGCATGATGGTCACCAACCTGCTTGACAACGCGATCAAGTACACGCCCGTCGGCGGGGAGATCACGGTTTCTGTCTCTTCCGACGACGGTTTTGGCCGTATTTCGATCAGCGACAGCGGTCCCGGCATTCCGCCCCATGAACGGGAGGCGGTGTTCCAGCGGTTCTACCGCCTCAATACGCTTCACACGGAAGGGGCCGGCCTCGGCCTTGCCATTGTCGCCGACACCGCGGATCGTCTTTCGGCGACGGTCGAGCTTTCCTCGTCACGTCAGGGCAACGGTCTCCGCGTCGATCTGCGATTGCCTTTGAACTAAAATCGACGTCTCGCCGTTTTTCATTTTCGCATCATTTTCCGCTCATGCCCGGCTCATCTGAGGTTGTTAGACGCAACTTAGGATATGGCGAAAGGGTGCTGCATGCAGGTGTTTTGCGATTTTGATGGAACCATATCCATCGAAGACGCGACGGATATGGTGCTATCCCGTTTCGCCGGCTCAGAGTGGGAAGACATCGAGCAGCTGTGGAAGCAGGGGCAGATCGGCTCCGGCGAGTGCATGCGCCGGCAGATCGCCCTCATTCAGGCAAGCAGGGCCGAACTCGACCGGTTTCTCGACACGCAAGCGATCGATCCGGGTTTCGAAGGCTTCCTGTCCTTTTGCAGCCGTGGCGAACTGCCCGTCACCATCGTCAGCGATGGCGTCGACTACTTTATCCGCCGCATTCTGGCACGCCACGGCATCGAGGGTCTTCCCATCGTCGCCAATGTGCTGACTTGCAGCGTCGCACAGGGCCGCGAGTCCTATTCGCTGTTTCCGCCGTTCGCCACGACCGGCTGCGTATCCGGCGCCGGCGTCTGCAAATGCCGCGTCGTCGATAGCGCCGACCTGCAGGTCTATATCGGCGACGGCCGCAGCGACTTCTGCGTTTCCGACAAGGTCGACCTCGTTTTCGCGAAGGCCAAGCTTGCCGACTACTGCGAGGAACACGGCATTCCCTATGTCGGTTTCGAAGACTTTTCCGACCTGCTTCCGAAGATGGAAGCCGTTCTCCCGAGCGTCGAACGACGCCCCCGCGCGCTGCCGCAGTTCAAGACAGCGTGAACCAGACCGAGAGGCATTGAATGAAAACGAATGTAGCCGAAGCCTTCAGCGGCGAGACCGAGTCCGTCCGTTCCGAAGAGGAGCTGCGCGCCCTTGAGGAGGCCTATTGCTCCCATGGCGACACGGTTCACTACACGGCCAACCCGAAATTCTTCGAGGAATGCGAAGGCTCCTTCGTCTACGACCGGACCGGCACGCCCTTCCTCGATCTGCAGATGTGGTATTCGGCCGTCAACTTCGGCTACCGCAACGAGCGCCTGAACGAGGCCGCGCATCGCCAGCTCGACCGCCTGCCGCAGGTCGCGTCGCAATATCTGCACCGCGAGAAGGTGGAGCTTGCAGCCCTGATCGCCCAGGATGCCGAGCGCAAGTTCGGCTACAAGGGCCGCGTCCACTTCAACGTCGGCGGCTCGCAGGCCGTCGAGGATTCGTTGAAGCTCGTGCGCAACTACACCGGCGGCAAGAGCCTGATGTTCGCCTTCGAGGGCGGCTATCACGGCCGCACGCTCGGCGCTTCGGCGATCACCTCGAGCTATCGCTACCGCCGCCGCTATGGCCATTTCGGCGACCGGGCGCAGTTCGTCGAGTTCCCCTATCATTTCCGCGGCCCGAAGGGCATGTCGAAGGAAGAATACGGGCATCATTGCGTGCAGAAGTTCGCCCGCCTGTTCGAGAGCGAATATAACGGCGTCTGGGACCCGAAGGCCGGCAAGTCCGAATTTGCCGCCTTCTACATCGAGCCGATCCAGGGCACCGGTGGCTACGTCATTCCGCCGATGAACTTCTTCGTCGAACTCAAGAAGGTGCTGGACGATCACGGCATCCTGCTCGTCGTCGACGAAATCCAGATGGGCGTCTACCGCACCGGCAAGCTCTGGTCGATCGAGCATTTCGGCGTTTCGCCGGATGCGCTGGTCTTCGGCAAGGCGATCACCAACGGCCTCAATCCGCTGTCCGGCGTATGGGCCCGCGAAGAGATGATCAACCCGACCATCTTCCCGCCCGGCTCCACGCATTCGACCTTCGCCAGCAACCCGATGGGAACCGCCGTGGCGCTCGAGACGATGAAGATGCTCGAGGAAGAGGATTTCGGCGCGTCGGTCATGGCCAAGGGCGCCCACTTCCTCGATGGGCTGAAGCAGCTGGAGAAGCGCCACGCCATCGTCGGCGAAGTCGACGGGCTGGGCCTGGCGCTCCGGATGGAGATCTGCAAGGACGACAGCTACACGCCCGACAAGGCGACGATGGACTGGATGTGCGACGAAGGCATGAAGGGCGACATGCAGGTCGGCGGCAAGACCTACGGCCTCGTGCTCGATGTCGGCGGCTACCACAAGAATGTCATCACCTTCGCGCCGAACCTGCTCATCAGCTACGAAGAGATCGACCTGGCGCTTGCGCTCCTCGACCAGCTTCTGACGCGCGCTGCCCGGAGATAAGACCGTGCAGCTGCTGCTTCTCCATCTCGACGACGCATTGGAGTTGCAGCCTGATTTCGTGCGCGCCTGCAAGTTTGCCGGCGCGCACCAGTATTTCGGCAAGAACGAGGGCCGGCAGGTCCGGCTTTGGGGCAAGCAGAGCGCGCTCGACGATCTCGGCCGGGAAATCGTCAGGAACGGGCCTGCGGCGGGCAAGGATCCGCAGCTGTGTTTCATGGGGTCCGGCGACTTCCATCACATCACGGCATTGTTGCTCGAGGGAGCACTGGAGCGGCAGCCCGGTCCCGCCACATTGATCCATTTCGACAACCATCCCGATTGGGTCAAGTTCGACGGCGGCATGCATTGCGGCTCCTGGGTCAACAGGGCCCTTGCCAATCCCAATATCCAGAAGGTCATCACGATCGGCGTCTGCAGCAGCGATCTTCGCAGCCCGGAGCGCAAGGGAGCGAACCTGCACTGGCTCGGGGACGGCAAGCTGGAGCTTTACCCTTACGAACATCCGCCGAGCCGCGTGCTGGCCGACTACGGCAATGGCGCCAGCTATCAGCAGGAAAAGGGCGCGCTGCACTGGAAATCGATCGCGGAGATCGGCGAGGACAATTTCATCGACCGGATGCTCAGCCGCATACGCACCGAGGCCGTCTATGTCACGATCGACAAGGATGTCCTGGCCGCCGACGATGCCGTCACCAATTGGGATCAGGGCCGCATGCGGCTACCCTATCTTCTCGCTCTGATCAGCGAAATCGGCAGCCGTCACCGCATCATCGGCGCCGATGTCATCGGGGATTATTCGACCCCGAACTATGCTGGTAGCCTGCGGACGCAGTTCCTGAAGCGCGCGGAGATCTTCATCGACCAGCCGCGCATGCGCCAGGGCGCGGAAACGACGAGGAACATCAACAGCGCCGCCAATCACGCGCTGCTGGAGGTTCTCGCGGAGTATATGGAATGACCGGCAGCCTGACACTTCCCATGCTTGGGCTCATCCTGTTCTGCGTGCTCGCGGAAACCGCCCGCGAGGTCTGCTTCAAGCAATCGGCCAGCGAAAACGCGCTGCTCGCGGCGCTGGCCAAGCCGGTCACCTGGCTCGGCATTCTGTTCTGGGCCGTCGAGCTTCTCGCCTGGACGGCCGTTCTCGAGCATGTCCCCCTGACCATCGCCTTCCCGCTGATGGCGCTGAGCTACGTCGTCATCGTGTTCGCCGGCGCCGTCATCTTCAAGGAAAATATCAACCTGCGCCATGCAACCGGCGTGTTCCTCGTCACCGCCGGCGTGGCCTGTGTGGGAGTTACAGGATTATGAAAATCTTTGCGCACACCCGATGGGATCTGGCACCGGTTCTGGCCGCCGTCGCCCATCTCGCCTTCGACGTCTACCTGATCGTCGGCTTCGAAAGCCGGCCGCTCTGGCTCTCGGCCGTCCTCGGCTGCCTCTATGCCGTCTCGATCTCCTGGAACATCAACAGCATATCGCACAACTTCATCCATACGCCCTATTTCAAGCCGCGCTGGATGAACTACGCCTTCAGCCTGTTGGAGTCGGTCGCGATCGGCTTCTCGCAGACCTATTATCATTGGGTGCACATGCGCCATCATTCCGGCAACAGCGACCGTCCCAACGAGAAGGGCGAGACCGTCGATCTCCTGTCGATCTATCGTCACGGCCATGACGGCCAGCCGGAAAACGTCTGGTCCTACACGTTCCTGAGCTTCTTCCGCGACAGCCTCGGCGATATCCACAAGGCCATCGCCCGCAATCGCCCCTTCGATGCGGCCTGGGGCCGTTTCGAGCTCTATTTCTTCCTGGGGCTTGCGGCGCTCGCGCTCATCTATGACTGGAAGGCGGTGCTGTTCTTCGTGCCGTTTTACTATATCGGCAACTGCCTGTCGTCGCTGAACGGCTATTACGAGCATCTGAACGGCGATCCGGACGAGCCGATCGCCTGGGGCGTGTCGAGCCACAAGTCCTTCTACAACTGGCTCTGGTTCGGCAACGGCTACCACGCCGAACACCACTATCGCCCGCGTACGCACTGGACGAAGCTCCAGTCCCTGCACGAGCAGATCAAGGAAGAGCAGGAAAAGAACGGCACGCATGTCATCAGCACCTGCCATGCGCTTGGCTTCATGGCCAAGGAAAACCGGCCGTCGGAGCTGTCTCATGAAACATGATGAGCTGAGCTTCTTCATGGAGGGCTCAAACGGCAAAGGCGTCCTTCTGATCCATGGTCTGACGGGCGCCCCTGCCGAGATGAAGCTGGTGGCCCGGCATCTCAACCGCAGGGGCTACAGCATCCATGCGCCGCTGCTGGCCGGTCATGGCGTCGATGCGAAGACGCTGCGCCAGACGCGCTGGGAGGATTGGCTCGGCTCTGTCGTCGAGGCATCGGAACTGCTGGCATCGAGAACGCAGGAGGTCTTTGCCGCCGGCATCTGCGTCGGCGGCAAGCTGGCCATGCTGGCGGCCGAGCAGAAGAAGGCGATCGGCGCGGTGGCGATCTACTCTCCCTGCTTCAGCTACGACGGCTGGGACGTTCCCTTCTACTATCCGCTCCTGGCGTCGCAGATCGGATGGCTATCGCGCATTCCTTTCCTCGATCGCCTGAGCTTCAGCGAGACGACGTCGCTCGGCATCAAGGACGAGCGCATGCGCCGGCTGATCGAGGGCATGGCCAGCGAAGGCGTCCTGGAGAAATTTCCCGGCAAGGGCCTTGTCGAAATGCATCGGCTGGGCAAGGCGCTTCGCGGCATGTTGCCGACCATGCAGACGCCGACGCTGATCCTGCATGCCGAGGACGACGATCTCGCCAGTCCGAAGCACGCCCGCTACATTTCCGAGCATATCGGCGCTCCGCACGAGCTGAAATGGATAGCGGACAGCTATCACATGATCCATGTCGACCGGCAGCATCGCCAGGTGGCCGATTTCACGGCAGATTTCTTCGAGGCCCGCCATGTCGCAGCCGCTGCTTAAAGCGCTGCCGATGCCGGCAGGCAACCCGGTGGCCGAGGTCCATTTCAGCATTCGCGCCATCGGCCGCGATGCGTGGAACGCCTGTTTCCAGGACCAGGTCGAGGACTATGATTGCCTGCTTGCCATCGAGGAGGCTGGTCTCGATGGTTTCGAATGGCGCTATATCACCGTAACGGAAGACGGGCGCGTCTGCGCCGCCATGCCGGCCTTTCTCTGCCTCTATGCCCTCGATACGACGCTGGAAGAGGGGTTCCTGCGCAGGTCCGTGCGCAGCGTGCAGCGCCATTTCCCGAATTTTCTGAAGCTGCGCCTTGCCTGCCTTGGATCGCCCTGCACCGAGACGGGGGCAATCGGCTTTCGTGCCGACGTGTCCGGCGAGCGCCGCAGCGTGTTGCTTGGGGAGTTGCTGTCCTTCTTCGAACAGCTTGCCGCCACAGAGAATTGCGCGCTGGTCGGCCTCAAGGATATTCCCGAGCAGGCTTCGGCGGAGTTTGGCGATCTGTTCGTCGCCCGCGGCTATGCCTCGATCGGCGGGCTCCCGACGGCGTGGCTCGACATCGATTTCAAGACGATCGACGAGTATCTCGCCAAGCTTTCATCCGGCACCCGCAAGGATATGCGCCGCAAGCTGAAATCCTTCGAGCAGGTCAGGGTGGAAATCAGGACGGATTTCGGCGAGTTCCTGCCCGAGGTGATGGCGCTCTATCACGACACCCGCAACCGCAGCGAATGGCAGTTCGAAGAGCTCACCCCCGCATACTTCCAGGGTGTTCTCAGCCGCATGCGCGGTCGCTCCTTCTGCGCCTTCTACTTCGTCGAAGACAAGCTGCTTGCCGCCAATCTGATCGTGCATGACGAACACGTCGCCATCGACAAGTTCTTCTGCATGGATGGCGAAAAGGGGCGACCCTACAACCTCTATTTCCTGAGCTGGTTTACCAACCTGCGCTATTGCCTGGAGCATGGTCTCAACCGCTATCAAAGCGGTCAGGCCTATTATGAGAACAAGGTGCGTCTCGGCAGCAAGCTGACGGGCAATGCGATGTATTTTCGCCATCGCAACCCTTTCTTCCAGAAGTTGCTGCGGCTGGTGTCGCCGCTGTTCTCGACAGACGAGGCGGATGCGTGATGCCGATGCGTTTTTCCTGGCTCGCGGTGCCGGTGCTGAACACCCTGTTCCAGTTCTTCGTCAAGCATGGGGCGGAGCAGCTGAGCGACGGCGGCGCGGAAGGATGGCTCTGGCAGGCGCTGTCGTCATACTGGATCCTGGCGGCGATCGCCGTCGAGGTCGCCTGCTTCTTCATCTGGATGAACGTGCTGGCCGAACTCGACCTCAGCCGCGCCTTTCCGCTTTCCGGCATCAGCTACGTGCTGATTATCGCTACGGGTTGGTTCGTCTTCGGCGAGCGGGTCGTCGCGCTGCAGGTGATCGGCAGCGGATTGATCCTGGCGGGCGTCTGGCTGATCGCGAGCGCCAATGTGGAGACGGAGGATCACGGAGACTGGCACGCCAAGCGTGACGGTCTGCAGAGTGGCGCCGGCAAGGATGGATGATGCCCAGTTCTCACGATGAAAATCGCCGCAACGGCAAAAGCAATGTCCTTTTCTCAGGCCTCGCGGACTGGTGCGTGAAGCGGGCACTGTCGTCCATCGTCACGCGGGGCGCGCTGACCGTGACGACGGCGAGCGGCCGCATCCTCACATTCGGCGACGGCACCGGCGAGCCCGTTCATGTCCGCTTCACCGACGGCCGGGCTGAATGGGCGTTCCTCATCGATGCCGATCTGCGGCTTGGCGAACTCTACATGGACGGCCGTTTCATCGTCGAGCGTGGCACGCTCTACGATTTCGTGGCGATGATGCTGCGGGAGGCGCAGAACAGCACCCACCCGCTCATTGCCCGCATCATCGATCATGCCCGGACCAGGCTGCGGATTTTCCGCCATCGCAATCTGCCTGTTCGATCGAAGGCCAATGTCGCCCATCACTACGATCTCGACGGCCGTCTCTATGAGCTTTTCCTCGATCCCGACCGGCAATATTCCTGTGCCTATTTCGAGCATGCCGGCCAGTCGCTGGAAGACGCGCAGCTTGCCAAGAAACGGCATCTCGCCGCCAAGCTCCTGATCGAGCCGAACGACAGCATTCTCGACATCGGCTGCGGCTGGGGCGGCCTGGCGCTGCACATGGCGGAGCATGCGCCCGGCGGCTATGTGCTTGGCGTCACCCTCTCCGAGGAGCAGCACGACTATGCCTCGAAGCGCGTGGCCGACAAGGTCGGGGGAATGCCGGCCGAAGTTCAGTTCGCGCTGAGGGACTATCGCAGCCTCACCGGCCATTTCGACAGGATCGTCTCGGTCGGCATGTTCGAGCATGTCGGGCTGGCATCCTACCGCACCTTCTTCCGGAAATGCGCCGAGCTGCTCGAGGATGACGGCATCATGGTGCTGCACACCATCGGCTGCTCGGCGACACCCGGCTTCACGACGCCGTGGCTCGACAAATACATCTTTCCCGGCGGCTACATTCCGGCGCTTTCCGAAATCGTGCCCGAGATCGAGGCGGCGGGGCTCGCCATTACCGATGTCGAGGTGCTGCGGCTGCACTACGCCAAGACGCTGGAAAGCTGGCGCGCGCGTTTCATGGCGCGCTGGGACGACGCGGTAAAGCTTTACGACGAGCGCTTCTGCCGGATGTGGGAATACTATCTTTCGACGGCGGAGGCCGCCTTCCGCTACGAGGATCTCGTCGTCTTCCAGATCCAGATGACCAAGCGAAACGACGTCATCCCGCTGACGCGCGGCTACATCGCCGAGAATGAAGCGCGGAGCGCCTCAGAAGTTGATGTTGAACGTTCTGTTCAGCGTGAAGCCGATGATGTTCTGGTCGGGTGAGCCGAACTGCGAGGTGACCGGGCTATCGGCCGCGTCGCCCACCAGGCGGTTGTATTTCTCGTAGACCTGCATGCTCCATTCGGGCGAGATCGTATAGGTCGCCGCCACTGCGAAGCCGACCGATTTCACGCCGGCGCCGGCGTCGAAGGCGCTGACATGGCCATGTTTCACAGCCTCGTTTTCCGAGATACCGAAGTTGGTGCGCATATAGATGGAGTTCGCCATCGACAGGCGAGGTCCGGCGGACAGCAGCCATTTGTCGCCGATGGGCTGAAACCAGTCGAGTGCCAGATCGCCGACCAGGCCATCGCCGCCCCAAAGCGATTGACGCACTTCCGTGCGAAACCGCAGCTGATTTTCCATCAGCCAATACTGGGCAAAGCCACCGGCATCGAAATTCCAGCGCACCCTGCGCTGGCTCTGCAGATGCAGGTCGTTGAGGTCGAAGCGGTCGTCCCGCAGGCCCACTACGGGGCCGACTTCGAGGCCGTGGAGATCGAACAGCTGATAATCGAAATTGTCGTCGGGAGCGCTGTATTCCTGCGCTTCGCCGAGCCGGTGCAAATCGAAGGAAGGCAGGGCGCTGAAGGAATGGTGCTTCGATCCCTCGTAGCTGGGGCCGTACTCCACGGTCGCCCCAAGGGTAACAACCCAGGTATCGGACGAGGATTTCGGGGTGTCTTCCGCTCTGGACGATGCGGGAAACGTAGCCGCTAAGGAGACGGCCAGCAGACCCATTCCGGCAAGCGTCGGCAACCGGGCGGAAAAAGATGTCCCAACACTTAACACTCTGACAACACCCGGTCCCTGATCGCCCTTGCCGCACTACTAGCACAGCTCAAGGTTCCAGAAATAGCAGAAAATTTGAGACCGATCATTGCGCCTGCCTTGCGGCAGAACGGTTTTTGCACCGTTTGCGGAAGCAAGGCGCGGGCACTCCTTTGGTCCATCTGTCGCAACCCCGATATTCGATCTCTTAACGACAATGATGCGGACTATATTCCTCATTCGCCGTTGCCGGCGATTGCGGGAAATGCGCGCAAGGATAGAGATACAACATGTCATGAACCTGAAGCGCCTGCCGCTTCAAACGCGCGGTTTCGGATTTCGTCGCGGTTGGATGCCGCGAATTTTATCCCTAGATAGGCGTTGTCCCGTTTCGGGTTCCGAAGGTGTAAGTAGCGGCATGAAAGCACGAGAAGCGGGTTTCGGCGCATGAAGAATCAGCCATTCGGCAAGTCGGGCATACCTGGATGGCTGAACCGCTATGAGCCTCTGCTGCTCGTGATGTTCGCCGCCCTTTCGGGTGGAATTCTTCTGTTCATCTACCTGACGGGAGAGGTGCTCGAAGGAAGCACGAGGGGCTTCGACGAGGCGATATTGCTGGCGCTTCGCCAGCCTGGAAATCTTTCGGTGCCGATCGGGCCGGGATGGTTGACCCATGCGGTCAAGGACATCACGAGCCTCGGCGGGACGACCGTGCTGGCGTTGATGACGGTTCTGGTGACGATCTATCTGCTGCTGGACCGGCAGCGCGCCATCGCCGTCTTCGTCCTTGCCTCCGTGCTCGGCGGGTGGGGGCTAAGTGCCGCCCTGAAGATCGGTGTCGCGCGGCCGCGGCCGGATATCGTGCCGCATCTGGTCGAGGTTCACGATCTGAGCTTTCCGAGCGGTCATGCGATGGTGTCGGCGGTGACCTATCTGACCCTTGCCGCGCTGATCTCGGGCACCCGCCCCCACCGCTCGACGCGCATCTTCACGGTCGCGGCCGGCATCCTGCTGACATTGATGATCGGAGCGAGCCGGATCTATCTCGGCGTCCATTACCCGACCGATGTTCTCGGCGGCTGGTGCGCCGGCGCGACCTGGGCGCTCGGCTGCTGGATCGTCGCCCGCCGCTTCATAGCGCTTTCCCGAAACGGCAACGGTCCGGCAGGAAGCGATGCCACGCCTTTCGAATGAACCCGGCGTCAGGCTACACGGATCCCCTGCGTGGGGTCAGCACTGGACTTCAAGCCGTGTCGCCACCAGCAGCGAGTAATCCGTGCCCTGCGGGTCGCTGAAGAACATGCTGGTGAGCGCAGCCTGGTTCTCCGCCATGACTTCCTTGGGGTTGGGCCTGACCACCTTGCTCTTGCAGCGCCCGAAGGCCGACCCCGAAGTGGCCATGTCGTTGTCGGTGTTGAAATCGACGGCGGTGTAGAGCGTCTTGTCGTAGATCCCGAAGATCGTGGTTCCCTTGAGGAAGGTCTTCTGCTCCGGCTTCAGCGAAAAGGTGAGGATCAGCGAACCGTCCTTGTAATCGGCCTGGATCGCATCCGGCTTGGCCATGGGCACCGCTTTGCCGTTGCTGGTGACATTCGTATAGTAACCGTATTGCGCAAGCGAATCCCGGACCGTCTTGCCCACCGCCTTGAGCTCGGTCGGCGTCAGCGTCTGATTGTCGCCCTTGTCGAAATCCATCAGTACGGAGGAGGAAAACACCTCGTCGAAGTTCCAGACGTTGCGCAGCTCGCTGATGGAGCCGTCCGGCGCCGCGACGACCTGGAACTTGGCGTCGATGAAGATATGCGGATGGGCGAGCGCGGGAACGGGCAGAAGCGACAGCATCGCAACCAGCAGGGACGTCTTTCTTTTCATGCGAGCCAATACCGCGTTCCGTCGATCGATATGATGGGCAGACCTGAACGTCAAATGAGACTGATTTGAGACCCCGGCCGGGTGGCGCGGTTGCATAGGTATGAGAAGAAAGAAATGCGCTGATCTTGAGCGATTGGCGATCATGATTGATACGTCGGCCAAATCCCGAATCTGACCGCCTCGCTAGCAAATTAGATAATGGTACTAGGCTAAGCCGCCTCAGCATCTCCGACTATCGTCGGGGCGCACATATCTTCGATTTGCTTAATCAGGACCTTTATGTCTTCCGGAATTTCAGCTGGGTGCATGGCTTGTGCGATTTCAGCCGGTGTGACACCGAATACTTGCTTAATTGATCGATGGCCTTTCTGAGTAAGTTCCTTGCCTCTTGCATCAATCATCGCCTGGGCGACATCTCGAGATGGAAAGTCTACCGGAACGACAATGGCATGTTCCGCCATAAACACTGTAACCTCATCCAAAGGTTTTTGGGCGGCCCTTGCGATAGCCTCAGGCCACAGCAAATAGCTTTCAATGTGTCTGCGTCTCCAGACCCGAAGCATCAGATTGACTTCGGCGTTGTTGACCGACTTATCTCGAAGGGTGTTTTTATCGACGTTCTCCAATTCTAGATCGTCGCGATCTCTCAGACTAAGTGCCTTGAGATCGGGAATTTCCGCTTTTAATTGGAGAAAGAGCTGCTTACGTTCGGCACTCCCGCCGGTCCAAGGCCATATCACGAGTCCCTTGGGCCATTCTTTATTCAATGTTGCCGCGAAAATCTTAAGGAGCCTTGCGTCACTGTCATTCTCAACAATTAGCATGCATTTTGATTTTCGTAGGGGATCGATTTTCGGAGCGTAATCACTCCCGAGGCCAATGAACAAACTGATCTTTTGTTCTTCATGCGCTAGATAGCGAGCACTATTTCCGTTGAATGCGAGTACTTTTGTGTGGTCAGCCCATCGTAAAATTTCTGTGCTGTGGGTTGCCATCAAGACCTGCTTTCCCGACATCCCAACGATCTCCTCCAGCGCATCAACTAGTTGGGATTGGAGTGACGGATGTAGGTGAGCGTCTGGCTCATCAAGTAGAAGAGTTTGCACATTCGGGCTAAGCGCAAGGGTGTACACGCTTAGCCACTGTAAAAAGCCGCTACCCTCTGCCATCAAATCGCGAGGTTGGAAGTTTGGGAACCGGGTAAATTTCCTTTCATCCCAAGTTCCTTTGATGCACTTCACGCGAATATAGCTATGGTAGAGCTCATTGAATGGATCTACGTCAAGTTGCGTTCCAAATATGCGAGCCATGGTAGCTTGAAGAATTTCCCATGGGTCCTCTCTTCGCAGCTTCGCAAGATCTGAGTTTTTGATCTTTGTTTTACCGGCCTTTAAGCGCACTCGCTCTCTTTGGTTTGCCTTATACATATCAAGTATCAGATTGCGGATTACCCCACCCGCCAAACCGCGGCCTATCATGCTCCGCCGCTCCGCGCCGGACATCTGGTTTTCACGACTCACGATGCCAGCAAAGGGAGGCAAGTAGGCTACGCTGGGCAACTTGTCGTGTGTCGTGAGATTCGTGTCGGCAGTTTTGATAAACAGGCGGTCGTTGGTCAATGCAAGCGCCAATTTCAGCCGCTTCTCTGCGGCGTTTCTATCGATCCATGTGCACTCAATCGCCAACGAATAACCTTCTTCCCCCGCGATCTGAGATTTTAGATTGGTCCACAGATGTTTCAGACTTGCAACGGCAATAGGAGAAAATTCGTCGTCGGAGAGGCCGAGCCCTTGTCCAGGGAAATTCGGTAGCAAACTTTCTCGTCCCTTCTCCATCTCCAATACGAACCGACAAAACTCCCATACTGCTATTGCCTGCAGCAGAGTAGATTTTCCTGAATTGTTACCGCCAGCGAGAAAGGAAAGCCCTTTTGGATGCAGCTCAATCGTCGTGTTACTAAAACGTTTAAATCTTGTTAGACGAATGCTTTTGATCATGAAATATTCCTGCCTACTCGGAATAGTGGCACTTTCCCAAGAAAGTGCATAGTTCATGATCGCAATTACTAACAAAAGAAGTTGCAGAACATTTAAATACTGCAGGAGCAATCAAAGTGTAATCTTGCGGTAACCGTGTTCAAAAAGCGGCAGTGGCTGCTCGTTATTTTCAGCGCGATAGAAACACAAAAGCCCCGGAAAACCGAGGCTTTGAAGATATTTTAGAAAACTGGAGCGGGCGAAGGGATTCGAACCCTCGACCCCAACCTTGGCAAAGTTGAGTATGTCTTACGCTGTGGTATCCGATAATGCGACATTATAATATTATATCAAATAGTTAAGTTGACTTTGGTGCCAACTAAACGCTACGATATGCTGGGTGTTTTCCATCGTGGTGGTATCTCAGTGGTATCCGGAGGTCGAGTCAAAATGGGCAAACGAAGTGATGTATTGCTGACGAAGCGTGTCGTCGACGGCGCTAAGCCGAAGGACAAACGCTATCACGTATGGGACTGTGACCTGCCCGGATTTGCCCTGCGTGTTGAGCCGACGGGTGTGAAGACGTACGTCATCAAATATCGTGCCAACGGCGGTGGTCGTTCCGCCACTCAACATTGGTTCATGATTGGACGCCATGGCCCCCTGACCGCCGAACAAGCCAGGAAGCTGGCGAAGGCCAAGCTCAGCAGTGTTGTCACCGGCGCAGATCCAATGACCGAACTTCAGGCAAAACGTCGTGAGATGACGATGAACGCTCTCGTCGATCTCTATGAGAAAGAAGGATGCGTCATTCAGCGAGGCAAGCGACAGGGCGAGGCGATGAAACCTCGGACCAAGGCCTATACCATTGCACGCCTTCGCCACCATGTCGTGCCTCTGCTCGGCAATCGCAGGGCGCCGGATATCAACGCCGGTGATATCGAACGGTTCGTGGCCGATGTCACAGCTGGAAAGACGGCACGTGACGATAAGATTGGGCCACGCAAGCGCATTATCGTGCGAGGCGGGGCGGGAGCCGCGCGCAAGGTGGTTCGGGATCTGTCGGCGGTGTTTAGCTTTGCTCTTCGCAACGAAATCGTCGCACGCAATCCGTGCGAGAATGCTGCCATACGCAAGACGGATAATCAGAGGACGCGATATCTCACCTTGGAAGAGATTACGCGCCTGGGTGCGGCTCTGGACGAGTTAGAGATGGAGGGCGTGAACCGCAAGGCAGTCAACATAGCCCGCCTCTGGGTTCTGACAGGTTGCCGGCGTGACGAGATTGCCGGGCTCAAATGGTCTGAGGTTAATCTGTCGGAGGGTTTGCTCGAACTGGACGAAAGCAAGACTGGGAAGTCCATCCGTCCCCTCGGTGCCGCAGCCGTGGCTTTGCTAGGCTCCCTGCCGCGAGAAGAGAACAAGCATTTCGTGTTTCCGGCCGAGCGCGGTGATGGTTACTTCCAGGGCACCAAATCGGTTTGGTTTAAGGCGCTCAAGAAGGCTCAGCTTTCAGGCATCACGCCACATACCCTCAGGCATACGATTGGTTCGACTGCCATTTCGAGTGGCGAGGCGCTTGCCCTGACTGGCGCGATCCTTGGCCACTCAAACCCACGTTCCACCGCTATATATGCGCATGTGCAGAATGATCCGTCTCGCCGTGCGGCCAATCGTGTGACCAAGAAGATTGCCGATGCGCTTGCGGGCAACGTTGCAAATCGCAGTGCCCGGCTGAGGAAGGCAACGGACAATGCTTCACCACTCCAGCCTAATGCTTTACGTCGAACCTTCGTACGGCGTCTCGTAGCAGAGGGTATCGACGTTGCGCGAGCTGAAGCGATCGTCGTTGAATCAATGGTTGGTCTGCAACGGAAGAAAAGCTCACTGAGTCCTTCTTAACTCTCTGGTAAGCTTCCTGGGTGCCTATCTTCTCACAGGAACACCTCCTCAATCCACCAATCCCCGTTTTGGTAACAGCTTGGGGTGCGAAAGAACTCGGCAGCATTCAATGAGAGCCAAGCATTCCGAACACCACGGTCGCTGGAAGATCTTGCTATCGATTTGCTTCTTTGCGATAGCGCTGCCTTATACAGCGACAATCGCCAATGCCTTACCAAAAGCACAGGCTTTGCCGATAGGTTGGAAAAAAGGCCGAGAGACGGGCCTGCCGATTCCACGCTTCGTATCGTTGAAGGCCAGGAACGCACGAATGCGAGTCGGTCCTTCCTTCGACTATGCGGCAAAATGGGTTTATGTTGCGCCTGGATTGCCTATGGAAATCATCGAAGAGTACGGCAACTGGCGTGAAGTCAGGGATTCCGATGGCATTTCCGGTTGGATGCATCGCTCGCTTTTGTCCGGCCAGCGAACCGCGATGATCGGACCTTGGGAAAAAACTGATATTCCTTTGTATTCATCGGCGAACTCGAGATCCGAAGTGGAAGCACTTTTAGAAGCGCGCGTCCGCATGAGCATAAAGTCTTGCAGAAACCAATGGTGCTTTGTCGCGGTCCACAATCAAGACACATCAGGCTATGTGAAAGAGTCAAGCCTTTGGGGTGTCTATCCGACAGAACTTGTGAATTGACCTCCCATGGACGGCTGGCACCAGGTTGCGCGCGCCAAGCAAATCGTCTGTCTTCGGCGCAAAACGGCAATCATCACCGACGTCGGCGGCAAATTGATCTCGCTCTTAATAGTCTTCTGAGCATTCGCCACCGAGATCGATCCCAATTTTGCGATGTGCGGTGAGTACACACCGCGGCTCTTCGGCTTTCGCGGAAGTGCAAGGTTGGGAGAGGCTTCTTGCTATCGGCTCAACTGCAAAAATCTCGTTCATCCTCCTTGGGGGCAAGCAATGGGTATCCCAATGTGTAGCATACGAGACGAAATTATCTACAAAACCTAGCATGGCTTTGATAGCGATGCGGCTCCAGTAGGGCCATGCCGTCGGCGAATTACCGGAATATAATTTGTAATTTGGTGGCGCATCTGTCGCAATGATTCTGGCCGGACATGATGATCGGCCTGGGGCTCGCAGCGGCCATACCCCCAGCGCCGTAGCGAGCCCCTCTTTTGATAAGCAAAGTAGAGCGCGATCGACCGCACTAAAATACAACGCGATCTATTCGTTCCGAAGTTACGATATTGAAGCCCGACTGTGCGGGCGGCCGATCAGTTAGAATAGCTCCAAAGCCTCGGCCAACGATCACAACTGATGAACTTTGCAGCTATTCTTCAGTACTAGGCGGCGTGGCTCCATGAGATAGTGGTTGCATTCGGGTATTTTGCGATGTGGCAGGAGACATTTTCCGACAATTGAGCGCTCTCCTTTGGTTTTGCGATAATTGCGAGTTTCATGGTCAACTGCGATGTCCTTTGCGCCCATAACGCAAGCCCGCCGGCGCTTTCGAAGTTACCAGCGATTGTAGGGGAGAAATTTCCCGCTCATTCTGATTTCGATCCGGTCTCCTTTGGGATTGGGAACTTTCTCAACGCTCATGTCGAAGTCGATGGCACTCATGATGCCGTCGCCACCCTTTTCCTGAATCAGCGCCTTGAGCGTCTCGCCGTAAACACCGATGATTTCATAAAACCGATAAATGCAGGGATCCGTGGGTATTTGCTGACTGAATATCTTTGTTGGAAACTCGGAGAGCACAATGGCTGCTTCCTGGGGCAACCCCAATGTTTCCACCAGTCGATCTGCCTTGTCGCGCGGCAATGAATTCATGCCAAGGCATGCCGATGTGGTGAAAACATCCGACAGATCGATGGCTTCAGCGATCTCGGCCCAAGTCAAGCCGCTGGATCGCTTTCGTTCAATAATCATTTCAGTTACGTCGACTTTGTTCATGACCCGCCTCGTTGTTCCACGTATGGGAGATAGGTTCCGAACGATCCGGAACCTCAGGATGCCGGGTTACTCGGCTGCGGCCAGGGTCGCCGTCTTGATCTGTGGCTGACGCTTTGCGGCCGTGCGAGCGTGTGTTGCGTAAAGCGTCAGGCCAACAAATGTAATGCCGCCAACCAGATTGCCCACCACTGTGGGGATCTCGTTCCAAACGAAGTAGTCCCTAATGGAGAAGTTTCCGCCCAGCATGAGACCAGAGGGAAAGAGGAACATGTTCACGACGGAATGCTCAAACCCCATATAGAAGAAGAGCATGATCGGCATCCACATCCCGATCACCTTGCCGGACACCGAGGTCGACATCATCGCGGCCACGACGCCAGTTGAGACCATCCAGTTACAGAGTACGCCACGAATGAAAAGCGTCAGCATACCGCCGGCGCCATGTGCTGCGTAGCCCACTGTACGGCCTTCTCCGATGTGACCGATCGCCTGTCCGACCGCATTTGGTTCTGTAGTGAAGCCAAAGGTAAACACGATAGCCATCATCGCAGCCACGGTCAGCGCACCAGCAAAATTACCCAGGAAAACAAGTCCCCAGTTGCGCAGTACCCCGCCAACCGTGACGCCAGGCCGCTTATCAATCAGTGCAAGCGGCGCAAGCGTGAATACCCCCGTCAGAAGATCAAATCCCATCAGATAAAGCAGGCAAAAACCGACCGGGAAAAGAACTGCGCCGGCCAGCGGCTGTCCTGTCTGGACATTGATGGTGACCGCGAAAACGGCGGCCAATGCAAGGATTGCCCCCGCCATATACCCGCGGATCAGAGTGTCTCGCGTTGACATAAATACTTTGGACTCGCCGGCATCGATCATTTTTGCGACGAAGTCAGTTGGTGCAACATAGGCCATTTGGGTTCCCCTTGCTGTTGTTACTCGCGACCCGAGGGAGCGTTGCCGTCGGCAATTTGAGCACAAAAAAAACGCCGCATGGAGCTTGCGTCCGCGGAAAGAAATTTCCGGACTGCAAAAACCTTGCGACGTCAGTGTCTTTGTAGGCGCTTATCGCGCGCCTATTCATCCAGATCTCCATTGATCCGGACACTCTACAACAAGCAAACTGCGTGCCAGTTTAAAGGATGGGCTCTAGAGGATTGTTTTTAAGCATGAATGACGTGCTTTTGATTTCGGCCGATTTTGATCTATGCCGATAACAGCTCAAGAAATAAGCTCCCATTGTCGTCCGGATGCACGGTCCCGACGAGCCAATTCCATGTGTTTGCAGTCAACAATTCAAAAAAAGATGCCCCGCATCAATACGGGGCAAACTAAGAGCGGAACCCTTCGAAAAACGGGGGAAGGGCCTAAGTTCATTACACCACAGAGTGTCTATTTCCACAAGACTCGGGGAACTCCGCCTATCGTGCGGTTTCGTGCCGGACCCCACAATCGTACCATCACGGACTCTCGCGCAAGCAGGCAGAGTGACACAGATGCTGCCACCGACCGAACATCTGCATGATCAGGCCTGGCTGAACACTACCGCGGACGAGAATTCCAGGTTTCGATGGAAGCATTTTGCAATCGACAGGCGGGGTTGGCCGTTTGCCCAATCTTACGTCGTCTTAAGCCTTCTACGACTCTGCTCCGTGACCATGACGGTCGGGTCCAGCATACCCCTTGGACGATGCTCTTGATGCGATCTGAGAAATGCCAAAGCGAGATCAGAGGGCGGGGCGAGCCACGGCTGGCTTGCTTTGTGGGCAACTGAGCAGTGACGGCGGGTGTTACAAGGGCCTGTTCGATTTTTTCGCATGCGCCCTTGCCGTTTGCGCGCTTGCAAGCGAAAAACCTGAACACAAGGATGTTTGTGACTTTCGCAAAATTTTTATACCGGCGCGGTAACAAAATCGTGTGCCTATCCGTAGAGGACTATGTTGGGTGAAACATTCGGCGCGTGAGGAAGAATGGGCAGGCTGGATGCGCAGCGCCGTGGAAGGCGACAAGCGGGCCTATCATCGCTTTCTTTCCACCGTGACGCCCCATCTGCGCGCCATCGCACGGCGGCGTTGCGATCAGTTCGGCGCACCGGTGAGTGACGTGGAAGATGTGGTTCAGGAAGTTCTGCTCGCCGTCCACTTGAAGCGCGGAACGTGGGATCCGGTGCGTCCAATCGGACCATGGCTGTCAATGATCGTCCGCAATAAGCTGATCGACAGCCTGCGCCGCCGGGGCCGTCATGTCGATGTGCCGATCGACGACGTGATGACAACGTTGGAGGCCAGCGAGCAAGCCGGCAGTTTGGATCGGCTTGAGGCTGAGCATATGCTGCAGCGTCTGAGGGATCCGCAACGCGATATCGTCCGTTCCATTTCTATCGAAGGGGCGGAGATACGTGAAACGGCCGTGCGGCTGAAGATGACCGAAGGTGCGGTTCGCGTCGCATTGCATCGCGCGCTGAAGTCGCTGGCAGCCTCATACCGGAGTGAGATGAGTGAAGACCAATGACCTGATCAGTTTGCTTGCGGAAGACGCGCCTGTCCGGTCCCTTCTTGGGCCGATGCTCCTGCGCGCGCTTCTTGCCGGGATCATCATCTCCGCCCTTTTGCTGCTTGCGACCGTCGGCGTCCGCCGCGACATGGCAAGCGCCATAGAAACAGCGCGGGTCCTCTTCAAGATATTCACAACACTGGCGCTCGCTGTCACGAGCTGTGGCTTGGTCTTTCGTATTGGCCGGCCCGGCGTACCACTCAAACTCTCGGCGCTCTGCCTGCTCATCCCGCTACTACTGCTGATTGGGGGCGTCGCAACCGAATTGACCGTCATCCCGGAAGGTGCCTGGCGCGCAGCGCTGCTTGGTCGCAATGCGGGCTTCTGCCTGTTCTTCGTCCCAGTGTTGTCGCTGGCTCCACTTTCAGGTTTTCTCTGGGCGCTCAAAAACGGCGCGCCAGCGCATCCCGCGCTCGGCGGTGCCATTGCCGGCCTTGCCTCCGCGGGGCTGGCAACCGCGCTTTACGCCTGGCATTGCCCGGACGACAGCCCGCTCTTCTTGGCGACCTGGTATACGACGGCAACAGCCGCAGTCACCGCTCTTGGCGCAGTCGTGGGATCGCGATATCTGAGGTGGTAGAGGAACGTAACGCGTGTCGAGTTGCCGCTTTTATCGGTTCGGACGCCGCCATCCATGCACGATATCGACGTTTGATTTACTGCTCATCGAGTTTGCTCACGAAGAGGTAGCAAAGATCGCTTCATTGCTTATAGTATGCGCTTAAATGGTCGTGTGCTGCGTGCGACAGGGTTCAATCAGCCATCAACGGAGACTAAGGAAACCTCTTTCGAGAAATGAACAGCCATGTCCAAAATCCTGCCTGTCGGACGTATAAACTCTACGCTCAGGCAGTTTCTCGATAGCGAGGCATCCGGCGGACTTGTCTTGATGTTCGTGGCAGCATTGGCAATCGCGACGGCGAATTCATCGCTGGCCTCCAGCTACTTCTCCACCCTTCATGCCCATATCGGCCCGCTCAGCATCCTGCACTGGATCAATGATGCTCTGATGGCGATCTTCTTTCTGCTGGTTGGCCTTGAGATTAAGCGAGAAATGCTCGACGGGCAGCTCTCCTCGTGGAGCAGGCGTATCCTCCCTGGCGTCGCTGCGGCCGGCGGAATGCTGGTGCCGGCCGGGATATATGTCGCGGTCAACAGCGGCACCCCTGATACTCTTCGAGGCTGGGCAATACCAACGGCGACCGATATTGCTTTTGCCCTCGGCGTCTTATCACTTCTGGGGTCTCGCGTCCCTGCATCGCTCAAGGTCTTCCTGGCCGCACTCGCCATCATCGACGATCTTGGCGCGGTCATTGTTATCGCCTTGTTCTATAATACCGGCATCTCAATACCCGATTTAATCGGCGCTATGCTCGTCCTTCTCATCCTGTTCGTGCTCAACCGCCGCAAGACCAATTCGCTCGTGCCCTATCTGCTGTTGGGGGCTGTGCTTTGGGTCTTTGTCCTGCGGTCCGGGATCCACGCAACATTGGCCGGCGTATTGCTCGCGCTTTTCATCCCCATCACCGTCACGCGCGGGAAACCAGAAGCAACTGATGACGCATCGCCCTTGCATCGCCTCGAGCACCTTCTCGCGAAGCCAGTGGCATTCGTGATCGTGCCAATATTCGGTTTTACGAATGCCGGCGTATCGTTTCAGGGAATTTCGCCCACAGTGATGGTTGAGCCGGTCACGCTTGGCGTTGGACTGGGCCTGATCTTGGGAAAGGTGACGGGTGTGTTTGGCGCTGTGCTTTTGATGGTCAAGCTCAAGCTTGCCGATCGTCCGGCTGGTGCCAGTTGGGGACAGGTCCTCGGTGTTTCCTTGCTTTGCGGGATCGGCTTCACGATGAGCCTGTTCATCGGCCTGCTTGCTTTTAATGATCCCCTGTTCCAGGATCGCGTCAAGATTGGCATTCTTGCGGGTTCACTTACCGCCGGCGTGCTTGGTTACATAGGACTTCGCTGGGCGGCGCGCCGCGAATAACACTTCGGCTCGGAAGACCGAGGAGGAGAGGCGCAGCCAGGTCGAGCAATGAGCACCTTTCTCTCAGGTGGCCAAGCTTGATGGCGATTTTCTCCAGTTGCCACATGGCCGCAACCCTCCATCACTTGGCAACTGAAATAACGGCGCAGATATTGCCCTTCATCAACAATCACGCCTATAAGGGCGCACTCGACTGGACCCGGTGAGAATCCGGGTGGCTATTCCGGCCGCCGATCCGCCGGACCACGCAAAACCTGTATGCCGACTTGAGGCCTCGCCCCCGAGGTCAGGCTTCCTTTGCGAGAATTCACCAGATGTCACTATCTTCCATCCGCCGGGAGTGGCTTGCCAATCCTACCCGTGAGATGCTCGCCGGAGCTGTCGCGACCTTCGCCCTCATTCCCGAAGTCATCGCCTTCTCGTTCGCGGCCGGCGTCGATCCACAGGTTGGATTGTTTGCGTCTTTCGTGATCGGGATTGTCATCGCCTTCAGCGGCGGGCGTCCCGCTATGATCTCGGCCGCGGCCGGATCCGTCGCTCTTGTCGCGGCACCTTTGGTTCATGCCCACGGCTTGCCCTATCTGCTCGCCGCCGGGCTTCTGGCAGGTATCATGCAGATCGTCTTTGGCCTGCTGCGTCTCGGCGTGCTGATGCGCTTCGTGTCGAAGTCGGTCCGGACCGGGTTTGTCAACGCGCTTGCGATCCTCATCTTCGGGGCTCAGGTGCCCCATATCATCGGCGGGGGCGTCGTCGGCTATGCCTTTCTGGCCGCAGGGCTGATGTTGATCTATCTGGTGCCGCGGATCACGACGGCACTGCCATCGCCTCTGATCTGTGTTGTCGTCCTGACGGTTGCCTCAATGATGCTGAAGCTTCCGGTGGTTACCGTCGCCGATCTTGGGCGTCTTCCCGATTCTCTCCCTTTCTTAACATGGCCGGATGTTCCGCTAAACGTCGAGACTCTCCGCATCATCGCCGGTCCGGCCTTGGCAATCGCCATGGTCGGCCTGCTTGAATCGATGATGACGGCCAGCGTCGTTGATGACTTGACCGACACCCCAAGCTCCAAGAACCGAGAATGCGCGGGTCTTGGCTTAGCCAATGCCGCATCGAGCCTGTTCGGTGGCATTGCCGGGTGCGGCATGATTGGCCAGACGATCAGCAACGTGAAGTACGGCGGTCGGGGTCGTCTGTCGACGCTGTTTGCGGGTGCTTTCCTGTTAGTCCTGATGGTTCTGCTCAAGCCCTGGGTGTCGCAGGTTCCGGTAGCTGCGCTGGTGGCCATCATGATCATGGTCTCGATAGACACCTTCGATTGGTCGTCGTTGCGCAAGCTGGTTGTCCATCCGAAGATATCGAGTGCCGTAATGCTTGCAACCGTCGTCGTTACGGTCGCGACCTCCAATTTGGCGCTCGGCGTCACGGTCGGGGTACTCTTGAGCGGCGTGTTCTTCACCTTCAAGGTTGCCGGTCTGTTGCATGTCGAGAGGGAGCTGGATGCCCAAGCCAGGCAAATTCTCTACCGCGTCTCAGGCCAGGTATTTTTCGCGTCAGCCGACCTATTCGTCGAGGCATTCGACATGCGTGACGCTGCCGACATGGGCGTTACCATCGATGTCTCCCGGGCACATTTCTGGGACATCACTGCGGTGACTGCCCTGGAGAAGGTCGTCCAGCGCTTTAAAGCGCACGGCACCAAAGTTGACGTGATCGGGGTAAACGAAGCCAGTTCGACGTTGATAGAACGGCTCGACTCATCGGTTGCCATCGGCGAGGCATAACACTAGTGGCTATGGCCGAGGGAACCAGCCAACTGTGGAGAGATGCGTGAATGCGAAGGCTCGCCTTTGCGAAGTGCTACACACGAACTGAAACGACGGCCCGGGAATGTGGATGTGGCGACCGGATACTACCGGCCGCCACGGATCATTGCTACATCTTGCCCATGCTCTTCATGGCCTTGTCCATGTGCATCTTGCAGTCGTCCATCTTCTTCGCTTTCATCGCCTCCTTGGCCATCATCATTTCCTTGGAGGCCATTTCCTTCTTCCCCTTCATCATCGGATCCTTCATGGCATCCACTTCGCTCTGCGCCTTCATCATGGAAGCATCGTCGCACTTCATCATTGTGTTCGCCGCGTAAACTGGCAGTGTGAACGCCGAGATCAACAAGGCGGCTGCAATCGTAACTCTGAACATTTTCTTCTCCTTTTGATGGGCATCATTGCCCGCAGTGAGGCGTTTTCCAGACGGCTATATTCCCGCGTACCATTCGTAGCCGCGGTCCTCCCAGAAACCGCCCTTGCCACCCCAAAGGCTGGCGAAGCTGTCCTTGATTTCGATGCGCATGAGGTATTTTGCGTGCTTGTAGCCAAGATGGCGTTCCACTCGCAGTCTGAGCGGTGCGCCATGAGACACTTCGAGGTCTTTGCCGTTGAGCTGATAGGCAAGAATTGTCTGAGGATGAAAGGCATCAATCAGATCGATGCTTTCGTAGTACGTGCCGCTGCCGTCGATGGTCTGCTCGAGCTGGTCCGCGCAATAGAACACGGCATAGCGGGCTCCCGGCTTCAGGCCCGTATTCTGCAGGATGGGTCCAAGCGGTACGCCCGTCCATTTCCCGATGGCGCTCCAACCCTCCACGCAATCATGTCGGGTAATTTGCGTGCGCGATGGCAATTTTTTCAAATCCGCCAGTGAGAGCTCGACCGGATGCTCGACCAAACCGTCGATCTTCAATCGCCAGTCCGCAAAGCCCGTCGCTATCATCCGGGCATAGTCCTCGCTGTCGGGCTGGCTTGTGCCGTTCGGCCTGAAGGTCGGCGAGATGTCCGCCTCGGAGAATTCACGAGCCAGCTTGTCCTTGGGGACGAGAAGCCGCTGGCTTTTCATCGTCAGTCTTTCCGCCATCGCCAGTACGTTTTGAACCTTGGCGTTTTGGACGACGTCGTCGCAGCCAGTCAGGCCGATTGCACCCAGCCCAGCGGCTGATCCGATTAACAGGCGGCGGCGTGTGATGAAGAATGTCATTTCCGGACCCCTTCGCTTTCGATCCTGTAGCGGCCGGTGATCATCGAACGCATGTTGTTCCAAAGCCCGGAAAGGATGACCATGGTGACATGCACCAGAACGAAGAGCACGATCGACCAGGCGCAAATGAAGTGGATGGAGCGTGCCGACTGTCGTCCGCCGAAGACATCGAGCAGGAAGGGGAAACCGGCATCGATGCCCGGCGACATGGTCAGCCCCGTCGCGAGCATCAGCGGCAGCAGAATAAAGATGACGATCAGATAGGTGAGTTTCTGGAGAGCATTGTAATGCCGCGCCTTTTCCCCTTTCGGGAAGCGCAGCCGCGCGTGATCGACAATCTCCTGCTTCAGGTGGCCCGGTGAGAGCTCTTCTGCGCTCGGCGCGAGATCGCGCCGGAAATGACCGCCGACAAAACCGTACAGCGCATAGATCAATCCGTTGATCACAAAGAGCCAAGCAAAGAATAGATGCCACCGGCGGCCGGTCGCGAGATCCTGATAGCTCGGGATGGTCGCCCAGGTTGGAAAACCGCGCTCCGTCAGCTCGCCGCCTTCCCGCGAGACGCCGAGAATGCCTGTTGTCACGATGGACAGGCGGCCGATGCGGAGGATGCCACGGCTGCTGTCTCCATCCTGGACGGACCCGATCGAGAGCCAAGATGGATCGGCATTGGCACCGTACTGTCCCCAATAGAGCGAGGGATGGGCATTGAATATCTGCAAGCCACTCATCAGAAGCAGGCTGAGACAGACAACGTTGAGCCAATGGGTGATCCGGGTGACGAGGGAATGCCGTCGAATGAATACTCGTGTCGGTCCGGTCGGCGGTGATGTGTCCAGGTGGTCCACGGTGGCCATGGTCGCTCCTCGCGCGCCAGCCAAACGGCTGTGCTGCTAGAGAATACGAGCGGCGAAGCGTGGTTGTTACAGGTGTGGCGAAATAATTTCGGGCGGCGACACCCGCCACTCCGCCTGAACGCTCGGGAGCTAGCCGGCCAGAGACACCTGATGCAGGCGGTCACAAAACTGTGAGCCTGTAACAAACGGCTACTTCGTTGCGAAGCCGATGATGAAGCCATTGGGAGAGAAGCGATGAAGCAACTGACGAGACTATTGATCACCGGAGCAGCCGTGTGCGTCACGGCGAGTGTTTCGTATGGCGCATCAATCGATAACCGCTCCCCCACGGTTGTCGAACTCTTCACGAGCCAGGGATGCTCGTCCTGTCCGCCTGCGAACGCCAACCTCATAAAGCTCAGCAAGCGCGATGACGTCCTCGCCTTGAGCTTCGCCGTGACATACTGGGACTATCTCGGCTGGAAGGATATTTTCGACAAGCAGGAATTTACAGACAGGCAGGTTGCTTATGAGGCCCCGCTCCGTCAGTCAGGGCCCTATACTCCTCAGATGGTCATCAACGGTACGAGGACCGTGGTTGGAAACAACCTCGCCGAGTTGACTCAGCTTCTGGCAACCGTCTCTGCCTTGAAGGGACCGTCCATTGCCTTTCGCCAGGACGGCGCTCGGATAGGGGGCGGTGAAGCCCCGAGATCGGCAGCGGACGTCTGGTTGATCCGATATAATCCGAACGTCGTCAATGTGCCGATCGATCGTGGCGAAAACGCCGGCAGCACTTTGCCCCACACTCACGTCGTCCACGCGCTGAAGCATCTCGGGCAATGGGATGGAAGGCCTGTCACCTTCGATTTCCCTAAAGCACCGGATCAGCTTCGCACCGCAATTCTGGTTCAGGAGCAACATGGTGGCCCCATACTCGCGGCAGTGACGGACTGAACAACATCGTGCAAAAAAACGCGCCTTCCTTCATGTCAATGAAGGCTGGAAAACTGGAGCAACAAGGCGCGGGTCGATAGCCTCAAAGTGACACCGATTTCCTAGTAATCTGAGACCAATGCAAGTGTGAGCCGACGACACGACGCATCCGTTGGACGCATATGCATCATGGCACGACATAAAGTCCAAAGGATGAGAAGAATGCCGAGATCGATCAAGCTGACTTGGTACACGCCAGTCTCGCGATCATGCTAGGGGAATGAGGGATCCTTGTTGGATGGTCATTGACAATGTGTCTGAGGTTGCATCTTTCAACACAGTCGAGATTGCTTTCCTCAGGATAGCTATTCTACAGCCCACCATCGACCTTTGATCTCTGAAAACTTTCGTCTTCCAGTGAAGGTGCGAGGACCAATGTGAAACGAATAGCTGCACCAGTAGCCAGAGTTTTGTCTGGCTGTCGTACAGCGCGCATCAGTCGCTTTCACATCTATCGCCGCTGAGATTTCATCGACTGATGGGCCCGCCGAAAATGGCCGCCAATCATGCCAAATAAATATAACTGCAATGGCAGCTACAATACCGATCGTAATGCGGCGGAGCTTCATCATCCTTCCAATCACATTGCCGGACAAGTCTTGCGCCGCCAAGCTATGACGGAACAATACTGCGTCGGTTTAGCGGAGCGAGATTGCGACAAGAAGGACTGCGAATTTGCTCCAGAATTATTTGTCGCTGTCCACATTCTTTTGGAGACTTTATATCACAACATGATATATATCGGTAAAATTTGTTGGCCAGTTCTGGGATGTTGTTGGACTGCGATTTTAATGCTGCTGATGACAGGGGATCGACAATTCCCTTAGGGTCAAACGGCTCGCAGGAGGGGGCGAGCTTGGAAGTGGCGATAGGTTGAGTTTTGGTTGTCGGAATGGTGTCCGCAATGAAGAGGAGATGGTGTTTGATGGAGCGCCATAGTTGATGCAATGGGCGATGTCGTAAAATTCAAATCTGACAGGATTGGCGGTCAACGCCTGATGCGAACAGCGAAGCTTGAAGAGGAACTGAGACTAAGCTTTCCTTCGGCACCAAAGTCAGCCCACAACGATCGCAACCCGCTGATCGTAAAGTATCATCAGAGATCGGCGGAACCAGAGGTCGGGTTTCCGCTGCTTGGTATCGCAATCATGATCCTGGCGATCGCGGTCTATGCGCTGGCTGCATTTCATCTCACGGACCAGCCGCACTACTCCGCCCGCGCCAATCTTCTTCCGCCGCTTATGGCGCAGCAATAGCGCGCGAATCCTCTCAGCAGGCGCGAAAGTCCGCTCCCCGGTCGTCTTGGCGCGAGTGGTTGGGGAGCGTCACAAGGCCAGTTGGTATGAGGGCGTATCAATTGCCGCCGATTTAAATGAGATAGTGCGATAAAGAAATACGTCCGTCGGCGGGGGAATGTTTCTTCGCTCTCAGCCATCACCGTCGTATTGAAACGGATCAGTGCCTGCAATCGAGGTCGAATGGTTTTTCTCACTCGACAACTGCCGAGCTGATTGTGGCATCTGCCTATGCCCTTATCTCCTGCCTTTGGAATACGACATAGGCGATCGTGTAGACGAGCAGCATGGCGGCAATCAGCCCCGAGAATTGCGGCCAGATCAATAGGATGCTTTGATCGAAGGGCAGCGGCGCTCCAAGCAGGGCTCCCTGGAGCTGACTGACGAATATCAGGCCCAGCGCCCTGGTTGCGGGATTAAGAAGCGCAAGCGTTGCCTCGCCGAACAGCGTGTTGGGAGACAGCCGCGCAATGGCATGCGCGATTTCCGCCTGATGCACCGCCGTCATCGGATCGAGGGGATCGACAGGCGCTATCGCTCCAGCGAGAAGCGGCCCGATCATGCTCCAGAAGATCGTGAAGACGAGCCAGAGCGTCAACCCGGCAAGCGCCGAAGTCGCGGGAGCTCGAAAGAGCGTCGAAAACAGCATCGAAATCGCGAGCCAAACACCGGCATAGGCAAGCGAAGCGATCAGGAAGGCCACACCGCGCATGATTTCCTCCCCCGACGGCGGCAGGCCGAGCATCAGAATCCCCATGCCGGTGACGAGCAGCCAGAGCGTGACTAGGCAAATCCCTATGACCAGAAGCCCACCGATGAATTTTCCGGCGAGCAGCGCATCGCGATAGATCGGCTGGGACAGGATACGGCTCATCGTGCGGCGGTTATACTCGCCGTTGATCGCGTCGAAGCCGAGCGCTATTGCCACCAGCGGCAACAGGAAGCCCAGGAAGGCGACGAAGGACGGCAGCGGCTCGCGGGCCGTTGTGAAGATGCGAAGGAAGAGGAACTGATCTTCGCTGAGGGTATTCTTGATCTCGCCGATTGCCGCATAGATCGAGCCGAAGGCGGTGAGGAGCACGAGCAGCATCACAAGATGCATACGCGGGCTCGTCATGTGATCGGCTGCCTCCTTCATGGCGACAGTGGAGAGACCGGCAAAGGGGGAGCCTTCACGCTGCATGATCCACCTGTTCGAAATAACGCACATAGACTTCGTCGAGGCTTGAGCGATCCATCGACAGTCGCTTGAGACGGCCGCCGGCCGAAACGATCCTGCTGGCGATTTCGGGGCGAACATCGATCTCCGCGTCGATACGGGTGACGTCCGATGCCATTGCGGTCATTCGCGTAATCCGTGGGACATCCGCAACTATCTTGGCGGTATCGCATCCTTCCGCTTCGACCTCGATGATGTACGACCCGCCAAGGACCTGACTGGCGAGATCCGCAACGCGGCCGACCAAACCGACCCTGCCGCGATGGAAAAGCGCCACCCTGGAACAGATCGCCTGGACCATCGACAAGAGATGCGACGACAGGACGATCGTCATGCCTTCACCGGCGAGTTGCACGATGAGATCGAGCAATTCCTGCGTCGACTGCGGATCGAGACCTGAGGTCGGTTCATCCAGAATGGCGACTTCGCTTCCCTTTGCCAGCAGATCGGCAATTCCGAGGCGCTGTCGCATGCCGCGGGAGAAGGTCGATACGCGGCGATCGGCAACCTCCGTGAGGCGCACGCGCGCCAAGGCGCTTGCAATGTGCTGCTCCGCATCGGCAATGCCGGCCAGGCGCATGGTGTAACGCAGATTCTCCCAGGCGCTCATGCTGTCGTAGAATCCGACGGCATCCGGCAAATAGCCAACCCTGCGCTTGACCTCCAGCGGCTCACGCAAGGGGTCATGACCCAGCACACGTACGCTGCCGCCATCGGGTTCGGTCAGTCCGAGCAAAAGCAGGATCGTCGTCGTCTTGCCGGAGCCGTTCGGACCGAGCAGCCCAAAAATCTCTCCTTTATTGACCACCAGATCGAGACTTTCGACCGCAACAGCGCGGCCATAGTGTTTGGTGAGGCCCTTTGCCTCGATGACAGGCGTATTCATCGGCGTCCATACCTCGTGACTGCCATGGCGAGCACGATGACGGCGGCGCCGATCACGCCGAGACCGGCGGCTCCCCAAATGGTTGACGTTGTCACCGTGACACGGAAGTCCGCATTGTCGGATGCACCACTACCGTCCGCCCTTATGCTGACCATGTAATCGCCTGCAATGGCATTGTTCGATGGCGTCATGTGCACGGCAACCGTCTGCTGTGCACCGGGTGCGATGGTATCGAGCGCCTTCGGGTCAAGCTGAACATTCCAGCCACTGGGAGCACTTGCCGAAAGCTTGACCTCCGTCGCAGGTGCCGTTCCGGAATTGTTGATGGTGAAGTTGAATATCTGTTCCCTGCCGGCCACGGCCCTGCCGGAAAGCCGGCCATCCGGGCCTGACAGGGATATCGACGGCTGACCGGTGACATCGAGCACCAGCTGCGTCTTGCCCTCAACCTTCGGGCTGGACGCTTCCACCATGACTGGATACTTGCCGGCGGCAACATTCTGTGGCGGCTTTACGGATACCTTTACGGTCTTGGTTTCACCTGGCTTGAAGGGAAGGCTGGTCAGTTCCTGGCTGCCGTATTGTTCTTTGAACGTCGCGGCAAAGCCGGACGGAGCATCCGAAACGAGATTGAGGGTCTCGTTCTCCTGGCTGTCATTCTTGATGGCGACATCGAAATCGAAGTTCGAACGAGGCGTTCCCCTGAGTGCCGGCAGGCTCGGCGTCAGCGTCACCTTGTCTGGCTCTGCGGCAGCCAGCGTCATCGAAATTGGTAGTTGCAGTGTCTCGTTGGTGTCGGAGGTGCCGCGAACGGTAAAGTTATAGGTTCCGGGCTTGATGGAACCAGGTGGCGTAATCTTCAAGGTCAGCCTCTGGCTGTCATCGGAACCGACGATCGCGGCTCTGACGGGCTTGCCCGCTCCATCCAGCTCCCATTTCCAGCTGTCCGGCAGACCGTTGACGGAAAAGGCGATACGCGCGGGCGGCAGGTTAGAATTCGAAAGGGTCAAGGACAGGCTGGTATCTTCACCGATACGTTCGGTCAGGACCGGAAAATCCGTCGTCAACCACAAGCCCGTGGGTTTGGCTGGCGCCATTTGCGCGCAACCGACAGAGGCATACGAAACCATCCCGCCGGCAAGCACTATGGCCGGCAGGAAATGACGAAAGCGACTCATCGCATCACTCCCAAATCAATAATGGCACGCTTGGCTTGGCTGCATCCGATGCGCCAAGACCCTGGAACGATCCGGCGCAATTGCGACAAGAATCGGGCAAAGACATTAAATCTTCTTAATATGCCTTCTCGATCCAGAGTGCTGGCATCAGGGCGCTGCAACGACGCCGATCAAAGTTTGGGGAAGGACATCTTCCTGAATAGATCAGATTTCCGGACATATCGTTAGGAAAAACAGATGCTTAGTATTCTTCCGAAGTAGTGGAGAATTTTGGCGGAACTGCATTTCAGCGCTGCTCTGCGTCGTGCGCCCGCTGGCGACGGCCGATTGCTTCCTACTCGTATTTTCTGTCATGCTATGATATTTTGATCCGGAGCGGACTAAGGTGATTCTGAATGAAGGATGAACACATGGAAGATTTTGAGGTTTTTATGAGGCTATATTAGCACTTTTTATTCCCGTTGGAGCATTGGGTGCCGTACCCAGAGACTGCGGACGCAACGATTTTGGCAAGACTGTAATTGATAGCTGGGGGATGATTGATGAAACGCGTTCTGATTGTTGAAGATGATCCGTTAATCGCGATTGATCTCCAACACATCATCCATGATCTCGGCTATGAGACCTCGGGTATCGCCAATAGCTTTGAAAGCGCAAAGCGGCTCGCGCCGCATTCCGACCTCGCCCTGGTGGACGTCAATCTGGTCGACGGAGCGACCGGACCCCGCATCGGGCAATTCTTGGCCGGCGAATTCGGTGTCTCGGTCGTCATGGTGACGGCCAATCCGGAGGTCGTCGCTGATGGGATTTCAGGGGTGATCGGCGTCATCTCCAAACCCGCGCAACCGGCCACAATCAAGCAGGTGCTGGAGTTCATGTTGAATTACAATGATCAACTGTTGCCCCATCCTCCGGCACTACGTCTGTTTTCGTCTGAAAGACGTGGCCACATCTAGGGAGGTGCAGCAGGATGGAAAACCGCGAGCCCCTCTGCCTTCTGTCACTACGCCTAGAGAAGCTGCTGCAGCGTCATGGTGTCCTGGACGACCAGAGCCAGATGGGAACCCCGAAAGCCGGTGAAATACCGGCTGAGCTTCAACAGAGACTGACAGGGCTCATTGAAAACATGGCTGAGCTTAGAGGGCTGATCGACGTCGGCCAGGATGCTCGCCGTGGCAAATCGCTCTCCCTGGCGGTGATGCACGCCGCCTACGTCATGATGGAGGAAGTCTGCGGCGCATTGGAACGCAGCGAAGAAAAGCAATAGAAGTGCTTCCCGTTGCACGCCCGAAGGCGCGGATGTTGCGCTCCGCCGGAGCGAAACTATCGAGCACAAATCTCGATTTTCGCTACGGTCAGTCGGATCGCGACAGGCGCCGGAGCCGCCTCAAGGATTCGACCAGGAGTTTCTCATTCTCGAACATTCCGTTGAGATGGATCCTCGCCAACTGCTCCAGCAGTTCTTCGCCCACCTCAGTCAGGCCGATCAACACGCTGCGCTTGTCTTCCGGAGAAGGCGTGCGCACTGCCAAGCCCGCAGCCTCCAGCCGATTTACCAGCTGGACTGCACCATTGTGCTGTAACAGCATCTGTTCAGCCAACTCTCGCATCATGACCTGCCGCGCTGGCGCGACCTTGATCACAAGCAGGGCTTGATACTGCTGTGACGTTACACCAACTTCGGAAAGCGCGGCCTCGCTAAAGGAAAGAAACCGCCGCATGGCGAGGCGCACCCCCGCCAGACCGTGATAGACATCAGGATCCAGAGGCTCGGTCACGTCAAATTCACGTCTGTGAGATCGTCTGGGCCGCTTGTCCGGGTGCATTCACATCATCCTCTATCTCTAGCGAGACGATATATTTTAGACACGCCCCGACTGGCAAGCATTTAGGGTAGACGTGACATTTGGCCTGCGTGCGGATGCCGTTTGCATTGCTTTCAGGAAAGCCCCCGACCTGCTTCTCGACAACTTAACGCCATTCGTCATGCGTCTGAGGCGGATGAGCGATACGGGTCGCCTCCTCTGGCAACATTCATCATTCCCCTAAAAGGCGATTCACTCGTCGGAATATTTCTACTTATGCTCCGGTTCGCATTTGCGATCCTTCGATCGGACAACTTGGCGAGACTAGGTCGATGTGCTTTCGGCAGCTCAATTAAATCTCGTATTTTATATCACTACATGACATATAGCGTTAGGAGATTTTCACTATCACTTAGGCAAATGATGTCATCGCGCTTCCGTAAACCAAAATTACTCCGTCGCTCCCGCGTTGTCTTGGGCTCGATCAATCTATGGCGGCCGCGGCTGGTGTTCTGGACGGGGGCGCTGGCGATCGGCGTGATTAGTGTCGGCTTTGCCAAGCTTGCCGATCTAGCACAACGCGCCTTTGCCGGAGTAACGAGTTCCGGGGAGTGGGGCTGGCTGCTGCCGCTTGCACTGACGCCGCTCGGCTTCATGCTTTCTGCCTATCTGGCGGCGACCTTGTTTCCGAATTCTCAAGGAAGCGGCATTCCCCAGGCGATTGCGGCGCGGCATCTACATCATGACGAAGATCGCACGAAACTGTTGTCGCTAAAGGTCGCTCTCGGCAAGATCGTGCTAACCACACTGGGGCTCTTTTGTGGCGCCTCGATCGGCCGCGAGGGGCCGACGGTGCAGGTCGGCGCGTCCTTCATGCTGGCGGTTGCCCGGCTCAGTGGCATGGCACAGGCGAAGGGATTGATCCTGGCGGGTTCCGCCGCAGGCATCGCGGCCGCATTCAACACGCCTCTTGCCGGCATCGTCTTTGCCATCGAGGAAATGAGCCGCGCCTATGAATCGCGCGCCAATGGCCTGGTACTGATGGCCGTCATTCTCTCCGGTCTCGCAGCACTCGGCCTTTCCGGCAGCTACAATTATTTTGGCACGGCCGATGTTGCGCCGATAGTGCTCAGGGACTGGATCGCCATGCTGATCTGTGGCGTCGGCGGTGGTACGCTCGGGGCTGCCTTCAGCGGCCTTGTCCTTTACAGCGGTATTCGCATCCGCCGCTGGGCTTTGCCGCAGCCTCTGGCACGCGTCGTCATGTTTGCTGGCCTATGCGGTCTTGCCATTGCCATTATTGGCGTCGTGTCGGGTGGCAACACTTTCGGCACCGGCTATGAACAGGCACGTGGTGCAGTCGAGGGCCATGCCCTGCCCGTGTTGTTCTTCGCCGAAAAGCTGCTGGCGAGTTTCCTATCGATGATCTCGGGTATTCCGGGTGGCATCTTCGCGCCGTCTTTGGCCGTTGGCGCCGGTCTCGGCAGTACGGTTGGCTCATTGCTCGGCACTAGTATCGCGCTGGCGGCGATCCTTGGCATGGCGGGCTACTTCGCGGGCGTCGTACAGGCGCCGATGACCGCCTTCGTCATCATATTGGAAATGACTGGCGACCATCAGGCTGTCATCCCGATTATGGCCGTGTCGATGATCGGCTATGTGACATCGCGCTTGCTATCGCGCGAGCCCTTGTATCACGGGCTGTCGCGCGTCTTCATCGCCGCAGCGATCCGCGCACGGCGTAGCACGGAAAGAAATATGTCTCACACCTAATTGGCTCGGAAGGGCCATCGAGCGAGGCCCTGCAAACGACAAGCGTCAACGCACCTCGGGAATGGAGCTCAACGATATGACCTCATTCTGGAATGCAACCGTGATCTTCCCGGTCATGGCGATCTCGTCGCACATTGAAGCGCCCCAGGCGATTTTCGTTTCGGATCAACCGCCCGATTGCGCAGACGTCGTTGAAAAGGTTCTGATCAAGACAAAAGGCCGGCTCCTGTCGTTCAGCTCAACCAAGGATAAGTGCACGGTTGTTTTTCTTCTGGATAAGGACGGGGAGCGTCCCGAAAAAGTTATCATAAAGGTCGATAGAAACAAGATTTTCGACAAGATCGAATAGTTTCTCGCACTGCAAGGATACAATCATAGATTGCCATCTTCACGCAACTGAGTATCTCTCGCACTGAAGATGAAACTGAAAATACAATATTGAAGCCCTCGGCGGCTTTCAGTTGATGGTTTGGTTCCAATGGAAGTGGATGATCGTTCATGACAGGCAAGATCACGCGCAGAATGATATTTCTAGTATGCGCGTTTCTCATCGTGCTGACGGCACTTGGTCTTCTGATGCGATTCTATGGCCCGATGGCAGAAAGTCATCAAAAATACGGCGAGATTACCAAGGTTTAGGGCGATCTCGTTAATCGCCAGGTCGGCGGCAAATTGACTTGGGGCCGTTTCTTGCGTGTTTGGATTTTCGGCGCGCCAGCTCAATGCGAGCCCGTCGGCTCGGAGCCCAGATCCGCGTGACATCATAGCGATCGAGAGCTGGGCTCCATTACATGAACGGGCGTGGTGGATCACGTTTGTGCCGGTCTAAGTGAGGCGGAAGCCACAATCAGCCCGGCCGCTCTCAAGTGAGAGAAATTACCAGGCGTCAATTGCAGGCATCGATCCGTTTCAACGCGGCGGTGATGCCTGAGAGGGAATAGGAATAGCTGGTGGCGGTTCCCCGCTTCGAGGTGGCGTGCAGTTCCAATTTGTCGCCCGACTTCAGCGCCTGGATCATGGACGGCTGGTCAGCTTCGTTCTGAACCCAGCCGTGCCTGTCCTGGGTGAACATCGCAAAGGTTTTGCCGCCAATCACGGCCGTCATCGGCGCACCTTGCCTGAGATCGTAACCCACCATTGCCTCCGGGACGTAGTCCTTTCCCGATGGGCGCGCGACCATGAAGAAATTGTCGCCATGATCGACATTGGCGGGCATCTGCGCCGTCGGCGTTGACAGGATATAGCAACTCGTGCCGCCGTCGGACTTATAGGAAAATGCGCCCCATGCACCGAATTGATCGAGGCGGACGGGCGGTGCAGCGTGAGCTGCGGTGATTGCGGACATGGTGAGCACGAGAGAGGCTGCGAGAATTTTGACAGTCATCGTTTCCTATCATTTCTTCTGTCAAGGAAGCCCGGCGCGAACATGCACGTAGACATCTCGTCATGCTTTCAAGCTTGCCGCTACTGATCGGCCCGCTGCGGGCAATTTCCTTCGAGATTGATCTGGACCCGATCCGCCGATCGCGAATCGGTCGCTTTTCATAACGCGGATTTTGTGTCATGTCATGATATATATGGAGGCCAGTGATTTGCCTATCGGCGCGTAGGCTTGCATAGGTCTCGAAGCAGCCAATAAGCACAATCCACCAAGAGGCATGTTCATGATAGACGCCGAGAAGTCGAACCTCGATCATGGAAAGGCTCGCGGCCCGACGGAAGATGGCCCTGCTCGGCGTGTCGCAAATAACGGTACGGCGGAGCACGACCAAGACATGCGGTTGGGCTTACTTTTGCTGTCGGCTCTGGCACTCGGCCTCGGCATCGTGACAGGCCTGGGGGCGGTCCTGTTCCGCGATTTGATTGCGCTTCTGCACAACCTGTTCTTCAACGGCACAGCCTCGATCGCCTATGACGCAAACGTGTTCACCGCACCCAGTCGATGGGGTGTGTTCATTATAGCCGCGCCGGTTATTGGCGGGGTCATCGTCACTTTTCTCGTCAGCAATTTTGCGCCGGAGGCCAAGGGACACGGCGTCCCCGAGGTCATGAACGCCATCTATCATCATGAGGGTCGGATCCGGCCGATTGTCGCGGTCGTGAAATCTCTCGCTTCTGCCGTCGCAATCGGTAGCGGCTCGTCGGTCGGTCGCGAGGGGCCGATCATTCAGATCGGTTCGGCACTGGGATCAACCCTTGGACAGATCATTCGCATGCCGATCGGCCAGCGCATCGTCATGGTTGCGGCCGGCGCCGGTGCGGGCATCGCCGCGACTTTCAACACGCCGATTGGCGGCGTCATGTTTGCCATCGAGCTGATGATGCCGGAAGTCAGTGTCAGCACCTTCCTGCCGGTCGCAATAGCCACGGGAGCCGCAACGTTCGTCGGCCGATGGTTCATCGGCCAGCAGCCCGCGTTTCTCGTGCCGCCCCTGCAGGCACTGACGACCGATGGTAGTGCCGTCATATTGCTGCTCCTCTATGCCGCGCTCGGCGCGGTGGCCGGAGTGGCGGCTGCGGCCTTCATTCACGGCTTGCATCTGGCCGAAGACTGTTTTGAGAAAATTCCAGGCCGCTACACGCGCCATATCCTCGGCATGTGGTTTCTTGGCCTTCTCATGTACGTTCTCTTTGACCGTTTCGGCCAATACTATGTCGATGGTGTCGGGTACGCCACGATCGAGAGCATTTTGGTCGGTCACACGACGACCCTTGGGCTCCTGGCCTTGCTGTTCGCATGCAAGTTGATCGCAACATCGACCAGCCTGGGCGCGGGATCTTCCGGCGGTATCTTCTCGCCATCGCTTTTCATGGGCGCGACCCTTGGCGGCGGCTTTGCGGCCTTCGTACACATGCTCGGCATTCCGATCCCGATCAGTATCCCGGCCTTTGCCATGGTTGGCATGGGTGCGATGGTCGGCGGTGGCACCGGCGCGGTGATGACGGCCATCACCATGACATTCGAGATGACCCGGGAATATGACATCGTCATGCCGATGATCCTTGCGGTCGCCACCAGTGTCGGTGTCCGGCGACTGCTTTCCCGCGAGAATATCTACACGCTCAAGCTGGTCCGCCGGGGCCGGCCGATACCCAAGGCGTTGCATGCCAACATGTTTCTGGTGCGCCATGCCCACGAAGTCATGGACAGCGACATACTTATATTGCCGGCGGAACAGAGCTTCGACGAGTTTCTACGTCAGCACGAAGAGGAGGGACGGCTTCGCCACGTCGTCGTGATTAAGGGCAGCCATGTGTTTGGCGTCATACGCATCAACACGGGCCTGCGTCGCGGCCTGGAGGATCGTCATACCGGCATAAGCCTTGGCGATATCGCTAGCCGCGACTTTACCATCGTCGGTAACGAAATGATCGCCTCCGAAGTCATTCAGCGGATATGGCGAAAGAACGCGTTCATGGCGGTGGTGGTCACTGGTCACGGAATTCCGCGCGATACCGATGTCGTCGGCGTCATAACCAAGGAACACGTTGCCAATTCTGTTGCAGAGGGTCTTAAGATTTATCCGAGGTGAATTGGCGATGAAGGACTCGCGGTGGCGACTTCGATCGGTCATTCGATCAATGCGGGTGTGGAGACATTGCTCCTTGCTGAATAGCGCGGCTGCCCGCTTATATGTGCAACGACGATAGAGAAAGCCGCGATCGAGCAAAGCAGAATAATTAGGGGAATGGCCGCCTGCTTCGCGAATGCGATGACCGAAGGTGTCTCCTCTGGACCCTTCGATGCACTGGCGGCATTGGTTCGCGGCGCTGGTAAGCTAGTCGATTCCGGCGGCGCGCAAACCGCCTTTCTGCCCTTGCCTCCGACATGGCTGCGCCATGATCTCAGCTTGATTGCTTTGAATTGCAGCACCTCACCCACGTTCTTGCACCCAGAAGATTGAAAGGAACCCGCGGCGAATTTGGGATCGACAAAAGCCGGCTGGCCGATCACTCAGCTATTCTGGTTCACCACCTCAGGATAGGCCGCCTTCGAAATCATGCGCGAGAAGATCGCTGCTTGAATCCAGGATATTTAAGGTCGTGCTTGTCGGCGGGCGATCCAAGGCAACATCTTGTCAGTTCGGAACGCACGACAGTTATCACGCAGTTCGCGTCGCAACGGCCTGGCAGGACAAGTCCGTTGGTCTTGTCTCGTCAAAATCCATCACCGACCCAACGACACCGAAGACGCGAACATCGCCGCCCTTGTTTTTGAGAAGCCCGGCGACCGAGCCATATACCACGACGACCGCGCCGGCCTCCACGATTAGGTCATGGAGGACCGTACCGTGAAGTTCAAAGGTTCGACCTCTCGGAACCGTCAGACTTCCGGTGATCACACCATAAAACTGCACATCGCGATCAAGTCGTATCGAGCCATCAATTCTGACATCTAGTCGTTCCAACCGAAGTTCCTCCATGGATTAAGCGTCGTCGTCTCGTTCAGTCCCCTACATCAATATATGTCATAGCATGACATAAATCAAAGAGGGTCGAATGGCGACCTGAAAAATCACGCAATTTTGTTCAACCTCGCGCATTCAGGTGCAAGCGGAGGAGAGAGCCCGCGCAGGGCACCCGATAACAGCGATATTCTCACCATTCGAGCATTGTGCGTGGTTCGCTTAAAGTATATCATGTGATGATGTAAATTGGCTCTGGCTTCGTAGCGCGGATAGGTTTGCTAACGATGGCGTCGAATGAAAAGACAAATGCAATAGCGGCGCTTTTCGATGACCTTGCCAGTGCGAACGAGGCGATTGAGCGTCTGGCTTCCGTTGGCATCTCTCCGACCAAGATCGAGGTGCTGACGGGAGCCGATGCCATAGCGTTTGCCGCCAGCGAAGAGAATGGATTTTGGCACAAGCTTGCGACATTGCTTTTCGAGGACGACGATCGGAGCGCGCTCCTGCGAGACTTACGGCATGGCAGTCATCTGCTTGTTCTAAGCGATCTCGAATTTGGTGAAGATGACCTCGCTCTCGACATTCTCGACAATGACGATCTTTGGGATGCTCGTGACAGCCGTTTTGAGAAATGAAACTACGTTGCCTGCAAAAGGATAGACGATCCTCGTTTGTCGCCGGTTGTTCAACTGCGCTGCAAGGCAGCGTCGGCATGCGCCACTGTCTCCAGGCAACGTCAGAGCCGATCGCCGATCTCCAACGAAGGAGCCACCTTGTCTTGTGAACCCCGAGGCACCTACCCGCCAATTGGTGTTCTGAAGCCGGTTGCGGAGAATGTCTGGATTGTCGACGGTCCGCTCATTCGGTTTGGCATGCCATGGCCGAGGATGTTGTTCCCGACGCGAATGACCGTGATCAGGCTTGCCGGCGGCCTTTTCATTCATTCGCCGACTGCACTCTCGCCCACTTTAGAAAAGCAGTTGCAAGAATTGGGCTCCCCGCGCTGGATCGTGGGACCGAACCGCATCCATTATTGGTGGATCCCCGATTGGAAAGACGCCTATCCTGGCGCGGACATCTATCTTGCCCCTCGCATTCGCGAACAATCCAGGGGGCGCATCAATTTTCCTGCGAATGACCTGTCAAGGAGGACCGGCTATCCGTGGGATGATGAACTCGTGACCTTGCCCGTGGAAAGTAGCTTCATGACAGAGATCGAGTTTTTTCATCCTAAGAGCCGTACATTGGTGCTCACTGACTTCATCGAGAATTTTGAACCCTCCCGACTTGATGGTTTCTTCATGCGCTGTCTTACATGGCTCGGCGGAGTGCAGGACCCGCATGGAAGCATGCCCCGTGACATGAGAATGACCTTCTCGCGAAATCTCCTGGACCTCAAAACTGCCGTCGAAACGATGATCAAATGGGATCCGGAGCGGATTGTCCTGGCCCACGGTCGCTGGTACGAAACGGACGGTGCCCAGGAGTTGCGTCGCGCTTTTGGTTGGTTGCTTGATTAGTCTTGCGCTTTGCCCAACATCAGTTAGCTTCGCCCTACCCTTCCGCCAGACGTTTTTCGTCTCAATTGGAAGCTCGGCCGACCGAAATCGGTGGCAGAACGATCCTCGCGAACCTGTCGGCGAAATAGCAACCCAAAATGTCTTGAAATTCCCGAGCGTCGATAGTCTTCCGAGGCGATGCTTGCATTTCTCCAGCCTCTCAATGTGCCGCCAAGGATGCCGGCATCAATATTAAACTGCTGCGGTCGTGGCCGGCTATGATTTTCAGCGAGATGCCCGCAGTCACCTTGATCGGCTGGGGAAACGGATGCAACACCTGCAGCCAGCCGCCGCCGGAATAATCGTCGGGATGATTGGCAAATTCGATTCCGTCGGTAAGATCGATCTTCATCCACTGCACGATCCCGACCGCCGTTCCATCCGCGCTGACGGGAATATCGACGACGCGAACATCTTCGGCATGTTTCGGGCGGGTGAGGTCGATGGTCTGCAGCTCGACATCAGGGGAAAGCCGCCTCCATTCGGTCATCGAGCCGTGTACCGGCAAGCGGTTGGCGGCAAGTCGCGTAAATTCCGACACGTCGAAGCCGGACGCCACATCGACAAACGAATAGGCGGCGAGGACATCGCTCTCGACCAGGCACCCGATGGCACTCGCCGCGCGCGGGATGATTGTAGCGCCTTCGTTTATCAGGCGCGCATGGGCATCTTCAAATGTATCGAGCACGTTCTCAGCCAATAGGTCGCTGGAGAGAATTTCCGAGACCAGAATGTCGGCTCGCTCCTGCATGTCGCGCCCGACAATCAGATCCGTCGACATCTTGCCAACAATGCTTATCCGGTTCGACAGCCCGTTCTGCTCGACGATGCGCTCGGCCGTTTCTGCAATGACCGGCAGCGTTTCGCAGGCAACCACATTCGTCGCTCCGGCGCGCGCCGCCATCATCGACAGCAAGCCGCTGCCGGCGCCGATATCGAGTATTTGCACTGACGGACCCCGCTCGGCGATAGCCCTGGCAATAGCCATCTCGAATGCATCGTTGCGGCGAACATCGTTCAACATCGGAATATGCCAGAAGGGAACGATCCGCGACGTCAGGCGGCGCATCTGGTGCCGCGGCATGATACTGTCCGGTTGAAGGGATACCACGCGGCGAAAGCCGGCAAGAGCATCGTGGCTGCGATCGGCTGCGGCAAGGGCGACCGATAGGTTGTTCAATACGAGCGGATTGTCGGGAGAGGCCTTGGCAGCGGCTTCAAAACAGCTGATCGCCTCGTTCACTTCACCTTGCCTGAGGAGCAGTGCACCCTTTTCAAGAAGGGCGACCAGATGGTTGGGTTCGATGCAAAGCATGTCATCCCAATAGCCTAATGCGGCCTTTGCATCGCCTCTCAATGCGGCAATCCCCGCTAACAATGGAAGAATGTCCGGCACGCGATATCGATGCTGCAACACCTCGAGATAGTGCTGCTCGGCGCGTTCGATTTCTCCCGAAGCGTGAAACTTCATCGCCAGGTTCAACGACTCGCGCGCCTCGACAAGTGCCTGAACTTCACCCTCAGTCTCCATTGAATGCCCCCAAAGATAACGTATTTTCGAGTCCTCCCTTCCGTTACGTTCGGGCTGGTCGCTTCGTTACAGGGGATTGAAGAAAAAAGATCAGATGTCTGCTGGTCGCGAGCCTCTCATTCCATAGCGGGTATCCTACATGACAACGCAACGCTGCGCTGAGTAGCCGACCAAAACGCGTCCCCGCAGCTAACCGTCCGCCCATGGCAAGGCAGATCACTCCGGCGGGCTTGAGGCAATGGAGACGACATGGGGATCGCCCGCGCATTTTGTTTGGCGGCTTTGCTTACCTCACCTTTTGCCTTCATGTCGGGAACCTCGAACCCACCCTTTCTACCGATGTTTTTGGCTTCCATTGGAACATCGACCGTTCGAAATGGTTGGCATGACAGTCCCCTGCAATCGTCCAGCCCGTCAGCGAACGACAACCTGCGCGAAGCACACACATGTTTCCGAACTGGTTTCATTTCCTTGCCATCCTGGCCATTAGCCTCGGCTTTCTTTCGGCTTTCATTGTGATTGCGGATGTCGTGCGGCATCCACAACACATGGCAATCATGAGTGTCGCCTGGCCGGTCACGGCGCTCTTCGGCACGCTACCGCTTCTTTGGGCCTATTTTTCCTTCGGCCGTCTCGCCAGTCAGGACGCCATGACGGAGGCAAAAAATCGCGGAGAACAGAAGCCGAGCAGGACCAAGATTCCCTTTTCCGTCATGGTTGGAAAGGGAGCCTTGCACTGCGGAAGCGGCTGCATGATCGGTGATGTTCTCGCCGAATGGCTCGCTTTTGCTCTGCCGGCAATTGCAGTCGCCTTGGGCTGGCAATCACTCTTTAGCGAAAAAATGTTCGCTGACTGGATTCTCGATTTCATCTTCGCGTTTGCCCTGGGTATCGTCTTCCAATATTTCGCGATCGCGCCGATGCGCGATCTATCCGTCTTGGAAGGGCTGAAGGCCGCCGTGAAAGCAGATGCGCTCTCGCTCATGGCGTGGCAGGTCGGCATGTACGGGGCTATGGCCGTGCTGCAGCTTTTTGTCTTTCCGACCGCTTTGGCGCGAAAGCCGATGTTGACAGCTGGGAATTCTGGTTCGCCATGCAGATTGCCATGATATGTGGCTTCGTGACGAGCTACCCGATCAATTGGTATCTCATATCCGCCGGCATCAAGGAAAGGATGTAACGCTCGCTCGGGCTCTATGCCTTACTCTCAACGCCTTTCTTTAAGCGCTTCGTTCTTTTCAGGCGGATCAGGCGTGCGCCCCAAAAGGCTCCGGACGACTGGGCAGCTCCAATGTCTTGCCCACCTGTTGGTGCCGTTCGACGTCTGAGGGCCAACTATAAGAGGGCAAGGAATACCGCGACTTCAGCCGGTTTTGTAGCTCGAAACAGCACCTCACCCTCCTTGCTGACCAGCACTACGCAAAAGTCCACTACGGAATTGGCACCAAGTTGCGAACGAAATACTTTTGACCGCAATCCGCTCACGGCGCCAAATAAAGGCGTCACCTTGCCATCGTGCACGCGCACAACCGCCAGATCGGCCTCTTTGAGGCGCTGGCGAGCTTCAAGGATTAAACGCTCCTGCTCGCGACCGGCTTCTCGGGTCAGATCGTTGAAGATCACCACCACCGGCTTCTTACCGCTGAAAGCCTCCAGCCCCTCGGCAGCTTTCTGGGGCTGCAGCTTCAGTTCACGATATTCATCGACAATCGTCATGGATTCATCCTCGACTAAAATTCTCGAACACTCCGCATTCAAGAATGAATCCTTTCCGGCCGGCTTTGTTCCGATCCCATTCTGTCAACAAATCAAACAGCGGGTCGCAATCCGTGAGCGGCTCCGTCGCTGGGCGGATATGCCTAATTCAGGCGGTCGGTCAGACCAATGCTGGCCGACTTACCGCACGGCGCCTAGGCCGAAACTTCCTCCTGCGCAGAACCGGACCGTCGCCAGTTAGTTACGATAATTTAATTTTCAAGAATCCCACGAGCCCGAAGTCCCGGCTTGTAAACTCAAAGAACATTTCGCGCGTGCATACGGTGTTGAAACGTCTGACGTTTCCGTCGCGGACGTTGTTGGCGCATGTGTTTCGAATCTTGGATCGATCGACACTGCCAGTTGCCAAGAGGCGATGGACGACAACCGATTCTTATTTCTGCCACGGAAATGTCGATATTTCTTCACCATCTACAATGGACGGGACCTGTTTTCGATAAAGAGACGGTCACGCCATCTTAAGTCAAGGGCGCCGGGAAACACCCTGCAACAAAGCCTTCCGACATTGAGTTGTCGGACGACTAAAGAGGAGGATAACTCCAATGATCGGAAATAACGATAATGATGGCGAACTAGTCGGCTTGCGCAGTAATTCGCGGCGCGATTTGCTTCTGGGCATGTTGGGCGGAAGCGTTGCCGCGGTTGCTGGCCTGCCGACGCTTGCCAAGGCCGCAACCAATATGGAGGGCGCGTTTCCAAGCCATCCGAGCTGGAAGTTCGTTTTCATCAATCACGTCACGACGAACCCTTTCTTCGTTCCGACTCAATATGGCATCGCTGACGCGTGCGCATTGCTCGGATGCTCGTATCAGTGGACGGGATCCCAGACATCCGTTGCGTCCGAGATGGTCAACGCGATGGATACGGCGATTACAGCCAAAGCGGACGCGATTGCCGTCTGTCTCGTCGATCAACACGCATTCAATGCGCCAGTCGAACGGGCTCTCGCTGCCGGCATTCCCGTCTTTGCCTATAACGCCGATACGACCGGTAACAACCGCCTTGCCTATATTGGTCAGGACCTTTATCAGGCCGGCAAGTCGCTTGGTGAACGCATCGTCAGTCTTGTCGATGAAGGTGAAGTCGCCGGCTTCATCGCCACGCCAGGCCAGCTCAATATCCAGCCACGCATGGACGGGGCGAGGGATGCAATCAAGGCATCCGGCAAGAAGATCACGTTGGCGGAGATAGCCACCGGTCCGACCATCAATGAGGAAGTCACGCGGGTCGATGCCTATTACACCGGTCATCCCAATCTGAAAGGTATGTTTGCGGTCGACGCCGGCAGCACCTTGTCGGTCGGCAAGGCGATGCAGAAATACGGTCTTCACGCCAAGGGCATCCGTGCCGGCGGCTTCGATCTTCTGCCGCAGACACTCGACGCGATCTCTGAAGGGCATCTGGATTTCACCATCGATCAACAGCCCTATCTGCAGGGATTCTACACGGTGATGGAAATGTTCCTCTTCACCGCGTCCGGCGGCCTTACCGGGCCTTCCGAGATGAATACTGGTCTGAAATTCGTCACCAAGGACGGCGTTGAAGCCTACCGCAAGACGAAGAGCCGCTTCGAAGGCAATTCGAGCGACAAAGCTCTCCTCGAAAGACCCAAATCGATCGCTGGCTGAGTTGCCGAATGTCGAGTGTTGGTCAAAAGGTTGGTTTGTTATGACCGAACAAGATGCGGGCCGCCGATCGGCCAATGTTGATGTAAAGCCCCACATGACGCCGTCTTGGTTGAGATCATGGCAGACCATGGGAATGGTCGTCTTGCGCTGGCGTGAGACGAGCATTCTCGCAGCAGGCATCGCGCTTGCTGCCTATTTCCAATATGCCAATGGCGCGTTCCTATCACAAGCCAATCTGCAGAACCTCATCCAATACTCCGGCACCACAGCAATTATCGCCGGCGGCGAAGTGCTGGTGCTGGTCTGCGGTGAGGTCGACCTGTCGGTCGGCATGGTCTACGCACTGACGCCGTTTGTCATGTATTTCGCGGCAGCAGCAGGTGCACCATACTATCTGGCGGTTTTCGTCGGTCTCGGTGCGGCGGCCGTTGTCGGTCTTATCAACGGGCTGATCACAACACTGCTACGGGTGCCGTCCTTTGTGACGACGCTCGGAATGCTGTTCGCCATCAATGGGTTCACGCTAACGATCTCGGGCGGCTTTCCGGTCGAACTACAAGCTGGGGAGGGGTTTACCAGTCTGCTCGGCGGGAGCGCCTGGTCGGAACTCGGCTGGGCTGTCGCCATCACGCTCATCTTGCAATTCGTTCTCAAGAAGACCCGCTGGGGTCTTCATACCGTGGCAACTGGCGGAAATCTCGTCGGCGCAGCCGAAGTCGGCATATCTGTGCGCCTGATAAAGATCGGTAACTTTATCCTTTGCAGCGCCTTGGGTGGCTTTGCGGGGGTAATTGACGCGTTTCGGATCGGATCCGTCGACCCCCTGGCCGGCGGTTCCCAGATCATGTTCCAGGCGATGGCTGGTGCGGTTATCGGCGGCACCTTGCTCACCGGTGGTGTGGGAACGGTCATCGGCGCTCTGATCGGGTCGCTGGTCCTAGGTATCCTGACGGACGGCTTCACGCTGCTCGGCGTCAGCGCCTACACATTCGATATGATCCTCGGAGCGGCGATCCTCGTGACCATGGCAGTCAACGTTCGCCTGACCCAAATGCGCGGTGGAGACGTGTGATGCCAGACCAGATTCAAGCCGAAGTCCTCAGAGCGGAGCACATCGCAAAGTCGTTCGGCCAGGTGACAGCACTGCGAGACATCAACCTACGGCTTCACCGAGGCGAAGTTCTGGGGCTTCTCGGCGACAACGGGGCAGGCAAGTCCACCCTCATCAAGATCTTGACCGGCTTTCATCGTCCGACAAGCGGCCAGCTCTATTTCGAGGGCCAACCCACAACGCTTCACTCGGTAAGCCACGCACGCTCCCTTGGGATCGAAGCCGTCTTCCAAGATCTCGCGCTGATCAACGAAGTCAATGTCTACCGCAACATGTTCTTGCGGCGTGAGCCGGTCCATGGCCGCTTTCTCGGCATTCTCGATGATCGCACAATGCGGGCGCGGGCGATTGAATTGCTGGACCGTATGGGGGTGAGGATTCCGTCCGTTGATGTGCCAGTCGCCAGACTATCCGGCGGTCAGCGACAGGCGATTGCAGTTGCTCGTTCTGTCTACCAAAAGGCGAAAGTTCTCTTGCTCGATGAGCCAACCGCGGCGATGGGCGTCAAGGAATCCGCCCAGATTCTTGATGTTATCCAACGTCTGAAGCGTGAGGGGGAAGTTGCCATCATCATCATTGCACACAATTACGCGCAAATTTTCGATGTCTGCGACCGCATCAACCTTGTCGAGAACGGCGCCATCGCCTTCGACAAGCCGACCGCAGACACCTCGATTCAGGAGCTGATGGATCTCGTCGTCAGCAAATATCGTAATGCTCGCGTCACGGCCTGACGGGATGGTACGGGCGTGAGCTCGCGGCGCCCTGTATCGAAGAGGCGCGAGGCCACCCACGGCATTTGGATCGTCGCCCTATAGGCCGATCGGTTCAGGACCCCGGAATGTTCATTTGTGTCGAGATTTCACCCAACGTTGCATTTCATCGCGATCCCGCTCCGATGCTGATATCGCAAATTCGGCAGCGGGTTCTCAGCCACTGAATGGATCAGCCCCAAATGCAAATCTATGTCAAAGCGTTGTGAACTGAACAAACGCGGTTCTCCGTCGCAATCAATGATCAACCATGGATAGCCCTTCTCGCCAAGTCTCCTTGGGGGGCCGGGCGTGTCGAGGCGGTCAGGGTCTGCTTGCCGCTAAGCATTGAAGCTGTTAGTTTCGCGGCCATGTCGAGTGAGTTGCTCAATCCAGAAAAGGCACTGATTTTCCGAATAGTCCACAAAGACAATATCGGGCAGGTGCTTCAATCCGGTTGTCGGTGCAGAAGCGCTGTGGCTGCGCAGAACGGATATGTCGAGATCGGCAATCAGGAGCTGATCCAGAAGCGAGCGCAACGACTCGTACCGTGCGCTCCGGGCGGTACGCTGAGCGACTACGTCCCGTTCTATTTCACGCCTTTCACCCCGATGATCTACAATATCAAGACAGGTTACGGCGTCCCACAGAAACCATTGAAGGATATTGTCATTCTTGTTTCGTCGCTGCCACGGCTACTGACGCAGAACAAGCCGTTTGTGTTTAGCGACCGGCATGCCTACTTAAAGACGGCGCAGTTCTCGAACGATTTGGCAGATCTGGACCGTATCATTTGGCCCGTGCTGCAGGCACGGGACTTCAAGCGCGATGACCTTGACAAGTTCGAGAAATACCAGGCCGAAGCACTTGTGCATTGGCATGTTCCTGTTAGCGCGCTAATGGGAATTGCGTGCTATGATTCGGAAACTCGCGATCAGATGCAGCAGTTGGCTGCCGCACACGGCACAGCCGTTCAGATCGTCGCTCAGAGAAGCTGGTTCCTATGATGATCGAATTCACCGAAGGAAATTTGCTGGAATCCGATGCCGAGGCACTCGTCAACACCGTCAACACCGTTGGTGTAATGGGCAAGGGCGTTGCTCTCATGTTCAAGGAAGCCTTCCCGGAGAACTTCAAGGAATATGAAGCCGCCTGCCGCGCGAAAGAATTGCAGGTGGGGAAGATGTTCGTGACGCGTCGCGACTCGTTTATCGGGCCGAAATGGATCGTCAATTTCCCGACCAAGGCGCATTGGCGCTATCCGTCCAAAATGGAATGGGTTGAGCGCGGTCTTGATGACTTGAAGGCCGTGATTGCGAGCAATGACATTCGATCCATCGCCTTGCCGCCCCTTGGAGCCGGCAATGGTGGATTGGAATGGGCCGATGTCCGAAAACTGATGATCGCCAAGCTTGAGGGCCTGAAGGACGTTCACGTTGTTATCTACGAGCCGACGAAGACGTATCAGAACGTTGCCAAGCGAACCGGCGTCGAGAAGCTTACCGCCGCTAGGGCATCGATAGCGGAGCTAGTAAGACGATATTCAATCCTGGGGATCGAATGCTCGCTGCTTGAGGTCCAGAAGCTCGGCTACTTTCTCGAACGCTTCAACCGTAAGCTATCGCTACCGGAGTTCGAGTTTGACTTTGGCGCCAATAAGTTTGGTCCATATTCCGACAAGCTGAAGCATATGCTCAATGGACTCGATGGCAGCTATCTGCACTGCGATAAGCGGCTCGCAGATGCCGGCCCTTTCGAGCCGATACGGTTTGATGAGGCCAAACGCGATGTGGTCGCGCTTTTCATGAGAACCGAGGGCAAAGGCCATCTGCCGGCTGTCGAAGCGACATCTGCGCTCATCGATGGCTTTGAGTCGCCGCTGGGCATGGAACTACTTGCAACAGTTGATTGGCTTATAGTCGAGATGGGCGCGGAGCCGACCGTTTCGGCGGTCCGGGAGAAGCTTGCGTCCTGGCCTGGCGGGAAGGAATCGGCGGACCGCAAGTTGCAGCTATTTGAGGATCGTATCATCGATATCGCGCTGGATGCGCTCAAGCAGTCGAAACTGGCTTAGTTTTCTGGCTGTGAACAGGACCATGAACCAAAGCGGTCGGAACAAAATCGACGAAGATAAGCAGGTTCACCTTGGCGAACATGCGGACGCGCCCAAAGATGCGGCTGCCCAATTGCTCGGCTCGAAGGGGGGCAAGAAGCGTGCGGAACGTCTGACGCCACAGCGACGTTCTGAAATTGCGAAGCTTGCGGCTTCGGCGCGTTGGTCGCGGAGGCAAGCGTCCTCAAGCGAACGCAAGCCAGATTAAGGGTGGAAGCAGTCCTCGCTTTCAAGCTGGGTGCTGGCACCATTGAAGCGACCTTTTGGACCGCTCATTATCGCCGCCTGCCGGCTGTAGCGACATCAGCGGCTCGTCAATTGGGAGAGGTTGCACGGCCCTCTGGTAGATCGGGAGGCGAAGGATTGGCCCTGCGGCCGACCCCATCGGTCTCGGCCGACCCCTTCTGCGGGATATCCCCACAACGCTCCTGAGAGTGAGAGTGCAGACGGGTTTTCCGTGACGGGTTGAGGGCTGGAGAGAGGTCTCCGGCGCCCGTCGTGGAGATGTCCCATGACCCAAGTCGAAATTCTGAACGCAACCCGCTACCGTGTCGACGGCTATAAGGTGGATGTGGCCCGTGGCGAGCGCGTCGGCCGCGTGTCCTCAGAGTGGTTCTCGCGGCCCGCCGACGAGCGCTACCTGTCCCTGTCGGATCTCTTTGCCGCCGTGCGCGGTCGCAACGAACGCAGCCGGACGCGGACTGTCGAGAGCGCCGCGATCCGCGTGGAGGCAAGTCGTGACGATGCCGAACGCCTGGTGCTGATGCTGCCGGGCTCCGACGAACCGATCGCGCCGACACATTGGAGCTTCCGCCAGCTCGCGAGCTTGGTCGGAGCGCCGGCCGCCTACCTCCGCCATCTCCCGGCTCCGCTCGCCGGCATCAACCTGCAATATGGACTCACCTCGCATCGCGCCGAGCCGGTCAAGACGCTTGAGATCGAAGACGGCCGTGTCGAACTGCGTGCCGTCACCGGGCCTGACTATGGCCGCATCTTCGACCACGAGCTGGTCTCAGCCGTGCAGCGGATCGCTGGCAATGGCACGGGCGACACGCGTTGGAAGGTGCCGGGCGTCCTCGATTGGTCGACGGGCATCTACAATCCGCGCGTCGATATCACGCAGGACTCGACAACGCTCTATGCCTCCGATCGGGACGTCTTCCTCTTCCTGGTCGACGACCTGAATCCGATTGAGGCCGGCCGATTGCCCGATGGTTCGCCAGACCTCTATTTCCGCGGCTTCTATTGCTGGAATTCCGAGGTCGGGGCGAAGACGCTTGGGATGGCTAGCTTCTATCTCCGTGCTGTTTGCCAGAACCGGAATTTGTGGGGTGTCGAGGATTTCGAGGAGATCACCATCCGCCACTCGAAATACGCTGCCTTGCGCTTCGCGCATGAGGCGGCGCCAGCGCTGACCCGCTTTGCCAACTCCTCGCCGCTCCCCTTTGTCAACGGTATCAAGGCGGCGCGAGAGAAGATCGTGGCGCGCAGCGACGAGGACCGCAGCGACTTCCTGCGCAAGCGTGGCTTCTCCAAGACGGAGACGGCGAAGATCATCGAGACGGTGCTGGCCGAAGAAGGCCGTAAGCCCGAAAGCGTCTTCGATTTCGTGCAGGGCATCACCGCGGTCGCCCGCGACAAGACCCAGCAGGACGCGCGGCTCGATCTCGAGGCGCGCGCGAAGAAGCTTCTCGATCGGGCGACCTGACTCCCAGGAAGCCGGAGACACGGCTTTACGAGTCTCCGGCTCCGTGCCGTTCCCGCTTTCCTGATCGTCGGTCCTGCGGCGCTGCCCTCCAGAGTGAGAGGGCGGCGCTGCGCTTCGTGACGAGTTGATGCCGAGAGAGAGGCTTTCGGCGCTCGTCGCGGAGTACATCCCGATGGCTACCCCTGTTCAGAAAATCACCCTCTCGCCTTCGCGCGACATCCCCTTCAACAAGCTCTTGCTCTCCCAGTCGAACGTCCGGCGCGTGAAGGCCGGCGTCTCGATCGAGGAGCTGGCCGAGGACATTGCCCGCCGCGGCCTCTTGCAAGGCCTCAGTATCCGCCCCATCATCGATCAAGCCGGCATCGAGACCGGCATGTTCGAGATTCCGGCCGGCGGTCGCCGCTACCGGGCGCTGGAGCTGCTCGTAAAGCAGAAGCGCCTCGCCAAGACCGCGCCGGTGCCGTGCATCGTCCGCAACAGTGGCCTCGCGGAGGAGGACTCGCTCGCCGAGAACGTCCAGCGCGCGCCGCTGCATCCTCTCGATCAGTTCCGGGCGTTCCTGGCGCTGCGCGAGAAAGGTCAGTCCGAGGAGGAGATCGCCGCCGCTTTCTTCGTTTCGGTCAACGTGGTGAAGCAGCGCCTAAGGCTGGCGTCGGTCTCGCCGGCATTGCTGGACGTCTATGCCGAGGATGGCATGACGCTCGACCAACTCATGGCCTTCACCGTCTCGGGCGACCATGAACGCCAGAGCCAAGCGTTCGAGCGCCTGAAGGCATCTTACGACAAGCAGCCCTATGCCATCCGCCGCATGCTGACCGAGGGCGCGGTCCGAGCTTCGGACAAGCGGGCGCAGTTCATCGGCATCGACGCTTACGTCGCGGCCGGGGGCACGGTCCTGCGCGACCTGTTCCAAGGCGACGATGGCGGCTGGCTGCAGGATGTTCCGCTCGTCGACCAGATGACCGCCGACAAACTGCAGGCGGATGCCGAGGCGATCGCCGCCGAAGGCTGGAAGTGGATCGAGGTTGCGCCTGACTTTGCCTACGGCCACGCCTTCGGTCTGCGCCAGCTCCGTGGCGAGACCGTGCCGCTGACCGCCGAGGAGGAGACGAGCCGCGATGCGCTGCAGGCCGAACTGGACCGGCTGTCTGGGGAATACCAGGACGCTGACGAACTCCCGGAGGAAGTGAACGAGCACCTGTCCGAGCTGGAAACGCTGATCGAGAGCTTTGACAACCGGCCCATCGTGTTCGACGCCGCCGAGATCGCGCGCGCCGGCGCTTTCATCAGCATCGGCGCTGATGGCCAGCTTCGCGTCGAGCGCGGCTACGTCCGACCAGAAGACGAGCTGGTGGCCGAGTCCGTGTCCGGGCCGAACGCGGACGGCGACGATGAATGCGCTATGGCCGCCGGCTACGAGGGTGACGAGGCCGTCGTGACGGCGAAGCCCGAGGCCGGGCCGCAGGAGGACGAAGGCCTCTCGCCCATCTCCGACCGCCTGATGAGCGAGTTGACGTCCCCCCGGACGCTAGGCCTGCGCAACGCGCTCGGCGCGCGACCAGACGTCGCCTTCCTCGCCGCACTACACGTCCTCACCCTGAAGACGTTCTACCACTACGGCTCGGATAGCTGCCTCGAACTCGACCTGAAGAGCGTCAGCTTCGGCACGCAGGCGCCGGGGCTGAACGACAGCGCATCCGCTGAGGCCATCCGCGTGCGGCACGAAAGCTGGTCGAAGGCGCTTCCCAAAGAATCGGTCGATCTCTGGGACGCGCTTCAGGAATGGGACGGCAACAGCCAGGCGGGCCTGTTCGCCCACATCGTCAGCCTCTCGGTCAACGCGGTATACGAGCCCTGGAACCGGCGGCCCCGTGCGGCCGCCCATGCCGATCGGCTGGCGCAGGCCGTCGATCTCGACATGGCGGTAGCCGGTTGGAAGTCGACCGTCGATAACTTCCTCGGCCGGGTGACGAAGGCTCGCATCCTTCAGGCCGTGGCCGAGGCGAAGGGGCAACGCGCGGCTGATCGGATCGAGCATCTGAAGAAGGGCGACATGGCGGCGGAGGCGCAGACACTGCTCGCAGATACCGACTGGTTGCCCGAACCGCTTCGCACCGCCGATCAGAGCGCCTCGAGTGTTGAATCCGTCGCCGAAACTGTCGAGGGGATCGAACAATCGACGGCAATCGGCGACGAAACGGCCATGGCCGAACACGAGCCGTTCGCAGACAATGGAATGGCTGACGACGTTTCCCACACGGTCGCGGCCGAATAACCGTCAACGACTTGCGAGACTGGCCCGCCGGCGACGGCGGGCCTTTTGCTTGAAGGAGGTCCTCATGGTGGAAGCCCTGCATGAGTTGGCTCGCCGTCTCGCTAATCAAGCCGAGGCGGTGTGCCGGCATTATCTTTTCAACGGTCGCCGCGAAGGTGGCTATTGGCTGGTGGGCGACGTGCGCAACACGCCCGGGCGCTCGATGTATGTCCGGCTCAAGGATACGCCGAAGGGCCCCGCTGGCAAATGGACCGACGCGGCAACCGGCGAGCATGGCGATCTCCTCGACGTCATCCGCGAAAGCTGCGGCCTGGTCGACTTCAAGGACGTCACTGAGGAGGCCCGGACCTTCCTCAGCATGCCGCCACCGGAACCGGATACCTATGAGCGCCAGCGTCAGAGGCCGGCGCCGCATAGCTCACCTGAAGCGGCACGCCGACTGGTTCGCATGTCGCAGCCGATCTACGGCACGCTCGCACAGGCGTATTTACGGGAACGTGGCATTACGGACTTACGCGGAACCGGAAGCCTGTATTTCCATCCGCGCTGCTACTATCGACTCGATGAGCATTCGCCGACCGAAACCTGGCCGGCGATGATCGCTGAAGTCACCGACCTCGACGGCAAGATCACCGGGGCGCATCGCACCTGGCTCGATCCCCGCCGCCGCGACAAGGCGCCGATCGACACGCCGAGGCGGGCGATGGGAGATCTTCTCGGCAACGCTGTGCGCTTCGGCATCGGTGCCGAGGTAATAGCGGCCGGCGAAGGCATCGAGACCGTCCTGTCGCTCCGGCAGGTCCTTCCCGAGATGCCGATGCTGGCGGCGCTCTCGGCGGCGCATCTCGCCGCTTGTCAGTTCCCCGACACGCTGCGGCGGCTCTACATCGTCCGCGACAACGATCCGGCCGGCGACGTGGCGCGCGATAGCTTGATCGAACGGGCGAATGCGGCCGGGATCGAGGCGATTGTCATCTCGCCGGAGTTGGGCGACTTCAACGAGGATCTGCGCACCCTCGGCCTGGACGCATTGCGCATGGAAGTCCGGTTGCAGGTCGCACCGCAGGACGCCGCTCGCTTCATGGCGTTGGCGGCATAGCCGGCAGGAGAACGGGCCTGCGGGTCACCGCCGTGCTCGGCGGATGCGTCAATCCATCGGAGGGGGACCGCGCCTCGGCCTTCGAGAGGGCGATCGGCCCACAAGCCGGCTGGCCGGGCAATGGCGGCGGCCGACTATTTTCCGGCGCGGCCTGAAGGCCGCTTTCCATCGCGAGGCAAAATAGCCGGCCTTAGCCATCGAGCCCTGCGCTTGCGCTCCGGGTGCCCGGCCGTCCGGCCCGTGGGCTTCGTCTGCCTAAGAAGGCCGCGACGGTCGCGGTCCAACCGACGGAGCATCCCATGCACGATCACGGCGACTACGAACCTCACCACGAATCCTCACCAACCGACCATGTCCTCAACGAACTCCAGCTCCACGGCTACCGACCCTTCGCCGACGAGCCAGACCAGCGGCTTCTGCCTGACGGCAACCAGGTCGCGGGCGCCCTCGCCGACATCTTCGACGCGCTGATCGGCACTCTGGAGGACACGCGCCTCGAACCCGACCTCGACGATCTCCTCTGGTCGACCGTCAACGTCTTCCATCGCGCCACCGACCGGATCGGCTGGGAACTGGACGACAACGAACAGTCCCAAAAGCGCTCACAGCGAGAACAGGACGGCAGCGAGGTGAAATCGGTCGAACTGGAGCGCCTGACCGCCGAGGGCAAGACACTGATCGAGCGCCAGAACGCCTTCGAGCTGATGCGCGACCAGGCCGCCGAACACTACGAGCGCCATATCGGCAAGCCTTGGCTCCCGCGCAGCGGCTCCAAGGTCAACCGTCGCAATCTGACCTCGGCGATGATCGACAGCCGCGAGTTCCTGATGGCGAAGAAGCGCGCCGACCAGGAGGTGCTCCTCCCGTCCGGCCCCAAGATCGTCGTCACCGGCGGGCTCGACTTCGACAACCATCGCCTGATCTGGACCAAGCTCGACCAAGTCCATGAGAAGCACCCCGACATGGTGCTGATCCACGGCAAATCGCCGAAAGGCGCCGAGAAGATCGCATCGCTCTGGGCGAAGAACCGCAACGTGCCGCAGATCGGCTTTGCTCCCGACTGGACCAAGCACGGCCGGGCAGCGCCGTTCAAGCGCAACGACGAAATGCTGGAGATCGTGCCGAAGGGTGTGATGCACTTCCCGGGCACCGGCATCAACGACAACCTCGCCGACAAGGCCAAGAAGCTCGGCATCCCGGTCTGGAAGTTCGGCGGCGCGTGAGCGCCGCCCCTCATCGCTGCGCGATGTGCGCGGCGATCCCGGTTCTTTCCGGCGCGACATGATCGGCCAGGACATGCCGGTCGGGAAAGTCGCCGTCGTTCTGGCGGCGGAAGGCGATGGGCCTGTCGTCGAACAGCCCCTCAAGGCGTTCGCGCCAAGCTTTCTCGGCCAAGGCAACACCGGTCGCATCGAGACGACCCGTGCCGTAGACCGCAAAAGTCGGAAGGACATCCATCCCCGGGTAAAACAAGATGCCGTGGGTGATCGGAAACAAAAGCTCGTCCAGGGGACCATTGATGCCGCGGGGCGCATAATCCTCCGCCGGGCCACCGCACATGACCGACAGCATGGCCCGCTTGCCCCTCAAGATGCCGTCGCCGTAACGGAATGCATTGCCGGCGTCCTTGTAGCCGTAGGCAAAATTGTAGGCATAAACCCGTTCGACCCACCCTTTCATGATCGCGGGCATGCTGAACCACCAGAGCGGAAACTTGAGGATGACCGCGTCGGCGGTAAGAAGCTTGTTCTGCTCGGCGACGACATCAGGCGTCTGAAAGCCGTTCTTGTAGGCGTGCCGGGATTCATCGATGAACGACAACCGCCTGATATCCGCCCGTTCGGGAAAGTCGTCAGCGTCGAACACCGCCTTCCAATTCGTCGCATAAAGATCTGAGGTCAGGACATCATGTCCCTGCTTCTGAAGTATCTCAGTGCCTTGATCGACAAGGTGGCGGGTAAGCGAACTGGGTTCCGGCTGTGCATAAACGATGAGGACTGTCTTCTTCATATCTCATATCTCCACTTTCGGCTGGACCATGGATCGACCAGGGGATTGGGCCGACCGCGAACCACCGAATACTCCTCACCTCTGCCATCTTTGAAATTCGAAGATATGTGAGCTATCATAATCTCCATGGATAGCAGCCGTTTTGATCTCAACCTACTTGTGACCCTGGAGGCATTGCTCGCCGAGCAAAACGTGACCCGGGCGGCGGCAAGGCTCAATCTCAGCCAGCCGGCTGTCAGCGCGCAACTGAACCGGCTGCGGGACCTGTTCGGAGACCAATTGTTCGTACCGACCCAGCGGGGCATGATCCCGACGCCCAAGTCGGAGGAGCTTCGGGAACCCATTCGCCACGCATTGGAACTGGCGCGTGCTACCGTCACCTCACACCGCAGCTTCGAACCCGCCACCGCCGATTTGACGGTTGCTATCGCCTGCACGGACTATCTTCAGTCGGCGGTGGCCGCTCCGCTTATCGCCGGCCTCAGGGAAAAGGCTCCTGGCATGCGCATCGCGTTGCGAAGCCTCGATATTGCCGGTCTCGAAAAGGAAATGGCGCAGGGCGCAGTCGACCTCGCCCTCATGACGCCGGACGACGCACCTGCCAATCTCAGGACACGACACCTTTTCGACGAACGCTATGTCCTGGTCGGTCGCGCGGGGCATCCGCATTTGCCACCAGGGCTCACCGTCTCGGACTACGCCGAGCTTGATCATGTCGTCGTGGCCCTTCGGGGTCGGGATTTCTCCACGCCTGTCGATGCTGCGGTAAAGGCGCTTGGCCACCGACGGAAGGTCGTAGTCTCCGCCAATTCGTTCCTGTCCTTGATCGACATCGTTTCGACGACCGAGCTGGTGGCACTTGTTCCCAGTCGGCTTGTCGTCGGCCGCGCTGAAAAACTGATCGTCATAGAACCACCCTTCCCGGTTGAAGGCTTCGCCGTCGGCATGGTGTGGCACGAGCGTACCCAGGACCATGTCGGCCAGAGATGGCTTCGGGAGGCAATTGCCGAGGTGAGCAGGGCCTGAACAACAGAGGCGATGGCTTCTTGGCCGAAATTCGGCCCCCGCCGAGCGCAAGCCACCCCGCCTATTTGCGCTGATCCTTGGTCAGACTGATCGCTTGACGCCATCAACCCGTGAAGGGTCAGCTATGCGAGCATGCCGCCGCTGCGGCTACGCCTGCGCGGTGATTGCAGCGCTCAGTCCGACGCATCGGGCGCCTGTCAGCGGGGGATGGTCCTCCGCTCGAAACAGGAGCCGGATCGATGTCCCTCAACGACGCACACGCCTTCGCCTTCAGCCTGGCCACCACCCTCATGGCCGCCATCATCATCTTCCAGGCCGGCGACGGCACGCTGTCGGTCACGCCCGCCAGCGAATATGACGGCGACACCGCCGCCATCGTCCATGAGATCGATCCTTTCGCCCCTTGACCGGGGCGAGCCGGCTGCAGGTGCGGAGATCCCGGACGATTTCCGCTCCCGGCACGCGCGCTCTTGCGCTATACTTCAGCCGCGCCGTGGTGGTGGTGGAAGGCGCGGCCGTCAGACCTTGTCCATACGGAGACCACCCGCCATGATCATCCTCGCAATACTTGCATCCGTCGCAGCGATAGGCCTGCTTTGCTGGCTGCTGTTCACGCTGGCCGTCTTCGCGCTGCCGGCGTTCGTCGGCGTGACCGCGGGCGCTTGGGCGCACGATACGGGCGCCGGCATCCCGGGCGCGATCCTGGTCGGCGCCGTCGCGGCGGCGATCACGCTCGCCGCCGGCCATCTGCTCATCACCTTCGTCCGGCCTACGTGGTTGAAGCTGATCGTGGCCGCAGCCTTCGTCGCGCCTGCGGCGATCGCCGGCTTCCATGCCACCCATGGCATCGTGCAGCACCTTATGCCGTCCCACGCGTGGCAGATCACCTTCTCCGTCATCGGCGCGGTCGCGGTCGGCATCACCGCCTTCGTGCGGGTCGCTGGAATGGCGACGGCTCCGGTCCCGTCCGGCCGGGACCTTGCACGGGCCTGATCTTCGTCATCGCCGTCAGGAGGATCAGGGCAGCCGTAGCCGTGGTCGCTCCCCTCGTCTGATGCCGGAACGATGGGCGTGTGCGACGCGGATCGACGCTGGTCCGGAAAGGCGGTCCTCGTTGGAGCGCTGCGGGAGCAGAGCCGTGTCTTGGCGGGCACCGGACATCGGCACGGCGATCTCGGTGGCGCCGGTGGAAAGCCAGGATGCAGCAGCGTCGGCCTGGCGGGAGGAGACGAATTCGGTGAGCATGCCGTGGCGCCGGTTGCCGTTGCGGGACGGCCGCCATCTTCTCCGTTATCTGACCGTGCCTCGACCGCTCCAAACGGCCTCTTCAATGGCCTGATCTGGCCGAAGGCCGGCTGCGCCTCGATCGCCTATGACGCAACAGCCGCGTCAAACTTTCTTCCCCTGCCGGCTGCGCCGTCATTCCTCGCGAGACAAGAAAGCCCTCCTTAGCTGTCAGGCCCCTTCGGGGTGCGCCGTCGATCGCCTCCGGCCTGCCGATCGCCATCGAGGCCGCAATGGTGCGGGCTCGGGAACGGAAAACGGAGATTTACAATGGCAACCATCGGCACCTTCAAGAAGACCGGCTCGAACGAGTTCACCGGCGAAATCGTCACCCTCAGCGTCCAGGCCAAGAACGTGCGCATCGTCCCTGACCAGCGCGCATCCGGCGAGAACGCCCCCAGCCACCGGGTTCTGGTCGGCCGCGCTGAAATCGGCGCCGCCTGGTCCAAGCGCTCTAACGAGGACCGCCCCTATCTAGGCCTCAAGCTCGACGATCCGAGCTTCAACGCTCCGATCTACGCGAACCTCTTCGACGACGAGGGTGAGGACACCTACTCGCTGATCTGGTCCCGCCCCAACGGGCGACGCAGTGACTAAATTGCGGCCAAGAGGCTCCGGCTTAACAAGTCGGGGCCTCGAATTCTCGACCGAGGCGCATGAGCGGACGGCTACAAGTACCGAAGCCACCAGCTCCGATAATAGTAGGTAAATCCTCCGCTTCTGCGGCGCGTGATGCGCAATCCGCATCGCCTGATGCCTCATCTTAGCCTCCGCTCAGATGTCGGTTTTGCTATGATCTACGCTTCACTCCCGACTGGACATAGGATGTGGGCAAGGCTGTGATTGAACCGTTCGATGATATTGCGCCGGTAGGTCACAAACTTACCGACTACGATCGGACACATATGAGACTTTACATGCGTCTGCTCGATGCAGCAGCGGATGGCGCGGATTGGCGTGAGGCCGTGCAGGTGTTGTTCGACATCGATCCTCGCTTGGAGGCGGAGCGTGCCCGGCGCGTTCATGACAGTCATCTGGAACGCGCGCGTTGGATGACCCAAGCTGGCTACAAGCACCTCCTGCGCAAACCCACGTCCGGTTCCGACGATCCGCTCGAAGGCGGGTGATGCTCTTGTTGCATCACCCGATGCACGACACCGACCTTCTCACATGAACAGATTGCCGGAATCATTTTCGCTCGACTTATGTTGCGTCTGCAGGGAGTTGAGTGATGAAGCCAGATACGTCGCGCTGGCGCCATGGTGATGCCTATGCCTTCTTTGATAGGTTGTCGATCGAGGGCTTGGCCTGGGAATGCCTCCGGCGTCACGAACCCTATCAGCAATGTTTTCGCGCCCTCGTGAAGACTGGGCAGGAATCCGTCGCCCTACCACCTGACGCACAGCGTCGCTGGGGGTTGCGATTTCCCGGCGCGACCCGATTTGTCGGCGCTCGGACAAGAGGTGCTCTGGTCTCCCCTGACTGATCCAGCCATCGTCATTCTCACCCAATCGCCCGATTTCCTGCCGCTTGCTTCCACGATGGCGGAGATGGGCTCTACGCCTGGTAGGCACAGCAACGAGGGGTGCCACACCATCCATCAAGGCGATGAGGCTATGCAGCTTCTCCTTCTTTCAGGCAAGGCCGAACGCAAACCCCTGGCGGCATTGATACCGCTGGATACCGACATTCTCAGTCGACTTGAAGCGCTGAGCCGCTTCTGGCGTACCCTGCAAGGCGGGCGGGTCCCTCCGGATACGCGCATGACGGCGCAACAGCGACGGCGTATGCGCCTGATGATGCAGGCCGCCGACGGGCGCGGTAACGGCGCCAGCTATCGCGACATCGCAATTGCCTTTTACGGAAGCGAGCGTGTTGCCTCCAACCCTTGGAAGACATCCGCATTGCGCGACGCTGCCATTTCGCTGGTTGAAGGAGGGACAGCTCTGATCGGCGGTGGCTACCTCAAGCTTCTGCGACATCGACGCAGGGCCTAGAGAATCTGCCCGTGCAGGGTGGCAATTTTGCCTTGGCCAACTTCCCCATCCCCGGCGAAGCCCGTTCTCCCCCACAGTGATCGCCAACCGCCGCTTAAAGCCGGCGCTCACTCTTAAAACCAAGGAGACACGATCATGCGACCTGATCTCGCCGTTCTGCCGCCACGCTTCCTGCGCACCAAGGAAGCTGCCGAGTTTCTCAGCCTGTCCGCCCGTACCCTCGAAAAACATCGCACCTATGGAACCGGACCCGCCTATCGCAAACTGGGTGGTCGCGTCGTCTACTCCGTCGATGAACTGCAAGCCTGGGCTGCCCGAGGAGCTGTCGTCTCGACCTCTGATCCGCGTGGCGATGTTCTGCCGGCCAAGCGCCAGACCGCAGCCATGGTCGCGACGCCTGGCCGCTATTCCCGCTGATCAGAGGTGTCTTTCAATGGCAGAACCGACTCCGCCCTTATCCGAATTCCAGCGTGGACAACTCGAACTCGTTCGAGCCTTGCCCGGCGATTTCGCAGTGAGAGACACGCAGGATCTGATGGCCTATCCATTCTTCTCCCTATCCAAGACGCACCGCGTCAAGCCGATAGACTATAGCGTCGGCAACATCACGATCCGTGTCGAAGCCGTGCACGATCACGGCATGGCGACGATCTGGGACGCCGACATCCTGATCTGGGTGGCAAGCCAGATCGTCGAGGCGCGAGACGCCGGCCTTCGTACTTCGCGGTTGATGGCGGCAACGCCTTACGAAATCCTCACCTTTGTCGGTCGCGGCACGTCCCTGCGCGACTACCAACGCCTCAAGGCTGCGCTCGACCGGTTGCAATCGACCACGGTCTCCACGTCAATCCGCCAGCCGGTCGAACGCCGGCGACATCGCTTCTCCTGGATCAACGAGTGGCAGGAGCGCACCGACCGAAATGGCAAGGCAGATGGCATCGAACTGATCGTGCCAGACTGGTTCTATCGCGCCGTCCTCGATGACGCACTTATCTTGACCATCGATCGCGCCTATTTCGATCTGACCGGCGGTCTTGACCGCTGGCTCTATCGGCTAGTGCGCAAGCATGGTGGTCGCCAGCGGGACGGCTGGCGTTTTGATTTCCGCCATCTCTATCAGAAATCCGGAAGCCTCTCGCCCTTCAAGCGCTTTGCCTTCGAGCTTCGCGACACGATCCGCCGCCAGCCTCTGCCGGGCTACACGCTGTTTCTTGAGGTGGAGTTCGGCGGACGGATCCTGCTCGCCTTTGAGCCACGCGCGGCCTGTGGACGATCTGTGGACGGCCTCGTGCCATCAGGAACCCGCGCCATTGTGCCATTGGGAACTGGATGCACGTGCTATCGGGAACCGAGAAAGGACCTAACGCATGGATCCGGAAAGCGAATTCGCGCTTCTAACATAGACTCTAACCAAGAATCTAACTTTGAAGCACGCACGCGCAATGGCAAAGCCATCGCTACGGGACGGCGTGATCGTCCTGGCTCAATGCCGCGAAAGGCTAACAAGGCGACACTCCTTCGCAAGGACATAGTGTCGATTTCCGATGCTAGCGAAGCACCAGAGCTTCCTCTCGATGACCGGCCTGAGGGTGTGCGATGAGGACGGCGCAACTTGAGCGGAAGAGCGGTCTCGGCGCAATGGCGCTGACGCAATCTCAGCGACAATTCTGCCCGCAGGCCGCGGTCAACCACCTTAATCGGCGGCATCTGATCGAGCCAAGCGTGGTTTTCTACCACAGTGGCCTGACGGCTTATGTGCCGTCAGTTCGATGCTACCGGCCACTTGTCCCGTTCATTCCGAACCGATGGAGATCCCAGATGGCCGACAGCACCGCGCCGTCCGTCAACAATGCGGATAATCTCACCCATGTCGAGCTGATCTGGGTTGCCAAGAAGATTGAATATTGGATCAGGTTCGGGCGCGAGGTTCACGAACGGGTGCTCGACCGCAGCCGATCCGTCCTTGCCTTTCGCCCGAACAGCATCTTTGCCTTCGTGCGCTGGGGTGCCAACGATTTTGGCACCGTTATCTCGCGCATCGACATTGTTCGCGCAGTCGCGCCGGGTGAGCCATACCAGACGTTGCCGTTTGTGCGTCCCGGTGGCGACATTCTCCTGAAGATCGAGGGCTGGCCCAGGGTCGAACGCGTGCTGCGTCATATCGATTCGATAGAGGCGACCGGCATTGATGCCTGCGATGTCGCACCCGATCACTGGCGCCACGTCGCCAACCGACTGCTCACTCATCAGGAGCCGATTGCTTATACAGCCGCTCGCCATAAGGCCTGGCTGAAGAGACGGGAGATCGAAGAATGACCCGCTTTGTCCCTGTCATGCTCATGTCTTGTGCGGCGATCGGTGTTGCGGCTTGCCTGTACCCCCAGAGCTCGACCGTGTTCATCTGGAATGCTTCGGCGAGCGTTCCGATCGGTCTCTATCGCGTCAAATCTGAACGGCGGGTTTCTGTCGCCGACCTGGTTGCGATAATGCCGCCGGCCCCAGTCGCAGGCTTCATGGTGCAGCACGGCTATATCGGACGTGGCGTGCCTTTGCTGAAGCGCGTCGCAGCTCTGCCCGGTCAGCAAGTCTGCCGGATCGGAAGCGCCGTCACGGTCGACGGCATGCCGCTTGGCGCCGCGTTGGACCGTGATCGGCGCGGCCGCCAACTGCCGGTCTGGCAGGGCTGCCGGCGCATTACCAACGGTGAGCTGTTCCTGATGAATTCTGGCGTCCGGGATAGCTTCGACGGTCGCTACTTTGGTCCTGTCGCGGCACAAACCGTCATCGGCCGAGCGACCCCGATCTACACGGACGAGAACGGCGACGGTCACTTTGTCTGGGCACCGAGTGGTACCTCGATTGCCGACCGATCGGCCGGAGCCACAGGCCTCGGCCCTCTCTCACACCGCCCATAAGGAGGCATTCATGCCACAGATCGGCACGTTTTCACGCGACGCGACAGGCTTTGCAGGCCGCATCCACACCTTCACGCTGAACCGGGACATTAACATCGTTCGGGTTGAGCCCTCCGACGTCGAAAATGCGCCGGACTATCGCGTCTATCAGGGCGAGGACGGGCCAGCGATCGGCGTAGGCTGGAACCGCACGGGTGAACGAGCCGGCGAATACATTGCTCTTCTCATCGACGATCCCATGCTGCCGCAGCCCCTTCGCACCACTCTGTTTCGCAACGACGACAACGGCGCATCCTGGTCGCTGCATTGGAGCCGGCGTCACAGGCGCAGCGGGGGAAGTTGATCTCATGAGCGGCCTTTCCTGGCGCTTCACCTTCCTCCTCCTTTCCGGTCTGTCGGCCACCGCATTTGCGACGCCCGCATCGCTGGCGCGGGACGATCGTTACGCGGCACACATTGTCGAAGCGTCCCGACGCTCTGGTATTCCGGTCCATTGGATCAGGGCGGTGATGCGTACCGAAAGCGCGGACAATCCGCGTGCGATCTCCACCGCCGGAGCTATTGGGCTGATGCAGATCATGCCCGGCACATGGGCCGAATTGCGCGCGCGTTATCGGCTTGGGCGCGACCCGTTCGATCCGCGCGACAACATCATCGCCGGCACGGCCTATCTGCGCGAGATGCTCGATCGCTACGGCACGGTTTCGGCCATGCTCGCGGCTTACAATGCGGGACCGGCGCGCTACGACGAATACCTCGCAACCGGCCGTTCCCTGCCGGCTGAAACGCGTGCCTATGTCGCTTTGCTCGAACCCGCTCTGGGCAGTACGGTCCCCCGGGACAGGCCGCGAACCGCGCTCCAGCCACCGGCTGATTGGCGCGAGGCGCCGCTCTTCGTGGCGCGCGGCGACAACCGCCGGCCTGCCGATGGTCGAGCCGCCGATCACCCGTCGAACGGCCGGCAACCTTCTGTTCCGGCGCAGGACGATCACGTCGCCGGATCGCAACCAGATGCCATTTTCCTCGCCCGGCGCGAGGGGGACGGTCCGCAATGACGGTCAACCGGCCCTTTCGCATCCTGTCGGGCTCTGGCGCATCATGGAGGGTGCCGGGAGTGGAGGCAGGAGCAGCAACCGGAGGATGGCAGGATAAAAGGGCGCACATTGCGCGGCGGTCGGGGGTTTGTTTTTGTTTGGGTTTCTGGCCCGTTGCGAACATTTCCCAGCTTTGCCGCAATGTTCGTAAGCGGTCCAGCACCCTGTTTCTGCGCGATCTTTTGAACATTGCGGGGCTGCGCCATGGCCGATGAGCGCGAGTTCCGCGTCCGTTCAGGGCGCATTCGGTCCAGCCGGGCGCAATCGGCGCGGCCCTTCATCGCGCAGGCGCTCGCCGCGGCGAAGAAGGCTGGCGGCGGCGTATCGCGCTCCGGCCGCGTGGTCGCCGGCAATCGCTCGCGCTTCGGTCACGGCCAGCGCGCCAGCATCCAGGCCAATCGACTGATTTCGTCGCGCTCGCGCGGCGCCGTCGTCAAGGCGCGTGTCGTGCGTCATTCGGCACGCACCGCGCCGCTCGGCACCCACCTCAATTATTTGCGCCGAGAGGGCGTGACCCGTGACGGGGAAAAGGCCCGCCTGTTCGGGCCGGACACTGGGAATGCTGACGCCAGCGCCTTTGCCGGGCGGTGCCGGGATGACCGTCATCATTTCCGGTTCATCGTCTCGCCGGACGACGCTGTGGAAATGTCGGATCTCAAATCTTTTACCCGTGATCTCGTCCGGCAGATGGAGAAGGACCTCGGCACCCGGCTCGACTGGGTGGCCGTCGATCACTGGAACACCGAGCATCCCCATGTCCACCTGATCGTGCGCGGCGTCCGCGACGACGGCCAGGATCTCGTCATTTCGCGCGACTACATCAAGGAGGGGATGCGCGACCGGGCGCGAGATCTCATCACCCAGGAGCTGGGGCCGCGCACCGACCTCGACATCCGCCGCACGCTGGAGCGCCAGATTGAAGCGGAGCGATGGACCCAGCTCGACCGTCAGCTTGTCCGGGATGCACGAGAAACCGGCATCATCGATCTTGCGCCGCAACCGGATCGCCAGCCAGACGAGTTTCATGCCCTGAAGGTCGGACGGCTGCGCAAGCTGGAAGTCCTTGGTCTGGCTGGACAGGTTGGCCACTCGCAATGGTCCATCAAGCCGGAAGCCGAAGCGGTGCTGCGCGAACTCGGCGAGCGCGGTGACATTATCAAGCGCATGCACAAGGCGCTGACGGACTGCGGCATCGAACGCGGCTCGGCCAGCTATGTGCTGGCCGGTGAGAGCCTCGATGAGCCGATCATCGGCCGCCTGGTCGATCGCGGTCTCGACGACGAGCTGAAGGGCTCGGCCTATGCTGTCGTCGACGGCGTCGATGGCCGCGCCCATCACATCAAGCTGCCCGATCTCGATGCGGCCGGCGACAGCGCTCCCGGCTCGATTGTCGAGCTGCGCAAGTTCGATGACGCGCGCGGTGAGCGCCGTGCCGCGCTCGCCGTTCGCTCCGATCTCGACATCGAGCGACAGGTCACCGTATCGGGCGCGACTTGGCTCGACCGGCAGGCGGTGGCAAGAGAGCCATTGTCGCTCTCCGATGGCGGCTTCGGCGCCGAGGTGCAGCAGGCCATGGACCGCCGTGCTGACCATCTTGTCGAGCAGGGTCTTGCCGACCGTCAGGGACGTAGCGTGGTATTCGCCCGCCGGCTGGTCGACACCTTGCGCCGCCGCGAACTCGATGCGCTTGGCGAGAAGCTCGCCACCGAGAGGGGGCAGCCATTCAACCGCGCTGGCAGTGGCGAATATGTCGCCGGCACCTATCGCCAGCGCTTTACGCTCGCCTCCGGCCGCTTCGCCATGATCGACGACGGCCTCGGCTTCCAGCTCGTTCCCTGGAGTCCGTCCCTCGAAAAGCAGCTTGGCCGCCACGTCTCCGGTGTCGCCCGCAATGACGGCGGCATCGACTGGAGTTTTGGCCGCAAACGGGGATTGGGATTGTAAAACCAATAACCCGTTCTTGTTGGGGGTTCTCAAATACGACACTCTGAACACTAAATCCCAAGAGCGATTCGATGTTTACTAAAGAATTCGATGAAATTTCTTTGACCGATCTCCAGGCTCTCGTCGACGAGGGAATTCCCGAAGGCCGCCAACTTGAGTTCAAGCGCGATCACTATGGGCGCAAGGATGACGACAGACGGGAGTTTGCCGCGGATGTCTCGGCAATGGCCAATGCACTCGGCGGATACCTGCTCATCGGCATTGATGAACAAAATGGGATTGCATCAGACGTTTGCGGTGTAACCGAACGGGATCCTGACGGGTTGGTTCGGGCGGTTTCTGAAGCCATTCGTTCGTCGTTCGAACCACCGCTCCTTGATCTCCGGATCAAGTGGATTGCCTTGGGAGCCGAACGGGGCGCTCTGGTGATCAAGGTCGCGCGGAGCTGGAGCGCGCCCCATCGTGTGACCGTCGCCAAAGACCACCGTTTCTTCATCCGCGACGAAAATGGAAAACATCCGATGTCTGTAGAGGAATTGCGTAGAGCTTTCCTGTTTGCTTCCGAGGTTGAAGAGAGGATTAGACGTTTCCGCGCCGAGCGGCTTGAAGTCCTGACGAACAACGAGGGACCTCTTGCAGTTGGTAAGGAGGGTGACGGACGGCTGATCCTGCAAGTCGTGCCACGGGCATCTTTCACGGATGGCGTTCAACTGTCTTTCGATGAACGGGGCGGGACCATGTGGCCATGGCCTCTTGGAGCAAGCGGTGCAAATCCAATGTACTCGCTTGACGGCCTGGTCAGTTATTCAGGACCCGAGGAGCGATTTGAAACCGTCCGCGCATTTTCGACGCTCTTTCGCAATGGTATCGCGGAGGCGGTGGCAAAGATACACATTGGCGGGAAGGACGGCCAGCGCAACGTCTCCCTGACAGGCGTTGAGGAAGATGTAATCTCGGGTCTGCGCCAGATTTTCGGCGAATACAAAAGACGATCCATACCTGCGCCCTATGCGGTGCTGGTAAGCCTTCTTGGTGTACGCGGTGTGTCGGCTCCAATCGACGAATGGCGTGGTGGAATTGCTTATCCGCATAGAGCCGACCGGATTATTCTGCCGGAGCTGACACTTGACGCCGCCGGGGCCGTGGAGGAGCCGGCAACTTCGCTCAAGCCTTTGTTCGATCTCATGTGGAACTCCTTTGGTCAACGTGGCTCGCCGAACTACGACCAGTCGGGGCGATATGTACAGCGCTGAACTCAGCCGTTTGCCTGTATTTTTATCCGGCGCTTGTACGATACTTTGAAATTGCTTGCGTTTTGCCGCTTAGAAGTCGGAGTTGACGGACACCATCCATTGAGGGAATGGCCGTGTCCGCGACGAAAATCCTCTGGGGCCAGATCCTCACCGTCCTTCTGATCGTGCTGATGACGACCTGGGGCGCGACACAGTGGACGGCCTGGCAGCTCGGTTTCCAGCCGCAGCTCGGTCACCCTTGGTTCCAGATCGTCGGCTGGCCGGTCTATTACCCGCCGGCCTTCTTCTGGTGGTGGTACTTCTACGATGCCTATGCGCCGCCGATCTTCGTCGAAGGTGGCATGATCGCGGCGTCTGGCGGCTTCATCGCCATCGCGGTTGCGATCGGCATGTCGGTCTGGCGGGCGCGCGAGGCGAAGAATGTTGCGACCTATGGCTCGGCGCGCTGGGCCGAGCCGGAGGAAGTGGAGGCCGCCGGCCTGCTCGGCCCCGACGGCGTTGTTCTCGGCAGGCTCGATCGGGCCTATCTGCGGCATGATGGCCCGGAGCATGTCCTATGTTTTGCGCCTACGAGATCGGGCAAGGGCGTCGGCCTGGTCGTGCCTTCGCTGCTCACCTGGCCGGGTTCGGCCATCGTCCACGACATCAAGGGTGAGAACTGGATGCTCACCGCCGGCTTCCGATCCCGGCACGGCCGCGTGCTGCTGTTCGACCCGACCAATGCACGATCGGCCGCCTACAATCCGCTGCTCGAGGTGCGGCGGGGTGAATGGGAGGTCCGCGACGTCCAGAACATTGCCGACATCCTGGTCGATCCGGAAGGGTCGCTGGACAAAAGGAACCATTGGGAGAAGACCAGCCACGCGCTGCTGGTCGGCGCGATCCTGCATGTCCTTTATGCCGAGCAGGACAAGACGCTCGCCGGCGTCGCGGCATTTCTGTCCGATCCGAAACGGCCGATCGAATCGACGCTCGCAGCCATGATGAAGACCGCGCATCTCGGTGAAGGAGGTCCGCACCCGGTCATCGCGTCGGCGGCGCGTGAGCTGCTGAACAAATCCGACAACGAGCGATCCGGCGTGCTGTCGACCGCCATGTCGTTTCTGGGCCTGTACCGCGATCCTGTCGTCGCCGAGGTGACGCGGCACTGCGACTGGCGCATTACCGACATCGTCGGTGGCAAACGCCCGACGACGCTCTACCTCGTCGTTCCGCCGTCCGACATCAATCGCACCAAGCCGCTGATCCGCTTGATCCTCAACCAGATTGGCCGCCGCCTGACCGAGGATCTGCAGGCGAAGGGCGGCCGCCACCGGCTGCTGCTGATGCTGGACGAGTTTCCTGCATTGGGCAGGCTGGATTTCTTCGAGAGCGCCTTGGCCTTCATGGCGGGCTATGGCCTCAAATCATTCCTGATCGCCCAGTCGCTGAACCAGATCGAGAAAGCCTATGGGCCGAACAATTCGATCCTCGACAACTGCCATGTGAGGGTGTCGTTCGCCACGAATGACGAGAGGACTGCGAAGAGGGTGAGCGACGCGCTCGGCACCGCCACCGAGATGAAGGCGATGAAGAACTATGCCGGGCATCGGCTGTCGCCCTGGCTCGGGCATTTGATGGTCTCGCGCTCGGAAACCGCGCGGCCGCTGCTTACGCCTGGCGAGATCATGCAGCTTCCGCCGGTTGACGAAATCGTCATGGTCGCGGGAACACCGCCGATCCGGGCCAAGAAGGCGCGATACTTCGAGGATGTCAGGTTTCAGGAGCGCATAATGCCGCCGCCGAAACTGGTCCGCACCAGCGAGCCGCATCCGGACGACTGGAGCCGCCTGCCGATCCCGACCCGTGCCCCGTTTGACGAAGCTGTGGCGGGCTCCGCCGAGGAGTATGAGGATCCGACCGAATCCGAGCGCCGCCAGCAGCCAGAATTGGGCTGCGTGAAACCCGTCGAGAAGAGGGAGCCCATCGAGAACGAGTTCGAGATCGATCCCCCAGACGAGATGGAGGAGGAAGCCACCCGGAACCGTCGGATGACCCGTCTCATGCAAGGCGTGGCACGGCAGGTCTCGCTTGATCCGAATGACGGGATGGAGCTGTGAGCACCATGACCGGCCGAAAGAAGAAAGCGCAGATCTCCGTCTATCTCGAACCGGACGTCATGACGATCCTCTCGGATTATGCGGCTCGCCGGGAGCAGCCGATGTCTTTGATCGTGGAGGCGGCCGTCGCCTCGTTTCTGTCGCCGGACGACGTCGAACGGCGGGAGGCACTGATTGCCAAGCGCCTCGATCAGATCGACCGCCGCATGACGCGGTTGGAGCGCGATCTTGGCATCTCGGTCGAAACGCTGGCCGTATTCGTCCGTTTCTGGCTTACGACCACGCCAGCCTTGCCCGAACCGGCGGCGCAAGCGGCACGCGCCAAAGCTACTGAACGCTATGAAGCGTTCGTGACCGCGCTCGGCCGACGGCTGGCCCAAGGGCCGAAGCTGCGGCAGGAGATTTCCGAGGATGTCACCGCACGATCGGACGAGCCGACATCATGATCGTTCAGGTTTTACGAAGTCCGATTGCTCTTCTTGCATCAAGTTTCACTCAGTCCGTCATTATCAGGGGGATCATCATCAGCTTCTACCGCCAGTTCAAGCGACGCATACAGTGAGGCAAGCTCTTCTTTTGAAGGCGGTTCCCACGGTTGCAGATTGCTCAACATATCCGTGAAACCGTCGATCTCCTCCTGCGTAAGGGCGGCCGGCTCGGGAGCTTTCAGCTCTGTTGTCTTTCTAAATTCCTCTATTGCATTTTTCAGAGTGTCGATCTCGGCTCGTTTATAGACTGCTCCTTCCTGCGAAAGCAGGTCAGCAATGGAGATCTCCATTTGATCGAGAGCATGCGATAGCCATATCTTCCGGCGATTGTATTTTTGTCGCGCCGATAACTTGGGGTTCTTTGGTCCCTTCGATGCTGCGTTTTGGGACTGTAGCTGACTGAAAATGTCTTCTGGATTGCTGCTCAATTCATACTCCAATAGCTCGAAATCGAATCATCGGCACAATGCGATTTGTTATCGCATTGAGGTTGCGAGCTTAAGATCGAATATGTCTAGGACAAAGCTCAACCGCCGTTTTCCTGTATTTGCTCTCTATACTACTACGACGCTAATTCCTTGTTGAAACGCCGGAATTTCCGGCTCTTTTAATCATCCCCGTCCGGGGACCGTCTGACTTCCCCGGCGAGAAACGGGGATCGGATGGCAGTCTCACATCGAAATTCGGAAGGCTTTGCGCGTAGCGCACGGATGCTGCGCACCGCGCTGGGTGCTGCCATCGCCCGATTTCTGGAAGATCCCAGCGTCGTCGAGGTGATGCTGAACCCGGACGGTCGCCTGTGGATCGACCGTCTCTCGGAGGGTATGTTCGACACGGGCGAGCGCATCATGCCCGCGGACGGCGAACGCATCATCCGACTGGTTGCTCACCATGTCGGCGCGGAGGTTCATGGAGGCGCTCCGCGTGTTTCGGCCGAGCTGCCCGACAACGGCGAACGCTTCGAAGGCCTCCTGCCTCCAATCGTCACCGGTCCGGCTTTCGCCATCCGTAAGCCCGCGATCTCGGTCTTTACTCTCGACGACTATGTTTCGGCGGGAACGATGACCGCCGATCAGGCGGCATTGCTGCGCGAGGCCGTCGCCTCGCACGCCAATGTGCTGGTCGCCGGCGGCACGGGCACTGGCAAGACGACGCTCACCAACGCGCTGCTGGCCGAAGTCGCGAAGGCGCGGGACCGGCTTCTCATTATCGAGGATACGCGCGAGCTTCAAAGCCAGTCCGAGAACAAGGTGCCGATGCGCACCAAGGATTTTATCGCCAATCTGACCGATCTGGCGCGCTCGGCGATGCGCTTGCGGCCCGATCGCATCATCGTCGGCGAGGTGCGAGGCCCGGAAGCCCTCGATCTCTTGAAGCTTTGGGGAACGGGGCATCCCGGCGGCATCGGCACCATCCACGCCGGCACCAGTGTCGGTGCGCTCCTCCGGCTCGAACAGCTCGTTCAGGAAGCTGTCGTCACCGTTCCCAAGGCACTGATCGCCGAGACCATCGACATCGTGGCAGTGCTCTCCGGTCGCGGCTCCGCGCGCCACCTCTCTGAACTTGCCCGGGTCGAAGGACTCGGGCCTGACGGCGACTACCGTGTCGCCCCCGCACGCTTTTTCCCCGACCGCCAACCGCTCCCGAAAGGAGAATAGCCATGCCCCTCCGATTCCCGCCTGTTCTGCGGCAGCTCTTCAGCCCGCCAATCATCCCCTCCAGGGTGCCGCTTCAGGCGAGCGCTTGCATGCCGTTTCTGCGCGGCTTGCGTCGCCACCTCATGAGCCTGGTGACCCTCGCCACGATCATGGTGATGGCGGCTGCGCCGGCTCATGCTTCCGGGTCCTCCATGCCGTGGGAGGCGCCGCTTCAGTCGATCCTCGAATCCATCGAAGGGCCGGTCGCCAAGATCGTGGCCGTCATCATCATCATTGCGACCGGCCTTGCCTTGGCTTTTGGCGATACGAGCGGCGGCTTCAGGAGGCTGATCCAGATCGTCTTCGGCTTGTCGATCGCCTTCGCTGCCAGTTCCTTCTTCCTCAGCTTCTTCTCGTTCGGCGGCGGAGCGCTCGTCTGATGGCGGGCGTTCTGGAACACGTCAGCGAGGTGCCGGGCTTCACCGTCGCCGTTCACCGGGCGCTCACCGAGCAAATCCTGCTCGGTGGCGCTCCGAGAAGCATAGCCATCATGAACGGAACGCTCGCCGGGGCCGTGGGTCTCGGTCTGCGCCTCTGGCTGGTCGGCCTCGCCATCTGGGCGATCGGGCATTTCGCGGCGGTCTGGGCGGCGAAACGCGATCCGCTTTTCGTGGAAGTCGGTCGTCGTCACCTTCGTATCCCCGGACATCTGTCGGTGTGAGGGCGCGGCCATGATGAACCTTGCCGAATACCGCCGCACTGCCGGCCGCCTCGCGGATTTCCTGCCCTGGGCCGCGCTTATTGGCGACGGCGTCGTTCTGAACAAGGACGGATCGCTGCAAAGGGCCGCCCAGTTTCGTGGTCCCGATCTGGAATCCTCTGTTGCTGCCGAACTGGTCGCCGTCGCCGCCCGGCTGAACAATGCCTTCCGGCGTCTCGGCTCCGGCTGGGCGATCTTCGTGGAAGCACAGCGCCAGGAGGCCGCGACCTATCCCGACGACCGCTTTCCCGATCCGGCCTCGGCTCTGCTCGACGCCGAGCGCAAGGCCGATTTCGAGGAGCAAGGCAGCCATTTCATTTCCCGCTACTTCCTCACCTTCACCTATCTCTCGCCCGCCGAAGATGCGGCTCGCGCCGAGACCTTGCTCTATGAGGGGCGCGAGCGATCCGGCGTTGATCCCAACGAGATCCTGCGCGGCTTCGTCGATCGCACCGATCGCGTGCTGGCACTGCTCGACGGTTTCATGCCGGAATGCCACTGGCTCGACGATAGTGAGACGCTGACCTACCTGCACTCGACCGTTTCCACCAACCGTCATCACGTTCGCGTTCCAGAAACGCCGATGTATCTCGATGCCCTCCTGGCCGATCAATCTCTGACCGGCGGGCTGGAGCCGCGCCTTGGCGACGCTCATCTGCGCATCCTCACTATCGTCGGTTTCCCGACCGCGACCACGCCCGGAATTCTCGACGAACTGAACAGGCTCGCCTTTCCCTATCGCTGGTCGACGCGCGCGATCCTGCTGGACAAGACAGACGCCATCAGGCTGCTCACCCGCATCCGCCGCCAGTGGTTTGCGAAACGCAAGTCGATCGCCGCCATTTTGAAAGAAGTGATGACCAACGAGGCTTCGGTCCTGGTCGATACCGATGCCGCTAACAAGGCGACCGATGCGGACATCGCGCTTCAGGAACTCGGCGCCGACTATGCCGGCATGGCCTATGTCACGGCGACCATCGCCGTATGGGACGCCGATCCCCGCCTTGCCGACGAAAAGCTCCGGCTTGTCGAAAAAGTTGTCCAGGGTCGCGACTTCACGGCGATGCCGGAATCCATCAATGCCGTCGATGCCTGGCTTGGTTCGCTGCCGGGGCATGTCTACGCCAACGTGCGCCAGCCTCCGATCTCGACGCTCAATCTCGCCCACATGATTCCCCTCAGTGCCGTGTGGGCTGGGCCGGAACGGGATGACTACCTGGGTAGCGCCCCCTTGCTCTTTGGCAAGACCGAGGGAAGCACCCCGTTCCGGCTATCCATTCACGTCGGCGATGTCGGGCATACGCTCGTCGTCGGGCCGACCGGCTCGGGCAAGAGCGTGTTGCTCGCCTGTATGGCGCTTCAGTTCCGCCGCTACGCCCAGGCCCAGGTCTTCGCCTTCGATTTCGGAGGCTCGATCCGGGCCGCGGCCCTCGCCATGGGTGGAGACTGGCATGATCTGGGCGGGGATCTGACCGAAGGCGATGCATTTTCCGTTTCGCTCCAGCCGCTTTCGCGCATCCATGACGTGCCCGAACGTGCCTGGGCGGCCGACTGGGTCGTCGCCATCCTGACGCGCGAGAGCATTGCGATCACGCCTGATGTCAAGGAGCATATCTGGACGGCGCTGACCTCTCTCGCTTCCGCGCCGGTCGAGGAACGCACCATCACCGGCCTGACGGTGCTGCTGCAATCGAACGACCTGAAGCAGGCGCTCAGGCCGTATTGCGTCGGCGGTCCTTATGGCCGGCTGCTCGATGCCGAAACCGAGCACCTCGGCAGCGCGCCGGTGCAGGCCTTCGAGATCGAGGGGCTGGTCGGCACCGGCGCCGCTCCGGCCGTCCTGTCCTATCTGTTCCACCGCATCGGCGACCGGCTAGATGGCTCGCCCACCTTGCTCATCATCGATGAGGGCTGGCTGGCGCTCGATGATGAAGCCTTTTCCGGGCAGTTGCGGGAATGGTTGAAAACCCTGCGCAAGAAGAACGCATCAGTCATCTTCGCCACACAGTCGCTGTCCGACATCGACAATTCGGCGATCGCCCCGGCGATCATCGAAAGTTGCCCGACGCGGCTGCTTCTTCCGAATGAGCGCGCTGTCGAACCGGAGATCACCGCGATCTATCAGCGATTTGGGTTGAACGCGCGCCAGATCGAGATCCTCGCGCGGGCTACGCCGAAAAAGGACTACTACTGCCAAAGCCGGAGGGGGAACCGCCTGTTCGATCTGGGCCTGTCCGAAGTGGGACTGGCGCTGACGGCCGCCTCCTCGAAATCCGACCAGTCCGCCATCGCCCGCGTCTTCGCCGAGCACGGCCGAGACGGCTTCCTTGCCGCCTGGCTGCGCCTGCGCGGCGTCGATTGGGCCGCCGACCTCATTCCCGACCTCGCCAATCTCATCCCCCAGCCCGACAAGGAGGCAAAATCATGAAGACTCGCCATTGCCGCACGGCACTGCTTGCCGCATCCATTCTTACTCTCTCAGTACCGGCTTCGCTGGTGTTGGCGCCGCCGGCGTCCGCCGCCTGGATCGTCTACGACCCGACGAACTATTCGCAGAATCTTCTGTCCGCCGCGCGCGCCCTGGAGCAGATCAACAACCAGATCACCAGCCTGCAAAACGAAGCGCAGATGCTGATCAACCAGGCACGCAATCTTGCCAGCCTGCCGTACTCGTCCCTTCAGCAGATCCAGCAATCGGTGAGCCGCACGCAGCAGCTTCTGTCCCAGGCGCAGAACATCGCGTTCGACGTCGGCCAGATCGATCAGGCGTTTCAGTCGAAATACGCCAATGTCTCGCTTTCGGCCACCGACGTGCAGCTCGTCGCCGATGCAAAGGAGCGCTGGAAGAACAGCGTCGGCGGCCTTCAGGACGCCATGCGCGTGCAGGCCACCGTCGTCGGCAATATCGACACCAACCGCACCGAGATGTCGCAACTGGTCGGTCAGAGCCAGGGCGCGACCGGCGCGCTTCAGGCCGCGCAGGCAGGCAACCAGCTTCTTGCCCTTCAGTCTCAGCAGCTTTCCGACCTCACCGCATTGCTTGCCGCCAATGGCCGGTCCACCGCGCTCACCGAGGCCGAACGCGCGGCCGCGGCCGAACAGGGGCGCGTGCAGCGCCAGCGCTTCCTGACGCCAGGCTCCGGCTATCGGGCCGGCAGCGCCAAGATGTTCAACTGAGGGCGCGGGCCATGGACGGCAAGATGCTGGCCCGCCTGGGCGCCGTCGTCTTTGTCGCCGTCGCGATCACTGCGACGGCGACCGAGATGATCAGAAAGAGAGAGGCTCCCGCGCGATGGACACGATCGACAGCCGCCGTCGCATCGCCAGCGGATCCCCTCCGGCTCGGCCAGCGCCGGTGCCAGCAGCTTGGGCAGGCTGCCACGAGCGATGCCGAATGCCTGCGCATCTGGTCGGAAACCCGCGACCGCTTCCTTGGCAGGGCTTCCGCGCCGGCCGCCCCACAGATCGTCGAAGGGCAGTGAATCATGGGCGGCAGCGGCGTCATCGACAATTTCCTCGGGGTCTTCACCTCCTATATCGACAGTGGTTTCGGTCTTCTCGGCGGCGAGGTCGCCTTCATCGCCACGACGCTGATCGTCATTGACGTGACACTCGCCGCCCTGTTCTGGAGCTGGGGCGCCGACGACGACATCATCGCTCGTCTGGTGAAGAAGACTCTGTTCGTGGGCGTCTTCGCCTACCTGATCTCGAACTGGAACAAGCTTGCCCGCATCATCTTCGAGAGTTTTGCCGGCCTCGGTCTCAAAGGGTCGGGCACCGGTTTTTCGACGGCGGACCTCCTTCGCCCCGGACGGGTGGCGCAGGTCGGCCTCGATGCGGCGCGGCCTCTGCTTGAATCCATTTCCGATCTCATGGGATGGGTCGCATTCTTCGAGAATTTCATTCAGATCGCATGCCTGCTGTTCGCCTGGGCGCTCGTCCTGCTGGCGTTCTTCATTCTGGCCATCCAGCTGTTCGTCACGCTGATCGAATTCAAGCTGACGACCTTGGCCGGGTTCGTCCTCATTCCGTTCGGACTGTTCGGAAAGACGGCCTTCATGGCCGAAAGGGTTCTTGGCAATGTCGTCTCTTCCGGCATTAAGGTCTTGGTGCTCGCCGTCATCATCGGCATCGGCTCCACCCTGTTCAGCCAGTTTACTGCCGGTTTCGGCGGCGCCACACCGACGATCGACGATGCCATGGCCGTCGTGCTGGCCGCGCTTTCATTGCTGGGCCTCGGGATATTCGGTCCTGGCATCGCCAACGGCCTCGTTTCCGGAGGCCCGCAGCTCGGCGCGGGTGCTGCCGTCGGCACCGGCCTTGCCGTTGGTGGCGCAGCGCTTGCCGCAGGCGGCGCGGCCGGTCTGGCCTTGCGGGGTGGCGCCGCGGCATTGTCCGGTGGCGCGGTGGCTGTTCGGGGTGGAGCCGCGGCGGCGGGTGCCGCATCGGCCGCCTATCATCTCGGATCGATAGGACAGACCGGCGCTTCGGGCGTGGCGTCCGGTCTCGGCGGTGTCGCGCGCGGCGCAGGCTCCGCTGCCGTCTCGCCGCTCAAGCGCGCAGCCAGGCGATCGGCCGAAAGCGTCAAATCGAATTTTTCCGAAGGTGTGAAAGGCGGCTTCAGCGCGACCGGCGGCTCTTCCACGCTTGGCACCGTCGGCGGTGCCGATGCCGCCAATGATGATTCCTTTGCCGCCAACCCGGCGGCTTCGCGCGACGGCCCTCCCGATTGGGCCAAACGCATGAAACGCAGCCAGCACGTCAGCCACGGCGTTTCCGCCGCCGCTCATGCCGTCCGATCTGGCGACAGCCATGGCGGCGGCTCTTCCGTCAATCTCTCCGAAAGTGACCGCTCATGAGCTTGTTCAAACGACCGGCAGCCCACTACGGCAAGACGCCGCAACCCGAAACACCTTATCAGAAGGCCGCACAGGTTTGGGACGAGCGTATCGGCTCGGCCCGCGTGCAGGCGAGGAACTGGAGGTTCATGGCGTTCGGAAGCCTGATCCTGTCGGCAGGCTTTGCCGCAGCACTCGTCTGGCAGTCCACACGTGGGACCGTCGTGCCGTGGGTCGTACAGGTCGACAAGCTCGGCCAAGCCCAGACCGTCGCCGCTGCCACGGCCGGCTATCGTCCCACCGATCCGCAGGTCGCATGGCATCTGGCGAGATTCATCGAGCAGGTCAGGAGCATTCCCGCCGATCCCATCATCGTCCGACAGAACTGGCTCCGCGCCTATGACTGGACGACGGATCGCGGCGCGACGGCGCTGAACGACTATGCGCGGTCTAACGACCCGTTCACCAAGGTCGGCAAGCAACAGGTCGCCGTCGAGGTGTCGAGCGTCATTCGCGCGTCGCCCGACAGCTTCCGTGTCGCCTGGGTCGAGCGCCGCTACGAGAACGGCCAGCTTTCCACCACCGAGCGCTGGACCGCGATCCTCACCATTGTGATCCAGATGCCCCGCGATGCCGAGCGGCTCAAGTCCAATCCCCTCGGCATCTACGTCAACGCGATTTCGTGGTCGAGGGAGATGGGAGAATGAACAAGTCGCCGATCCGCAAAATCGGAAACCCGTCTTTCCACAAACCCGCATTTGCTGTCGTGCTCTTGTCCGCCGCCGCACTAGCCGGTTGCGCTACACCGCAAAAGCCGCCACAGATTCGCTACGATGCCGATGTGCCGGCACTGCCGGCCGTTCCTGCCGTGCTGACCGATGACCGTCCGAAGCCGCTGCACATTCCGCCTGGCTGGACGCCGGCGCGCGGAGGAGCCACGGCAACCACCCCGACCGGGCGGATTCAGAATGCCAATGACGCGGCCCGTGTCGAGCCGCGCCGGGAGGGCTACTACAACGCCATCCAGATCTATCCCTGGAGCGAAGGCGCCCTTTATCAGGTCTATGCCGCACCCGGCCAGATCACCGACATCGCGCTCGAACCCGGCGAAAGCCTGACCGGAGCCGGGCCGATCGCCGCCGGCGACACCACGCGCTGGATTATCGGCGATACCGAGGGCGGCAGCGGCACCTCGCGGCGCGTGCATGTGCTGGTGAAACCCTCACGTCCCGACATCACCACCAACCTGGTGATTTCCACCGATCGTCGTACCTATCTGATCGAATTACGCTCCGGTGAGAAACCCTATATGCCTTCGGTTTCATGGTCTTACCCGCAGATGCCGGGCTCGCGGCAGTCCATTCCTGACACACCGGCTATTCCGACGATAGCGGCGCGAAATTACCGCTACGGCCTCACCGGCGACACGCCGCCCTGGCGGCCGGTCTCCGTCTATGACGATGGCCGCAAGGTCTATGTCGAATTTCCGCGCGGCATCGTACAGGGGGAATTTCCGCCGCTCTTCGTCATCGGTCCGGAAGGCGAGGCGCAGATCGCCAATACCCGTATCTATCGGAACATTCTGATCGTCGATCGCCTCTTCGGTGCGGCGGAATTGCGCCTGGGCAGCGGCAAGCATCAGCAGACTGTGAGGATCGTCCGAACAAGCGGAGTCGTGCAGGCGCCGACAGTCCAAACCAGGGAAGGAGGGCGGTCGTCATGAGCGAGGCCGACAACCGCGAAGATGCAACCCAGGCCCCCGGTCCTGTTCCTTCCATGCGCTTGCGGGCAGAACCGCCGCGCGTCACCCGGCTATCGCGCAAGGTGCTCGCCGGACTTGGCCTGGTCGCGTCGCTCGGCATCGGTGGCGCATTGATCTATGCGCTTCAGACCCGAGATCGCGGCAATGGTGGCGAAGAGCTTTATTCGACCGAGAACCGAACCACTGCCGACGGTCTGGCAGGCTTGCCGCGGGACTATACCGGCCCGATCCTGGGGCCGGCTCTGCCCGGCGATCTCGGCCGTCCGATCCTCAGTGCGCAGGATCGTGGCCAGCCTGTCGTTGTGCCGACAACGCCGGGTGTCGATCCGGCCGAGCAACGACGCCTCGCCGAGGCGGAAGCTGCCCGAACCAGCCGCGTGTTCTTCCAGACAGAAACACGGACGACGGCAAGCGCGATAACGCCCAACGCGAATACGACGCCGAATCTTGCCGGTCTCGATCAGGCCGGAGCTCCCACGGCACAGGATCGGCAGGCCGCCTTCCTCAACGCCGCCGTCGATCGCCGCACCGTTGCAGCCGATCGCGTGATGCCGCCGGCGTCGCCCTATGTGCTGCAGGCCGGTTCGGTGATATCCGGAGCGCTTATCACCGGCATTCGCTCCGATCTCCCCGGCCAGATCATCGCCCAGGTCACCGAGAACATCTACGACAGCCCGACCGGCCGTATCCTGCTCGTTCCGCAAGGAACCCGCATCATCGGCCAATATGACAACAATGTCGGCTTCGGGCAGAGGCGTGTCCTTCTCGTCTGGAACCGGCTGATACTCCCGAATGGACGATCCATCGTCCTCGAACGACAGCCTGGCGCCGATACACAGGGCTATGCCGGTCTCGAGGACGGTGTCGACTACCACTGGTGGGAGCTGGCGAAGGCAGCCGGTCTTTCGACGCTGCTCTCGGTTGGTGCAGAACTCGCCATGGACGACGAGGACCGGCTGATCCAGGCCATCCGCAACGGCGGCCAGGATACGATCAATGACGCCGGACAACAGATCATCCGCCGCCAATTGCAGATCGCGCCCACCCTGACCATCAGGCCCGGATTTCCGGTCCGGATTGTCGTCACCCGTGATCTCGTGATGGAGCCCTATAGAGGTTAAACCAATGGCCAAATTAAAACTCGGACCGTTCATTGACAATAAACCCGTCAAGGTGAGCATTGAGCTACCCGGATCGCTATATCGGGATCTGGTTGCGTATGCCGATTTGCTCGGCAGCGAGCAGGTAAATCCGATTGGGGATCCGATTCGGCTGATCGTGCCGATGTTGCAGCGGTTCATGGCAACGGATCGGGGTTTTGCCAAGGCGCGGCGTTCGCAATGATCGCCGATGCCTTTGGAGGTGGACAAGAAGTGCCACTTCATTTGCCGCCGGCGATTCGGCTCGCGATGCCACCGGCCGGTTTCATTTTACGCGAAAATATATACCCAGGTGGTAGAAATTGCCCTTCTTGCAAACCCATCGGGGTTGGTCATCCGTAGACAGGCACGTTTCGGCGAGGACGTGAAAAAAATCAGTTACGGTTTTGATCTTCCCGCATCGCCCTGACCCCGTCGATTCTGCTGCAGACCTTACGCATGCCAATCAACGTCTCCATCTTCATCTAGTTCCCGCACTGGCAGATATGCGTTGGTCTCCAGCCATTCCTTGACGATGTAGCGGATCATGTCGTTTCTCGTCATCCCGAGCTCCTGGGCAATGGAGAGCAAGGCCTCTTCAGTTTCGACATCCAGGCCAATCGGTGCGGCATTCCGGATCATGAGCGCCGCGCGTCGCAGCATGACTTGCAGATCGGCACGCGATGCATCGCCAATGCGGTCTGCTGTATGATCAAGCTGACCTGCCATATCCCTTGGCATGCGTGTGTCTCCGTTTTGAAAGATGGTATTGCCCATCATTCCACTCCTTCAGGTCTGGTCAAGACTTGGTTCCCAACCACGCACCATGCCTTTGCTCATCACAGCAGAGGTGAGCGTAAGCTGATATCTGAGGTGCTGAATTCGTTGCACGAGGTCGGTGATGGCCGCCCTCGCATCGCCACCATGTGCGTCAAGGATCACTTCAATCGGATCGAGCTCCGGTTCTGAGGTCAATGTGGTGGCTTCAGCATTCATTGGACGCACGTCTCCATTCCGCCGGAACGTGGCGGTTGTCATCATCAAGTTATAGGTAAACTCAGGCCGGGGCGCAGCTTGCGTTTGTTCTTGTTATGTTCTCATCTGGGAGAGAGTCAAGCTCATGTGATCTTGGTAGCGCTGAGAAGGTTTTCCATTTTCGCAAACGGGACATGACAGGAGATCGTGTTAGAGGCCGAGCGATTGTCAGACCGAATACTCAATGGGAAATGACGGCTCCGCGTGGCCGAGCCGGCTTGCGAGAACGAAATCTCTCCAATCTCCAACTTCCAGAAGGCCGTGGTCGCGACTTTTCTATCAAGGTTTGAGGGATGGCCAAGAAACTCGATCAATGCATCTGATAATCTATCAGCGATCTTGACCGAGTAAGAGCAGGCTTTGCGCGCATATGGCCCGCGCGCTACCCAAAACGAAATCGGTTCTTCATTTTCGAGCTTTGCCGTCTTCGGCAACCACTTGAATCCGACCATTCATGCTCAGGGAGTAGAAGAATGACGCCGTGCCGTTGAGGCTCTTTGCGCGTTGTGGGCTGCTGACATACCAATCGAAATCGCCAGTCACCCGGCAAAGGTCTCCGCCGCAGGAGACCACAACGCTTTCCGGTCTCAGCCGATACACTCTATTCGGCCACCGCTCAAAAAACTTGGCCTTGTCATCGAGTATCTCGCTCAATCTCTTTTGCTTGCCATAAAAGTTGACTTCACCCGCATAAACACTGGAAGCGAACGCGACCGCCTGATTGGCCGGCAAGCTTCCGGAATTCACCAATTCAGAGACAAAGTTTCTGGCCGTCGTCTCTTCTTGCCTCATCGCGTTGACCGAAGCAGGCGCTGATTGAATTGTCGGGGTAGAGGACGGTACAGACGAAATCTGGCTGCCTGCTGCATCGGGCGAGAGATGCTCTATCCCGAACTGTTTGATTTCGTCTGCGCTGAAGAAATGGATGTCATCAGACAATGTCCGAAACATAATCGGAAAAATACGGGCATCGACGCCGTACTTGTTCAACGTGTCGAGGATATCGGAGATATTCAGCTGCGCGTCGCCCAGGCCGACATTGCCGCTGATCTGATGTACGCCGAGCCGGCCCTGAACAATTCGATTTCTGCCGGCAAAGAAAACGTAGGCACAGGCCGACGCACAGACGGAATCCGAAGGTATGACAGTGCTCATGCCTTTCGTGTAGACGTCATCAGCAATAAGCAAGCCGTTCTGAACATCACCGCCCGGGCTATTCAGCACCAGGATTTTCACATTCGGGTTGGCCGCCAACATCCTTCTAAAAGACAGAGCAGACCGAGAATCGATTGGCCCATCCAAGCGTATTGCTAGCGGCCAAACAGGCGATATGGAAAACGGTGCGACGTTGTCTTCCGCTCGGACATTGATAGCCCATAAGAGAAAGACAATTCCTACCAAGAATACCCGACTAAAAGACACGACACGGACCCTCTACTCCGCGGATCATTACCAAATAGCGAGCGAATGTCGATAAAGAGATTTCGCCTCAAAGTTACAGCGGCTGGATTTCTAGTGTCCCGGCTTGATTTATTATTTACCGCACTCGAGGATCGCTATCAGACGCGAGGGCGATGCCTTCCAGAGACAAGATAAAGGTCCCCGCTTCACCAACATTTCCAGGCAGCGGTGATGGGCCAAGTTATTTGAGTGGGGACAGCTTTGAGGATTTCATTGGAAGTTCGAACATTGCACCGCCTGACACGTTTCCCGCAACTGTGCCAATGGCCGGCCACAATGCAATAAGTCGCTCTGCCTGTTTCAACACACTGGATTTGTACAGCCCCTGCGACAGAAACATGCCCACGAGTTTCGAGCTTTGAAAAGCCGCCTTCTCAGCGCGGTTTCTGGTGATCCGACGATCGCCCGATATGAAAATCCATCCGCCCTGCTTTGACAATTCGGCAATGAGATCGACATCTTTTATATTCGGTGGAAACTTATCTCTCAGCGCTACGATCTCGTGGTCGTCTCCCATCAGAGCCTGAAGGCTCCTTGCCAATCGGGGAGAAAGGTTGTGATCGAAGAGGACCTTCACGCTGCCAGTGATTCCTCAAAGGCTACGGCGTCTCTAACGACTGCTATGGGGATCTCATAGAGTTTTGCGACCGCCCGCTCGGATCCTTCCGCCTTGACCGCCTGTGCCAGCGCAATTGTGGGTACATTGTAGACAGCGGTTGTCGGCTGGCCAAACACAAGCTCAGGGTCAACGATGATAGTCGCCTTCCCCTTAAACGGACGCCAGCGACTTACGGCGTCATTATCGATGTCCAGATCTTTGAACGTCCGCTCGATGATGGTCTTGATCGTGTATTGCTTCTTCTTCAAATCCAGAAGATTTTCGTCGCCGGACGTATTGACGCTTTCCAGAAAGATCGTCTTTCCATCCGTCTGAAAGCGTCGCGTTGAAAAAGGCCTGTCATCGTTGACGCATTCTCTTGCATAGACGAGGCAATGCCTGATTGTTTTCAGGCCGAGGCCGGCGTCGATGAAGGCGCCGACAAACCGCAGTTCGATGAGGTCACGAAAACCAAGTTCGATATGCCCGTCAGCCTGCGGCAACTGGCTTTGCCACAGGGGATCGACGTGCAGCGTTTCGCCCTGGTGTGTGTAGTCGTACCCGCCAAGCCATCTGCGGACGTTCCGCACGGGAATATTCAAGAGGCGTGCGGCATCGCTGGCGGAATAATAGCCAATACCGAATGGAATAGGCTTCTCGCTGCCACTCATTGTGATTTGCCATCCCCGCTTGAATTCGCCGGCATTATCCGCTTGCCGATCATCTCGTCAAAGAATTTATTTTCCTTATGGCGATTATCGTATGACAACGAAAAATTGTTCCTTCATCGAACCCAGTTATTCCAGCGTTGAAGCAATATGGCGGTATTGGCATTGATCCAGTCTGCGTCTGGTACGACGATGCTATCGCGAACATCTTCAGCGCTTGGCATAGACTTTCGAACGTCCTCGGGGATCAGTGCGGCCGCCTCGCTGCTTGGCGGTGTGCAGGATAGTATCGCGCAAGCCTTCGCCTGCGCCTGCGGTGAATTGAGCCAGAAAGCCATCAACTTCAGCGCATTGTCACGATGTGGAGCGCCTTTGATCAGAGCGACGCGATCGCCGACAAGAAAAGACGCTTTGTAGGACCAGCCAATAGGCAAGCCTTCGTTTTGCATTGCCTTTGCCCGTGTCAACCAGATCTGCCCGAGCGAATAATCCCCGTTACGAAAACCCTGCACACTCTGGTCACCAGTCTTCCACCAGATGGAGACTGCCGGACGAATCTCATCGAGCTTGTTTAGCGCGCGATCGACATCGAGGGGGAAGAGCTTATCCCGGCTCACACCGTCGGCCAGGAGTGCCGCCGCCATCACCCGCCAGGGATCGTCAAAATTGGGAAATGCGCGGCCACCCGGAAATTTCTTCGTATCCCACATGTCCGCCCAAGTTTCCGGGACGGCATCACCGGCCTTACCAAGCCGATAGGCAAGGAGTGTGGCCGTCGACTGAAGAAGAGCGCCGCCGGCCGTACAGGCATGCGGCCCAAGATCCTTGCGGTCGATGAATTGGCGGCAGAATTCGGTGAGGTCCTCGGTGACCTTGCGATGCGCCTCGGAAGCTGCCTGGATCTCGCCATCGAGATAAAGATCCCAGGTGACATTACCTGTTTTCACCATCGCGCTGGCCTTGGCACGCATTTCAGCGTTGGTGGCAACAACCGTCACAACTTCGATACCGGTCGCCTTGGTGAATGGGTCGAACCATGCCTCTTTGAGCGCGCGGTCATATGCGCCGCCGGTTGAAGCGATGATGACCTGTTCTGTGGCCATTGCCGATTGTGGAGGCACAAGAAGCCAAAGGAGACTGGCGGCAACACAGGCCAGTTGCTGGGGTTGGAGTTTGCGGGTTGGATGGCTTTTGGATGACATGGAATGCTCCGCCTCTTTGTTTGAATTTAGGTAGGCTTGACGTCATCGCCCGGTTTTGCGGGCGGTCAACAAGTGTGCCGTTCCCATCAAAAGCAGGGAGACGGCGACGAGAACTGCGGATGCTGCGGCAATCACCGGTGTGAGATTGAAGTCAATGTCCTCGAACATTTTCCGTCCGATCGATTTTCCGCCAGTCTCCGAGATGAAAAAGGCGACCGTCGCTTCGTCGAATGATGCGATGAACGCGAAGACGGCCGCGGAGGCGATGCCGGGCGCAATATTCGGCAGAATAATTCGAAAGAATGTCTGCAGACGGTTGGCGCCACAGCTCAAACCCGCGAGTTCCAGCATAGGGTCGATTCGCTGGAGCGATGCCGTGACGGTGATGACGACATAGGGAATGGCGAGCACGGTATGTGCGATCAGAAAGCCGATGAAGCTGCCGGTGAGTTGCAGCGGAGAGAACACCAGATAGAGAGCGACGCCAAAAACGATGTGCGGAACGATCATCGGTGCAACCGCAAAGATCTGCAGCGCATTCTTGAAGGGCAGGGCGCCCCGGACGATCGCGAGTGATGCCATTGTGCCGATGATTGTGGCGCCGATGGTGGTCGCGATCGCAATCCTGATGCTGAACCAGGTCGCGGCCATCCAATCCGGGTCGCTGAAATAGGCCTGATACCAGCGCAAGGTTAGCCCTTGCGGCGGGAACTGAATGTAATCGGTCTGACTGAGAGACATCGGGATGATGAGCAGCGTCGGCAGGATGAGGAAGAACAGAATGCTTCCCACGAGAACGCCAGCGCCTAGCACCGCAGCTGCTCTACCGAGAGGATGCAGGGATGCGATTCTCAGCCTTCCGGTCGTAGAAACGTGCGGCGGCAAGGCGGAAGATTGGTCAATATACACCGCTGAATCCTTTGCTGCGCGAAAGCGCCTTGCGAAACACGACGATGAAAACGATCGTCATGACGAGAAGAACCGTCGATAGGGCTGCGGCGAACGGCCAATCAAGCAGGACGGTGGTTTGCTGGCCAATCAGGTTTGCCATCAGCATCGATCCCGGGCCTCCCACCAGCGCCGGTGTGATGTAAAATCCAAGGGCAAGCACGAAACACATGGTCGCTCCGGCAAAGACGCCCGGAAGGCTTAGCGGCAAGGTCACGTAGAGAAAGGCTCGGATCGGTCCCGCTCCGAGATTGCGGGCCGCCCTGACGTAGTCGTCGGGGAGTAGCCGCAAAGTGGAAAAGATCGGCAGGATGGCGAAGGGCAGCAACACATGCGTCATTGCGAGCACGACAGCGCCTTGCGTGTAGAGGAGTTTGAGCGGCTCTTCCGTCAAGTTCATTGACATCAGCAAGGAATTTACGATCCCTCGGCGCTGGAGCAGCACGATCCAACCATAGGAGCGGATTAGCACGGAGGTCCACAATGGGATAAAAACGCATGCCGCAATCACCAGCGCCAGCCTCCCTTTGAGGCGGGCCATGACAAGTGCGACGGGATAGGCCGCGGCAACGCAGCTCAAGGTGACGGCAACCGCTATCCCGACGGTGTCGCCAAGAACAGACGCATAGAGAGGATCAGTGAAAAAGCGCCCGTAGGTAGCCGAAGGGCCGCCGCTAAAGCTGAGTGCAATTAGCTTGGTCAGAGGATAGAGGAAGCCTATCGCCAAGATCGCCAAAAGTGGGGCGACCAAGAGCAATGACGGCACTATCGCATAGTGCCGGGCGGAGTGCGGCCGCAGCCAGCCGACCGATAGCGCTTGACGCTGAGCCGCTGAAAATGAAACAGGAAAGCTCATGCTGCAAGCTCCTCCTTGACCGGAAAAATCTGCAGCTTTGCATCATCGAAGGTGACCTCGACGCTGGTTCCATTGATGAACGATGTGGCCTTGCTAGCTGGCATCTCGACTCGCAGGACCACGTCACGCAATCTTGTCAGGCGGACAAGTAGGACATGGGTCGAGCCAAAGAAGACTGACGCTTCGACCACGCCGGTAGCGGCGCTGTCGCTGCTTTGGCCAATTGGCGTGAGGCGAATGTGTTCGGGCCTGATGGCGAGATGGACCGCTGCCGTTCTGGCAAGGGCTAACGCTCTATCATCATAGGCTGTTGGCACGCGCAAGCGGATGCCTTCCGCGAGCTGAACGATACGGTCACTGCCTTCGGATCCGTGATAAATGCCAGGCACAAAGTTCATCACGCCGATGAAGTCAGCAACGAAGGCGTTCGCAGGTTTCCCGTAGAGTTCAGCAGGCGTGCCGATCTGCTGCAGTTCGCCTTGCCTCATCACCGCGACACGATCGGACATCGCCAGAGCCTCATCCTGATCGTGTGTGACATAGACGATCGTTGCGCCAAGTCGTTGCTGGATACGCTTGAGCTCGAATTGCATCGCCTCGCGCAGCTTCTTGTCGAGTGCGCCGAGCGGTTCATCCATGAGAATGACCGGCGGATCGGAAACCAGTGCGCGGGCGACCGCGACACGTTGCTGCTGACCTCCCGAAAGCTGGTTCGGATAGCGGTCGCGATAGTCGGAGAGCTGGACGAGCTGAAGCATCTCTTCCACTCGAGCCTTCAGCGGAGCAGCTGCCAGGGCTCGACGCATCTTCAGCGGAAACCCGATATTCTGCCCGACCGTCAGGTGCGGAAACAGTGCGTATTTCTGAAAGACCATGCCGATGTCACGGCGGTTGGGCGGCAGAGAGGTGACATCCTTATCGCCGATGCGGATCGCACCCGCCGTAGGCGTCTCGAAGCCGGCAATCATGGTCAGTAAAGATGTCTTGCCGGATCCGGACGGACCGACAATCGAGACGAATTCGCCTGGCTCGATTTCCAGGTTTGTGTCTCGGACAGCCCAAACGTCTCCGTAGCGCTTTCGGAGCCCCGAAAGGATCAATCTTCGGCCAATCAAATCATTGTCCTCCTTCAGTTGAGTGAGAATTCCCCATTTTTTGTTGCTCGGCATTAGCCGTTCGCAGGCGGTGCTGGCCTATTTCAGGCAGCCCGCAGATCGCTCGAATACAGAATTCATTGAACCAGCAGCCCGGTGACAGTCACAAAGCGCGCTGCTAAAGCTATTTTGATGTGACAATCGCTTTGCGAAAACTTCACATAATCTTTTTGTTGCATCAAAAAATAGCACTGTCAACATGCGGGAACGGGAAATGATATTGGCATTGGGCGAAGGTGCGGGTTTGGATCGGCAGGCGGTCGGATTGGGAGATGCTGCCTATCGGGAAATGAAGGAGCGCTTGATCCGTGGTGTCTATGAGCCTGGCTACAAGATGACGGTTCGCGCGGTCGCGGAGGAACTGGGTATCAGTTCGACGCCTGCGCGCGATGCCATCAACCGCCTGATCGGCGATGGCGCATTGATTTATGCTGGTCCCAAGACGGTGATAGTTCCCATTCTCAGTGAGGCCGATTTAAAGGAGATAACCCTGGTTCGCCTTGCTCTGGAAGGACTTGCGGCGGAGCGAGCGGCGCAAGAGGGGTCGGAGCAAACCATTGAGACTCTTAGGAAATTGCAGGAGAATATCAATTCCGCCTTGGTGGAAAAAGACTACACGACGGCGCTGTGGCACAATAAGGAATTTCACTTCTCGGTATATCGCCTCGCCGGCCTTCCTCACCTTACTGCGATGATTGAGGGGCTTTGGCTGCGCGTTGGTCCGTCGCTCTACAACCTCTATCCGGAGTTTGCCGAGGAGAAGTATGGAGTGCGCAATCACGAAATGGCGATGGAGGCGCTCGCTGAGCGTGATGGAGCCGCATTAAGGGCTGCTTTCGAGAGCGATATTCGCGATGGGTTTCGTAGCCTGCGGCGTGCAGCGCGTGCAAATCGACACCTTTAGACTCAAAATTTGATGCATTGACTTGACGACGAGTAATTTTGTTGCAACAAAAATATAAAGGCGGTGCAAAGACGCACGTCTGAACTTGCAACGGAAAGCTTCCTGTCATGTTTACGGATAAAGCTCAGGGACGAGGTTGGTCGGCTATCAGAGCGCGATCATCCCATCTCTTTCGCCGGGGAAAAAGCGTGTTCCCGGCCGGTGTCACACGCTCCACGATCGAGAGGGACCCGATCCCGATTTACGTCGCCAGGGGCGAGGGGGCTCATGTCTGGGACGCGGACGGCAACCGTCTGCTCGACCTCAACAACAACTTTACGACATTGATCCATGGGCACGGTTTTGCGCCCGTCACCGAGGCCGTCGAAAAAGTCCTGAAAACTGGCACATGTTTCGCCAACCCCACGGAACACGAGATCGCGCTCGGCGAGCTCCTGGTGTCGCGCATACCGGCGATGGAACAGGTGCGTTTCGTCAATAGTGGTACCGAAGCCGTCATGTTTGCCATCAAGGCTGCCCGTGCCTTTACGCGGCGATCGGCAATCGTCCGCTTCGTAGGTGCCTATCACGGCGCCTATGACTGGGCCGAGGCCGGTCAGGGCGGCGTCATAACGGATAATGATTCCGGCGGTAGTCAACCGAAGCTTGGTTATCCCGGTGCGCCGCAATCAATTGCCGACAAAGTCCTCGTTCTGGATTTCAACGACGCGGCCGGTATAGAGCCGGCAATTGCGCCGAGAGCAAACGACGTTGCTGCCATTCTCATCGACCCGATGCCGAGCAGGGCAGGGCTACTACCTCCAGCGCCGGACTTCATCGCTGCGGTGTCCGCCGTCGCCCGTAAGTACGGCATCCTTGTCATCGCCGATGAAGTTCTCAATCTGAGGCAGGGTTTTGCCGGTGCTTCGGCCCGCTATGGCCTTGAACCGGATCTGATCACCGCCGGCAAGATCATCGGCGGCGGCTTCCCGGTAGGCGCCATTGGTGGCCGCATGGACGTCATGGCCGTTTTCGGTACTGAGGATGAGGTACCGCTTGTTTCGCAAGGCGGCACATTTTCCGCAAATCCCGTGTCCATGGTTGCCGGAAAGGCCGCAATGGAGGCCATGACGATCGAGGCGTTCGATAGCGTTGAGCGCCTAGGGAATCGCTTGCGCGACGGATTGTCTCGTACGGCTCTCAAATGGCGGGCGCCGTTTTCTGTTTCCGGAGCAGCGTCCCTGTTTCGCATCCATCCAAGGGCGATAGCGCCGACGAGTTTCCATTTGGCAACCATGACGCCCAAGGAAAATGACGTCATGCGGGCGCTCTCACGACATTTCCTGGCATGCGGGATTTTGCTGCCGTTCGGCGCCGCGGCATGCCTGTCGACACCGATGTCTGATGCCGATGTCGAAAGCATAGTCGCGGTATTTGACGATTTTCTGGAAAAGAACAGCAGAACGGGTTGGGAGGAACGGCAATGAAGGAAACCTCAATGATGAACAGCGTCGCGGACCGGATTGCAGAAGCGCTCGGACGCCATGGTGTCGAGATGATCTTTGCCCAAAGCTTGCCGTCGGCGCTCATCCTTGCCGCCGAGGCGCGCGGCATTCGCCAGATTGCCTATCGGCAGGAAAATATGGGTGGAGCCATGGCGGACGGCTATGCCCGCACCTCCGGAAAAGTCGGGGTGGTTGCCGCCCAGAACGGCCCCGCCGCGACCCTCCTCGTGCCGCCGTTTGCCGAATGCCTGAAGGCAAGCATTCCGGTTGTCGCGTTGGTCCAGGATGTTGAACGCGACCAGACCGACCGGAACGCTTTCCAGGATTTCGATCAGATTGCCCTGTTTCAATCCTGCACCAAATGGGTCCGGCGCGTCACGGTTGCCGAACGGGTCGACGACTACGTGGATGCGGCGTTCACTGCCGCCACCTCAGGCCGCCCCGGACCGGTGGCGTTGCTTCTGCCGGCGGACCTTCTGCGCTCGCCCGCGCCCGTTGCCAAGCCCCGTACCCGAAATCTCGGAAGATGGCCGCTTGATCGAACGCGGCCGTCGGATCGCGATCTGCAAGACGCCGCCGAACGGATCGCCAGTGCCCGATCACCTGTCGTCCTGGCCGGCGGCGGTGTCCATTGCGGCGGGGCTGCGGAAGAACTGGCACGTTTGCAGGATGAGGCCTGCCTGCCTGTCTTCACGACCAACATGGGGAAGGGTGCGGTCAGTGAATTCCACCCGCTGTCTGCCGGTGTGCTGGGTTCACTGGTCGGCCCGCGATCCCTGGGCCTCTACAGTCATGAACTTATGTCGGAAGCAGATCTGGTCGTGCTTGTCGGCACTCGCACCAATCAGAACGGCACCGACAATTGGCGGCAGATTCCAGCCAAAGCAAATGTGATCCATATCGATATCGATCCAACCGAGGTGGGCCGAAACTATGAGGCTCTTCGGCTAATTGGCGATGCCAAGGAAACATTGGCGGCGTTGCGCCGGACGCTTCAAGCCTGCAACCTTGCGCTTAGGCGAACCCAGCGTGCGTCTCTCGAAGAGCGGATCACTTCATTCTGGCGCCATTTTGATGACGCGCGCCTTGCTCAACATGCGTCGGTCGATTCTCCCATTCGCCCGGAACGGGTGATGGCTGAGCTGCAGCCTTGGCTCGCGCGCGACATCACAATAGTGGCGGACGCCAGCTATTCCTCCATGTGGATCCTCGGACAGTTGAGGGCGCCGCGGGCCGGCATGCGTTTCATAACGCCACGGGGTCTCGCCGGACTTGGATGGGGTTTCCCGCTTGCGCTCGGCGCCAAGGCGGCCGAGCCGAAACGTCCCGTGGTCGCCGTCGTCGGCGACGGCGGTTTTGCTCATAGCTGGGCCGAGCTTGAGACGATGATACGCATGCGCCTGCCGGTGACCATCATCGTGCTCAACAACGGAATTCTCGGTTTTCAGCGTGATGCCGAGACCGTGAAGTTTGGCCAATATACGTCCGCATGCCATTTCGCCGACGTCGACCATGCGGCGCTTGCAAAAGCCTGTGGATGCCCGTCAATCCGGATCGACGATCCGGCAGCGCTCGCTCCGGCCCTGAAGCGTGGCATCGAAGGAAATGAACCACTGCTCATCGAAGTGATGACCGATCCGGAGGCCCATCCGCCCCTGTCGCTCTTCGCTGAGATGGATCGTGCCGCATGACCCCGGCTCCCCGGCAAAGGCTTGCTGTCGTCACCGGCGGTAGCTCGGGGATCGGTCTTGCAACGGCTTCAAGCCTGCTTGACCACGGCTACAAGGTAGCGTTCTTCGGTCAGCGTCAGGACCATGTTACGTCCGCAGAACAGATGCTTTCGGCGCGGTTCGGCGCCGAGAGTGTCTTTGCCCGGACGGTCGACTTGGCCAAGCCGATACAGATACAAAGGTTCTTCCACGCGCTGGAGCGCAAGTGGGCCATGCCGGATATTCTTGTCAGCAACGCGGGTATATCCCCAAAGGGCGAAAACGGTGCCACACCCTTTGCGGAGATCACCTCGAACGAGTGGCACTCGGTTCTCGCGATCAACCTGACGGGCGCAATGCGGTGCTGCCAGGCCGTCCTGCCGCATATGATCGATCGTGATTTCGGGCGCATCGTATTTATCAGTTCGATTGCTGGCCGGACAATCCCAAGGATATCAGGTGCAGCTTATGCCGCCTCGAAGTCAGCGCTTGCCGGCTTGGCCCGATCGTTGGTGGCGGCCTCTGCCGGTCACGGTATCACCGTCAATCTTATCGCTCCAGGCAGGATTGCCACCCAAATGGCAGGGGCACCAGACAGTGAGACCAACAGGACCGCGGTGGCGCGCATTCCAGTCGGACGCCTCGGGACGCCGGAGGATGTTGCCGCCGCCATCTGCTTTCTTGTCTCGGAAGTGGCGGGGTTCATCAACGGCGCGGTGCTTGATGTGAATGGGGGTGAGTTTGCTCCGTTATAGGGCAAGCCGGAGGAGGAGATATGGATTTTCGGATTCTGGTCCATTCGCGCAATGCGCAAATGTTTCTGCTTCTGCAACACGTCCTGGCAATCGAAGGTTTTTCCGTTTCGCTGACGGCGAGCATGGAAGATGCGGTAAATGTGCTGGACGACGAGTCCGTGCGCGCCATCATTGTCGATCACTCCGCGTGCGAAGCGCGTTTGGGAGATGTCGCTACCCTGAAGGCCATGCGGGGCGAAATCGCGATCGCGCTTCTTTGCAATCAATCCTACGACTCGCCGGATATGCCCTTCGATGAAACTGGCGCCGATCTTGTTTTGGCTCGCCCCTTTGATCCCGCGCAGCTCATCAATTTTCTTCGCCGGCTAAGGCTTGACGCGTTGATCGCGAACGGCGGAGCGGTAGCAAGCGCCGATGTACTTCGCTTTGCCGATCTCGAGATGAACTCAGCGACTGTCAAGGTGCGCAGGAATGGTCGCGATGTTCCACTGACTGCCTTGCAGTTCCGTCTCTTGCGGTATCTTTTGCAAAATCCTGAGGCCGTTCGAAGTCGGGAACAGCTAATTGCTGCGGCCTGGCCGGAGGATTCGGAGGTCGAGCCTCGGACGGTGGATATTCATATGGGGCATATTCGTAGGGCGCTTCGGAAGTTGGGACCGGATCTCATTCGTACAGTTCGTACGCGCGGATATGCGCTGGGCATTTACGATTGTTTAGAAAAATAGCAGAGGCTTCGTTTCCGGTGGTGGGGATCTGATAACACGAACGTATATGAAATCAGGCCGACTTCGGGGGACCGTGCAATTCACAAAACAACTCATCGAATGCACGGTCGGCGCCCCATGCTTGCGCGGAGGCGAAAGCTAGCATGCGATTTTGATCAGGCGTTAAACCCTCCCCTTCAAGCTTGTAACCGAGATCGTGGTTTGCCTCCGACCAAGCGTGCTGGAACAGTGTTTTAACTTGCAGCTCGAAAAAGTTTGGGACGGATTCAGCAGGCCAATCCGGCAAAATCAGTTCCGCGGGAAAGAGGCACACTGAGTGCCATCCAAAATATCCGAATTCCCATTCTGACGCTGGAACGAGATTCTTCGACTCAACCGGTCGCAGGTAACGCATCAGTACTTTCCGGACGCTCTCGACGTCTGATTTATAGAACACGGTAACACGGGCGCCGATTTGGTCTTGGATTTGGTCAAGCGGATGCTCATATTTCGGGGTGTTTTGCTCCGTCAATTTTGCAGCTTTTGCGACAAACCGCTCTACGCTTTTAGCCCGCGAGCTGATCCGGTCGATCCGCTTGTGGCCATCTAGATGCTCCGTCAATAGCTCGGAAAGTGAAGCAGCAAGCGGCACCAGCACTTTTTCGTAGCGAGTTCGATATTCATCTTCGATCATTGCCGCTGCACCTTCTCAAGCTTCTCGTCAATGACTCTTCCCGTCGCTGTGTAGGTCACCTCCCCATCGGCAGTTGGCTCAGTATGAGCAAACACCTGATCGAACTCAGAGGCGGCGGCGCTCAGAATGGCGCCTGAGTGAAGCTCGACGGACTTGTAAGGCAGTTGGCGCTTGAACTCTTCAGCGTTGAACCGAAATTGTTCGTTCAAAAGTCCTTGATGGCGCATCTGCTCCGAGATCGCTTCCCGTGAAAGCCGGGAAAGGCCGAGACGGGCAATAAAGTCGTTCGCAGTCATCACTTGATCGTTGAGACCAGCCCCAAGCGTCGCCGCAGCGGTAATTTCTTTCTTTATTTCGAGATTCTCGGTCGCTTTTGCTGCTTTTCGCATGGCCACAGCTAGGACCCGCGTGCCGGTCGCCGACGTGGTTTTGAAATCAGAATCTAAGAAGTCTGCTATCCAGTACCGCGAGACCTCCGTCTCGCTGCTGTTAATCTGTCGATCCACAGCCTTAGCCATCCAGAAGCCATGCTCCGTGACTGCATCTTGATATAGCACAGCCTTGTAGGATCCAACGCTCCTTAGGAAGACACGTTCGACGAACTCAACGCTGAGAGCCTCTCGGTTCTCATCCGCTAGAATGCCGCTATTCGCGGCAAAGCGCGCGATCACGATTTTGCGCTGCGCGCCCACCATGCTCGTCGCGAGGAAGAGAAGACCAAGTGCCGAGCGCCGTGTAGAATGAATTGCCAAACGCGTTGCCAGAGGAAGTCCGGTGCCGACTGACGGTGCCCGAGCGTAATCAAGCAAAAGAGTTCGGCACGGGTTCAGGCCGACGCCGTCCGCCGGCTGGTTAAAGGCGATATCGATTGAGCACTCACGTTCCGATTTTATGTAGACGTCATTGAGAAGTGTGAAGACCTCTCCCTCTAAAGGCACGTCCGTGCCGTTGATCACCCGAGGTTCTGCAACGCCCTTATTCGGATAAACAAGATAAGTTTGAAGATGTTCGATAGTCATGTCCGCCCCCGCACATGGTATTACTATCAGTCTACTTTTCACTTTGTAAACTGCGGCAATTCGTGAGCTTAGGCAAAGAACAGCCCGTCCGCCGACGGTCCCAGGTCGATTGAGACCGAATAGGTTGAAGCAGAGCGTACAGGAATTGAAAATTCTGCTTGCGAACAAGGCGGGCCATACGTTGCGCCGAGAGGTGCCCCAGCTTCCGCGTCGGTGCCTTACCTTTCGAAAAGAATTACAAATGCTGGACTCTTAGAGCTCCATCCCATTTCCCATTGAGATATTCGCAAACGAGCCGCCGATGGCAATGATGGGGCTTATCTTCAGAGCAAAGCAGACACCCGCCTCGAAACATCTCGGCCTTTAGGCGTTCCTCGATCTTTCTTTGAGCCATGAGGCGCATAAAGGACGTCTCATAGATGGTCCAATCACCCTTATCGCGCTTATAAGCCTTGAGGATATCGTCGGTTGGTGCAAGCAATGGCTGGTGGACATAGTCCACGCCGCAAATTTCCTTGAGGAAATAGGCGAGGTCATCCGCCTTGGCGAAACCGGCAAGCTGGGAAGTGTTGTGGAGGCGAACGTCGATCACCTTTTTGATCCCCGCATGTTTGACACGCTCAAAGAAGCGGGATGCTGTCGTCTTGGTGAATCCGATTGTCGCGATATCAATTTTCTCCAAACGCTCTACTCCCCCACGGCCAATTTTTGTGAGTCGCTCGGCGGCCGCTCGGCAAAAGCGACCCTCATCGCCCGGTCACGATACGCTGCCGCAAGCCTCTTCTCCACGGGATCGAACAGATCGTCATCATTCTTGCCTGCCATATCCAGCAAACGTGCCTCAACCTCGCCTTGATCGATGATCGCGCCATTGCCCAGGATATGACGAACGCGCATACCGCGTTCGCGAAGGGCGCGTCCGACCAGAAGGCAGCGATGGCAATCAAGCGGGTCATGTTCCGAACACATCATGGCGATGCGATATTTCTGTGCGCCTTCAATGATACGCTCCAGTCCCCGCGCAAACTCGTCGGTTCTGGCCATCTTCTCATAGTCTGCGACGCCGTCGCAATAAAACCGTGCGTCTTTCGGTCGTCCCCCTAATTCCTCGCCTAGGAAGACATACGCAATATCGTCTTCTCGCAATTCGTCGCGCAGAGTGCTTCGGTTGAAATGCGAGAAATGCCGCGAATATGGGGATGTTCGCACATCAGCCACCGCCGTGACCGAAGCACCCCGCAGCAGTTCCAGAAAGCGCTCATAAGAAAGCGTCGAATGCCCGATCGTCAGTACCTCAACAGCCGCTTGCACCGAAATAGCCTCCTGCTTCCAAACGACCGCCCGTTCGATACGATCTCCATCTCAATGGCTCCGCTCATCTTATCTAAGGTCGGCTAGCAGAGCCAGCGCCCTTCGTGAAAACCCTCAGTGACCAGCGTGAAGCCGGGTGGCGACGTATCCTCCGGGACCGTCGCTACAGGCAATAGACCCCGTTGACCTGCGCATAGCAGGAATCCGGCATCGCCGCGAAAGGACGACAGAGGCCCAGGCGAACATGGATCCGTTGACTCGCCTGCACGTCCGCACTCAGCCCCGCGATCCCGCTCGCTAGGAATTGGGCTTTCGCTGCATCCGCAGGCACAGAGAGATCGTAATTCATGCCACCCTGAGCAATCAAGGCACGAAGTTGTCGCTTTCCGGGCTTGGGGCTAGCCTCATAAAAGGTAATCGCGGCCGGTGCGATTTCGATTGCGTCTAAGGAGCTTGTTTGCTGGCCTGCGGCGACGTGCGCCTTGCCCGACTGAGCCCTCTGAAGATGCCCGCCAAACGCCTGGATAATCGACGCAGAGACACCTGGCGCGACCGTCTGCGCAATTTGCTGCGGTGTCATCTGCCCCAGAACTGCGGCATTATTGCCACCGACATAAAGTCGATCTTCTGTCGCATGCGGGAATGGAGAATGCGCAGGCGCTGCGTCGGCGTTGAAGCGCACAATATTGCCTATCGCGAAAAACTTTCCAGGACCCGCGTGTTGATCGGTCCAAAAGCGAGACGCTTCGGCAGTGGCATTCATTGTCGGCGGCTCGGGCCGGATCATTCCTCCGCTCTGCAAATCCCAGCCCGCCACGCAAAAGCGGGAATCATATCGAGTGACGTCGGTAATAACCAATTCATATGTTGGCATGCCATCCTCCCCAGAATAGGGGTAATCTGCGGCATAATCGGTAAAATTGCAAGTTATATTGATTGTGATGCAAATATAGATTGCATGATGGCTCGGAATGTTCCCCGTATATAGGCGAACATCTCATGCCCGTGGACGCCTTTGTGGCTTTGACGGAGGAAGGCCAAATCGTTCTGCGCACTCCGCGCGACAGTTCAGTGCCGATCACCGAGGTCCACAAAGATGAGCGTGAAATCCAAGCGGTTGGTTTGGCGCGCTCGTTATGGAAAGCCTGAATACGTCCAGATGGAGAGCGGCACCCTGATCGTGAAGCCAGGCGCGAGCGATATCCACATTGCGGCCGAAGCCCTCAATGCCCACCGCACAGACATGCGTCTTCCGGTCGAAATACCTGACCTACTAGGGAGGATGCATGAATGGGCCTGATTTGGCGACGAACTCATCGATGTCCGGGCGGGGGACACGTCACAGTGTGTAATTCAAGCCGCGCATAGGACTGAACAAAAGAAGCCTGGAAGGCTCGCAAGTTCATAAGTCCGTGATTCCGGAGTTCCTGCGTCTGCACGAATAACCTCACGGGCATGGTCACCTGAACGAAACCGTAAACTTCGGGCAATATTGGCCAAACCTACAAAAAGGGGGCGAAATCCAAAGCCATGTCCGTTCTCGGTATAATACCGGGAGACCCCTTCCGAGAGAACGAGTTCAATCGCACGTCCATGGTCGGTCAGATGGGCATAGGCAGGATTTGATTTCAAACTGGCGAGGACGCCGATGCCATGATCGGCTACAACAAATTCAAATCTGCTCGATTCGAGGCTGAACGCGATATAACCTGTGTCGCTGCGTTGACTGTGATCGACGATATTCCCCCAAAGTTCACCAATGGCGGCGACGAACTTGCCGCTATGGTCGTTTGAAAAACCCGCAGCGATGCTTAGGCGCTTCAACCGGTTAATCACGTCTGTCCAAACGAGCGGGCTGGAGATCATCGTCGAAACTGGCACAAACCCGTAGGGGTGCGGGTCCTCGACAAACCAGGGCGTTTCCCGATGAGTAACGAATCGTCGGAAATGCCGCGGATCCAGCCATGCCGCCTCGGACGGTTTCACGAGAAGCTGCGGGAAGATATGGGCGAGTTCAAGAAATGCTCCTAAAGATTGAGCAGCGCACGGCGGAATGTCCGTCGCATCGACGGCGCCGGTCTGCAACGCCAGAGAAATATCCTCGACAAGATCAAATGTGAGCGTTTCGATGAATCACCTTTAGAGTAACGCCATATCTTGGTCATAAAAGCGTCCACGAAGGAAGAGGTTCTGTTCACTTAGGTTGTGTTGAAGCATATCGTCGACCTCGGAGGGGATGTTTGTCTTGGTCGCAACCCAGTCGAGCTTAAAATTACCAGAGCGAACAGCGCGCTGGCGCTTGATCGTCTTCATGTAAGCCATCGTATCGATATAGATCACCTTCCGGAAATCTCGCTGAAGGTGCGTTATGACGTCCGGGTCTCCTCGGACAACAATATCGAGCGGCCGATCGGCGGTCTGAGCGATCTTACGCAAGCCGTCGATATGGAACTGGCGGCGCGCCTTTTTGCCGGAACCCGTGATGAACTCGTATGCGATGATACCAATCTCGCTCCGCGCACGCACGAAGTCCGCCCAACGCTCGAAGTCTTTAAATGTCCTGGAGTTGACGTGGAGTGCGCAAGCGATCCCATTTCCCTCGAATTCGCTCCAGACTATCGCAATGCGTTTCATCGCATGCAGGTCATCGGTCCGCGGCTTGTCAAGGACCAGGCTGAAGTTTGGAGCGGTGACAAGTTGAATGTCCAAATCACGAAGCTGCCGAAGGATCTGTGACCGCCGATCTTGCAAAGCCCACCAGGGTTCGATGCGTTCGTCATGATCGACTCCGCTGAGCACGAGATCAGCCGACGGATCGATCTTGAACGCCTCGCAAAGAAGATCCCGTGTTGCGAACCGAACCTCGCCACGGGCAAAGTCCACCACATCGCGGAACCTTAGGGCAAAGGCAGATCCGGATACCGGGCGATCGCGGCCGGTCCGATGGTAGATCAGTGGCACGACATCGTGCTCGATGGTCCGATAGTTTCCGGTCAGGTGTGGGATATTCGCGAGATCGAAACCAAGGATTTCACGGAGTTGATCGATGTACTGGACCGGATTTTTCACACAAACATTGGTGCATTCGTTTGGCTTTCCACAACAGAAATCCAGGCAGTCCAGAATTGAGTCCCGCACGGATAGGCCCCCACACCACTCAAATTTGGTGCAGCTTCCGCATCCGAGGGCAAGCGAATGGGCAAACGGATCATCCGTGAGCGCGCGCACGAGCACTTCATTGCTACGCGGATCTAGCAAAGCGACACCTCCGCTTTGCCTGAGAGCTTCATAACACGCCGAACAACTGCGCCGGCGGTACCGCCGCTGCTGGAAAGATTGGTCAGAACGTCAAGGTTTGGATTGTCGTAGACGCCAACAACGTTGTTGTCGCGGCTTATGGTGATCGAGGCGTTGTTCAATTCGATAATCAGCCTATCACCTTCTTTTACGACCGCACCCTTCTTCAGTGAGATCATAGCGCAGCGAGGCTGATCGGTGGGCTGTTGCGTAAAGAGGTCCGGCGTCGCGAGTTCGACGCGCTTTCGGTCTATATGCTTTCGTATCGTCGTTCGAGTTCGCGTAAGAAACTCAATTCCCATAAGCGCGCTCCGTTAACAGTGGACGGTAATATTTCGATCTACCCTTGGTGTATTCCCGAATGATTCCGCGCGAGGCCAAGCTAGCCAAGCGATTATTCCATGCCGTTGTACTTTTTGTTTTTTCGGATTCGCCGAACTGTTCCATCAAGGAGTTGGCGTCGACTTCGTCGAACTTCAAGACAAGTTCAAACGTTAGCCGTTGTTTGGGATCAAGATTGCCTACCAGTTCGATGTTCGACGTGATGCCCTCGTCCGTAAGCTCACAGGTTACGATGACGTCGTTCTTGGCATGCGCGATTACTGACAACTCATCCCAGACATCGGAGTTCGCATTGGCGACGGCCGGATAATAGGACGAGCTCTTCGCCCGTAGATAGGCCTTAAGGGTAAAGACAGACTCGCGAAGATAACTTGCGGTAGCGACCGCGATACCGCCGAAGTCGAGGAAGAGCGGTTGCGGACCGACCACTTCGTCCGGGATACTCTTGATCATCTCGGCGAAAGCGATCTTCCCATTGACGGCGCCTGCAAGGACGGGGTTATCGGAAACTTGCATCAAGGAGATTCTCACGATTCTCATCCTTCTCACGTGTGTAACGTGAGATATAGGGATCGTTTAGTTCTGCGTCAAGGGTGCGATGTTGCTCGTTTGGGTGTTCATACGCTTGGAACCCGTCCAGGGTGAGTTAAACTCTACGCCGGTGTTATCCGTCGGCCGCAAGCGTCCTGAGCGAATATTGGCGAAGAAAAATAGACGTCCTGCGCTCGCCTAATGCATGGCGACGCCGATCTTTCGAATCCATCAATGAAATCGGCGCCTTTCTAGTTACGCAGGCGCTGAAAAATGCCCAACCAGAACTGATATTCTTCTTCGTCACCTTCGCACCAAGCCTCAAACGCACACCATGCCACTGCCGTTGGCGCGCTGTCTCCGTAAAGCGCGATCGTGTCATGGACTATTTGATGATTATTGCGGGCGGCATTCGATTTGCCGTCAAAGCGGCCTGCTGCTGCACGTGTCGATGAATTTCGGGACAAGCAAACACCTCCTGCGTCCGGCGCAGGGAGTTGATTTTGAAGCCGGACGTTGGAAGCTCATTGAGGAGCTGCAAAGGTCGATATTGCCGACCTATCCTATCGTCCCAGGCATTTCGCTTGTGGCAAGCGGATCACGTCGAAAGAGGCATCGTGCAAGAAATCCGACAAAGTTTCAATTCTGCTACGATCATCGTCCGCGTGAGCGACGATCAGCTTCTTCTACGTCTATCCTTAGCGTTTCAAGCTGATCCTGGCAGACTGCATCCACTCGATCGATCAAATCCGCCGTGCGGCTCAAGAGCCATGTGAGAGCTTCTCGGCTTATCTCATAATGCTTTGAATAGCGCGCCTTAACGTAAGCCTCGTTGAGAATGTTGAACCAGGCGACAAAGCGCTGCTGGTCGCGGGGCCAAGCGTCCGCCAACTGCTGCGCCTGACTTTCTGCGAGACCACGCAGGTGCTTGAGATTGTGTGAGGCTGGGCTGTAATTGGTCAGCACAAGTAGCAACGTTGCGTAAGCCTGTTCGATCGATTGGTGCAACAGAAATGCTGCTTCCTTGAGCTTGCCTTTCGCTGCAAAAAACTCCACTCCCTCCGCGAAGCTCTTCGCGAGAGGCAACCGATCCTCCAAATACTCTGCCGCAAATTTGTAGGCGTCCGCGGGGTGAAGGAGATTGGGATTGGCCAACGGCTTGTCATCGAGTTCGTACAACACGATGCCATCGCGGCGGAGGTCGACGAAAAAATACCGGCCTTGCTTGAGCAAGGTGTTCACCTCGCGAAGCGAATGCACGATGAAATTCACTGGCGTCTTAATTTCACCGAGATGCAGAAAGCGATCCGCAGCCTTCTGCCAATACTCGGAGAAATCGGTAAGCTTGCGATTGTTGACGATAATCAGCAGGTCGAAATCCGAGCGGTAACCCTTTTTGGTATGCGGCTCATCAACCCAGCTACCGCGCGCATAGGATCCGAAGAGGATAATTTTCAGGATGCGCCCGCGCTTCTTGAAATCCGCTGAGCCGCCCTTCAGCGCATCTTCAAACTCTTCGTGCAGCACCTCAAGGACCCGAGCGAGCTCGCGCTGTTTGAGCGGCGGCAGATGGTCGATGCTAGACTTCATGAACAACGGCGGCTCTTTCACAGACATTGGATAGGCATAAATGAGCTTGCGCTTCGAATCCACAGGGTGCGTGAAGGTTGCAAGAAAAGCAATAAAAATGTTGCATCAAAAAATGGAGAATCATACTAGACTTTTATGTAGGAAATGCGAATATTAAGCGCTCTTGGGCGAAAACCAACGAAAATCTAAGAAACTCGGCGATTTTGCCGTCATTTTTGATGCAACAGAATTCCGGATCGTCGATCTGGCAGCTAACAGGAGAAGGGCTGTCATATGAATCCCGAGGTTTTTTTCTGGTCGCAAAATCCCGACCTTTATCTTGTGTTTAGCCACATTCTCGCGGTGGAAGGGCTGAGTTCCGCACTCTTGGACGAGGAAGAGGTGGGAGAACTTGCAGGCCGCACGTCCGTTTTAGCGATTGTCCTCGACACCGAAAACAACGCCGAGCATGCATTGCGCATTTGCAGTCTGATCAAAGCTGATAGGGCGACGGCGCATATCCCATTGCTCGCTCTCATCCCCGGCGGTGATGAGCGGCACTATCTGGATCTGCTCAAGGCGGGTGTAACCGAAAGCTTTGTTCGCCCGATCTCACCGGCAAGGATACTGACCTATTTGCAATCCCTTATGTCGGGGCTACCTCCGAGAACAGGAGGGATCCGCCGGGACAGCAGTACATTCACCGTTTGGGAACTCAGTATCGAGGTGAGCAAGAGGCTGATCAGGCACGGTTCGGAAGAAATTCAGCTCGGTCCCATCGAGTTCAAGCTTCTATGCCGTTTGCTTCAGGTGCCCGGCCGCGTCATCACACGGTCGGAACTAATCGAGGCCGCTTGGCCTCCCAACTACTATGTCCAGCCAAGGACAATCGATGTCCATATTGGGCGTTTGCGCCGAATGCTGGAACAGATGACCGGTCGCAATATTATCCGCACGATCCGATCCAGCGGTTACGCGGCTGAATTCGGCTAACTTCTATATTCGCACAGCTTCACATATGTTCCCTAATTTAACATTAGGAATATTTTATATTTATGGAGATTTCTGACCCCGTTTGTTGATGTTGGTGGGCGCTGATTTCAACTTCTGGTCTGCACACTGACAGACCGGAGTTTGAAAAATGGAAAAGAAGATTTCCGCGCATTCTGAGCAAAACGGGAAAACAACCCACCGTAATACCGGCAGTCTCGTTGATGTTGCCGATCGGCATTTCGAAGCTGCTCATTACCAAGGCATTATGGCGATTTACGCCCATCCGTCGCAGGGCCGAGCCGTGAAGTTGAGCTACGAGGATCGGATGGTTGTCGACTTCGTCCGATGCTCCTACTTGGGCCTGGACAATCATCCCGACATTGTCGGAGGCGCTGTCGAAGCCGTGCGGGCTTCCGGTGCGCTGCACTGGTCATGCGCCCGCACTCGTCTGAACTTTGCGGGTCTAGGTGACCTGGAGGAATCCCTTTCTGATCTCTTCGCCGCGCGGGTGATCACTTACACAACCGTGCTCGCCGCCAATATGAGCGCCTTGCCGTTGGTCGCATCAGGGCATCTCACGGGTGGTCCGAAGCCTGTCATGGTGTTTGATCGGCTGGCGCATGCAACTCTTGCATACCATAAGGGCACGATCGCCGAAGAGACACGGGTTGAGACAATTGCCCACAACGATCTTGAAGCTCTTGAGCGGTTGTGCCGACAAAATGAGGCGGTCGCCTTTATCTGCGATGGCGTCTACTCCATGGGCGGCAGTGCTCCGATCGCCGAGCTGCGCCGACTGCAAGAAAAATACGGCCTGTTTCTCTATATTGACGATGCTCACGGCGTGTCGCTCTTCGGAGAGCATGGAGAAGGTTTTGCCAAGTCCCAAATTAGGGAGCTAGGCGATCGAACAATAATTGCAGCCTCTCTCGGCAAAGGCTTTGGTGCATCCGGCGGCATGCTCATGCTGGGCACAGCCCATCAAGAGGTTCTGTTTCGTAGGTTTGCGGTGGCACACGCGTTTTCTGCGTCGCTCAATACTGCGGCCATCGGCGCGGGTTTGGCGTCCGCAAGGCTTCATCGAACCAGTGAACTGCCGCGCCTGCAAAGAGCACTTCAAGAAAAGATTGCCTTGCTTGACGCATTAATGCCGACGTCACAGCGGGGTGCGCCGCTACCCATCCGGACTGTCCAATTCGGCGACGAACTTATAGCGATCGGAGCCGCAAGAAGTCTTTTCCAGGAAGGCTTCTACACCTCGGCTATCTTTTTCCCAACGGTATCGAAGGGCCAGGCTGGGTTGCGAATTTGTGTGACGGCGTCTCACACCGATGACCAGATCAGATCTCTTTGTGCGGCGGTCGAGAAGATCAAGGAAGAGATCGTGAGCGTCTTTGAATGATGATCGGTGATGGATATCAACGCCCTTCTTCACCTCAAGTACGTCTTTGCGGCAGTTGAGTACGGCAGCATGCGGCGGGTCGCGCAGGCTTTTGGCGTGCAGGAGTCCAGCGTCAGCCGTAACATCCTTTCGCTTGAACAATACCTTGATCTGCAGCTGTTTGAGCGAGGCAATAACGGTGTTCATTTGACAAAAGCCGGCCGGGCTTGGCTCAATGAAGTTCGCATCCACTATGAGAGATTGGAGGAGGCGCTCGCCCGCACGGCACGCGGAAACGAGAATCTGACGACGCTAAGAGTAGGGGTGAATCTGTCAGTGGGGCAGGACTTCCTTGTCCAGCTTATCAGGCGCTTTGAAAAAGCACATCCTGGCGTGGCAATTGCAATCGAAGACGTCGCATATAGAAAATATGCTCATGCCATACGTCGTCGGGCGCTCGATGTCGCCTTCATGAGTGGCAATTGTCGCGCGAAATCCTGCATGAGCGAAACGGTCTGGAAGGAGGGGCTCGCCGTTCTGCTTCCAGCCGGACACGCTCTGTGCAAAAAGAAAGCCGTTTCTTGGGCAGACCTTGCCGGCGAACAGCTTCTGATTCCGGCGGGAGGAAACGTAATGCAGTTCGACCCACCCTTTTTGGCGCATATCGCGACATCTACGGATGGGTTGGCCGTGCGGCGCTGTAATGTCGGCCAATCCACTATTTTCGTGGAAGTTCAACTTGGCAAGGGCATCACGGTGGCTAGTGAAAGTCTCGCAAAGATCATGAGCATTGATTGCACAGTGTGGCGCCCGATCGCAGGGCCAAACAGCATCAATCCCGTTTCGGCGATTTGGCTTGAATCCAATCCGAAGCGCGTAGTCTTTCGTCTCGTTGCGATGGCGAAGCATATGGCTACTGAAGGACGCGCGAAGATAGCGCCGTCTGCACCCAGTGCTGCTTTTTCAGGCTGAAGATCAAAAGATTTATGCATTCGATCCGAGATGAAAGAGCCGCGGCGTTAGGCCATTGCTACGCTGCTCTTTTCAGGACGCGGCTTTCAGTTCTCATCCCTGTTGAAATCATGCGATTCCAAATCATCCAATGCGACTGATCGCTTTTGTAGCGCCAATTGTGCTCTAGCGTTTCGGGGATTGTCTATACCTTTATCGGTTCGCGTCGAGCCGCCGGTGGTATCTCGGTGGTATCTCACGGCAAAACGTTAAACGGAGTTCGCCTAGTGGCGAACATAACCTATTGCGTTTCTTAGGAAAACTGGAGCGGGCGAAGGGATTCGAACCCTCGACCCCAACCTTGGCAAGGTTGTGCTCTACCCCTGAGCTACACCCGCTCATTCCCGTCGCGATCCGGGGTAGTGTGTTGGACCGCTGGGCGTCGTCTTGCGGCGACGGGCGCTATATGGCCTAACCATTTTTCAAATGCAACAGGGAAATGACGAGTTCGCGAAGAAAAATTGCATCTTCCTTCCGACCACCGCCGGAAAGCCCGGAAATGCTGGGCTTTTTCGCCTGAAAGATTGCAATGAAATTATGGGCGACGTATCAGGGGCGAACCATTTTCATTGCGAGATGTCATGACCGAGACCAGCCCGAAAACCCGCGACGATCTTTTCCGATTCCTGGATGGGCTCGGCATCACCCATGCGACGAAGGATCATGCCCCGGTCTTCACCGTCGCCGAATCGGTGTCGCTGCGCGACGAGATTCCGGGCGGGCATACGAAGAACCTGTTCGTGAAGGACAAGAAGGACAATTTCTTCCTGCTGACCGTCGAGGAAAACGCGACGGTCGACCTGAAGACCGTGCACACGCTGATCGGCGCGGCAAGCAAGGTGTCCTTCGGCAAGCCGGAAAAGCTGATGGAATATCTCGGCGTCATTCCCGGCTCGGTCACCGCGTTCGGCGCGATCAACGACACGGCCAACAATGTCACCTTCGTCCTCGATGCCGAGCTGATGGCGCATGACGTCGTCAATTGCCATCCCCTGTCGAACGACGCGACGACATCGATTGCCAGCGCCGACCTCCTGCGCTTCATGGAGGCGACGGGTCATCAGCCGCTAGTCTTGAAAGTGACGAGCTAACATACGATTTTAGCGCTAAGATCATGGCGGGCGGCTTCTCTATCGGATTGTCCGAGCGCTCCGACCATTTCAACGGGCGTGCTGCCAGGCGACCCTATTGGGCTCGTTTGGAAATCATGCTTTTCATAAGATCAAGGATGCCGGCAGGCGGGAGACACTCATGAGCGGTTCGAACAATCCCTATAACGCTTCCTTCGGCGGGCAGATGTCGGCCACGGCATCCTTCGGTGCCGCGCCTGCGGCCGGCGGCGCTTCGCCGATCAAGGACACGACGACGGCCAACTTCGCCAAGGACGTTATCGAGGAATCACGCAGGCAGCCGGTGCTGGTCGATTTCTGGGCGCCCTGGTGCGGTCCGTGCAAGCAGCTGACGCCGGTTCTCGAAAAGGTCGTCACCGAAGCCCAGGGCCGCGTCAAGCTGGTCAAGATGAACATCGACGACCATCCGTCCATCGCCGGTCAGCTCGGCATCCAGTCGATCCCGGCCGTCATCGCCTTCGTCGACGGCCGGCCGGCCGACGGTTTCATGGGCGCGGTTCCGGAGAGCCAGGTTCGTCAGTTCATCGATCGCCTCGGCGGCCCCGCGGGCGGTGCCGACGATCAGGCAGCCGAGATCGCGGCCGTTCTGGAAGAGGCAAGCGGCCTTCTCGCCGCCGGCGACGTCAATGGCGCCGCCGAGCTCTTCGGCGCGGTGCTGCAGGCCGACCCGGAAAATGCCAAGGCGCTTGCCGGCATGGCCGAATGCATGATCGCCGCCGGGCAAAGCCAGCGCGCCCGCGAGGCGCTTGCCGACCTGCCGGAAACGCTGGCCAACGATGCCGGCATCCAGGCCGTGGTCAAGAAGCTCGACCAGATCGACGAGGCCCGCAAGCTCGGCGATCCCGTGGCCATCGAGCATGAGCTGGCCATCAATCCGGACAATCACGAGCAGCGCATCAAGCTTGCCAAGATCCGCAATGTCGAAGGCAAGCGCGAGGAAGCGGCCGAGCATCTCCTGACGGTCATGCGCAAGGATCGCAGCTTCGACGATGACGGCGCACGCCGTCAGTTGCTGGAATTCTTCGAGGTGTGGGGACCGAAGGACCCGGCCACCATCGCGGCACGGCGCAGGCTTTCGTCGATTCTGTTTTCGTAACGGGCCTGTTTTCCTAATGGCATGGCGATCGCGGGAAACCTTTCGCGCGATCGTTCGTTGGATGGGAGCGTGAGCGCGGTGTATCGGCGCGTCTGCTAAAATGCTCTTGTGTTTTCGGCAGACAGGCCCACATTGTCGATCGACGCGGCGCGGAATGGGGCGTGCGCGAGTGTGTCGTTCCTGCGCGGCCCACTGCGGCGGGCAGCGCAGTGATCTAGCGGGATGGAAAAGATGCAAGTCGGTAATGCCAGATATCTGAAGCCGGGCGATCTGCCCGAATCGGTGGTCGTCTTTCCCCTGTCCGGTGCGCTGCTGCTGCCCGGCGCGCAACTGCCGCTCAATATCTTCGAACCGCGCTATCTCGCCATGTTCGATGCGGCCATCGCCGGCAACAGGCTGGTCGGCATCGTGCAGCCCGCGCTTTCCGAACCGGCCGACTCTCCGAATCTCTCCCATGTCGGCTGCCTCGGGCGCATCACCTCCATCGCCGAAACCGGCGACGGACGCTATATCGCCGCGCTGACCGGCATATGCCGTTTCCGGCTGATGGACGAAATCACCGGCCACCAGCCCTACCGCACGTTCCGCATCACGCCCTTCATCTCCGACCTCAAGTCTCACCATGAGGAGGATACGGTGGATCGCGGCGCGCTGCTGTTTGCCTTTCGCGCCTATCTGGAAGCCAACAAGCTGGAGGCGGACTGGGAAAGCGTCGAGCGGGCCGACAATATGATGCTGGTCAATTCGCTGTCGATCATGGCGCCGTTCGATCCCGCCGAGAAGCAGGCTCTTCTGGAGGCGCCGGACCTGAAAACGCGCGCCGAAACTTTCATCGCCATCGTCAAGATCCTGCTGGCCGGCTCCGGCGACACCGATTCCGTGATGCAATAGGAGCTTGCCCATGGATGTCACCGTCAGCAAGGTCGATCCGAAACTGCTCGACCTGCTCGTCTGCCCGCTCACCAAGGGGCGGTTGAGCTACGACCGGGACAAGAACGAGCTGATTTCGGAGAAGGCACGGCTTGCCTACCCGATCCGCGACGGCATTCCGATCATGCTGATCTCGGAAGCGCGCCGTATCGAGGATTGAGGTCGAGGAGTGCGATCCGGCCTATTCGGTTCAGATCGCCTCGCCGGCGAGCAGGCGCGGATTGTCCTTCGCGGTGGTGCCGGCGGCCTGGCCGATGAAGAAGGATTTGAGGCTTGGCAATCGGTCGACGAGGCCCAAGCCGAAGTCGCGGGCGATGCGGAGCGGCGTATTGTCATTGGAAAACAGCCGGTTCAGCACGTCCGTCGTCACCCCCATGCGGAAGGTGTCGAAGCGGCGCCAGGTCTGGTAGCGCTCGAGGATGTTGATCGAGCCGATGTCCAGGCCGAGACGGTCGGCCTCGACGATGGTTTCGGCGAGCGCCGCCACATCCTTGAAGCCGAGATTGAGGCCCTGGCCGGAGATCGGGTGGATGCCGTGCGCGGCATCGCCGGCGAGCGCAAAGCGCGGTGCGACGAAGGCGCGGGCAAGCGTCAGGCCGAGCGGGAAGGCGCGCCGGTCTCCGACAGTGCGCAGCGCGCCGAGCTTGTGGCCGAAGCGGCGCTCCAGTTCTTCTTCGAAAAGAAGATCGTCGGAGGCGACCAGCCGTTCGGCATCGGAGGTGCGCTCCGTCCAGACGAGCGAGGAGCGGTTGTTCTTCAGCGGCAGGATGGCGAAGGGGCCGGAGGGCAGGAAATGCTCCTCGGCACAGCCGCCATGCGGCCGCTCATGCTCGACCGTCACGACGATGCCGGACTGGCCGTAATCCCAGGTGACCGTCTTGATGCCTGCCATGTCGCGCAGCTTCGAGCGCACGCCGTCGCAGGCGACCAGGAGCCGCGTCTCCAGCGTGCTGCCGTCGGAGAGGGTGAGCGTCGTCTTGGCGTCGTCCGTGACGAAGTCCGTGGCGCTGAGCCCATGTCTGATCGTGATGCCGAGACGCTCGCAGGCGCCGCGCAGGGCGCCGACCATGGTCAGGTTCGATACCATATGGGCGAAGGGCTGGCCTTCGGCCACCTCGCCGTCGAAGGTGAGGAAGACCGGACGCACGGGATCGCTGGTGCGCGAATCGGTCACGACCATGCGGGTGATCGGCTCGGCCTCGGGTGCGATTTCGTCCCAGACGCCGAGGACACCGAGCATCTTCGAGGCGGCGGCGATGATCGCCGAGGCCCGCATGTCCTTCTTCCATGCGGTTTCCGGAGCTGCCTCCACGATCATGATATCGAGGTGAGGCGCTGCCTGCTTGACGGCGACCGCGGCGGCAAGACCCACATATCCGCCACCCACTACCAGCATGTCCAACATAGCGCTTCCCTGTGTCCTACTATCACGTCCTGCTCTATATAGAGCATCCCGTTCGTGGTTCCTACCATTGGAGTTCAAGCAAAATGTCGCGAGAGACCGAGAAGCTCACCCCGATGGAAACGGTGCTGGCGACGCTCGATCTGGAAACGATCGAAATGAACCTGTTTCGCGGCAACAGTCCGCAGGTCGGCTGGCAGCGGGTCTTCGGCGGGCAGGTGATCGGCCAGGCGCTGATGGCGGCGCAAAGGACCGTGGATGGCGATCGGTTCGCGCATTCGCTGCATGCCTATTTCATGCTGCCGGGCGATCCCTCGGTTCCGATCCTCTATCAGGTCGACCGCCTGCGGGATGGTTCCAGCTTCAATACGCGGCGCGTGCTCGCCGTCCAGCACGGCAAGGCGATCTTTGCGCTGACGGCGTCCTTCCAGGTCGATGAGCCCGGCTTCGACCATCAGGGCGACATGCCCGGCGTGCCGATGCCGGAGGAGCTGATGGACGAGGAGCAGATCAAGCAGCGCTACCTCGCCCATGCGCCCGAGAATGTGCGCCGCTACTGGGAGCGCAAGCGGGCGATCGAAATCAGGCCCGTCTCGATCGAGAGTTATTTCTCCCGCTCGCAGCCGAGCCAGCGGCAGAACATCTGGGTCCGGCTGACCGGACCGGTGCCGGACAACCGGCTCTGCCAAAACGCCGTGCTCGCCTATCTCTCGGACATGACGCTGCTCGATGTTGCCCTGAACGCGCATGGCACGTCGGTTCTGGATCCGGGCGTCCAGGTGGCGAGCCTCGACCACGCCATGTGGTTCCATCGCCCCTTCAGGCTCGACGACTGGCTGCTTTACAGCCAGGAGAGCCCCAGCGCCTCCGGCGCGCGCGGATTTACGCGCGGCAGCCTGTTTACGAGATCAGGTGTTCTGATTGCGTCGGTGGCGCAGGAAGGCCTGATTCGTAAAAAGGCAAATGATTAAATAAACGGCAAACTTATAAATTTGCACTTTATTTGTGCTGCTCTTGCGGCGCGAAATGCTGTTTTATTGGATCTTCACAATAAAGCCGTTATATTTCAATGTGTTATAAATGTGTCACGAATCTGGCACGTCCTTTGAATGTGTATACCCAGTCGCTGCAGAAACACTCGTCGGCGGCAAGGAGAGTCGGCTCCGTGCCGAGGGTAAACAAAGGATGGGAAACCAGATGAAAATTGTGATGGCCATTATCAAGCCGTTCAAGCTCGATGAGGTCCGTGAGGCCCTCACGGCTGTCGGCATCCAGGGCCTGACCGTGACCGAAGTGAAGGGCTACGGGCGCCAGAAGGGGCATACCGAGATCTATCGCGGCACCGAATACGCCGTGAGCTTTCTGCCGAAGCTGAAGATCGAGGTCGCAGTCGCATCCGAAATCGTCGACAAGGCCGTCGAGGCCATCGCATCCGCCGCCAAGACCGGGCAGATCGGCGACGGCAAGATCTTTGTCTATTCCATTGACCATGCCGTGCGCATCCGTACGGGCGAAACCGATTCAGAAGCGCTGTAAGAACACGGCGGATCAGGGAGTTATTTGCATGTCATTTTCCAAGCTTTCCTCCACCTTCGCACGGGTGGGCGCGCTTTCTGCGGCCTTGCTTGCGCCGGCGATCGCCTTCGCGCAGACCGCCACACCGGCCGCGGCGCCAGCTGTCGCTGCGGCAGCGCCGGCGATGACCATGGACAAGGGTGACAATACCTGGATGCTGGTTTCCACGGTTCTGGTTCTCCTGATGACCATTCCGGGCCTCGCACTGTTCTACGGCGGCCTCGTCCGCGCCAAGAACATGCTGTCGGTCCTCATGCAGGTCTTCATGATCACCTCCATGGTGATGATCATCTGGTGCGTCTACGGCTACTCGCTCGCTTTCACCGACGGCGGTTCGCTGAACAGCTTCGTCGGCGGCTTCTCCAAGGCCTTCCTCGCCGGCGTTACCACCTCATCGCTGTCCGAGACCTTCACCAAGGGCGTTGCCATCCCGGAGCTGACCTATATCTGCTTCCAGATGACCTTCGCCTGCATCACGCCGGCCCTGATCGTCGGTGCTTTTGCCGAGCGCATCAAGTTCTCGGCCGTCATGCTCTTCGTCTTCCTGTGGGTGACCTTCGTCTACTTCCCGATGGCTCACATGGTCTGGTACTGGGGCGGTCCGAGCTCCTATACGGCTCCGGGCGGCATGATCTTCAACCTCGGCGCGCTTGATTTCGCCGGCGGCACGGTCGTTCACATCAATGCCGGTATCGCCGGCCTGGTCGGCGCGATCATCCTTGGCAAGCGCACTGGCTACAAGAAAGAGATCATGGCCCCGCATTCCATGACGCTCACCATGGTTGGCGCTTCGCTGCTGTGGGTCGGCTGGTTCGGCTTCAACGCTGGTTCGAACCTCGAAGCCAGCAGCGGCGCTTCGCTCGCCATGATCAACACCTTCGTCGCCACCGCGGCAGCCGCCCTTTCCTGGTGCGTTGTCGAAACCTTCACTCGCGGCAAGGCGTCGATGCTCGGTGCTGCTTCGGGCGCGGTTGCCGGTCTCGTTGCCGTCACCCCGGCTGCCGGCTTTGCCGGCCCGATGGGATCCATCGTCCTCGGCATCCTGGTTTCGCCGATTTGCTACTTCTTCGTCGACGTCGTTAAGAACAAGTTCAACTACGACGACAGCCTCGACGTCTTCGGCGTACACTGCATCGGCGGTATCTTCGGCGCCATCATGACCGGCATCCTGGTCAACCCGTCGCTCGGCGGCGCCGGCGTCGTCGATTACAGCTCGCCGACGTTCGCGGCTGGCTATGCCGGCACGGCAACGCAGGTCATGTCGCAGTTGAAGGCCGTTGTCATCACGCTTCTGTGGTCGGGCATCGGCTCGGCGATCCTCTACAAGATCGTCGACGTCATCGTCGGCCTGCGCGTCACGGTCGAAGCCGAGCGCGAAGGTCTCGACCTCGCTTCCCACGGCGAAGCCGCCTACCACAATTCCTGATTGGAGCTTGCGATGCCGGAGCAGCGTCTCCGGCATCGCCGAATGTCCCGTCGCGTCCTATTTGATTGCAGATAGGCCGCTTTTGGCCCGAACCTCGGTTCGGGCCCTTTTTGTTTGTGCTGTACCAATCGGCGGCAAAGATGGACGACACGAGAGGTTGGAATGCATGGTTAACACGCCATTAACCCTCCTCTGATTAGGTAGGGCTAACCTGCCGGCGAGTGGGCATAGACCGATTCGCTTGCGCTATCGACAAGGAACGGGGCTGGATATCATGGGCAGAAGCAATTCGGCGGCGTTGAGCGGTCGCCCCGACCGCTTATCGCTATCGAGTGTGGTTTGGCGTCAGGTCAAGGGCCTGACAGGCTTCGCGATGCTGTTCCTGCTGGCGCTCGCCGTCGCGGCGCTGGCGACCTGGAACGTCATGGACCCCAGCTATTCCTACGCAACCGCCAACGCGCCGACCAACCTGCTCGGGTTCCCCGGCGCTGCCTTTGCCGACATCGTGATGCAGTCGCTCGGCCTTGCCTCGGTGCTGGCGATGCTGCCGGTTGCCGCCTGGGCGCTGGCGTTGATTACAAACCGCAAGCTTCATCGCGTGCCGTCTCGCCTTGGCGCCTGGATCGGCGGCTGTATCGTCGCAGCCGGTTCGATCGCCTGCTTTCCGGCGCCGCCCACCTGGCCGATCCCGAATGGCATCGGCGGTGTCGTCGGCGACCTTCTCCTGCGCCTTCCGGCTCTGTTCATCGGCACCTATCCGAGCGGCGCCGTCGCCACGGTCATCGGTTCGGTTCTCGCCGTTCCGGCCATCTGGCTCATGCTATTCGCCTCCGGCATCATCGGCGAAAACCTCGTGGAAGACGAAGACGAGGATGAGAGCGACTACGAAGAGACCCGCAGCCGCGCGCGACGCGTGGGCGATGAGGACGAGGATGACGACCGCGGCGGTTTCCTCGTCAACTTTATGGCCTTCGGTGCCGTCATGCACGCCTGGTACAATGCCCAGGCCCGCCTTCGCCGCCTGTTCGGCATGGGGCCGCGCAAGCGCCGCGACCATGCCTTCGATGCGCCCTACGATTTTAACGATGACGAATTCGGCACGCTGAACGAGCCCGTGCGCGCCAAGACGCCGGTTGCGCGCGGCGATCGTCTCGAGCCGTCCATGGACGGCCCTGCTGCCCGCCGCGTCGTCTCGGCCCCCTCGATCAGTCTCGGCGACGACGAGGATGAAGACGAGGATTCGGTCTACGATCGCGACCCGCCACGTCCGGCCGGCATCCTGCCTGACGACGAGGACGAAGATTGGCCGTTGACGCCATCCGCGTCGAAGGGAGCGGCTGCCGGCCATCGCGTCACTCCGGCCGCGCCGCGTCCGAAGCCGGGCGCGCGGGCCGAGCGCGAGGCGCAGACCTCCTTCATCCGTCCCTACGGTTTCCAGCTTCCGGCCGTCCACCTGCTCGCCGAGCCGAAGGCCGTTGCCCGCGATGCCACGCTTTCGGCCGACGCGCTGGAGCAGAATGCCCGCATGCTCGAAGGCGTGCTCGAGGATTTCGGCGTCAAGGGCGAGATCATCCATGTCCGCCCCGGCCCGGTCGTCACGCTTTACGAACTGGAGCCGGCGCCCGGTATCAAGTCTTCCCGTGTCATCGGCCTTGCCGACGATATCGCCCGTTCCATGAGCGCGATCGCCGCGCGTGTCGCCGTCGTTCCCGGCCGCAATGCCATCGGCATCGAACTGCCGAACTCCACGCGCGAGACGGTCTTCCTGCGCGAACTCGTCGCCAGCCGCGACTTCGAGACCTCGAAGGCGAAGCTCGCCATGGCGCTCGGCAAGACCATCGGCGGCGAGCCCGTCATTGCCGATCTCGCCAAGATGCCGCATCTGCTCGTCGCCGGCACGACCGGCTCGGGCAAGTCCGTCGCCATCAACACGATGATCCTGTCGCTGCTCTATCGCATGACACCGGAACAGTGCCGCCTGATCATGATCGATCCGAAGATGCTGGAACTGTCGGTCTATGACGGCATTCCGCATCTGCTGTCGCCCGTCGTCACCGATCCGAAGAAGGCCGTCGTCGCGCTCAAATGGACCGTCCGCGAGATGGAAGAGCGCTACAAGAAGATGTCCAAGATCGGCGTGCGCAACATCGACGGCTTCAACAGCCGCGTCGAGCAGGCCGTCGCCAAGGGCGAGGCAATCAGCCGTACCGTGCAGACCGGCTTCGACCGCCAGACCGGCGAGGCGATCTACGAGACGGAAGAGTTCGACTTGAAGCCGATGCCCTATATCGTCGTCATCATCGACGAAATGGCCGACCTGATGATGGTCGCCGGCAAGGATATCGAAGGCGCGGTGCAGCGCCTGGCGCAGATGGCGCGTGCAGCCGGTATCCATGTCATCATGGCGACGCAGCGCCCGTCGGTCGACGTCATTACCGGCACGATCAAGGCGAACTTCCCGACGCGCATCTCCTTCCAGGTGACGTCGAAGATCGACAGCCGCACCATTCTCGGCGAGCAGGGCGCCGAACAGCTGCTCGGCATGGGCGACATGCTCTATATGGCCGGCGGCGGACGCATCCAGCGCGTCCACGGCCCGTTTGTCGCCGACGGCGAGGTGGAGGATATCGTCGCCTATCTCAAGACGCAGGGCTCGCCGCAATATCTCGACGCGATCACCGCCGATGACGACGAGGATGACGACGACGGCCATGGTCCGGCGGGCACCTCCAATCTTTCCGATTCGGAAGACCCCTACGATCAGGCGGTTGCGATCGTTCTGCGCGACGGCAAGGCCTCGACCTCCTATATCCAGCGTCGCCTCGGGATCGGCTACAACCGCGCCGCGTCGCTGATCGAGCGCATGGAGCAGGAAGGCGTCATCGGCCCGGCCAACCATGCCGGCAAGCGTGAAATTCTCGTTCCCACCGAGGCGGACATTCTGGATCGCTGAGGCCAGCGGTCTTTCCATGGCGTATATCCAGCCTATGTTCAGCGAAATTTGATCGCCGCCCACAACCGGCCATGGGCCGTTGCGCCATGAAGACGCCGACTTTGCGCGCGATGGACAAAGCATGAAGGAGAATTCGATGACCAAGTTTGATGCGCCGCCGTCCAGCCGATTGTCCCTGACCCGCCGGCATTTCCTCGGCGCTGTGGTCGCGGCCGGTGCGGCAGGCGCTCTGCCGGTTTCGGCCCTTGCGCAGGCGCAGGCGGCTGCCCTCAATCCCAACATCGCCCAGGCGATTGCCGACCATTTCTCGTCCATCAAGACGATGAAGGGCGGCTTCCTGCAGATCGGGCCGCGCGGCGATCAGATGAGCGGCGCTTTCTTCATTCAGCGGCCGGGCAAGATGCGCTTCAACTACGATCCGCCGTCGCGCATGCGCGTGATCTGCGACGGCAACAACGTGCAGGTCATCAACGACCAGACGCAGACGAGAAACATGTATCAGCTGTCGAAGACGCCGCTGAGCCTGCTGCTTGCCAACAAGATCGACCTCTCCGCCGACATGGTCCGCAATGTCGATTCGCAGCCGGATCTCACCAAGATCACGCTCGGCAACCGTACCGTCTTCGGCGATTCCACCATCACGATGATCTTCGATTCGAAGACCTACGATCTGCGCCAATGGACCGTCATCGACCCCCAGGGCAAGACGACGGATGTCATCATCAACAATGTGAAGACCAATGTCGCCTTTGACGACAGCGTTTTCCGCATCGACTATACCCGCTGATCGCCGCCGGTAGTTTGGCCTTGGGCAAGCGCCGAATGGCGCTTTTCTTTCCGTCTCAGCCGGTCTAAAGCCTTGAGTATGACCGGAGTGGTGCAGCGTTTCGCGAGAATCGCTCAACCGCTCCGGCTGTCTGTTTTGACGCAATTCCGGATGGGAAACCGCTGCGCACTTTTCCTGGAATTGCTCTGAGGGAAAGGCTTGGGTATGGGATTTTCGATTGCGACCTGGAACATCAACTCGGTGCGGCTGCGCATGCCCATCGTCGAGCAGTTCGTCATGCAGGCCCGGCCGGATATCCTCTGCCTGCAGGAAACCAAGGTTCCGAACGAGCTGTTCCCCTATGCGCCACTCCGGGCGCTCGGCTACGAGCACATCATCATTCACGGCCAGAAGGGCTATCACGGCGTTGCTATCGCCTCGCGCATTCCGCTGACCGAGGATCACCGGCAGGATTATTGCAATGTCGGCGACAGCAGGCATATCTCGGCCATCTTCGAGCGTGGCGGCCGGCGTATCCGCCTGCATAATTTCTATGTTCCGGCCGGCGGCGACGAGCCGGATCGCGCCATCAATCCGAAGTTCGGCCACAAGCTCGATTTCATCGAGGAGATGAAGCATCTGCACGCGAATGCCGAGCAGAACACTTCGGCGATCCTTGTCGGCGATCTCAATATTGCGCCGCTGGAGCATGACGTCTGGTCGCACAAGCAGCTGCTGAAGATCGTCAGCCATACGCCTGTCGAGACCGACGGGTTGCTCGAGGTCATGAAGCGCGGCGCCTGGCTCGACCTGATGCGCCAGCAGGTGCCGGCAAACGAGAAGCTCTATACATGGTGGAGCTATCGCGCCAAGGATTGGGAAGCCGCCGACCGAGGCCGCCGCCTCGATCATATCTGGTCGTCCTCCGACCTCGGCCCGCTCCTGCAGCGGATCGAGATCCTGAAGGCGGCGCGCGGCTGGGACCGCCCGTCCGACCATGTGCCGGTCGTGGCGCATTTCAATCTCTAAGAGGGAATGGCGGCCTGGAACAACTCCGGGCAAAGTCCGCCGCGATTTCCCGTCCGGGATCGCGTCAAAACAAAGAGATGGAGTGGTTCCGCGATTTCACGAAACGCGGAACCACTCTAGGAAAAGCGGCCGAGCAATGCGGCTGCCTGCCTCGCAAGGGTGGCAAAGTTTTCTCGGATGCGGTTCTGGATCAGCAGGCCGGCATCGGGATATTCCTCGATCAGCCGGTGAAACAGGGCGCGCGTGATACGGATCACGTCGGACTCTTCGACTGCCACGGCCGTATATTTCCGCTCCACCAGCGTCACCATCGCCAGTTCCGAGAGCATCGTGCCGGCTTGCACGACCGCTTCCAGCTGTTTTTGCCCGGCGGCATCGATCGTGCTGAGTTCGAAACTGCCGCGCGTGACGACATAGGCGCATTCGGCGGGCGATTTCTCCCTGAAAAGCGTCTGGCCCTCGTTCACATGGCGGCGGTCGGCGCCGAAGGCGATCAGCCGCAACGGCTCATCGCCCATGCCGTGAAACAGCGGCAATTGCGACAGCAGTCGGATATCGTCGTTCAGCGCCATCTATTGCCTACGGAATGATCTTGTAGCCGCCGTTTTCCGTCACCAGGATCTCGGCGTTGGAGGGATCGCGCTCGATCTTCTGGCGGAGGCGGTAGACGTGGGTTTCGAGCGTGTGGGTGGTCACGCCGGAATTGTAGCCCCAGACCTCTTCCAGAAGGATATCTCGGGTCACGACCTTCTGGTCGGCGCGATAGAGATAGCGGATGATGGCGGCTTCCTTTTCCGTGAGACGGATCTTCTGGCCGTCGTCTGTGGTCAGCAGCTTCTGGCTCGGCTTGAAAAGATAGCGTCCCACAGTAAAGGTCGCATCCTCGCTCTGCTCGTGCTGGCGCAACTGGGCGCGGATACGGGCGAGCAACACGGCGAAGCGGAAGGGCTTCGTCACATAATCGTTCGCTCCGGCTTCGAGACCGAGAATGGTATCGGAATCCGTGTCGTGGCCCGTCAGCATGATGATCGGCGCCTTGAAACCGTTCTTGCGCAGCAGCTTCACGGCTTCGCGGCCGTCCATGTCAGGCAGTCCGACATCCATGATGAGGAGATCGACAGGCACGGTGCGCGCGGTCTGCACGCCCTTTCCGGCGGTCGCCTCCTGCAGGACATTGAATTCCTCGTAAAGCGACAATTGCTCGACCAACATCTCGCGCAGGTCGTTGTCATCGTCCACCAGGAGAATGGTGCGTGCAGTCATGCCCTTCGGATCCTCGTTCTAATCCTTCCTAAGTCCTACGCCAAATTGCATTTTTAGCAAGTCGCGACGCGGCCCAGGCTTGGTCGTTTGGTTGAAACTGCTATGATTTCAAATGAAATCACGCGCAAAGCAAAAACATGTGAGGAAAATGGAAAAGGCAAGGGCGGGGCCGGGTGCGATCAACTTTCGCGATATGTCGGGCCTCCTTCCATTCCCGCGCAAGGGAACGGCCGTTCAGCTGGTCTGAACCGATCCTACGGGGTTAAAATCGCAGCATTCTCCACTATATAGGTTTTCGACCGGCGCGCCCGCGCGGGCCAGTCCGGGACCTATTCCTTCCAGATTTGAATCACGCCTTCACTCCCTCCACATCTCATCCCTTGGAGACTTATCGTGACCACGCAACCGACAATCACCTTCAATGACGGCAATTCCATTCCGCAGGTCGGCCTGGGCGTCTGGCAGACGCCGGAAAACGTCGCGCCTTTGGCGGTCAGCACGGCCTTGAAGGCCGGCTACCGTCATGTCGATACCGCAGCCATTTATGCCAATGAAGACGGCGTCGGCGAAGGCATGCGCCAGTCCGGCGTCGCCCGCAAGGATATCTTCCTGACCACCAAGCTCTGGAACGAAGACCAGGGCTTCGATTCCACGCTGAAGGCCTTCGACGAAAGCCTGAAGCGCCTCGGCACGGATTACATCGATCTCTATCTCATCCACTGGCCGTCGCCGCATCGCAACCGCTATCTCGATACGTGGAAGGCTTTCGTGCGTCTGAAGGAAGAAGGCCGCGCCCGCTCGATCGGCGTTTCCAACTTCGCCAAGGAGCATCTGGACCGCATCATCGGCGAAACCGGCGTGACGCCGGTTCTGAACCAGATCGAGCTGCATCCGACTTTCCAGCAGAAGGCGCTGCGCGAGGTGCACGACAAGCTCGGCATCAAGACCGAATCCTGGAGCCCGCTCGGTCAGGGCAAGCTGCTGGGCAATGCCGTCATCGGCAAGGTTGCCGCCAAGCATGGCCGCACGCCGGCGCAGGTCATCATCCGCTGGCACATCGACAACGGCCTGATCGTCATCCCGAAGTCGATCACGCCGAGCCGCATCGAAGACAACTTCAAGGTTTTCGATTTCAAGCTCGATGGCGACGACCTGGCCGAGATCGGCAAGCTCGATTCGGCCAGCGGCCGCATCGGCCCGGATCCGGTGACGGCAAGCTTCTGATTCTGGAAATTGAGTTTTGGAAAGGCCGGAAGCATCTGCTTCCGGCCTTTACGCTGGAGCGGATCAGAGCGATCCTTTTGAAAGAGACGCTCGCTTCGCGCCCGCAAAACCGGCGAGTGCTATCGCCAATGTCACGGCAATCAGCAGGGCGCCGACCGTGAAGGCGATCTGCATGCCGGTCGCAATCGCTTCCGGTCGTGCCGTTGTGATATCCGTCGTTCTCGACCCCAGCGTGAAGACGGCGCCCATGACGGATGCGCCCGTTATCAGCCCGAGATTCCGGGACAGGCTCAGCATGCCGGAAATGACGCCGCGCCGCTCAGGCGTGACGTTGGACATGATCGTGGTGTTGTTGGCCGCCTGAAACGTCGCGTAGCTGGCGGTGACGATGACCAGCGGGCCGATATAGCCAGCGGCGCCGAAGCTGCCCTGCAGCGCCGCCATCAGCAGAAGGCCTGCAATCATGCCGATAAGACCTGTCGCGGCCATACGATGAGCGCCGAAGCGGTCGACGATGCGGCCGGCCGGCACGCCTGTCAGCGCCGACACCAGGGGGCCGGCCGACATGATGGCGCCGACATGGGCCGCATCGAAGCCGAGGGCGCGGGAGAGATAAAAGGGTCCGACCACGAGCGTCGCCATGATGACGGTGGAAACGAGCGTGCTCATGGCAAGGCTCGCGCTTAGCGAGGGATCGCGGAACATGGAGAGGCGCAGCAGCGGCGATTTCACTTTCGTCTCGGCGACCGCAAAGAGGGCGGCGCCGAAGGCCGCGGCCAGAAGCAGGCCAATATTTACCGCGCCGAAGCTGCCATGCCCTGTCGTCACGGCCAGCGCATAGGCAGCCAGCGTCATTGCCAGCAGCAAGGTGCCGATCGCATCCGGGCGTCCCTGCGCGACTTTCCTGTCGGCTCGATCCGCCGGCAGGAAGCGGGCGGCCAGCAGGAAATTGACGATCCCCAGCGGCACATTGACCAGGAAGATGGTTTCCCAGCCGTACCAAGCAATCAGGATGCCGCCGAGGGATGGGCCGAGCGTGGTTCCGATCGCGGACATGGTGCCGAGCAGGCCCATGGCGCTGCCCGTCCGCTCCTTCGGCACGGTTTCGCCGACCATCGCCACGGTCAGCGCCATCATCATGGCGGCACCGAGACCTTGCAGGGCTCTCGCTGCGAGCAGAAGCCAGAGTGTCGGCGCGACGCCGCAAAAGAGGGAGGCGAGGGTGAAGAGGGCTATTCCGATCAACAGCAGACGCCGCCGCCCGAAAATGTCGCCCAGTCGCCCGACGCTGACGATCAGGGCGGTAATGGCCAGCAGATAGGCAAGCACGACCCATTGCATCTGCTGGAAGGAGGCGCCGAATGCCTGGGCGAGCGTTGGCAGGCCGACATTGGCGATGCTGGTATCGAGTGAAGGCATGAGCATGGAGAGCGAGAGGCTGGCGAGCGCCCAATGGACCGAGGGTGCGGCTTTGATGCGTCCGGACCCGCTCCTGTCCGGCTTTTCGATGACTGGCTTCAACATGAACTCCATTTCTGGCGACGTCTGATATGTCCCGGCGGAAAGGTAGCTTCTCGGCTGGAATGGCGGAACGCGCAGCATTTGCACTTCATTCGTGCGTTTGACGCTACGTATTGGGAAAACCGTGCTATGATCGCGCCATGTCCACGCCCGATCTCAACTTGCTCGTCACCCTGAATGCTCTGCTTGCGGAAGGCAGTGTTGCGCGGGCGGCCCGGCGATTGCGGCTGAGCCCATCGGCCATGAGCCGGGCACTTGCGCGCCTGCGCGAGACGACCGGCGATCCGCTGCTGGTCAGGGCCGGGCGCGGGCTCGTGCCGACGCCGCGGGCACTGGAATTGCGGGCGCGTGTCGGTCAGCTCGTTCAGGACGCGGAAGCGGCCCTGCGGCCCGCCGAGACATTGGATCTGACGCAGCTCGTCCGGACCTTCACACTACGCACCCGCGAGGGTTTCGTGGAGAATTTCGGGCCTGGGCTGATCGCTCGCATCGCGGAGCAAGCGCCCGGGGTGCGGCTTTATTTCACGCAAAAGCTGGACAAGGATAGTGCGCCGCTACGCGACGGTACGATCGATATGGAGACCGGCGTCGTCGGCGACGACACCAGCCCGGAGCTGCGAACACAGGCCTTGTTCCGGGATCGCTTCATCGGCGTGGTACGCAGCGGCCACCCGCTGAGCGAGGGGCCGATGACGCCGGAGCGCTATGCCGCCGGCCAGCACATTCTCGTTTCGCGGCGCGGCTTACGGAAAGGACAGATCGACGAGACTCTGGAAAGGCTGGGGCGCGAGCGGCAGATCATAACCATCGTCGGCAGTTTTTCGGCGGCGCTGGCCCTGGCGCGCGCCTCCGACCTGATCGTCAGCGTCCCTGAGCGCTATACCGGCAACCTGCGGGCCGGTATGCACAGTTTCGCCCTGCCGGTACCGACGTCGGACGTGACGATCTCGTTGCTCTGGCATCCCCGGCTGGACGCCGATCCGGCGCATCGCTGGCTGCGCGGCTGCATCCGCGATGTCTGCGCCGAGCGGCGTTCGGACCTGTCAGCGAGATTCGAAGCTGGCTAAATAGTTGCGGAGCAGGCTGTCCAACGCCGTTCGCTCGTCTTCCGAAAGAGTTGAAACCAGCCGCGCCTGCGTTTCGACATGCGCCGTGACTGCCGCGTCGATGAGCTCGAAGCCTTTCGACGTCAGCGATATCAGAAAGCTGCGGCCGTCATTCGGATTCTGGCTGCGGGCGACGAGGCCTGCCTTCTCCAGCTGGTCGATGCGGTTGGTCATCGTGCCCGACGACACCATCATCGTGTCCATCAGGTCGCCGGGCGAGAGGGCATAGGGCTCGCCCGAGCGGCGCAGGGTTGCCAGCATGTCGAAGTTCGCCGCGTTCAGGCCGAAGCGGGCGAAGGTCTTCTCCATTTCGCGGGAGAGATGGAGCGTGAGATTGCGCATGCGCCCGAAGAGGCCCATGGCCACAGGGTCGAGATCCGGCCGTTCGCGGCGCCATTGCTCAAGAATTTTGTCGATGCGATCCATGGCTAGACATCGCCACGAATTTATCTTGACGTCAAGATATTTCAGCTTATCTTGAGGTCAAGATAAATTCGAGGCTTGGGCCATGAACCGCAATGTCGACCTGCTGCTGACGGCCATCGCGCCGGCGATCTGGGGCAGCACCTATCTTGTGACGACGCAACTGCTGCCGGCCGGCTATCCCCTCACGGTCGCGATGCTTCGCGCCCTGCCAGCCGGGCTGCTGCTGCTCGTCATCGTGCGGCGGCTGCCACGCGGGATCTGGTGGCTGAAGTCGCTTGTCCTCGGCGCGCTGAATTTCTCGGTCTTCTGGTGGCTGCTGTTCATTTCGGCCTACCGGCTGCCCGGCGGCGTGGCAGCGACCGTCGGCGCGGTCCAGCCGCTGATCGTCCTCGTGCTGGCGCGGCTGCTGCTGGGATCGCCGATCCGCAGCCTTTCGATTATCGCCGCCGTTGCCGGTATCGGCGGCGTCGCGCTGCTGATCCTCACGCCGAAGGCGACGCTCGATCCGATCGGCATCACCGCCGGCATTGCCGGCGCCTTTTCCATGGCGGCCGGCACCGTGCTCAGCCGGCGCTGGCGGCCTGATGTCTCGCCGCTGACGTTTACGGCATGGCAGCTGACCGCGGGCGGCGTGCTGCTGCTGCCCGCCGCGCTGCTGCTCGAACCGCCGCTACCGCACCTGACCGGCGCCAACATTCTCGGCTTCACCTATCTCGGACTGATCGGCGCGGCACTCACCTATATTCTCTGGTTCCGAGGCCTGTCGCGGCTCGAGCCCTCGGTGGTCTCTCCGCTCGGCTTTCTCAGCCCGACGATGGCCGTCATCCTGGGCTGGGCGGTGCTTGGCCAGCAGCTGAGCCCGATGCAGATCTTCGGCATCGTCGTCGTGCTCGGCAGCGTCTGGCTCAGCCAGAGGGCGCAGCAAGGTCCACCGGCGGCTCAAGCTCCTTCTCCCCTCGGGGAAAAGGAGGCCCGCCCTTCGATAAATTCATGAGGTTGGATGAGGGGGTAATCGCCTTAAGTCGTAAGCGTGTGCTTCTGGCATCCCTCTCGTCCGCCTGTCGGCACCTTCTCCCCGAGGGGAGAAGGGGGGCGGGGCATCGACCTCATTTGATATGCGATTATCCTATCCACAAACAAAAAGGGCGGCCTTGAGGCCGCCCTTTGTCATTCATGCTTCCGAGTGGATCAGTTCCACTCGCGGATATCGACGAAGTGGCCGGCGATCGCGGCTGCAGCTGCCATGGCCGGCGAGACCAGGTGCGTGCGGCCCTTGAAGCCCTGACGGCCTTCGAAGTTGCGGTTCGAGGTCGAGGCGCAACGTTCGCCGGGCTTCAGGCGGTCGTCGTTCATGGCGAGGCACATGGAACAGCCAGGCTCGCGCCAGTCGAAGCCGGCAGCCTTGAAGATCTTGTCGAGGCCTTCGGCTTCCGCCTGCTCCTTTACGAGGCCGGAGCCCGGAACGATCATGGCATCGACCGTGGAGGCAACCGTCTTGCCTTCGACGACCTTGGCGACGGCGCGCAGGTCTTCGATGCGGCCGTTGGTGCACGAGCCGATGAAGACGCGATCGATGTTGATCTCGGTCATCGGGGTGCCCGGCTTCAGGCCCATATAGTCGAGGGCACGCCACTTGGACGTACGCTTGGTCTCGTCGTGGATGTCGTCCGGGTTCGGAACGATGCCCTGGATGGAGACAACGTCTTCCGGCGAGGAGCCCCAGGAGACGATCGGCGGCAGGTTGGCGGCATCGAGCGTGACGATGCGGTCATAGTGGGCGCCTTCGTCAGACGTCAGCGTCTTCCAGTAGGCGATCGCCTGTTCCAGCGCTTCGCCCTTCGGCGCACGCGGCTTGCCCTTGATGTATTCGAAGGTGATCTCGTCCGGAGCGATCAGGCCGGCGCGGGCGCCGCCCTCGATCGACATGTTGCAGATGGTCATGCGGCCTTCCATCGACAGCGAGCGAATGGCTTCGCCGGCATATTCGATGACGTAGCCGGTGCCGCCGGCGGTGCCGATTTCGCCGATGATGGCAAGGATGATGTCCTTGGCGGTGACGCCCGGCGGCAACTGGCCGTCGACCTGCACCAGCATGTTCTTCGCCTTCTTCTGGATCAGCGTCTGCGTGGCGAGCACATGCTCGACCTCGGAGGTGCCGATACCATGCGCCAGCGAGCCGAAGGCGCCGTGCGTGGAGGTGTGGCTGTCGCCGCAGACGATGGTCATGCCGGGCAGGGTGAAGCCCTGCTCGGGGCCAATGATGTGGACGATGCCCTGGCGCTTGTCGCTTTCGGAGTAGTATTCCACGCCGAATTCAGCGGCGTTCTTGGCAAGCTGCTCGACCTGGATGCGGCTTTCCTCGTTCTTGATGCCGAGGTGGCGGTCGGCCGAGGTCGGAACGTTGTGGTCGACCACGGCCAGCGTCTTCTGCGGGGCGTGGACCTTGCGGCCGGACATGCGCAGGCCTTCGAATGCTTGCGGCGACGTCACCTCATGAACGAGGTGGCGGTCGATATAGAGAAGACAGGTGCCGTCGTCCTGGGCGTCGACCAGGTGGTCATCCCAGATTTTATCGTACAGTGTGCGTGGAGCGCTCATGGCTACTTATCCATATTGGCGGTGTCGAAAGGGGGGTAGACGGATAAGGACCGTCGGCCTCGGGTGTGATCAGCGAAGTCGGCTGTTGAGCGCGCCCGAAATCATCGCAAAGAAGCGTGCCGGCAGGCGCTTATGGTCCTGCAGCACGAAAGCCGTGACGTAACGCCCGTCTTTGCTCATGATCCTAGTCATGGCCATGCTCATATCAATTTTCAAAACCTTCGGCAATGGCGACGATGGGGTGTCTCGGTACGGTCGGCATTTGGCCGCACCAGTCACATTTGCGCGTCCGGCGGCTGGCCTGACGCGATGCGGCGGAAGGCGGAGCGATCGCTGCCCGAACGCCGGCGCATCCAGGATTCCAGCTGCCGCAGCAGCAGCGACAGGCCGACCGTCAGCAGCAGATAAATGAAGGCTAGGATCGACAGCGTTTCGAAGTAGCGGAAATTGGCCGAATAATAGAGCTTTGCGAGCTGGCTGATATCGGCGACCCCGAGCACGGACACCAGCGAGCTATCCTTCACCATGGCGATGAAATCGTTCGACAGCGGCGGCAGGATGACGCGGATCGCCTGCGGAAAGACGACGAGCCGGAAGCGCTGGAAGCGGGTGAGGCCCAGCGCCTTGGCCGCTTCGATCTGGCCCTGGTCGACCGCCTGGATGCCGGCGCGGAAGATTTCGGCGATGAAGGACGAATAGCCGATTGTCAGCGCGATGATGGTGCGCCAGACGAAGGGCACGTCGCGGGTGACAAGCGGGCTTGTCCAGCCGGCGGAGACCAGCGGTGAGGTGATGACGTTATAGACGGCAACGAAGGCCGGCGTTCCCACGAAGGCGACATAGGAGAGCAGCACGAGCATCGGAATGCCGCGCACGATCTCGATATAAAAGCGCGCGACCTGCCGCAGCACGAGGAAATCCGACAGGCCAAGCAGCGCAAGCCCAAGGCCGAGCAGCATGGCAAGCGTAAAGGCCACCAGCGTCACGAAGATCGTGACGCCGATACCATTCAACAGAAGAGAGAAAATCTGGGCGTAGAGGCCGTTTGCCGCGATTGCGATGGACGCGACGACGCCGAGTATGGCAAGGGCGACCAACCACCAGGGAAAGTCTTCCTTGCCGCGGTGCCCGCCCGGGCCTGCAAATGGTGCCATCAGAGCGGGCTTCCAGTATGTCGATCTGCGGGGCTCATTGGCCCATCTTGTAGTCGAGGAACCACTTTTTGTTCAGAGCTTCGAGCGTGCCGTCGGCCTTGAGGCTGGCGATCGCGGCGTTGACCGGGGCGACGAGATCGGAGCCCTTCTGGAAGATGAAGCCGAAATCCTCGGAGCCGAGCGGGCCGCCGATCAGCTTCAGGCCGCCGTTGGAGGCATCGACATAGCCCTTGCCGGCCGTGCCGTCGGTCAGCACCAGATCGACGTCGCCGGTCTTCAGCGCTTGCACGGTCGCGCCGAAGGTTTCGAAGGTCTTGATGCGCGGGTTCTGCTCGTTGCCGTCGAGGACTTCGTAGACGGCGGTGTAGAAGGGGGTGGTGCCCGGCTGCGCGCCGATCAGGCCGTCCTTGAAGGCGGCGAAGCTCTTGGCGTCGGTGAAGCGCTTCTCGTCGCCGCGCACGAGCATGAACTGCTCGGAACGCATGTAGGGATCGGAGAAGTCGACCTTCTGCTTGCGGTCTTCCTTGATGGTGATGCCGGTCATGCCGATGTTGTACTGGCCTTCTGAAACGGCCTGGATCATCGCATCCCAGCTGGTGTTCTGGTACTCGACCTTGAAGTTCAGGCGCTTGGCGATCTCGTTCATCGCGTCATATTCCCAGCCGATCGCCTTGTTCGTCTTTGCGTCGATGAACTGCAGCGGCGGATAGGCATTCTCGGTGACGACGACGACGGTCTTGCCTTTGAGATCAGGCAGGTCGGCTGCGAAGGTGGCGAAAGGTGCAAGCACGAGGGCGCTGAGGCCCAGTAGGAACGAACGACGGAATGCCATGGAAATCTCCCCGATTAGAGCATGATGCCGAAAAGCGTGAGCGGTTTTCGGACGACGTCATGCTCCCCCTGTTTGATGCCGGCGCGGATTGAGATTTCAGGTCGATGCGACCTGAAATCATCCGACGCCAGCGTGGCGGAAAACTGTCATATTTGGAAAGCTCATGGCAAGGGCATTGCCACGGCGACGATCATAAAAATGGGAATGCAACTCTAAAACATGCGGCTCAAGGAGAAATATTCTTTTCGCCGGAACGTGTATGACGGCCATCAAAAAAGGCGACCCGAAGGCCGCCTTCCATTGTCGCGATCCGAGTGGATCGAAACTTATTCTGCTGCCGGTTCAGCAGCGGCTGCTGCTGCTTCGGCGGCTGCCTTTGCTTCTGCGGCTTCCGCTGCTGCCTTTTCGGCTGCGAGCGCCTGAGCAGCTGCAACCTTCTCGGCTTCGATGCGTGCCTTTTCATCGGCAAAAGCCTGACGCTCGGCGTCGTTCAGCTTGCGGGCGCGGGTGCCGGTGTTCTCGACGATACGGGCAGCCTTGCCGCGCAGGTCGCGCAGGTAGTAGAGCTTGGCGCGACGGACCTTACCGCGGCGAACGACTTCGACGCTTTCGATCATCGGGGAGTAGACCGGGAATACGCGCTCGACGCCTTCGCCGTAGGAGATCTTGCGAACGGTGAAGTTTTCCTGCAGGCCACCGCCGGAGCGGGCGATGCAAACGCCTTCATAGGCCTGAACGCGGGTGCGGTTGCCTTCCGTGACCTTCACGTTGACGCGAACGGTGTCGCCGGCGGAAAATTCGGGAAGAGTGCGCTTGGCTTCGATCTTGGCAGCCTGTTCGGCTTCCAACTGCTGAATGATGTTCATAGTATCAACCTCGTTGTTGCTTCAACAGCCAGAGCGCCCGAACGATCTATCCTTGGTCGGACCCGAAGGTCTCGCCGCGCGATATATGCCTGTTACGGCAGGGGCGGATACGTCTGCTTTTCTTTGGTGGTTGATGGGAAATTTCCCATGCCGGGCGCGCACATACCCTATTGCCGCGCATTTGTCACCCCTTGCGGCCGAATTATGTGGCGTTTGTTGCGGTATAGGCGTGTTGCAGGGGTGAATCCGCGGTTCGCCGCCGCCCTGTCGCGCGAGGGTCAGGATTTCCTGGGCTTTTTCCTTGTCGTTGCATTGAGAGCCGCTGCAGCGCGAACAAGTGCCTTCAACGCCTCACCATCGATCTCTTCGTTTTCACTGATATCGATTGCTCGTCTCGTATTGCCTTCGAGACTGGAGTTGAACAGACGGGAAGGGTCTTCCAGCGAAGCGCCTTTCGCGAAGGTCAGCTTCACGATGCTTTTATAGGTTTCGCCGGTGCAGATAATGCCGTCAAGCGACCACACCGGAACACCGCGCCACTTCCATTCCTCAATGACCTCGGGTTCGGCCTGTTTGATGAGTGCGCGGACATGCGCAAGCGTCTTGCCGCGCCAATCGGTCAGTTCCTGAATTCTCTCGTCGATCAGCCGGGACGCGGATGCCGGCTGTTCAGCGCCCGCCGCATTGTCTCTCGCCATGTTCCTCGCCCTCCTCAAGGTCGCAATCTCACATCCTATAGCGTTATCGAACGGCTATTCAAAACCGCGATGGTCGCGAATCTTGAGCGCCAGAGCCTGCAACTCGCGAACATGTTCATCCGTCAGAATGCGCTTGGGGATGATTCTGTAGAGGCGCTGGGACTCGTAGAACATGATGCAATGCCCATCCTGACGTGCTTTGACGAAATCGGTCCAATGCATGCGTGCTTCGCCAAAATCGCTCCAGAGATGCACTCCATCCTCATTCCACGAAAGATGAATGGGCTTCTGCAGCGTGCGCTGTTCGTTAAAGGTCTTCCGCGCGGTTCTTCCGCCCAGCGTATAGACAAGCAGGAACGGAATGCCGACGATCGCAAAGGGCGCGATAACAGCAAACGACAAAATGGAGATAAGTGCATCGTTTGTATCGATAATGCTTGCGGTAATAAGCCCATAGGCCACTATCGCCAGAATCCAGAGCACGGCAAAGCGAACGATCCCTGGTCTGCTTCCCAGATGCTGGCGAAAATGCAGACGAAGAGCGTAGGTCAGATCCTGCGGGGTCAGCTGAAAAAGAATGTCTGTCCGCTGCTCGTCCTGCTTGAGTTCTGACATAGGCTTCTTGGCTCCCGCGTCATCGATCCATCAGTTGAACTGCACGAATAGAGGCGCTGCTATCCCCGAAAGCTGAGGACACGTGCTCAAAGCGTGGTGAGATAGCGTGGCCGCTTAAAAAGCACATAGGTAATGAATAGATCCGGGCAGACGAATAGTCAGCCGGCCTCTATGCCTTTGGCATTTTGTCCAAAAGATCCGGCCTGCGTTCCCTTGTCAGCTGTTCGGCTTGTTCCCGCTGCCATTTGGCGATGGCCGCATGGTTGCCCGACGTGAGCACGGCGGGGATCTCGCGATCCTCCCAAAGCTGCGGGCGGGTGTAATGCGGATGCTCCAGCAGACCACCTTCGAAGCTCTCGTGCAGACCGGAAAGATCGTTGCCCATGACGCCGGGCAGGATGCGGACGATGGCATCGAGCAGGATCAGCGCGGCCGGCTCGCCGCCGGAGAGAATATAGTCGCCGATCGAGACTTCCTCGAGGTCACGGCCGTCGATGACGCGCTGGTCGACACCTTCGAAGCGGCCGCAGACGATGATGACGCCATCGCCGTTCGCAAGTTCGCGCACGCGCTTCTGCGTCAGCGGCTTGCCGCGCGGACTCATCAGCAGGCGCGGACGATTGTCGTTTTCGCTGGCGTGATCGATGGCGCGGGCAAGGACATCCGGCTTCAGCACCATGCCGGCGCCGCCGCCAGCGGGCGTGTCGTCGACGGTGCGGTGCCGGTCGGTGGCGAAATCGCGGATCTGCACGGTGTCGAGCGACCATTGCCCGCGTTCCATCGCCTTGCCGGCGAGCGACGTTCCGAGATGGCCGGGAAACATCTCGGGGTAGAGGGTCAGGATGGTGGCCCGGAAGCTCATGGCGCGGTCACTTCCCAATGAGGATCACTTCTTCGTCTTGCCCTGCGGCTTTTCCGGCTTCGGCGGCTTGCCGATGAGGTCGTCGGGGTCGTCGATCAGGCCGGCGGCCAGCGGATCGATCAGGACCTTGCCGCCCTCGAGGTCGATTTCAAGTACGGCGGCTTCCGAAAAGGGGATCAGCACGGGCCGCTTGCCCGGCCCCTTCAGCTCCAGGAGGTCGCCGGCGCCGAAATCATAGATGCCGCTGATCGTGCCGTAGCTGGTGCCCTTGTCGTCGACCGCTTCCAGCCCTTCGAGATCGGTGTAGTAGAACTCGTCTTCGTCGAGCTCCTCGTCCGGCAGGTTGTCGCGCTCGATGTAGAGCTCCAGCCCGTTTAGCGACTCGGCGGCATTGCGGTCGTTGACGCCGCGGAAGCGCACCACCACGATGTTCTTGGCTTCGCGAATTTCCAGCACTTCGAAGCTGCGGCCATCCATGCTGTGCAGGTGGCCGTAGTCGCCAAGCGCCGTGGGGTCCGAGGTATAGGCGCGGGCCCGCACTTCGCCTCTGAGGCCCTGTGCCGCGCCGATGGTGGCCATCAATACCGGGTTTTGCAGTTTCGTCATGCTCTCTTCGCCGATTGCCGGGATCGCTGCATAATTCCTCAAATCGGATTCGATTCAAGGAATTATGCAGCGGATATAAAGTGCTGCAGCGGCCTTTGCGCGTCATATGTGACGCGCGGGCTGCCGTTGCGTTCTCTCATAGGATGAAGACCCGCGGATGGGAAATAAAAAACGGGCGCCATGTCGCCATGCCGCCCGTTTTTCAATGATTGCGGAGCCGATTACTCGGAAGCAGCGGCTGCGTCAGCGGCCTTCTGTGCCTTTTCAGCAGCGCGTTCCTGAGCGCGCTTGCCCGGCTTTGCCTTTTCCGGGTTGTTCTTGGCGTCGCGCTGGGCAATGCCGGCTTCGGCCAGGAAGCGCAGAACGCGGTCGGTCGGCTGTGCGCCGTGGTCGAGCCAATGCTTGATGCGCTCGGCCTTGAGTTCAACGCGCTTGGCGTCGTCCTTGGCGAGCATCGGGTTCCAGGAGCCGAGGGTCTCCAGGAAGCGGCCGTCGCGCGGCGAGCGAGCGTCGGCAACAACAACGTGATAGTACGGGCGCTTCTTGGAACCACCGCGGGCGAGACGAATTTTCAGTGCCATAATTTCTACTCCTTAGGCTTTTCTTGGCCGCTTCGTTTAGCGGTATTGGTTACGTCGCGCTGCCTTTCCCGTGCCGCACGATCCCTGTCGAAAACGTCCTGCGTCTTTCGGGGATCATGCTGCCGGGAATTACCCTTTGAGATCGGCAGCGATCTGTTCATGATGCCGGATGACTTCCTTGATGACGAAGTTCAGGAACTTCTCGGCGAAATCCGGGTCCAGATTTGCGTCCTTTGCCAGACGGCGCAGGCGTTCGATCTGGTATTCTTCGCGCGCCGGATCGGCCGGCGGCAGGTCGTACTTGGCCTTCAGCACGCCCACTTCCTTCGTGCAGCGGAAGCGTTCGGCCAGCATGTGCACCAGTGCGGCATCGATATTGTCGATCGACTGGCGGTAGTTGCCCAATTGGGCTTTGACGTCTGGATCAATCATGGGGTTCGGCGATCCTTCTCACTTCTTCTTCGGCAAACCGGGCAGGCCTGGGAAACCACCGCCGAGACCCGGCAGCTTGGCGCCGCCGAGACCGGGCAATCCGCCACCGCCGCCGAGGCCCGGCATGCCGCCGGGGCGGCCGAGGCCCGCGGCTTCGGCCTGCTTCTGCAGGGCTTCGAGCTGCTTGGGATCCATGTTCGACAGGTCGGGCATTCCACCCATGCCGCCGCCGAGGCCCATCTTGCCGGCGAGGCCGCCCATCAGCTGCTTCATCATGCCGCCTTTGCCCTTGCCGCCCATCATCTTCATCATGTCCGCCATCTGGCGGTGCATCTTCAGAAGCTTGTTGATGTCGGAGGCGTCGGTGCCGGAGCCGGCGGCGATGCGCTTCTTGCGGGAATGTTTCAGCAGGTCCGGATTGGCGCGCTCTGCCTTGGTCATCGAGGAGATGATGGCGAGCTGGCGGCCGAAAAGCTTGTCGTTGAGGCCGGCGGCGGCCATCTTGTCCTTCATGCCGGCCATGCCGGGCATCATCCCCATGATGCCGCCCATGCCGCCCATCTTCTGCATCTGGCCGAGCTGATCGGCGAGATCGTTCAGGTCGAACTTGCCCTTGGCCATCTTGGCGGCCATGGCGGCCGCCTTTTCGGCGTCGATATTCTCGGCGGCCTTCTCGACCAGCGAGACGATGTCGCCCATACCGAGGATGCGGTCGGCGATGCGGCGGGGATGGAATTCCTCCAGCTCGCCCATCTTCTCGCCGACGCCGATCAGCTTGATCGGCTTGCCCGTCACCGCGCGCATCGAAAGCGCCGCACCGCCGCGGCCATCGCCGTCCATGCGGGTCAGCACGAGGCCGGTAATACCGACGCGCTCATCGAAATTGCGGGCGAGGTTGACGGCGTCCTGACCGGTCAAGCTGTCGGCGACCAGCAGGATTTCGTGCGGGTTGGACCGCTTCTTGATATCCGCCATCTCGACCATGAGCGGCTCGTCGATATGGGTGCGGCCGGCGGTGTCGAGGATGACGATGTCGTGGCCGCCGAGCTTGGCGGCCTGCACGGCGCGGGCGGCAATATCGGTCGGCGACTGGCCGGCGATGACAGGCAGCGTATCGACGCCCGTCTGCACGCCGAGCTGGCGCAACTGCTCCTGCGCTGCCGGACGGCGCGTGTCGAGCGACGCCATCAGGACCTTCTTGCGGTCGCGGCTCGTCAGGCGATTGGCGATCTTGGCCGTCGTGGTGGTCTTGCCGGAGCCCTGCAGGCCGACCATCATGACGACGACCGGGGCCGGCGCGTTGAGGTCGATGCCGACGCCTTCGCCGCCGAGCATTTCGATCAGCTCGTCATGCACGATCTTGACGACCATCTGGCCGGGCTTGATCGACTTCAGGATTTCGGCGCCGACGGCCTTTTCACGGACGCGATCGGTAAAGGAGCGAACGACATCAAGCGCCACGTCGGCTTCGAGCAGCGCGCGGCGAACCTCGCGCAGCGCTGCGGAAACATCGGCTTCCGAAAGCGCGCCGCGGCCTGTCAGTCCATTCAGAATGGAACCAAGACGGTCCTGGAGGTTTTCAAACATCAATTCTTCCTTATCGATCGCCTGGAGCTTTGGATTTGCGCATAAGTGCGGATCCTCGCCCGAAAACGTCGTGCTTTTCCATGACGAAAACAAGACGCAAAGCCAAAAAGCACCCGAGGGCGCGTCGCGCTGTCGGGTGTTGACCTCCGGGATCTCTTTATACCTTTATGGGTCCCGGTCGGTGGCTCGGAGGCTTGTGCTCGTCGCAGATTGCGGGCGATAAACAGGAAAAGGCCGGCAAAGTCAACCCAAGGCGGCGGAAATGCCTGAAATGCCCGGCCGATATCGCTATATGAATGTCGTTTTACCGGCAGCGCCTTTTCCTAATTGTTGTATCGATCCCCGCCAAGACATGATTCTCCGAGACAGACCCGAATGAATGATGCAGCCCTGACCAACCTTCTTGCCGCCTGCCGCGCCTATGCCGGCGGCCGCGTCGACGCGCAATTCAATGCGGCGGCGCAAGCCTTCTATGCGGGCGCCAAGGTTCAGCCCAAGATCGTGGCGCGGGCGGCGCGCGAGCTTGGCCACCTGCCGCCGCCGGGCGCCGCGATCTTTGCCAACATGCTCGGCACCATCGTCGAAAAGGGCGGCGCGGTGGAGCGCAGCGGCGCGGCCGTGTGGGAGCTCTATATGGCCTGGCTGCCGCAGGTCCATCGCGGCTTTGCAGGCCACAAGGAGCTGAGCCCGCGGCAAAGACAGCTACTCGATGCCTTCCAGCTGCTGAGCCAGTCGGCGGTTTCGCATCTCTCCGCCATGCCGCAGGAACGTAAGCTCGCGGCCGGCAACAAGGCGCTGATGGCGCAGCTTGCCGAGCTGCAGGATTATACGCCGGGCGCAGCCTGGGTCCGCCAGGTGCTCTTGAGCCGAAGCGACGCCTTGCTCGTGCTGCATCTGCCCAGCCGTCAGGGCTTTCGCCTGCGCTACGACAATATCGTCAACTGCTTTCATCTTTTCACGCTCATCCAGGCGGCATTCGGCGAAACGTTGCCCGGCGGCCGCGCGCCCAACAGGTTCATCACCGACATGGCGCGGTGCGTAACGGTGGCCGAAGACGGCAATGACGAGCCCTGGTGGCGCTATGAGACGGTGCAGCCGGACCAATCCGGTCTCATCGAGATTTCCGGCGAGGCGCCTGTCGAGACGATAGCCCGCATCGATGACCGGCAAGTCATTCTGCTTTCACCGCCGATCGAAGGAGCAGCCCTCTGGGATACGAGCTTCTTCACGCCGCAGCTCTTCGCCATGCCGGCGAATGTCGTGATCGAGGGAACGCTGACGGCGGGCGAGGCCGAGGAGTGGCTTGCCAGGATCGGCCGGCCGCAAGGACAGGCAGCGGACCATCAAGGCGCGGACAAGTCATGACGAGCTCATCCGGTCCATCCAGGAAAAATCCCTATTATCAGGGTCCGGTCTCGGACCACTTCGATGGTCAGCGCTTCTTCAATCCCGGCGGCGTCGCGCCGGGCGGTCCGTTCGATCTGCTGAAATGGCAGTTTGGCGGCGGCCGGGTGCGCTGGCCCAATCCCGTCATCAGCGCCTTTCCTCCGGCCAGGCCCGACCGGCACGTTTTCGGCAGCCAGTTGCGTGTGACCATGGTCGGGCATGCATCGATGCTGGTGCAGATTGCCGGTCTGAACATCCTGACCGATCCGGTCTGGTCGGATCGGGTCAGCCCCTTCCGTTCCGTCGGGCCGAAGCGCGTGGTGCCGCCCGGCATCCGCTTCGAGGACCTGCCGAATATCGACCTCGTCCTGGTGACGCACAATCACTATGACCATCTCGACGTTGCGACGCTTGCGCGCCTGCAGGCGGCGCATCGGCCGAAGATGGTGACACCGCTCGGCAACGATACGATCATTCGCCGCGCCGTTCCCGATGCCGATATCACCGTGGTCGATTGGGGCGACCGCATTGCCGTCAATGACGGGGTGACCATCGATGTCGAACCTTGTCATCACTGGTCGGCGCGGGGCATGGGCGACCGGCGCATGGCTCTCTGGGCGGCATTCGTGCTGACCACGCCATCGGGCAAGATCTATCATATCGGCGATACCGGGTTTCACGACGGCATCAATTATCAAGCCGTCCGGGAAAAGCATGGTGGCTTTCGCCTCGCGATCCTGCCGTTCGGCGCCTATGAGCCGCGCTGGTTCATGAAGGGCCAGCACCAGAATCCGGAAGAGGCGGTCAAGGGCATGAAGCTCTGCAACGCCTCCTATGTCGCCGGCCATCATTTCGCGACGTTCCAGCTGACGGACGAGGGCATCGACGCGCCGGTTCAGGCGCTGGATGTCGCCTTGAAGGCCGAGGGCGTCGAGCCGGATCGCTTTCGCCCGCTCAGGGCAGGGGAAGTCTTCGACGTGCCTGTTGCGTGAGTATTGAAACCAAAACCCCTTCTCCCCGAAGGGTGAAGGGGTTGCGTGGCCGCCTTTTGGGGCATCGAGCCCTACTGTGTAATCTCGGGCTCGACGAGTTTCGCCAGGTTGACCAGCGATTCCTGCCAGCCGAGATAGCAGGCTTCCGGCGGGATGACGTCGGGCACGCCGGCCTGGGTGATGTTGATCTCCGTTCCGACGAGAACCTTCTTCAACGTCACGGTCACTTCCATTTCCCCCGGTAGGTTCGGGTCGTCGAACTTGTCGGTGTAGCGTACCAGCTCGCCCGGGATCAGCTCACGGAAATCGCCGCCGAAAGCATGGCTTTCACCCGTCGTGAAGTTGCGGAACGACATTTTGAACGTGCCGCCGACGCTCGGTTCCAGATGATGCACGGTGCAGGCGAAGCCGTTCGGCGGCAGCCACTTGGCAAGCGCATCCGCTTCGATGAATGCGCGATAGACCTTTTCGGGGCTGGTGGCCAGGACGAGGTGCAGGCGTATGGTATTCGGCATTGTCTAAATCCTTCTGATTTGACGGAGTGGACGAGCCTAGGACGGGTGAGGTTTCGGTGATCCGACACGGGGAGTGAAATTTTTCGAAGACAGGCCGACACGCGGCGATGTTGACGATGTGAGTTGCACAGCGGGCTCGTATCGCGCTTTTGGTCGGAAGCGGTCGCTCAATCACGTCATTACTCGTACCATGATAATCGATCTCACCTCGCGGAAGTATCTCTAAATAACAACCGTAAATACGTGCTATGATTGGTAAATCAGTTCAACGGCGGTCGTTTAATGAGTGGATTTGAGGACTGGAAAAACAAGAACATTCTCGTGAGAGTAGCTGTGCTTTTGGGTCTTGGCTGGATTTTCTTTTGCATGCTATTCGCGATCTTTCTTATGATCTGCACCGGGATCGCGGGCTATCGCTTCCTGCCGTCGTCCGAATGGGTAGCGTCGATTGGGCGATGGGATATTGCGATGGGTGGAGGCACGGCACTACTTTTCTTGTTGTTCGCGCGTTTTAGCATTTCGCTTCAATTGGATAAAGGAATGTTGAAACCGGGGTGGAGGCCGACTCTTAGTATCGTGTTTTCACCATTTATCGGCTATTTGGTAGGTTCAATGGCAGGGGGCATGGCTTGGCCCATGATGTTGGCCTTGGTTGCCGGGCATCACGAAGAGCTTGCCTATACGGTAGGTCGCGCTGACAAATATTATGAAAGATATTGCTATTCGCCTTTGAAACTTCAGGGGCTGATGACTGACTTTGACGAAGTGTGCGGCGTTTCAGACGAATTCAGAAAAGGCCTTACGACCGGCACGCGCGTTATCGTTGCCGGTCACGGTACTCGTTACGGGCTGTTTGTGGCGGAACTGCGTAGATCCGGTTAGGGTCCAGCCCACGAGTGATAGATGCTTCAGGCCTTGAGTCACCATCCCACTGGTAATTCCCCCGCATTTCCGCCATATACAGCTCGAAAACAGGAATGATCCCATGAGCAATACGGTCGAATTCGCGCGGATGAACGGGCTTGGCAACAAGATCCTGGTCGTCGACATGCGCGGCCGTAAGGATGTGGTGACGGCTAAGGCGGCGATTGCGCTCAATGCCGATCCGGCCACGCAGTTCGACCAGATCATGGCCATCCACGATCCGAAGGCGCAAGGGACCGATGCCTGGATCGATATCCTGAATTGCGATGGCACCAAGGCGCAGGCCTGCGGCAACGGCACGCGCTGCGTCGTGCAGGCGCTTGCGGCCGAGACGGGCAAGAAGGTTTTCACCTTCCAGACCGTCGCCGGCATCCTGAACGCCGTCGAGCATGAGGACGGCACTATATCGGTCGACATGGGCAAGCCGGTCTTTGCGTGGGACAAGATCCCGCTTGCCGAGGAATTTGCCGATACGAGCCGCATCGAGCTGCAGATCGGGCCGATCGACAATCCGGTCCTGCATTCGCCATCCGTGATGTCGATGGGCAATCCGCATGCGATCTTCTGGGTCGACAAGGATCCGATGTCCTTCGATCTCGCCCGTTTCGGGCCGCTGCTCGAAAACCATCCGATGTTTCCCGAGCGCGCCAATATCACGCTGGCACAGGTGCTTTCGCCGACGACGGTGCGCACCCGCACCTGGGAGCGCGGCGCCGGCTTGACGCTGGCCTGCGGTTCGGCCGCCTGCTCAGCCGCCGTCAGCGCCGCCCGCACCGGCCGCACCGGCCGCAAGGTGACGATCGATGTCGCCTCCGCGCCTGCTCCGGGTCTGCTCACCATCGAGTGGCGGGAGACGGACGACCATGTCGTCATGACCGGTCCTGCGGAATGGGAATGGTCCGGCACCGTCGATCCGATCACCGGCCTTTGGGCGCGCGATGAAGAGCAGGGGGCTCAGGCGCGGTGAGCGGGGTCGAGGTCATTACCTTCGGCTGTCGTCTCAACACCTATGAATCCGAAGTGATGAGGGCCGAGGCGGAGAAGGCCGGGCTCAATAATGCCATCCTGGTCAATACCTGCGCCGTGACTGGCGAGGCCGTGCGCCAGGCGCGGCAGGCGATTCGCCGCGCGCGGCGCGACAATCCGCATGCCCGCATCATCGTGACGGGCTGCGCGGCGCAGACCGAGAAGCAGACCTTTGCCAAAATGGACGAAGTGGATGCCGTGCTCGGCAACGAGGAGAAGCTGAAGAGCGCTTCCTATCGTTCGCTGCCGGATTTCGGTGTGTCGGCGGAAGAGAAGCTGCGCGTCAACGACATCATGAGCGTGCGGGCGACAGCGCCGCAGATGATCCGCCATATCGACGGCCATGTGCGCGCCTTCATCCAGGTGCAGAACGGCTGCGATCATCGCTGCACCTTCTGCATCATTCCCTATGGCCGCGGCAATTCGCGCTCGGTGCCGATGGGCGCCGTGGTCGATCAGGCGCGCAACCTCACCGAAAGCGGCTATTGCGAGATCGTGCTGACCGGCGTCGATGCCACCAGCTATGGCGCCGATCTGCCGGGAACGCCGACGCTCGGCCTGCTTGCCAAGACGCTTTTGAAGCAGATCCCGGATATCCGCCGCCTGCGGCTTTCTTCCATCGACAGCATCGAGGCCGACCGGCACCTGATGGACCTCATCGCCGACGAGCCGCGCTTCATGCCCCATCTGCATCTGTCCTTGCAGCATGGCGACGACATGATCCTCAAGCGCATGAAGCGGCGGCACTCGCGCGCCGATGCCATCAGCTTCATCGAGGATGTGCGCCGCCTGCGCCCCGAGACGAGCTTCGGCGCCGATATGATCGCCGGCTTTCCCACGGAAACGGAAGAGATGTTTGCCAATGCCGTCGGCCTCGCCGAAGAGGCCGCGATCGCGCATCTGCACGTCTTTCCCTACAGCCCGCGCCCCGGCACGCCCGCCGCCCGCATGCCGCAGCTCGACCGCGCCTTGGTCAAGGAGCGCGCCGCGCGGCTGCGCGAGGCTGGACAAAGACTGCACCAGACCCATCTCGACAGCATGGCCGGAACACGGCAATGGCTGCTCGTCGAGAACAACGGGCTGGCGCATACGGAAAACTTCACGCTTGTCGCCGCCCCCGGCCTTCGGCCGCGCGACCTTGTGCAGGTCGCAATCACCGGCCACAATGGCAAGCACCTCGACATGCAACTTCTGGCCGCCGACGCGGCCTAATGCTTCAACGGATACTTCATGGCGCTCGGTTTCATCAAAAAAGTCTTCACCTTCGGCCGTGAAAAGCCGGCGGTAGAACAAGCGCCTGCGGAGGATTCAGCGAAGGTCGAAACTCCTGCTGCGGATGTTTCGCCGGCTACCGATTTTGCCGAGCCTGCGTCATCCCCCTCTGTCCCTTCGGGACATCTCCCCCACGAGGGGGGAGAACGGTTGGAGGATGCCGCGCCGGTTGAGCAAGAGCAATTGGCTGAAAGCCAGGCAGATGCTTCTGTCGCAGAAGAGATTGAGGCTGCCAAGGTTCCCCATTCCCCCGAATCCGAGTCGAAAGAGCAGCATGAAGAGCTTCAGGCAATCGAACCGGAGCAATCCGCCGATACTGAAGCCAGCGTAGTTTCGGAAGAGCACCCCATCGAACCGATCTCCCCCCTTGTGGGGGAGATGTCCGACAGGACAGAGGGGGGTGACGAAGGTGCGGCAGAGACCGACCTAGCGTCGAAAGACATTGACACCGCCCCCATCCTTCCCAAGGGCTTTGCAACCGCCGCCAGCATTCCCGAGCCCACTCCGGAAGCCCCAAAGCAAAAACTCTCCTGGTTCCAGCGCCTGCGCGCCGGTCTTGCGCGCACCTCGTCGCAGCTGACCGGCCAGATCGCGGCGCTCTTCACCAAGCGCAAGCTCGACGACCAGACGCTGCAGGATCTGGAGGATCTGTTGATCCAGGCCGATCTCGGCGTCGAGACGGCGATGCGGGTGACCGATACGCTGGCCTCCGAGCGCTATGGCAAGGATGTGACCAGCGAGGACGTCGGCCGCATCATGGCTCAGGAAATCGCCAAGGTTCTGAAGCCCGTCGCTAAGCCGTTGCAGCTCGATCTCAGCCACAAGCCGCATGTCATTCTCGTCGTCGGCGTCAACGGCACCGGCAAGACGACGACCATCGGCAAGCTGGCGGCAAAGCTTTCCGGCGCCGGGCTGAAGGTCATGGTCGCGGCCGGCGATACGTTCCGCGCCGCCGCCATCGAGCAGCTGAAGATCTGGGCCGACCGGACCAAGTCGGAATTCATCGGCACCAAGCTCGGCGCCGATGCCGCCGGCCTTGCCTTCGATGCTTTCCAGCAGGCCAAGGCCAACAAGAGCGACGTGCTGATCATCGACACCGCCGGCCGCCTGCAGAACAAGGCGGAGCTGATGGCCGAGCTCGAAAAGATCGTGCGCGTGCTCGGCAAGCTCGATCCGGATGCGCCGCATACCGTGCTGCAGACGCTCGATGCCACCACAGGCCAGAATGCCTTGAACCAGGTGGAAATCTTCCGCAACGTCGCCGGTGTCAACGGTCTCATCATGACCAAGCTCGACGGCACGGCGCGCGGCGGCATCCTTGTCGCCATCTCGGCCAAGCACAAACTGCCGGTCTATTTCATCGGCGTCGGCGAGGGTGTAGACGATCTTGAGCCGTTCGAGGCTGAAGATTTTGCCAACGCCATCGCAGGAACGGGTGCCGGAAGCAGCCAATGAACGACAAGAACAAACTCGACGATAGCGAAAGTGCCGCAATGACGACCAGCGACAACGAACTGACCCCAAGCGCCGCCGACAAGCATCACCCGATGCTGAAGCTGGTGCTGGAACTCGGGCCCTTGCTGGTATTTTTCTTCGGCAATCTGCGGGGAGAATGGCTGGCACAGCAATTTCCGCAGTTGGCGACGCTCGGCGGGCCTCTTTTCGTCGCCACCGGCCTGTTCATGGCGGCAACGGTGCTCTCGCTCGTCGTCTCGAAGGTCATGCTCGGCCATCTGCCGCTGATGCCCTTCGTCTCCGGCATCGTGGTTCTCGTCTTTGGCGCTCTCGGCATCTACCTGCAGAACGAAACCTTCATCAAGATGAAGCCGACCATCGTCAACGCCCTGTTCGGCGTGGTGCTGCTTGGCGGGCTCGCCTTCGGCAAATCGCTGCTCGGCTATGTCTTCAATGCCGCCTTTCAGCTCGACAGCGAGGGCTGGCGCAAGCTGACACTGCGCTGGGGCCTCTTCTTCCTGGTTCTGGCCGTGCTCAACGAAGTCGTCTGGCGCCTGTCGAACTGGTATTATCTGCCCGACGTGAAGGCCGCAGACAATCTCTGGGTGAACTTCAAGGTCTGGGGCACGATGCCGATCACCATCCTCTTCACCCTGTCGCAGATGCCGCTGATCATGAAGCATACGGTCGAGCCGCCGGCGGAAGGTGGAAAATGAGCGAAGCCATCGACGCGCAACACCGCTACCGGCAGCAGAGCTTCTGGTTGATCGCCTGTGCCATCGTCCTGCTCGTGCAGATCGTCACGGAATACATGATGGGCCGCGTGCCGATCTGCACCTGCGGCTACGTGAAGCTTTTCGAGCCGGTCGTGAAATCGAGCGGCAATTCGCAGCATATCGCCGACTGGTACACGCCGTCGCACATCATCCACGGCTTCCTGTTCTTCGGGCTGACGCATCTGATCATGCGCCGCAAGCCGCTGTCGATGCGGCTTTTCGTGGCCATGCTGATCGAATCCGGTTGGGAGATCCTGGAAAACTCGCCGATCATCATCAATCGCTACAGGGCGGCGACGATTTCGCTCGATTACGTCGGTGACAGCATCCTCAATTCGTCGATGGACGCGGTGTTCATGGTCGTCGGCTTCCTGTTTGCTTGGCGCGCGCCCGTGCTGGTGACGGTCGCCATCGCCATCTTCTTCGAGCTGCTGACCGGCTGGCTGATCCGCGACAATCTCACGCTCAACGTGCTGATGCTGGTGTGGCCGGTCGAGGCGATCAAGACGTGGCAGGGCGGGATTTAGTCTTATCCTCGCCCCATCGGGGAGAGGGTGGCGCGATAGCGCCGGGTGAGGGGGCGTTACCGGGAGAGTGATGCCTTTCGCTTGCCGCTCAAGGCCCTAGTCGCTTCCCGACCCCCTCATCCGCCCTTTGGGCACCTTCTCCCCGAGGGGAGAAGGAGTTCAGGCCGCCGGTTTCCCCAGAGCCTTCTCAATCGCCGGATAAAGCCCTTCCTTCAAGCTCGTCGGAGTAAATGGACCGACCTGTTTGTAGAGGATCGTGCCGTCGGGCGAGACAAGGTAGGATTCCGGGATGCCGTAGACGCCCCAGTCGATGGCGGCGGAGCCGTTGGGGTCGATGCCGATCGCATTGTAGGGATTGCCGAGCTCGCCGAGGAAGCGTAGCGCGTTCTCGCTCGTATCCTTGTAGTTGATCGCCACGATGTTCAGCCGGCCGTCCTTGGCGAGTTCCTTCAGCACCGGATGCTCGTCACGGCATGGGATGCACCAGGAGGCGAAGACATTGACGAGGGTCAGCTTGCCCTTGATGGCATCGTCCGTCAGTGCCGGCAGGTTGGAGCCTGCGAGCGGCGGCAGGGCGAGCTTGGGCGCTTTCGTGCCGATCAGCGCCGAGGGAATGGCCGATATATCTGTGCCGTGCACTTCCTGGTCGTACATGACCTTGCCGACAGCGAGCGCGATGCAGGCAAAGACGATGAGCGGGATCAGCGCCAGAAGATAGCGCGCGGTGCCGCCACCCGATTTCGGCTGATTCTTGTCGTCGGCATCGGCAGTCATTTCGCGTCGCCTTCCGGCTTGCGCTGCGAGCGGCGGCGGATGCCGGAAGCTTCGAGCGCTGCCAGTTCGCGGCGGCGCAGGCGTCCGTCGATCCATGTCCAGGCGATGATGGCGAGGATCATGACGGCGGCAAAGCCGTAGGAGCCGAGGACGTAGAAGGGATGCGTCATGCTAGTCCTCCCGGCCTGCCATGCGCGCGGCGATGCGGCGCTGCGCGGCAATGCGGCGGCGCCAGATCTCGTTGCGGATCGCCATCAGGTGCAGCGTGAAGAACAGCAGCGTGAAGGCGAGCGCCATGATGAAGAGCGGCCAGAGGAATTCCGCGTCGATGGCCGGACCGTCGAGGCGCATGATGCTTTCCGACTGATGCAGCGTGTTCCACCAGTCGACCGAGAACTTGATGATCGGAATGTTGATGAAGCCGACCAGCGTCAGGACGGCGGCGACGCGGGCCGCCTTCGACGGATCGTCCATGGCGCGGTTGAGCGCGATCAGGCCGAGATACATGAGGAACAGGATGAAGACGGAGGTCAGCCGCGCATCCCAGACCCAATAGGTGCCCCACATCGGCTTGCCCCAGAGCGAGCCGGTGACCAGCGCGATCAGAGTGAAGGCGGCGCCGAGCGGTGCTGCCGTCTTGCCCGCGACATCGGCCAGCGGATGGCGCCAGACGAGCGTGCCGATCGCCGACATGCTCATGATCGTGTAGCACATCATCGAAAGCCAGGCGGCCGGGACGTGGATATACATGATGCGGACGGTATCGCCCTGCTGGTAATCGCCTTCGGTGGAGAAGGAGAGGTAGAGGCCGATCGCGAAGAGAATGGCCGAGATCACCGCCAGCCAAGGGATGAGACGCGCCGAAAAAGCCAGGAACCGCGTGGGGTTGGCGAGGTCGGAAAATCGGCTGATCGCAGGGCTGATATCGCTCATGCGGCTTGTTTAACCCGATATGGCTTTTCCGGCAATCGACAGCATTGTCTCAGATCGACGAAACAGTCTCTCATCAAGATCAATCTGTCGTGTTGCGCAGCGCGAGCGCTGCGGCGGCCGGGCCGATAACGGCGAAGAACAGGGTCAGCGCGATCAGGATCAGGAACGGCGGCAGGAAGGGTTGCGGTCCCTCGACGGCGGCGTAGGTGGCGCCGACGCCGAAGATCAACACCGGGATCGCCAATGGCAGCACCAGAATGGAGACCAACAGGCCGCCGCGCGGCAATGCCACGGCGACGGCAGCGCCGACCGCGCCGATGAAGGTGATAGCCGGCGAGCCGACGAGCAGGGTCAGAGCCGTCACGCCGATTGCCGTCTCGTTCATATTCATAAAGAGACCGAGAAGCGGCGAGGCGATGACGAGAGGCAGGCCGGTCGCCACCCAATGGGCCGCGCATTTGACGAGAACCGTCAGCACCAGCGGCGTCTCCTGCATGACGAGCAGATCGAGCGAGCCGTCGTCGCGCTCGGCCTGGAACAGCCGGTCGAGGCCGAGGAGGCTGGCCAGCAGCGCACCGATCCAGACGATGGCCGGGCCGATGCGCGACAGAAGCTTGAGGTCCGGACCGACGCCGAAGGGGATGACGGCGACGACGGTGAGAAAGAAGAGGATGCCGATCAACGCCCCGCCGCCGGCGCGCACCGAAAGCTTGAGGTCGCGGAGGAAGAGGGCGGTCATGGATAACACCTGCCTTGGCGAGAGATACCCCCCTCTGTCCCTTTCGGGACATCTCCCCCACAAGGGGGGAGATTGGGAACTTGCTGCGCGCGCGTGCCCCTATCCGAGATCCAATCCGCAGAGACCAGGCCTGTTGGCTTTGTAAGCAGGTTCGGCAATCTCCCGGCAATCTCCCCCCTTGTGGGGGAGATGTCACGAAGTGACAGAGGGGGGTGTAGCAGTCTCCACGCGGGAAAGAATACCTGCTTCATCCCCACACCCCTTCGCTCACCCCGGCAAACCCCGTCATCCGCATTTCCTGTGCCTTCTCCAGCCCCAGCGGCTGGTGCGTGGCCGCAAGGACAATGCCGCCATTCTTCTGGTGAGCGGTGATCAGCTGCGCGAAGAGCTGGTCCGCCGACGTGTCCAGCGCCGCGGTCGGTTCGTCGAGAATCCAGATCGGCCGATGGGCCACCAGGAGTTTGGCGAAAGCGATTCGCCGCTGCTGGCCGGCGGAGAGGTAGCCGAAGGGCAGGTGGGTGATGCCGGCAAGCCCGACGGCTTCAACGGCTTCGTCGACACCGAGGCCGAAGCCGCCCGCCATGTCGCCGAGGAAGGTCTTCCAGAAAGAGAGATTTTCAGCCACGGTGAGCTCGGATTTCATCGCATTGCGGTGGCCGAGATAGTGGCTGGCCTCGCCGGCCGGCCGGTCCGAATCGCCGTCCTTGCCCGTCCATGCGACACGGCCCTTTTCCTGCCTCAGAAGACCGGCCACCACACGCAAAAGCGTGGACTTTCCGGAGCCGTTTCGCCCCGTGAGAACGAGGGCATCGCCGCCGCCCAAGCCAAAGGAAACATTCAAGAAAATCAGGTCCTCGCCCCGCCTCGCCGCCAGATTTTCAGCGCTTAGATGCATTCGCTCAGGCTTTCCTATTTTCTTTACCGCAACGCGCAAAAAATTGTCCAAATTTGCATCTTGTCACTCTGGCAAGTCTTTACGAAATTATCTATAAGACCTGCAACCACGCCAGCGGTCGGCGTGAATTCCATCCTTGCGCCGAACTTAAGGTATTTTCCTTACGTGCGGACAGCGGAAATGGCCGTACCCGCATCCTGATGTGCATAAAGTGCATAGGCGTTCGCACGACTGTGTTGGCTATCAGAAACGGGGTATCTCGTGTCTAAATCTCTTGACAGTTTCAATTGTCGTTCCACGCTGACCGTGGGCGGGAAAGACTATGTGTATTTCAGCCTTCCCAAGGCTGAAGCCAATGGTCTGCCCGGCGTTTCCAAGCTGCCTTACTCCATGAAGGTGCTTCTGGAAAACCTGCTGCGTTTTGAAGACGGGCAGTCGGTCACGAAGGATCATATCCTTGCCGTCGCCGAATGGCTGACCAACAAGGGCACCGTCGAGAACGAAATCGCCTATCGCCCGGCGCGCGTGCTGATGCAGGACTTCACCGGCGTTCCGGCCGTGGTCGACCTTGCTGCCATGCGTGACGCGATGGTTTCCCTCGGCGGCGATCCTGAAAAGATCAACCCGCTCGTTCCCGTCGACCTCGTCATCGACCACTCCGTCATCGTCGACGAATTCGGCACGCCGCAGGCTTTCGCCCGCAACGTCGAGCTCGAATATCAGCGCAACGGCGAACGTTACCGCTTCCTGAAGTGGGGCCAGCAGGCATTCAAGAACTTCCGCGTCGTTCCTCCCGGCACCGGCATCTGTCATCAGGTCAATCTCGAATATCTCGGCCAGACCGTCTGGACGAAGGAAGAGGACGGCGAAACGATCGCTTATCCGGACACCTGCGTCGGCACCGATTCGCACACGACCATGATCAACGGTCTCGGCGTTCTCGGCTGGGGCGTCGGCGGTATCGAAGCTGAGGCCGCCATGCTCGGCCAGCCCGTTTCCATGCTGCTGCCCGAGGTCATCGGCTTCAAGCTCACCGGCAAGCTCAAGGAAGGCGTTACCGCGACCGACCTCGTGCTGACCGTCGTGCAGATGCTGCGCAAGAAGGGCGTCGTTTCCAAGTTCGTCGAATTCTTCGGCCCCGGCCTCGACGCGCTGCCGCTCGCCGACCGCGCCACCATCGGCAACATGGGTCCGGAATACGGCGCGACCTGCGGCTTCTTCCCGGTCGACAAGGAAACCTTGAACTATCTCGACATGTCCGGCCGCGCGAAGGATCGTATCGCACTGGTCGAAGCCTATTCGAAGGCGCAGGGCATGTGGCGCGACAATGACGGCGCCGACCTCGTCTTCACCGATACGCTGGAACTCGAGCTTAGCGACGTCGTTCCGGCCATGGCCGGCCCGAAGCGCCCGGAAGGCCGTATTCCCCTGGAAAACATCGCCTCCGGTTTCGCGACGTCGCTCGAAACCGAATACAAGAAGCCCGGCCAGCTTTCGAACCGCTATGCCGTCGAAGGCACGGATTTCGATCTCGGCCATGGTGACGTGGCGATCGCCGCCATCACATCCTGCACCAACACCTCGAACCCGTCGGTGCTGATCGCGGCCGGACTTCTCGCCCGCAACGCCGTTGCCAAGGGCCTGAAGAGCAAGCCGTGGGTCAAGACCTCGCTGGCTCCCGGATCGCAGGTCGTCGGCGAATATCTCGCCAAGTCCGGCCTGCAGGCCGATCTCGACAAGCTCGGCTTCAACCTAGTCGGCTTCGGCTGCACCACCTGCATCGGCAATTCCGGCCCGCTGCCGGCGCCGATCTCGAAGACGATCAACGACAAGGGCCTGATCGTATCTGGCGTTCTCTCCGGCAACCGCAACTTCGAAGGCCGTATCTCGCCCGACGTCCAGGCCAACTACCTGGCATCGCCGCCGCTGGTCGTCGCCTATGCGCTTGCCGGCACGGTGCAGCTCGACCTGACGAAGGAGCCGATCGGCGAAGACCAGGACGGCAAGCCCGTGTTCCTCAAGGACATTTGGCCGACCTCGCACGAGATCCAGGAATTCATCCTGAAATACGTCACCCGCGAACTTTACGAATCCAAGTACGCCGACGTCTTCAAGGGCGATGCCAACTGGCAGGCCGTGCAGGTTCCTCCGGGTCAGACCTACGCCTGGGACGACAACTCGACCTACGTGCAGAACCCGCCCTACTTCGTGGGCATGGGCAAGACCGGCGCCGGCGTTTCCGACATCAAGGGCGCCCGCGTTCTCGGTCTCTTCGGCGACAAGATCACCACCGACCACATTTCTCCGGCCGGTTCGATCAAGGCTGCCTCGCCGGCCGGTGCCTACCTCATCGGCCATGGCGTCGGCGTTGCCGACTTCAACCAGTACGGCACGCGCCGCGGCAACCATGAAGTCATGATGCGCGGCACCTTCGCCAACATCCGCATCCGCAACCACATGCTCGGCCCGAACGGCAAGGAAGGTGGCTACACCATCCATTATCCGTCCAAGGAAGAGACGTCGATCTACGATGCGGCTATGCAGTACAAGGCCGAGGGCGTTCCGCTCGTCATCTTCGCAGGTGTCGAATACGGCAACGGCTCGTCGCGCGACTGGGCTGCCAAGGGCACCAACCTGCTCGGCGTGCGCGCCGTGATCGCCCAGTCCTTCGAGCGTATTCACCGCTCGAACCTGGTCGGCATGGGCGTCATCCCCTTCGTCTTCGAGGAAGGCACCACCTGGGCCGGCCTCGGCCTGAAGGGCGACGAGCTCGTCACGATCGAAGGCCTGGAGCACATCAAGCCGCGCGAGCGCAAGATCGCCAAGATCACCTATGGCGACGGCTCGGTGAAGGACGTTCCGATCATCTGCCGCATCGATACGCTGGATGAGGTCGTCTACGTCAACAACGGCGGCATCCTGCAGACCGTTCTGCGCGATCTCGCCGCCTGATAGGTCTTCCAAGCATGCTTGCACGCCGCCGGGGAAAGTCTCCCGGCGGCGTCTTGTTTTTCACGCCGATGTGTACGGCAAGCCCGGTGCCGGGCCTTGGTCTCACCCCATCGTGACTTTGCGTCATCGCGCTAAACCATTATCTCTTGTTTCAGATTTTTCGGGCTTGATGTGGGCTTGGTTGCCCAGGGAGCGTGAGCGTTTCGGAACCTGTGCGGCAGATGGCTCTGGAACTTTGAGACAGAGGTAAAAGGGAAATGCGCCTTCGATTTTCGGTTTCGCTTCTGGCAGGCATCGCGCTGGCAAGTTCGTTGCACGCGCAGGAGGCCGCGAAGATCAAGGGTGTCGTCGAGCTCTTCACCTCGCAGGGCTGCGCCTCCTGTCCCCCCGCCGATGCGGCCTTCCGCAAGCTGATCCGCCAGGGCGATGTGGTGGCCCTTGCGTATCACGTCGACTATTGGAACTATCTCGGCTGGAACGACACCATGGCGTCCAAGGACAATACGGCGCGCCAATATGCCTATGCCCGCACGCTTGGGCGCAGCGGGGTCTATACGCCGCAGGCGATCGTCAATGGCCGGGACCATATGAACGGCGCCGACCTCGACGCCATCAATGTGAAGCTCGACGATTTCCAGCGTGTCGGCGAGGGGCTGACGATCCCGGTCAATGCGGCCATGAAGGGCGACGAACTGGAAATCAGGATCGGCGCCGGCCAGGGCAAGGCCAATGTGGTCATCGTCTATTTCGACAAGGAGCAGATGGTGGCGCCGAAGGGCGGCGAAAACAATGGCCAGCAGATCGCCTATATGCATGCCGTGTCGGATGTTGAAACGGTCGGCATGTGGGACGGCAAGGCCATGAGCCTCGTGCTGCCTTCCAACGTGCTGGACAAGGCCGGACGAAGAGGCATGGCCGTCCTCCTGCAATCCTCGACGCCTTCGGGCGATCCGGCGGCGATCCTCGGGGCGACGGTTCTGACGGTCGGTTCCGACGGCTGAATGGTTTCCCCGAATGTCGGCCTGTGCCGAAAGCTTCCTGTTTCGGCTTGCGCCAAAAGCTCTCTATTTTGGCTGGCGCTAAAAAGGTCTCTATTTTGGCTCGCGCCAAAAAGAGGGAGTGCCCGGCGGGACGCATTCGGGGCTGGGGTTTAATCGATGCGCCCCGGCCGGGCCGTTTGACGCGGCGGCGCCAAACGGCCCTCTATACTTCCTGTAAATTGGGCGTCGTTTTGACTGAAATGCGGCATGGAGGAGATGGTTTCAGGCGTGGGAAAGAAATTGTGAGGCCTCATCCGTCTTGCAATTTGATGCGGCTGAGGCAAACTGTCATTCTCCTGTCATGAGATAGCCCCTGGGGGATTGATGACTGATCAGCCGGATTTGCGACACGGTGAAAGCCGTTCCGTCGATACGAACTCCTCCGTAGTCGTCGATCTCAGGGAATACAAACAGAGCAAGGATCCGCTGCCGGTGACCTTCCATCGCCGGGAGCTGGACGCGATCTTGTGGATCTACGGCCGCATGGTCGGCGAAGGCGAGTGGCGGGACTACGCCATCGACCACCTCAAGGACAAGGCGGTTTTTTCCGTCTTCAAGCGTTCCGGCGAGATGCCGCTCTTCTGTATCGAAAAGAATCCGAAGCTTGCGGCCAAGCAGGGCGCCTTCTCCGTCATCAATACCAATGGCATGATCCTGAAGCGCGGCCACGACCTGCAGCAGGTCCTGAAGGTTTTCGACAAGCAGCTGAAGCTGGTGGACAAGTAGCCGTTTCTCCGCAGTTGGGGGTATCAGGGGCTCAACAGGAGCGCAGATCTATCCTCCAAACAACGTCCCCGGATAAACTGCGGGATCCGGATCGCTGCCGTTGCCGTCCCCGAGCGCTTTCTGCATCAGCATGGTATCCAGCCATCGGCCGTGCTTGTAGCCGGTGCCCTTCAGGAGGCCGACCTCGGTGAAGCCTGCGGCGCGATGCACGGCGACGGAGGCGGGATGGGCGCCGCCGATCACGGCGATCATCTGGCGGAAGCCGAGCGTCTGGCAGCCCTCTACCAATGTGTCGAGCAGCAGCCTGCCCACGCCGCGCCCGCGGGCCTGCGGTGCCAGGTAGATCGAATCCTCCACCATCCAGCGATAGGCCGGCCGCGTGCGGAACGACGAGGCGTAGGCATAGCCGAGAAACGCGCCCGCCTCGTCTTCGGCGACGATATAGGGATAGCCCTTCTCGCGGATCGCCTGAAAGCGCGCCGCCATTTCCTCCTCGGTCGGCGGCGTGATCTCGTAGCTCGCCGTGCCATTCAGCACGGAGTCGCGATAGATTGTCGTGATGTGGGAAAGGTCGTCTGTGGAAGCGCTGCGAAGGCTGACGGACATCTGCTTTTGTGGCCTGATCTGCGGTTTGCGACGGCTGCTATCAAATCGCACGGGCTGTGACCAGGCAAATAAAAAGGCGGCCGAAGCCGCCTTTTCGATGGTTGTTCACGCCGCGCGATTAGTTTCGGTTGCCCATGAACCGCAGCAGGAACATGAACAGGTTGATGAAGTCCAGGTAGAGCGACAGGGCGCCCATGATGGCCTTGCGGCCGGCCACGGTGGCATCGTCGGCGGCGTAGTACATTTCCTTGATCCGCTGCGTGTCGTAGGCGGTGAGGCCTGCGAAGAGCAGCACGCCGATCACGGAAATGGCGAACTGCAGCGCGGACGAAGCCAGGAAGATGTTGACCAGCGAGGCGATGATGAGGCCGAAGAGACCCATCATCAGGAACGAACCCATCGCCGAGAGATCACGCTTGGCCGTGTAGCCGTAGAGCGACAGCGCGCCGAACGAGGCGGCGGTCACGAAGAAGGTCTGCACGACGCTCTGGCCGGTGTAGATGATGAAGATCGACGACAGCGACAGGCCCACCAGCGCGGCGTAGACCCAGAAGGTCGTCGTCGCGGCGGCCACGCTCATGCGGTTGATCCTGAAGCTCAGGAAGAAGACCATTGCCAGCGGAGCCAGCATCACAACCCACTTCAGCGGGCTCAGATAGATCGCCTGACCGAAGGTCGTGATCTGTCCGTCTGCGAAAGCGAGCGAGAAGGAGAGATAGGCGGCAACACCCGTGATCGCCAGACCCAGCGCCATCAGGTTATAGACCTTGAGCATGTAGGCTCGAAGGCCAGCGTCTATCATCGCACCGGACTGTGCACCGCTCTGCACCCGGTTTTGGTAATTGCGAAAGTCAGCCATGTTTTCCTCTTTCAAGCTCCGATTTGAATACGGTGTCGGGTCTTTCGGACCCAGGCGCCGCTGCGGAGCTCCAGCATGCCTGCACAGAATATGAGGCTTTCAGGCCTTATACACAAGGGTCAAGCGGCGGCCCCCGTGTTAAATCGATGTAATATCGGGCCGTTTTGACGGCTCTCCGCGCGAATCAAAGCTCGCGCAGAACGGGTGCCGCCTTCTGGCCGAGGATGCGCCATGTGCCGATCAACCCGATGCCGACCGTCAGCACCAGGGCGATCATCAGCGTCGAGAAGGCGACGCCGGGCAGGAAGGCCGACGGCAGGTGCATGATATGGCTGACGATATACCAGGCGGATGCCGCCCCGGCGATCAGCGCGAAGATTGCGGTCGCCGCGCCGAGGATCAGGTATTCGTAGCTGAAGGCGCGAATCAGCGTGGCACGCGTCGCGCCGAGCGTCTTGAGAATGACGGCGTCGTGCGTGCGGGCGCGATTGCCGGCGGCGAGCGCCCCGGCCAGCACCAGCACGGATGCGATCAGCGCGACGGAGGCGGCCGAGCGGATGGCGGTTGCGAGCTGCCCGACCAAAGTATTGACGACATCGAGCGCATCCTTGACGCGGACGCTGGTGATGGTCGGATAGGTATTGGTGACTTTCCTCAGGATCGCGGCCTCCTGTGCGGAAGTCGCCGACGTATCGGTCAGCGTTGCCAGCCAGGCATGCGGTGCGCCCTTGAAGGTATTGGGCGAGAAGATCATCACGAAATTGATCGACAGCGACTGCCATTGCACCTTGCGGAAGCTGGCGATCCTGGCGGTGACGTTGCGGCCGAGCACGTTGACGGTAACCTTGTCGCCGAGCTTCAGGCCGAGCGCCTTGCCTTCCTCCTCTGAAAAGGAAACGAGCGGTTCGCCGCCATAGTCCTTGTCCCACCATTTGCCTTCGGTGACCGAGGCGTTTTCCGGCACGGTTTCGGCATAGGTGATGCCGCGGTCGCCGCGCAGGACCCATTGTCCGGCGGCCGGCACTTTCATCTTCGTCACATCCTCGCCGTTGAAGGCGACGATGCGGCCGCGCAGCATCGGCGCTTCCACGAGCTTGCCCTTCGGATCCTCGGCGAGCACGATCTTGCGGAAGCCTTCCAGCTCCGGTCCCTGGATATCGACGAAGAAGAAGTTCGGCGCCTGTTCGCTCATGCGTCCCATCAGCTCACGGCGCATGTTGCCGTCGATCAGCGTCAGGGTCACCAGCAGCGCCAGGCCGAGGCCGAGCGACAGCACGACGGAGGAGGTGAGCGCGCCCGGCCGGTGGATGTTGCCGATTGCCAGGCGCAGCGCCGGCGAGCGCACGCGCGGACTGCGGCGGGCAAGCCAGGAAAGCAGGGCGGCCACCACGCGCAGCACGACGAAGGCCCCGGCGATCGAGACGACGAAGACGATCGCGAGGAAGCGGTCATAGGCGGTAACGATCGCCAGTGCTGCAAGCGCCGCCATCAGCAGGCCCGCGGCGAGCAGATAGGGCCAGCCGGGCAGGCGGCGAGTTTCGAAGCCCTGCTCGCGGAACAGCGCCGTCGCCGGCACCTCGCGGGCATGGCCGAGCGGGGGAATGGCAAAGGCAAGGGTCGTCAGCAGGCCGAAGAGGGCAGCAAGCGTCAGCGCGCCGGGATAGAGCCGGGGTGCGGTCGAAATGGGCAGGAATTCCGCCATGAACTGCGAAGCGATCACTGGAGCGATGGCGCCGAGGACAAGACCGGCGGCGACGCCCGCCAGCGCGATGACAGCGATCTGGATGAGATAGATCAGCACCACGACGAAGGCGGGGGCGCCCAGGCATTTGAAGGTGGCGATGGTGGTGCGTTTCGAGTCGAGAAAGGCGCGCACGGCATTGGCGACGCCGACGCCGCCGACGATGAGGGCCGCCAGCCCGACCAGCGTCAGGAACTGCGAAAAGCGGGTGATGTTGTCGGCAAGCTCGGGCGCGGCACGGCTGCTGGTGCGGATCGACCAGCCGGCCTGCGGGAAGGCGGCATTGGCGCGATCGCCGATATTGCGCAGATCGGCGGCAGGATTGTCCATGCGGATCCTGTAGGCCTGCTCGACGAGGCTGCCTGTCGTAATCAGGCCGGAGGCCGTCAATGCGTCGCGGCTGGTGAGCAGTCGGGGGGCAAAGCCAAAACCTTCGGAGACGGCATCCGGTTCATTGGCGATGGTGCCGGTGATGCGCAGTCTGGCGTTGCCCAGCAGCAGATCGCCGCCGAGCTTGAGGTTCAGCCGTTCGAGCAGCAGCGGCGCGACCACAGCGCCATAGGCGCCATCTCTGGCGGCAAGCAGGGTCGATAGCGGCTGGTCGGGATCGGCCTGGAAGTTGCCGTAGAGCGGATAGGCGCCGTCGACCGCCTTGACCTCGACCAGCGCCTGGTCGGAGCCATCGGGCAGGCGGGACATGGAGCGCAGGTTGGTGGAGCGGGAGAGCGTGCCGAGGCCCTGGAGATAGGCGAGCTCCTCGGGGGATGCCTCCCGGTTGCGCAGCTCGAAGCGGACGTCGCCTGCCAGCAGCGATTGTCCCTGTGTCGAGATCGCGTCGGTGATCGAGCGCGATACGGAATTGACGGCAGCGATCGCGCCGGTGCCGAGCGCGATGCAGGCGAGGAAGATGTAGAAACCGCCAAGGCCGCCGCGCAGTTCACGCAGGGCGAGGCGGAAGGCGAGCGGCAGGCGAAGTCCCGCCGGGCTCATGCAATGGCTGCCTGGTTGGCGCGCGTGCGCGTGCTGTCATTCTCGATTTCGCCGGATCGAACGCGGATCTGGCGCGAGCAGCGCGCGGCAAGCGCGGGATCGTGGGTCACGAGCAGCATGGTCGTGCCACGTTCGGCCTGCTGGGCAAAAAGCAGGTCGGCGATCTGGCGTCCGGTGTCGGTGTCGAGATTGCCCGTCGGCTCGTCGGCGATCAGGACGGCCGGCGAGGGCGCGAGCGCGCGGGCGATTGCCACGCGCTGCTGCTCGCCGCCGGAAAGCTGGCCGGGATAGTGCGTGAGCCTCTCGCCCAGCCCCACCGCCTCCAGCTCCCGCCGGGCGATGTCGAAGGCGTCCTTGTTGTTGGCAAGCTCCAGCGGCACGGCGACGTTTTCCAGCGCCGTCATGTTGGCGATGAGATGGAAGGACTGGAAGACGATGCCGATGTTGCGGCCGCGGAAATCGGCGATGCGATCCTCGCTCAGGCTGTGCAACGGCGTATCGCGGATCATCAGTTCACCGCCGTCGAGCTTTTCGAGGCCGGCCAGCACCATCAGCAGGGTGGACTTGCCGGAGCCGGAGGGGCCGACGATGCCGACGGATTCACCCTCCATGATCGTGAGGTCGATGCTCTTCAGCACATGGACCGACGCGGCGGCATTGCCGAGCGTCAAATCCGCCTTCTTCAGCTCGATAATGGTTTTTGCCAATGCGAACGCCCTATATATCAGAGAACATCAGAGACAATGGCGGGCGCGATAGGCCCGAGCAGCGAATTTAGGGAATGGATCATGGGTTTTAAAGTTGCCGCGTTTCAATTCGCTGTCATCACTTTCGGTCTTTTGTTTGGCGCGGTGGGCGCTGCAGAAGCGCGGACGATCCAGCTGGTCGGGTTCGGCGACAGCCTGATGGCAGGCTATCAGCTGCCGCCCGGGGATGGATTTCCCGCCAAGCTGGAGGCCGCGCTGAAGGCCACGGGGCTGGACGTGGCCGTCGCCGATGCCGGTGTCTCGGGCGATACGACGTCGGGCGGGCTCTCGCGCATAGACTGGTCGGTGCCCGACGGCACCGACGGCGTCGTTCTCGAGCTCGGCGCCAACGACGCGCTTCGCGGCATTCCGCCGGAGCAGACGGAAAAGAACCTCGAGACGATGATCGAGCGGCTGAAGGACAGAAAGATTCCAATCTTTCTCGTGGGCATGCTGGCACCGCCGAACATGGGGTCGGACTACGCCGAGAAATTCAATCCGATCTATCAGCGTCTGGCCGGCAAATACCAGCTTGCCCTTTATCCGTTCTTTCTCGACGGCGTCGCCGCGCATGCGGATCTGCAACTCTCGGATGGCATGCATCCGAACCCAAAGGGTGTCGATGTCATGGTCGAGCGCATGTTGCCGGCTGTCATGAGTTTTGTAGGGATGATTGACGCAGGTGCGAAATAGATGCTTGCACCGACTGCAAATGCGTGATTCCCTACTCAAACCTGCAAGAGATTCGGGGAGTCCTCGTCATGCCGAGACTTTTTACCGCCCTCGAAATTCCGCGCAACGCGGCCATGAGCCTGTCATTGTTGCGCGGTGGTCTCCCGGGAGCCAGGTGGATCGACGTTGAAAATTATCACATCACTCTGCGGTTCATCGGCGATGTCGATGGCCGGACGGCTGATGAGATCGTCGACAGGCTGGACCGGATAGATCGCCCTGAGTTCCAGCTTCGGCTGGAGGGCATAGGTTCCTTCGGCTCCAAGAAACCGCATTCGGTTTGGGCCGGGGTCTCCCAGTCACCGGACATGTCCGCCCTGCAAGGTGAAATCGAGCGCATCTGCCAGCGGATCGGCCTGCAGCCGGATCCGCGCAAGTTCACGCCGCACGTCACGCTCGCCAGGTTGAAATCCTCGCGGGTCGACGATGTGGTGCACTATCTCTCCGGCCGCGGCAATTTCTACACCCAGCCGTTCACGGTCGGGCGCTTCGTGCTTCTGTCGTCGCGCGAGTCGGTCGGCGGCGGTCCCTATCTGACGGAAGAGATATTCCCGCTTCACGAGCCCCGAAGCACTTATCCGACTTTGGGCAACAGCGCGCTGCAGCCAGCCAAGAGCATGGTATAGACCATCTCGAAATCCTCGCGGTCGCCGTAATAGGGATCGGGAATGTCCTTGTTGCTGCCAAGCGCAAGGGCATTGAAAAGATGCAGCTTGCCGAGAGCATCGGCAGGCGCTGTCTTGCGCAAGTTCTTCAAATTGTCTTGATCCATTGCCAGGATCAGATCGAACCCGCCGAAGTCGGCCGATGCGATGCGTCGGGCACGCTGGCCTGAAATATCGATTCCATGACCGGCCGCGGCGGCAATCGAACGGCGATCCGGACGCTGCCCCTGATGCCAGCCGCCGGTACCGGCCGAATCAATTTCGAATTCGCCCGCGCGGCCGGCCTTGTTCGCCAGATGCCTGAATATGCCTTCGGCGAGAGGCGACCGGCAGATGTTGCCGGCGCAGACGAAAAGAATCCTGTGACGATCCATGCTATCGTTCAACCGCTAGAGAGGAGTGATTTGTCATGAAATACGAGAAGCTGGACCGCGCGGCAATCGATGAAAACCTTGCCGAGCTGAATGGCTGGGCGCTTGCGGCCGATGGTCTTTCGCTTTCGAAGACGTTCAAGTTCCGCAACTTCGTCGAGGCCTTCGGCTTCATGACGGAAGCCGCCCTTGCCGCCGAAAAGTTCAACCATCACCCGGAATGGTTCAACGTCTATTCCCGTGTCGAAGTGAAGCTGACGACGCATGATGTCGGCGGGTTGACCGATCATGACGTCAAGCTGGCCAAGGCGATGGAGAAGGCCGCCGCGCGTCGGCTCGATTGAATCGCGCCTAGCGATCACCATATGTTTACACGGCCCGGGCGACGGGCCTCGGTAGAGGTGAATGGAATGGATGACATCAAGTACGGGGAAATCCTGTTGCCTGGTGACGAAGAGACCCAAAAAGAGCAGGAGAAATCGGTGCGCAGCAAATTCTGGCCGACCTTGCGGAAGGCGGCTCGCCATATCCCGTTTTCCCGCGATGTCGTGGCCGCCTTCTATTGCGCGCTCGACCCGCAGACGCCGACGCGTGTTCGCGGCATATTGCTGGCGGCGCTCGGCTATTTCGTCATGCCCATCGACATCATCCCCGATTTTTTCGCCGTCATCGGCTACTCCGATGACGTCGCGGTACTGACGCTCGCTTTCAGCATGATCAGGGGGCATATCCGCCAGGAACATTACGATGCCGCCGACCGGGCTCTGGAGAACGAACCCGAGGGCATGAAGACGGTCTGATGCGGGCTCCGCGAGGGAGATCCGAATCCTCTCGGGTTTCCAGAGCTTTATGAGGCTCCTCTGATTTTAGCGAGGTCAAATTCTTGCCCGAATCTTTCTGTCTTAAATCGAACCCGTAGGATGGTGCTCCACCATCCGGGTTTTCCAATTCCTTCTGATGTGTTTCAAGCCTAGCACGATATCTGGATTGAAATGACACGGAGCCGATGGTGGGCAGCGCTCCGTTGACGGTTTGGTAACCTGAATAAAGTCAAAATGAGGCAGCTCACGAGCATAGGCGTGCGTCAATCGAATCGCCATGAGCTCTGGACCGCAAGAAATCGGCAGGAAACCATGTTTGTAAAAAGCTTCGCAATCGCCCTCTCGCTCGTTCTGGCCGGCACCGGTATCGTGTCCGCACAGACCAAGAAGCAGACGCAGGCAGCGGCAGCAGCGGCGCCGGCCTCTCCGTCGCGCATTCAGCAATTCGACGCCTGGGGCGCCTATTCCTACCAGTCCGCCGGCGGCAAGGTCTGCTACGTTCTGTCCGTGCCGACCGCGAAGATGCCGGCAACGGGCATCGACCACGGTGACAATTTCTTCATCGTGTCGCAACGCCCGGGCCAGAACATTTCCTATGAGCCTCAGGCGATGATGGGCTATCCCCTCAAGGACAATTCCAAGGTCAACGTCGTCATCGACAACAAGACCTTCGTGATGTTCACCAAGGACAAGGCTGCCTGGGTCGAGAACGCGGCGCAGGAGCCCGCGCTGGTGGCGGCTCTGAAGTCCGGCCATTCGCTGAAGGTTTCGGCGACCTCGAAGAAGGGGACGGCGACCTCCTACACCTATTCGCTGAAGGGCGTCAGCGCCGCGCTGAAGCAGATCGAAAACTGCAAGTAAGATCGAGCGTCGAGAGATCACGGCAACGTGATCCTCCCGCCGCCGCGACCGCAAAGACGAGGCCGGCCGTATGGACCGGCCTTTCGCTTTTTGAGGGCCAGCCTGCGCTTTTGAGGGAAAGGGATGACGCGGGCGGAAATTAATGCTAAAGGCCGCGCCAACAGCAGGTGTGCGGCAGACAGCTTGTCCCGCCACCGCATGAATCTTCAGATTTCCGTGCCTTGCCCGCATCCGCAGCTTTCGTCAGCTTTTGCGGCATCGCCGATGTGAACCGTTGGAATGATCCTATGTCCGCCACCGATGTCATGACCCATCCCAAGCTCAAGCCGATGCCCGTGTCGCAGCCGGTCGAACTTTCGCCGAAGCCGTCGCTGATCGGCCTGACGCGCGAGGAAATGGGTGCGGCGCTCAAGGAAAAGGGCGTCCCCGACAAGCAGATCAAGATGCGTGTCAGCCAGCTCTGGAACTGGATCTATGTGCGCGGCGTCTCCGATTTCGATGCCATGGCGAATGTGTCGAAGGACATGCGCGAGATGCTGAAGGCGCATTTCACCATCGCGCGTCCCGAAATCGTCGAGGAGCAGGTTTCCAACGACGGCACCCGCAAATGGCTGCTGCGGTTCCCGCCGCGCGGCGCTGGGAGACCCGTTGAGATCGAGGCGGTCTACATTCCCGAAGAGGGGCGCGGCACGCTCTGCATTTCCAGCCAGGTCGGCTGTTCGCTCACCTGTTCCTTCTGTCATACCGGCACGCAGCGCCTGGTGCGCAACCTGACGGCGGAGGAAATCCTGTCGCAGCTGCTGCTGGCGCGCGATCGTCTCGGCGATTTTCCGGATCGCGAGGCTCCGCAGGGCACGATCATGCCGGCCGAGGGCCGCAAGGTCAGCAATATCGTCATGATGGGCATGGGCGAGCCGCTCTACAATTTCGACAGCGTCAAGACGGCGCTGCTGATCGCGTCGGACGGCGACGGCCTTTCTCTTTCGAAGCGTCGCATCACGCTTTCGACCTCGGGCGTCGTGCCGGAAATCTATCGCACCGGCGACGAGATCGGCGTCATGCTGGCAATCTCGCTGCACGCCGTGCGCGACGACCTGCGCGACATGCTTGTGCCGATCAACAAGAAGTATCCGCTGAAGGAGCTGATGGACGCCTGCCGCGCCTATCCAGGCCTGTCCAATGCGCGGCGCATCACCTTCGAATATGTGATGCTGAAGGGCGTCAACGACAGCCTCGAGGATGCGAAGGGGCTGATCCAGCTGCTGAAAGGCATCCCGGCCAAGATCAACCTGATCCCCTTCAACCCCTGGCCCGGCACCAACTACCAGTGTTCAGACTGGGAGCAAATCGAGAAGTTTGCCGATTTCATCAATTCGGCCGGCTATGCCTCCCCGATCCGCACGCCGCGCGGGCGCGACATTCTCGCCGCCTGCGGTCAGCTGAAGTCGGAGTCCGAGCGCATGCGCAAGACGGAGCGATTGGCGTTCGAAGCCATGATGATCGCCAATCACGGCGAGGATTGAGATCGATGCTCCTCGGACTGCGCAAGCCGATCAGGCTCCTTTGGGGCTATGTCGCCGCTTGCGCGCTGATGGGCTTCGTTCTGGCCTGCGTTGCCGCCTACACCCTGCCTGGAACCGGAGTACCGGAGCTTTTGGCTCTGACCGTCGAGATGACCAAGGCGGCGATGATCGTCAGCATTCTGCCGTCTCTCGTCGTCATTCCGATCATGGAATGGCGCGGCGTCCGCCGCTGGTTCGGCTATGCGATCTACGGCGCCGCCCTGTCGACAGTGGCTTCCATCCTGATTTCAGGTGCCATGGAAAAGCCGCAGCCCCTCAATCTGATCACGATCGCTGTCTGCTTCGCCTTCCTGGGGGCGGCCTGCGCTACCGTCTACTGGTTGATTGCCGGCCGATACCCGATCCTCAGCGAGCCTGAGTGAAGAAGATCTTCACCGCGAAAATCGAGAAGACGCTGGCAAAGGCGTAATCGAGACCGCGCATGACGCCGCGGTTCCTCTGCAGCCAGGATGACAGGCCGTCGGCGGCAAGAACGACGATGACGTTCACCGGCATGCCGACCACGATGAAGAAGAAGCCGAGGAAGAGCAGCTTGTGCGTGACGGCGGGATCGCCTGCCGTGACGAACTGCGGCAGGAAGGTCATGAAGAAGATGATGACCTTGGGGTTCAGCAGGTTGACCCAGAAGCCGTTGGAGATGTTGGAGAGCGGCGTTCCGCTGACCGCATCGACCTTCTTGACCGACAGGCTGGAGCCGAAGCGGATCGCCTGGATCGCCAGCCACAGAAGATAGGCCGCCCCCCCTGTCTTGAGTACCGTGAAGGCGACCGGCGAGGCCGTGATCAGCGCCGAAATGCCGAAGGCCACCAGGCAGGTGTGGACGACGACGCCGAGCGTGGTGCCGAGGACGACGAAGAGAGCGGCCTTCTTTCCCTGCGCCAGTGCGCGGCTGATCGACAGCGTCATGTCGGGACCGGGCGTCATCGCCAGCAACAGGCTTGCTGCCGAAAAGGCGAGAAGGGTCGGCAGGCTGGGTATGAAGTCCATGAGATGCTCCGAAAGCCGGATGGGGGGATGCGTGTTTTCTTATCCGGCTTTCGGGGGATTGCAAATCAATCCTTCTTTTCGAGGAAGGCCTTGAATTGATCGGCATAGTCGGGGTGCCAGCGCGACAGCGGCGGCCGGTTCTCGACGATATCGCCCGCCGCCCAGAGCATGCGGCGCTCGTCGGTCGGACGGGCCACGTCGTTGTCGGGGCAGAGGATGTAGAAATCGCCGCGTTCCAGGCTTTCCACCATGAACTCGACCGTCTGCTCCGGCGTCCAGGCGGCGGCCGGCTTTTCCTTGCGCTCGCCCTTGGTGAGGCCGGTGAAGACGAAGCCGGGAATGAGGAGGTGGGCCGATATCTTCCCGCCCGCAGTGTTGCGCAGCTCGTGCTGCAGCGCTTCGGTAAACACCTTCACGCCGGCTTTCGAGACATTGTAGGCCGGATTGCCCGGCGGCGTGGTGATGCCCTGCTTCGAGCCGGTATTGATGATAACGCCCGGTTCGCCATGCGCCAGCATTCCAGGCCCGAAGACCCGCGTGCCGTTGATGACGCCGAGCAGATTGACGCCGAGGATGGCGTCCCAGCCGGCCTGGGCGCTGAAGATCGAGGTTTCCGGGCCGATGCCGGCATTGTTCATCAGCACATGCACACGGCCGAAACGCTGCAGAACGGCGCGCTCCAGCGCTTCCAGAGCCTCCTTGCTGGCGACGTCGGTCTCCACGGCCAGGACGTGTTCCTCGCCTGTGATCGCCTTGAGCTCGGCCGCCGCTTGCGCCAGCCTGTCGCCGCCGAGATCGGCGATCGCGACGCTCATGCCGAGCGAGGCGAAATATTTCGCGGCGGCGAAGCCGATGCCGGATGCGCCTCCGGTGATAACGGCAACATTGGATTTCTTGAAAATGTCCTGAATATCGGTCAAAGGGGTGCCCTCCGAGGCATTGCTTGCTCGGCGCCGAATATGGTGCTTTCCGGAGGCGAGTCAAACCCGCGTCGAACCCGCGCGAGGCGCTATGCCGCGCTTCCCCTTGCGCCTCACGATAATCTCGCTAAAAGTTTCGCGACACAGGTTTGCGGGCCTCTCCTCTGGCTCGCTTTGAAACGGAACTCATCATGGCATCACATAAAGACGTGAAGAAAGTCGTTCTCGCCTATTCCGGCGGTCTCGACACCTCGATTATCCTGAAGTGGCTGCAGACGGAGCTGGGCGCGGAAGTCGTCACCTTCACCGCCGATCTCGGCCAGGGCGAAGAGCTGGAGCCGGCGCGCAAGAAGGCCGAGCTGCTCGGCATCAAGGAAATCTATATCGAGGATGTGCGCGAGGAATTCGTGCGCGATTTCGTCTTCCCGATGTTCCGTGCCAATGCCGTCTACGAAGGCGTCTACCTGCTCGGCACCTCGATCGCCCGTCCGCTGATCTCCAAGCACCTGATCGAGATCGCCAAGAAGACCGGCGCCGATGCCATCGCGCATGGCGCGACCGGCAAGGGCAACGACCAGGTTCGCTTCGAGCTGTCGGCCTATGCGCTGAACCCGGATATCAAGATCATCGCTCCGTGGCGCGACTGGTCGTTCAAGAGCCGTACCGACCTGCTCGAATTCGCCGAGAAGCACCAGATTCCGGTTGCCAAGGACAAGAAGGGCGAGGCGCCGTTCTCCGTCGATGCCAACCTGCTGCACTCCTCGTCCGAAGGCAAGGTTCTGGAGGATCCGTCGCAGGAGGCACCCGAATACGTGCACATGCGCACGATTTCCCCGGAAGCGGCTCCGGACAAGGCGACCGTCATCAAGGTCGGTTTCGAAAAGGGTGATGCCGTTTCGATCAACGGTGAGCGCCTGAGCCCGGCGACGCTGCTGGCAAAGCTCAACGAGTATGGCCGCGACAACGGTATCGGCCGCCTCGACCTCGTCGAGAACCGCTTCGTCGGCATGAAGTCGCGCGGTGTCTACGAGACCCCCGGCGGCACGATCCTGCTCGCAGCCCATCGCGCCATCGAATCCATCACGCTCGACCGCGGTGCGGCGCACCTCAAGGACGAGCTGATGCCGCGCTATGCCGAGCTGATCTACTACGGCTTCTGGTTCTCGCCGGAGCGCGAGATGCTGCAGGCCCTGATCGACAAGAGCCAGGAGCATGTCGAAGGCGAAGTGACGCTGAAGCTCTACAAGGGCAATGTCATGACGATCGGCCGCGAAAGCCCGAAGTCGCTTTACTCCGACAAGCTCGTCACCTTCGAGGACGACCAGGGCGCCTACGACCAGAAGGACGCAGCCGGCTTCATCAAGCTCAACGCGTTGCGCCTGCGCACGCTCGCCAAGCGTAATCTGTCGAAGTAATTCATATAACAGATACAGAAAAGCCCGCTTCCGGTCGCCGGAGGCGGGCTTTCTATTTGTGAAAGGTGGTGGTCGGGTTAGTCGACCGGCCGCAGTTCGCGTTCGACTTCGGCAGGCGCTTCGGCCTTCTGCAGATTGCTGCGGAAGGCGCAGAGCGCGTCATGCAGTTGCACCTGCAGTTCCTTGTCGAAGCCCTGCGTCGCATTGCGCTCGACTTCGCAGACTTCCCTGTCGATCTGTTTCAACTTGGCGTCGGCGGATTCCGAGAGCACGATCCGCTTGGCGCGGCGGTCGAGCGGGTCCGGCTGGCGTTCGATCAGGCCCCGTGCCTGCAGCTTGTCCAGAAAGGCGCTGACGGTCATCGGCTCCAGCCCCATCCGGGAGGCGATGTCTAGCTGGCGGCTGCCATTGATGGCGGCGACCTGCATCAGTGTTCGGGCTTCACCCGCCGTCAGTCCGAGCCCCGCGACAAGAATGCGTCGCTCGAAGGCCGCTCTGATCAGTCGGGCGCAATCGCTTACAAGAAAAGCGAGCGAGTCCGTATTAATCCTGCTGTTCATAAGCGCTTCCCTACCTACGCTCTTTAATTTTTGGGGCCCCGCTACGTTCTTATTGTTTTCGTTCCCCGAACACAACGGCTTCTTCAGACTTAAAATGAACTGCGGCTTGACCGGATTCCGCAGATTGCTACTCTCACGCGATTACCAGCGGGAACATCCATCATGACGCAATCGCTTGTTGTCGGCGCCTTTCTTGCCGCGCTTTTTTATGTGCTCATTCCGGGGCCCGCTTTCCTGGCTCTCCTCGGCATCGGAGCGGGGCAGGGGCGCAAGGCCGGCGCGCTCTTCGTCAGCGGTCACCTGCTGGGCGATATCATCTGGTCCACGCTTGCTTTGGTCGCCATCGTCGGCGCCAAGACCATCGGCACCTTCGTTTTCGACCTGCTGGGATTGCTGTGCGGCTTCTATCTTGCCTGGATCGGCTGGAACGCGGTGACGGCCAAGCCGAAGGGTGACGGCAAATCGCTCGTCAATGTCGACCGTCCCTTCCGTCGCGGCCTGATCTTCGGCGTCACCAATCCCAAGGGATATCCCGTTGCGCTGGCGACCTTCACGGCCCTCGTCGCAGGCTCTGCGAGCGCGCTGACCTTCAGCGCGCTGCCGTTGCTGCTCGTCGTCTCCTTCGTCGGCTTCATAACGGCAGACCTGATTCTCATCGGCATCATCGGAGCGGGCGCCGTGCGGCGGTTCTATCGCGCGCATGAACGGCTGATCGTGCGCTGTTCCGGTGTGCTCTTCATGGGCTTTGCCGCGCAGGCGCTCTGGCACGCTACGCCCGGCCTGCTCGGCTGGCGCAAGGCCTGATCGTCCTCCTCCAATTTGTTCGCCCGCCGCCATACCAATTCGGCGGGGGTCGCCTTATATCGTGCTTCGATCAGATGTCTGTCGAAAGGATGCCCCGCATGTCTTCCCTTACCGCCGTCAATCCTGCGCTCGTCGAATGGACCGGACATCAGGGGCTGCCGCGTTTCGATGCCGTGAAGGATACGGATTTTGCCGCCGCCTTCGACGCGGCGCTCGCCTCGCACGAGGCGGAGATCGACGCGATTGCCGGTGACGGCGAGCCGCCGACCTTCGCCAATACGGTGATCGCGCTCGAAATCGCCGGCGACGAGCTGTCGCGTATTTCGGCGCTGTTCTGGAACAAGGCCGGCGCGCATACGAACGAGACGATCCAGGCGCTGGAGCGCGAGATTGCGCCGAAGATGGCGCGGCATTATTCGAAGATCGGCACGAATGCGGCTCTTTTTGCCCGCCTCGATGCCCTCTGGGAGGGGCGTGACGCTCTCGGGCTGACGCTGGAAGAAACCCGTGTGCTGGAGCGGCACTGGAAAGGTTTCGTCAAATCGGGCGCGAAATTGCCGAAGGCCGAGCAGGAGCGCCTGTCGACGATCAACGAGACGCTTGCGGGTCTTGGCGCGCATTTCGGCCAGAACGTGCTTGCCGATGAAAAGGGCTGGGTGCTTCTGCTGTCGGAAGAAGCCGATCTGGCCGGCCTGCCGGACTATCTGCGCGAGGCGATGGCATCGGCCGCGCGTGAGCGCGGCGAGGACGGCAAGTACGCGGTCACGCTGTCGCGCTCGATCATCGAACCCTTCCTGACCTCCTCCGAGCGCCGCGACCTGCGCGAGCAGGCCTTCAACGCATGGGTGGCGCGCGGCGCCAATGGCGGCAAAACCGACAACCGCGAGATCATCCGCGAGACGCTGGCGCTGCGGGCGGAGAAGGCGAAGCTGCTCGGCTATGCCAATTTCGCCGAACTGAAGCTCGACAACACCATGGCGAAGACGCCGGAAGCGGTGAACGATCTGCTGATGGCCGTGTGGTCGAAGGCGGCGGCTCGTGCCGGCGAGGAGGAAAAGGATATTGTCGCGCTGATCGCCGAGGAAGGCCGCAATCACGAGGTCATGCCCTGGGACTGGCGGCACTATGCCGAGAAGATCCGGACGCGGAAGTTCGATTTCTCCGAAACGGAGCTGAAGCCTTATCTGCAGCTCGAAAAGATCATCGCCGCCTGCTTCGATGTCGCCGGCCGTCTTTTCGGCATCAAGGCTGTCGAGCAGAAGGGCATCCCCGCCTATCATCCCGATGTGCGTCTGTTCGAGATCCGTGACCGCTCGGACAAGTTGGTCGCGCTGTTCCTCGGCGATTATTTCGCCCGCAGCTCGAAACGGTCCGGGGCCTGGATGAGCTCGTTCCAGTCGCAGCACAAGCTGCCGCTGAAGAACGGCGAGGTCGGCGAGCTGCCGATCATCTATAATGTCTGCAATTTCGCCAAGCCTGCGGAAGGCCGGCCGGCGCTGCTGTCGCTCGACGACGCGCGCACGCTGTTCCACGAATTCGGTCATGCGTTGCATGGAATGCTGTCGAACGTCACCTACCCATCCGTTTCGGGCACGGGCGTTTCCCGCGATTTCGTCGAGCTGCCGTCGCAGCTCTACGAGCACTGGCTGACCGTGCCCGCCATCCTCAAGCAATATGCCGTCCACTACGAGACCGGCGCGCCGATCCCGCAGGCGCTGCTCGACAAGGTTCTGGCGGCCCGCACCTTCAATGCCGGCTTCAATACCGTCGAGTTCACCTCGTCGGCCTTGGTCGACATGGCGTTTCATACCCGCGGCGCAATCGAGGATCCGATGGCGGTGCAGGGCGAAGTGCTGGCCGGGATCGGCATGCCGAAATCGATCGTCATGCGCCATGCGACGCCGCACTTCCAGCATGTGTTTTCCGGCGACGGCTATTCGGCGGGCTACTATTCCTACATGTGGTCGGAGGTGCTCGATGCCGATGCCTTCGCCGCCTTCGAGGAAACCGGCGATGCCTTCAATCCGGAGATGGCCGCAAAATTGAAGGCCAATATCTATTCGGTCGGCGGGTCGATCGACCCGGAAGACGCCTACAAGGCTTTCCGCGGCAAGCTGCCGAGCCCGGATGCGATGCTGAAGAAGAAGGGGCTGGCGGCCTGATTTAGCGGCCGGACACGAATTCTCGCGATGGAGGATGCTCTCACTAGCCCTGCCGCCCGTTCTTAGCCTCGGGCCAAAGCTGCACGAGATAGCGGTCGTCCCCATCGAGCCCGTCTTCGCTAAGGGTATCGAGGCCGAACATGCTCACGCGCACGCCGAGCGGCCCCACTTTCACTGGAAGTCGGGGAGCGTCGGGCTCGTAATCGGTCAATCCGGCTAATACGAGCTGGCCTGAAGGGCAGTCGAACCCGGCTTCGACCACATACTTTTGGGCGTCGAGCTCAGGAGTTGGGCATTGATCGTGCCACTCCACGCTGACTGGCACCATCATGTTGCGCGCCGTATGGAAGATGATTGCATAGGGTCCGACGGTAAGGCGGCGTGCCAGCGTCTCGTCCGTATAATTATCCGGCAGATCGGGGTGGGTTTCGTCGCGCAGATATATCTGGAAGTAGTCAGCAAAAAGATCGCCTTGATAGAGAATTCTAAACATATGTGCCTCTGTGGGGTGGCAGTTGTTTTGAGCGCCGTGAAATTGGCATGTCAGTGATCTTGAGATCTGCTTACCGCCGATTTGTATGATCGCGCTTGGTCCGGACCGATTTTGCCCTGTAAATCAGGATTTGCGCGAGAGCAGCGCCAACAGCTCGGTCAGTTGATCGGCTTGAACATCATCGAGCTTGTCGCCGAGGTGACGTTGAAGGGCCGAGGCATAGGCGGCCCACATGCGGTCCCGCATGGCGCTGCCCGCCTCGCGGATAACCACCCAACGGCCCCGGCCATCCTCTGAAAACACCTCGCGGCGGACAAGGCCTGCCTTTTCCATCCGGTCGAGCAGGCGGGACAGGTTATGCTGGGCAAGTAGCGTCCGCTCCTCGATTTCGTAGGGTCGCAGTCTGCCACCGGTGGCCCGCACCAGCTCCAGCAGCACATCATACCAGCCGAGCGGCGGCAGCCCGGCTGCTTTCAAGTCTTGCTCGATTGCAGCCAGGACGATCTGTTGTGTCCGCATGAGGCCTATCCACGCGCGGGTGACGGCGGGCGAGGGCTGCGGGGTCTTGGTATCTGAACAATCGGACATGGATGCAATTACATCTATATTGACCATGCTGGCAAGTGCGCATATAGATGCAAATGCATCTATATTGAGCGAAGGCTCCCGGAGATTTGATCATGCCCGACGCCAAGCTGACCCTCATCAGCCATCACCTTTGCCCCTACGTCCAGCGAGCCGCAATCACGCTTGCCGAAAAGGGTGCGCCATTCGATTTCCGCTATGTCGATCTGTCGGCCAAGCCCGACTGGTTTCTGGCCATTTCCCCGCTCGGCAAGGTGCCGCTCTTGATCGTGCGGCAGGACGGTGGAGCGGAAACGGTCCTGTTCGAGAGTGCCGTGATCTGCGAGTATCTCGAGGAAACCCAGTCCGGCGCAAAGCTCCATCCGGCCGATCCACTGATCCGTGCCCAGCATCGCGGCTGGATGGAATTCGGCTCTTCCATCCTTTCGGACCTGTGGGGATTCGAGACCGCCAAGGCTGAGGAAATCTACGAGATCAAGCGCAAGGCGTTGACCGGCAAGTTTGCTCGCGTCGAAGCGCAATTGAGCGACGGACCCTTTTTCGCCGGAGAGGCGTTTAGCCTGGTCGATGCGGTCTTTGCGCCGATCTTTCGTTATTTTGACGTGTTCGACACCATAACACCGACCGGTGTCTTCGACCGGCTGCCGCGTGTCATGGCGTGGCGCAAGGAATTGGCTTTGCGGCAAAGCGTTCGAGATGCGGTGGCGTACGACTATCCCGATCGCCTCAAAGCCTTCCTAGTGGCCCATGATGCTTGGCTGCTGAAAAGCGCCGCCTGACGGATCAGCAGAAATCGTGAAGAAGGCAACGGCGTGCATCTGATATTGGCGACGCCGCTGACGGGAGGCTTTCGTTATCTTCGCGCGCAAGGTTGGTATATTCGTGGCGCGCGAAAGTGGGCTTGACGCTGCTTTCTTGCCTCCCCCCTTTCGCATTCGCGAAAAAAAGGGTATGAGCGCGCCAAACGTAATTGGCCTGTTTGCTTTATACAGCGCCCCAGCCTCAGAGATTAAGACATATGGCACTTCGCAACATCGCGATTATCGCGCACGTTGACCATGGGAAAACCACCCTCGTCGACGAGCTCCTGAAGCAGTCCGGCTCCTTCCGCGAGAACCAGCGCGTTGCTGAGCGCGTCATGGATTCCAACGATCTGGAAAAGGAACGCGGCATCACCATTCTCGCCAAGGCGACCTCGGTCGTCTGGAAGGATACCCGCATCAACATCGTCGATACCCCCGGCCACGCCGACTTCGGCGGCGAAGTCGAGCGTATCCTGTCGATGGTGGATGGCGCGATCGTTCTCGTCGATGCCGCCGAAGGCCCGATGCCGCAGACCAAGTTCGTCGTCGGCAAGGCTCTAAAGGTTGGCCTGCGTCCGATCGTTGCGATCAACAAGATCGACCGTCCGGACGCCCGCGCCGACGAAGTCATCAACGAAGTCTTCGATCTCTTCGCCAATCTCGATGCGACCGACGAACAGCTCGACTTCCCGATCCTCTACGGTTCCGGCCGTAACGGCTGGATGAACTATTCGCCCGAAGGTCCGAAGGACGAAGGCCTCGGCCCGCTTCTCGATCTCGTCGTCAAGCACGTTCCGGAGCCGACCGTCGGCGAAGGCCCGTTCCGCATGATCGGCACGATCCTGGAAGCCAACCCCTTCCTCGGCCGCATCATCACCGGCCGCATCCATTCCGGCTCGATCAAGCCGAACCAGGCCGTCAAGGTTCTGCACGCCGACGGCAACACGATCGAAACCGGCCGCATCTCCAAGATCCTCGCCTTCCGCGGCATCGAACGCCAGCCGATCGAGGAAGCGCAGGCTGGTGACATCGTCGCCATCGCCGGCCTTTCCAAGGGTACGGTTGCAGATACCTTCTGTGATCCGCAGGTCAGCGAGCCGTTGATTGCGCAGCCGATCGACCCGCCGACCGTCACCATGTCCTTCATCGTCAACGACAGCCCCTATGCGGGCACCGAAGGCGACAAGGTCACCTCGCGCGTCATCCGCGACCGCCTGTTCAAGGAAGCCGAAGGCAACGTCGCGCTGAAGATCGAGGAAGCCGAAGGCAAGGATTCGTTCTATGTCTCCGGCCGCGGCGAATTGCAGCTCGCCGTTCTGATCGAAACCATGCGTCGCGAAGGCTTCGAGCTTGCCGTGTCGCGTCCGCGCGTCGTCATGCACAAGGACGAGAGCGGCCAGCTTCTCGAGCCGATCGAAGAAGTCGTCATCGACGTCGATGAAGAGCATTCCGGTATCGTCGTCCAGAAGATGTCCGAGCGTAAGGCCGAAATGGCCGAGCTGCGTCCTTCGGGCGGCAATCGTGTCCGACTCGTGTTCTGGGCGCCGACCCGCGGCCTCATCGGTTACCAGTCGGAACTTCTGACCGATACGCGCGGCACCGCCGTCATGAACCGCCTGTTCCACGACTACCAGCCCTACAAGGGCGAGATCGGCGGACGCGTCAACGGCGTTCTGCTCGCCAACGAAGCCGGCGAAGCCGTCGCCTATGCCCTGTTCAACCTGGAAGACCGCGGCCCGATGATCATCGATGCCGGCGAGAAGGTCTATGCCGGCATGATCATCGGCATCCACACCCGCGACAACGACCTCGAAGTCAACGTGCTGAAGGGCAAGAAGCTCACCAACATCCGCGCCGCCGGCAAGGATGAAGCCGTGAAGCTGACGCCGCCGATCCGCATGACGCTCGACCGCGCGCTCTCCTGGATCCAGGACGACGAGCTGGTGGAAGTTACGCCGAAGTCGATTCGCCTGCGCAAGATGTATCTCGATCCGAACGAGCGCAAGCGCTTCGAGAAGGCCCGCCTGGCCTGATCGCGTATCGTCCAGAACCACTCGACCCCGGCCATCGTGCCGGGGTTTTTATTTGTGTGTTCGGTTTTTGAGCCCTTGTCCTAAAGGTTAAAAAGTCGTTAATTTTTATTAATGATCCACGGATAAAGCCTGTGGGCAAGTTCGCCATCTTTATGAATGAGGATGGTTAATTCGCGTTGGCGAGACCAGAGTAGACGTTATGAAGACGTTGTCGATTGATGTTCGGCGGGCAGAACCCCATGATGCCCGAGCCATTTCGGAGGTGCACCGCCAGTCGTGGCAGTACACCTATGCCGGCATCATTCCGCATCGCGCTCTCGGCCAGATGATCGAGCGTCGCGGCGAATCCTGGTGGCGCAAGGCGACCAGCGGCCCGGCCACGCTGTTGGTTCTGGACGTTGCCGGTGAAATCGCCGGCTATGCCACGCTGGGGCTCAATCGTGCCCGCGCGCTCCCTCAGGAAGGCGAGATCTACGAACTCTATCTGCGCCCGCAATATCAGGGCCTCGGACTGGGGCGCATGCTCTTCGGCGAGGCACGGCGGCTGCTGAAGTCTCTCGGCTGCAAGGGACTGGTTGTCTGGTGCCTCGAGGAAAATGAAAATGCCTACCGCTTTTATCGCGGGCAGGGCGGTGCGGATTTCTGCGAAGGCATCGAAACTTTCGACCACAGGCAGCTCAGGAAGATCGGTTTCGTCTGGCCGTGAGCGGCGCTGTGGCGCTTTGAACCCGCTGCATAATTCCTTAAGCCGAGTCGGATTTAAGGAATTATGCAGTAAATCCGCCTCTTTCCCGATGCGTTGTTGCGTTGCCGCATGAATCCGATTATTTGGCTGGCGGCAACCATCCTATTTAGGGGACAAGCATGCGTATCGACGCGATTTCCATTGGCAAGAACCCGCCCGAAGATGTCAACGTCATCGTTGAAGTGCCGGTCGGCGGTCATCCGATCAAGTACGAAATGGACAAGGAGGCCGGCACGCTGGTCGTCGACCGTTTCCTCTACACGCCGATGACCTATCCCGGCAATTACGGCTTCGTTCCGCACACGCTCTCCGACGACGGCGACCCGATCGACGTGCTGATCGCCAACACCCGTCCGCTGGTGCCGGGCTGCGTCATCAATGTTCGCCCGATCGGCGTGCTGATGATGGAAGACAATTCCGGCAAGGACGAGAAGATCATCGCCGTTCCCGCGCCGAAGCTGACGATGCGCTATGACAAGGTCAAGGAATATACCGACCTGCCCGAGATCACGCTGAAGCAGATCGAGCACTTCTTCGAGCACTACAAGGATCTGGAGCCCGGCAAGTGGGTCAAGATCTTCGGCTGGAAGGGTTCGAAGGAAGCCGGCGAACTCATTCTCGAAGCGATCGAGCGCGCCAAGAAGGCCTGATCACCGGCCTTCGGTTACGGCGCAAAGCCTCCTTATCAAATCCTCCGGTTCGCCCTCGAGCCGGAGGATTTTTTTGCGCGCGGTGTCGCCGCTCAGCAGGGCAAGCGAGGATTTCGGGATGCCGAGGCTCTTTGCCAGCAATACGATCAGCGCCTTGTTGGCCTTGCCCTTTTCGGGTGCTGCCGAAACACGCGCCTTCAAATAGGATTCGCCGTCGCTGCCGGTTTCCAGCCCATCGATCGCGTCACGCCCGCCATTGGGCGTGAGCCGCACGGAAAGCCGCAGGTGATCCGGAAAAGCCTGCCAGGGCTTGCTCACCGCAGGAACATGGGGACGATCGAATTCCACATGAGCGAGCGGATGAAGAAGATGATCAGCAGCAGGATGACCGGCGAGATATCGATGCCGCCGAGATCGGGCAGGATGCGCCGGATCGGGCGCAGGGCCGGCTCCGTGACCGCATAGAGGAAATTGCCGACGGAACTGACGAACTGATTGCTCGAATTGATGACGTTGAACGCATAGAGCCAGGAAAAGATGGCGCTGCCGATCAGTATCCAGGTATAAAGATTCAAAGCCAGATCAATGGTTTGAAATAAGGCGAGCATGTCCGTCTCCATTTCGCGGTTGACAGACATGTAGACATTGGCGACTAAACGAGCAAGTCCCATGCTCCGAAGCATGTTGAATCATGTTTAAAAGGCCGGTGCGTGCGTTTGTGTCGCCTGCCGCGCCGGAAAGTCTCGCCCCATGTCGTTCGCTGCCAGCGGAGACCGGTTTGCCGCCTTCAGGCATATCGCCTATACCTATTTCTTCTTCGCGCGGTTTTTGACGGGCTTTGCGACCCAGATCGTCAGCGTCTCGGTTGGCTGGCAGATGTACGATCACACCGGAAATCCGGTGTATCTCGGGCTGATCGGGCTGGTGCAATTCCTTCCCTCCCTGCTGCTGATCCTGGTTACCGGCACGGTGGCCGACCGCTATAACAGGCGCAGGGTTGCCGCGGTCTGCATCTTCGTCGGGATGCTCTGTACGGCGGCACTGCTCTTCCTGACGGTGACCGGCACCTTTGCGCCCCTGCCGGTCTTTCTGATCCTTGCCGTTTTTGGCGTCGAGCGCGCCTTCATGACGCCGGCCATGCAGTCGCTTGCTCCCAATCTCATTCCGCCGCAGGATCTGTCGAATGCCGTGACCTGGAACTCCATGTCATGGGATGCGGCGGCCGTTCTCGGGCCTGTGGCCGGCGGCTTGCTCTATGGCGTGGGTGCCGGCGTGTCCTATACGGTCGCGGTGGTCTTCCTGACGGCCGGCTCGATCCTGACCTTTCTCATTCCGAAGCCGCAGCAGCGTGTCGCGCACCAATCGAAGAGCATGAACGAAATCCTGGCGGGCTTTCGTTTCATCTGGTCGGAGAAGGTGGTGCTCGGCGCCGTCTCGCTCGATCTCTTCGCCGTGCTGCTCGGCGGCGCGGTGGCGCTGATGCCGGTCTATGCGCGCGATATCCTGACGCTGGGACCCTGGGGGCTTGGCCTGCTGCGCGCGGCACCGAGCTTCGGCGCGATCGCCATGGGCCTGTTTCTGGCGACCTATCCCATCCGGCATCGCGCCGGCCTCTACATGTTTGCCGGCGTCGCCATGTTCGGGGTGGGAACGCTGGTCTTCGGCATCTCTCATACGCCATGGCTGTCGATCGTTGCTCTCGCCCTCATGGGCGCATCGGACCTGATCTCGGTCTATGTGCGGGAAACGCTGATCACGCTCTGGACGCCCGATCATGTTCGCGGCCGCGTCAATGCGGTCAACATGGTTTTCGTGGGCGCTTCGAACGAGCTCGGCGAATTCCGCGCCGGCACCATGGCCCATTATTTCGGCGCCGTGTCCGCCGTCGTCATTGGCGGTATCGGCACGCTTGCGGTCGCTGGCCTCTGGGCCGCAGGCTTCCCGCAGCTTCGCCGGATCGACAGCCTGAATGCGCCCGATCGCGAGGGCGAGCCGCAGACGGCTTAGAGCAATTCCAGCAAAAGTCCGCAGCGGCTTTCCGTCCGGAATTGCATGAAAGCAAAGAGACGGAACGCAGCCGCAATTCCATGCCATGCGGAGCTGTACAGAGCGGTGCTAAGGGGCGTTCGAGCAGATCTTCAAGGCGATATGCCGCCGCTTCAGGCCGCCATCGCCTGCTTGCCCGCGAAGACGTGATCGAGGAATTCCGATAGCCAGGCTTTCAGCGCGGCGTCGAAGATCATCCGGCCTTCCAGGTGCTCGCGGCCCTGCTGGGCGTTCGGCATGCAGAAACGATGTTCGCCGTGCACCACCCAGCGCTGCATCATGGCGCGTGTGAGTTCGGCATGAAACTGCAGGCCCCAGGCGTTGGGGCCGTAGCGATAGGCCTGGTTGGGATAGGTCTCGGCCGTCGCCAGCAGATCGGCGCCGTGCGGCAGTTCGAAACCCTCGCGGTGGAAGTGATAGACCATCTGCGGCCAGCGCATCAGCAGCCGGCCCTTTTCCGTCGGCTGCAATGCATACCAGCCGATCTCGGTCTTGCCATCGTCGCGCGCCTTTACCTTGGCGCCGAGGTGGCGGGCGAGCAGCTGCGCGCCGAGGCAGATGCCGAGATAGGGCCGGTTCTCCTTGAGCGGAATCTTCAGCCAGTCGATCTCGGTCTTGATGAAGTCGTCGGGATCGTTGGCACTCATGGGGCCGCCGAAGACCACGGCGCCGGCATGCGCTTCGAGCGTCGGGGGCAGGGGATCGCCAAGGACCGGGCGGCGGATATCGAGATCATAGCCCTTCTCCAGCAGCATCTGGCCGACGCGGCCGGGGCTGGAGCGTTCCTGATGCAGGACGATCAATATCGGGCGGCCAGCGCTCTTCGGCGCTTCAATCATCATTGCCTGTCTCCACCCTGGAACCGGGCGCGCGTGCTGCTGCTTCCTGGCGCTTCATGATGCGCTCGCGGTCGGAAATGCCCATGAGATCGGCGATGCGCCAGATCGCGTGGTCTTCCATCTCGCTGCGCTCGCCATCGGCATAGACGATATCCCAGAGGATGCCGAGGAGTTCGAGCCTTTGGGTGCTGTCGAGGTGGCGCTTCAGGTCCGAGGTGAAGCGATAGTAGTCGACAGCCTCGCTTTCAGCCTCCTCGCCGGCGGCGATCAGACGGTCGAGCTGGCGGCCATCCAGACCGTATTGGTCCTTCAGGAGCTTGCGCAGCCTTTTCTTCTCGCTGTTCTCGATCTTGCCGTCCGCTTCCATCACCTGGATACAGAGCGCCGCGACAGCGACGCGCGGGTCGTCGGGTGCAAAGCCGGATCTGGGGTGGTCCTGGGTCAGGTTATGAAGGAATTCCTGAAAGCGTTCAAACATCCGTATCCATTCTCAAAGCAAACCGAGCAGGGTTCTTGGGGCACCATGCTCCATCTTTTTGTTTCCATGCAATTCCAGACGCAAAACCGCTGCGCACTTTTGCTGGAATTGCATTAGAACAACTTGAGCCGTGTCTTGGGTTCCGGTTCAAGCCTTCTATCCTTCACGCCCGGATCGTCCGGCGCGCCACCGAAGAAGGGTCGCTGTTCCGACGGCTGCTGCGGCGTTGCGGCAGCCGCGCTCGGCGCGGCCTTTGCCGTTGCGGGCTCCAATTCCATGACATAGGTATCGGCCGTCGGCGATGCAACTTTCGGTGAATTCGGCGCCTCCGTCGTGGTTGCAGGCGCTGCCTCACGCATGGGGGGAAGCGACTTCAGCGCCGCGTCGACCGATACCGTGGAGCCCTCTTCCACTGGCCCCTCGATCTGGCCGAAGGGCGCTTTCCATTCGAAGGCGTCGAGACGGCCGGTGACCGGCGACAGCGGCAACCATTTCTCCGATACGAAGCCATCGGCGACCCAGGCGGGATCGCGCGGCGCACGCAATGCCTGCGCCATCCAGTGACGGACGCGGCCCTGATCTCCGGTTTCGGCCTCCTCGATATCGGCCAGCAGTAGGAAAGCGCCTTCACGCGCATCGATCCGCGCTGCGGCTTCGGCCTTGGCCCGGGCCTTGCCGAAATCGCCGGCGTCCATGGCCGCCTTGGCCGTCAGCAGCAGCGCTTCGACATTGTTCGGGCGGATGGCTTCCAGTCGTTCGGCGCGCTTCAGGCGGTCGGTGACGGAATCGCCGCTGCGGGCCCGCACATAGGCCCTGCCGATCTCGGGATGCGGATGTGTCTTCCAGACCTGCTCGAGGATGGAGGCGGCCTTGCGCACCTTGTCCTCGCGAAAGAGGGCCTTTGCCGCAATCAGCGCCGCGGGCACGAAATCGGCGACAAGCTTCAGCGCGGACAGCGCATCGTCGCGGGCGCCGGCAGGGTCGCTTTCCAGTTTGTCGTCGGCGCGCGCCGTCAGGAGCACGGCGCGTTGGCGGTTGGCCGTCGTCTTGTCGACGACGTGGGCGACCTTCTGCTGGTCCAGAAGCTTGATGGCGTCGTCCCAGCGGCCGGCCTGGCTGCGATATTCCAGCGTCGCCTGCGCCGCCCAGGGCAGATAGGGCGCCTGGTCGGCGGCCTTCTCGGCATATTGCCGCGCAGCTTCATGGGCACCGAGGCGCTTGGCTTCGAGATAGAGGCCGCGCAATCCGAGTTCGCGCGTTTCCGGATCGTTTGCCATCAGCTCGAACTTCTGGCGTGCCTCGTCGTGCTTGCCTTCGATCAAGGCCGCCTGTGCTTCCAGCAGGTTGATGAGCGGCTCCTGATCGGCGCGGATGAGGCCACGGGTGCGCGCGGCCATCTTGCGGGCGAGCAGCGCATTGCCGGCGCCGGCCGCGATCAGGCCGGTCGAAAGCGCCTGATAGCCGCGATCGCGCTTGCGGGCACGGAAATAGCGGGTGACGGAATGCGGCGACGTCCAGATCAGCCGCACGAACCACCAGAGAATCATGACGGCGGCGACCAATGCGATCAGGATCGCGGCGGCGACGATCAGCTTGGTCTGGTAAAGCTGGCCTTCCCACACCAGCGAGAGATCGCCGGGGCGGTCCGCCAGCCAGGAAAAACCATAGCCGAGAGCGAGGATAAGAATGGCGAAGATAAGCAGTCTGATCATTGCCGCGCTCCGTCCTTAATTCTGTTTCCCGGTATTGGCGATCGCCTTCGACAGGGCATCGCTTACCAGATCCTCGACGCGGATGCGGGCCTCCAGCGATTGCTTGAAGGCGGCGGAAGCCGACTTGGCCGCGTCGGGCAGGTTGTTCCACTCCGTCACGGCACCCGGCAGATCGCCATTCCTGACCTTGTCCTCGAAACGGGCGGCGATGGCATCGATGCCGTCGCCGGGGACGTTGCCGACGGGACGAACCTGGACCAGCGACTTGGCGCTCGACATCAGGCGGTCGCTCCAGCTCTGGTTCGGATCGTCGGTCTGGGCCGTCGCGACGATCACCGTCGCCACGTCGGAAACCTGACGGATCAGGTCGGCGCGGGAGGGAACGCCGGTCTGGGCGAAGTTCTTGAGATCAGCGACGGCCGGATCGTCCGATGCGACATTGGCGAAGGTGTCGAGTTCGGGCTGGAAGGGGCCGCCGCGGTCGATGGCGGCCTTCAGCGCAGCCGCCGCGATCGCGCGGGCAACGGCACTCTCCTGGCTCGGTCCGCTCAGCTTCTTTTCGGCATCGTCGAGACGCTTGCTGACTTCGGCATCGGATGTGGCCTGAGTCTGGGTCGCCTTGCTGAGATCCGCCTTCAGCTGCTCGACTTCGCCGCTCAGTGAAGCGATCTTCTGGTCCGACGCCGCATTTGTTTCGCCCGATCCGCCCGCCGAAGTGCCATTGGCAGCGCTGGTCTCAAGGGCGGCGACGCGGGCCGCAAGCGTTTCGTCCGGCTTGGCTGCGGGCGCGGCGGCGAGATTGGCGACGCTCTGCTTGAGGCCATCGATCTCTGCATTCAATGCGGCGATATCGGCGGACGTGTCCTTGCCGCTACGGCCGCCGGGCAAGACGCCGGCATATTGCAGGGCGCCCGCGCAGACGAGCGCAATCAAACCGCCGACGATGCCGGCCGCGACAAGGCCGGAGGTCGACCCTTCCCGCCGTGGCTGCTGTGGCTGCTCGGCATAGGAAGGGGCGGGATCGGCGTGCCGTGCCGATGCCTGCGGCTCTTCCGGCTCGGAAGCGGAGACAGGCTCCTGCACGTCTTCGCGAAGCGGCTCCCTCTCCGCTTCGAGCGGCATTTCCACTTCATTGGCGGATGAGGAGCCGAATTCGTCGTGACTGCGCTCGGTGATATCTTCGGGCGCCGCGTCCTGCGCAGTTTTTTCGGCTTCCAGGTCGATCGTGACCGGCTCGTCGTTGGGCTTCGAATGGTTAGGCGGTTTTCCCGGTACCATGAGGTCCTCTTTTCATGCGCTGCAACGAAGTTAGACAGACAAGACGATTATGGAAAGGCCTTACATCAAAATTGCGGCCTCACGCGTGGATCAGAAGCGTCAGAAGCCGGTCTTCGCTCGGCATGTCGGCGATATCGACATGCAAACGCATCGATGCGGGAATCGCTTCGGCGATGGCTTCGCTCAGGCAGAGGAACCGCATGTCCGCGAAGACTTCGGGGTTTCGTTCGACGAAAGGCAGGCTGAAAAGGCGTTTGGCCGTCTGATGGGAATAAAGCAGTACGGCATCCGCCCGGATGTCGACGAAAAGCCGGCGGAGAACGGCATCGTCGGGGCTAAGGTCGCGCATGCGGTAGCATTCGACGGTAAGGAACGGCAGGCGCAATTCCTCCAATCTCGTTTCGAACCCGGCTGCGCGGGGAGAGCCGGCGAGATAAAGGAGAGGGGTGGCGTTCAGGCTTGCCGGGTGGCTTGAAATGAGGGTCGCGAGTTCGGTGCCCCCACCCTCCGATACGACGATAGTGTCAAATCCCAGGGCCGCCGCTTCTTTGGCCGTTGCCTTGCCGACGGCAAAAAGTGGACGAGACAGATGCGGTTTCAGATCCGATGCCAATGCGGCAAGCACCCGGATCGCCTCGGCGCTGGTGACGGCGATGGCGCCCTCCGTCTGCCGAAGCGCTTGCTTCGCCTCCTCCAGGCAATGGACGGGTTCTGCCAGCGGCAGCAGCAGGGGCTCGTGTCCCATCTGCGCCAGCCGCCGCACGGTGCGTTCACCCGAATGCCGAGGGCGGGTGACGACGACGCGCATCGTTCGTCAGGTCCAGTCTTCGAAGAAGGTGCTGCCGGCCTCGGCGCGGATCGCCTGGCCGGCATTGATGCCGAGCGCCTCGGCATCGCGCCGGTGACCTTCGATGGTGGTCGTGTGCACCTGCTTGCCATCCGGGGTGAGGATCATGCCGAAGAAGCGCAGATGATCGCCTTCGCAGATTGCGTAGCCGGCTATCGGCGTACGACAGGAGCCGTCAAGCGCGGCAAGGAAAGCCCGTTCGCAGGATACGGTATCGAAGGTCGGCCCGTCGTTGATGGCGGCAAGCAGGTCGTTCATCCGCGCGTCGTCGATTCGGCTTTCGATAGCGATCGCGCCTTGCGCAGGTGCCGGCGGGAATTCGTCCGGGTCGAGAATATCCGTGATGATTTCGACCATGCCGAGCCGCTTCAGGCCGGCGAGCGCCAGCAATGTCGCGTCGGCCTGTCCCTCTTCCAGCTTGCGGAGACGGGTCTGGACCGAACCGCGGAAGGTGATGACGTTGATATCCGGGCGCAGGCGGCGGATCAGCGCCTGGCGGCGCAGCGAGGCCGAACCGACGGTCGCGCCATGCGGCAGCTCGGTCAGTTTCGGCGCGGTGCGGCCGATGACGGAATCGCGAATGTCCTCGCGCGGCAGGTAGGCCGTCAACGCCAGGCCTTGCGGCAGCTTGGTCGCCATGTCCTTGGCCGAGTGCACGGCGAAGTCGAGCTCGCCCGAAGTCAGCTTCTCTTCAAGCTCCTCCGTGAACAGGCCCTTGCCGCCGATTGCCGCCAGCGAGCGGTCGGTGATGCGGTCGCCCTTGGTCGTGAGAACGACGATTTCGAACATCTCCTCCGGAAGGCCGTGGGCCGCCATCAGACGGTCGCGTGCCTCGTGCGCCTGGGCGAGCGCCAGCGGGCTGCCGCGCGTGCCGATCCGGAAAGGTTTTGTTTGCATCCGCTTTGATCCGTTGTTACCGACAGTTCCCGTAACCATATTTCCGCTTTACCGCAATCGACCTGTAGGCAACGAACATTCTCCATGGCACCCATTCTTCGTATTCTCGGCATCGAAACAAGCTGCGACGAAACCGCTGCAGCCATTGTCGAGCGCCGGGATGACGGCACGCCCACGGTTTGTTCCGATGTCGTCCTCAGCCAGTTGGACGAGCATAGCGCCTATGGCGGCGTCGTGCCGGAAATTGCCGCGCGGGCGCATGTCGAGGCGCTGGATACGCTGATCGACGAGGCATTGAAACGCGCCAATGTGTCGCTCTCGGACGTCGACGCCATCGCCGCGACGTCAGGCCCGGGCCTCATTGGCGGGCTGCTCGTCGGCCTTATGACCGGCAAGGCGATCTCGCGTGCCACAGGCAAGCCATTATACGCCATCAACCATCTGGAAGGCCATGCCCTGACGGCGCGGCTGACGGACGGGCTTGGCTTTCCCTATCTCATGCTGCTCGTTTCCGGCGGCCATACCCAGCTGATCCTGGTGCGCGGCGTCGGCGAATACGAGCGCTGGGGGACGACCATCGACGATGCTCTCGGCGAAGCCTTCGACAAGACGGCCAAGCTGCTGGGATTGCCCTATCCCGGCGGCCCGGCCGTGGAAGCCGCCGCGAAAAGCGGCAATCCGGACCGCTTCGATCTTCCCCGGCCGCTGGTCGGCGAGGCGCGCCTCGACTTTTCCTTTTCCGGCCTGAAGACGGCCGTGCGGCAGGCGGCGACGGCGATCGCGCCGGTAACGGAGCAGGATATCGCCGATATCTGCGCCTCTTTCCAGAAGGCGATCTCGCGCACCTTGAAGGACCGCATCGGCCGCGGGCTGCAACGGTTCAAGGCGGAATTCCCGAAGATGGCGGACAAGCCGTCGCTGGTGGTGGCAGGCGGCGTCGCCGCCAATCTCGAGCTGCGCCGCACGCTGCAGGAACTTTGCGATGCCAACGGCTTCCGCTTCATCGCGCCGCCATTGAGATTGTGTACGGACAATGCCGTCATGATCGCCTGGGCGGGACTCGAGCGCATGGCGACGGGCAGGGCACCTGACGATCTCGACGTGCAGCCGCGTTCGCGCTGGCCGCTGGATCAGAAGGCGGAAACTCTGCTCGGGCACGGCAAGCGAGGAGCGAAAGCATGAGCGGCAGGGAGCGGATCGCAGTCATCGGCGCAGGCGCCTTCGGCACGGCGCTTGCAGCCGTCATCGCGCTCACCGGCCGCAGCGACGTGACGCTCGTCGGACGCAACGCCGGGCTGATGGCGGATCTTGCCGCCGATCGCATGCATGATGCCGTGCTGCCCGGCATCGAACTTCCGGATTCGCTGGAGTTTTCCGCCGAGCCGGATGCAGTTTCCAATGCCGGCATCGTGCTTTTCGCCATGCCCTCGCAGGCGCAGGCCGATGCTGCCCGGCACTATGGTCCTTATCTTGCCAAGGATGCCATCGTCGTGACCTGCGCCAAGGGCATCGACAAGGTTTCCGGCGATCTGCTGACCGACATGCTGGAGCGGGAGCTGCCGGAGCACGCCGTCGCCGTTCTCTCCGGGCCGGGTTTTGCCGCCGATATCGCCAAGGGCCTGCCGACCGCCATGGCGATCGCCGCGGCCGACATGGCCGTGGCGGAAAGGCTTGCCCAGGCTATTTCCGGCCCGACCTTCCGTCTCTATGCATCGGACGACCGCATCGGCGTGCAGCTCGGCGGCGCGCTGAAGAATGTTCTCGCCATTGCCTGCGGCATCGTCGAGGGCCGAGGGATCGGCGATTCCGCGCGCGCGGCGCTGATCAGCCGCGGTCTCGCCGAAATGTCGCGCTTCGTCGCGGCCAAGGGCGGCAAGGCGGAAACGGTGCGCGGGCTTTCGGGCCTCGGCGACCTCGTGCTGACGGCCACCAGCCACCAATCCCGCAATCTCAGATTTGGTATCGCGCTTGGCCAGGGCGACATCGTCGACCCGGCGCACGGCACACTGGTCGAAGGCGCCTATGCCGCATCCATCGCCGCGCGGCTCGCCCACGAACTCGGCGTCGACATGCCGATCACCGACGCAGTTTCCGCCATCATCGACGGCAAGCTCGACATCACGGCCGCTATCGGGCAATTGATGACGCGGCCGATCACCACGGAATAGCTTGAATGTCACCGACGCTCTGGATATATTACTGGATATATCGGAGGGTCTGATGAGCAACTCGCAAAAACGCGCAATTCAGAACTACCGCTCCCGTCTTGGCGAGCGCGGTCTCGCTCGTTTTGAGGTGCTTGGGCTCGATAGTGATAAAGCTCTCATCAGGGAGATGGCGCGGCGACTGGCAGAGGGCGGAACGCAATCGGCCCAGATTCGCGATGTCCTGATGAAAACAGTTTCGGGCGAACCGCCGAAAAAGGGCGGCGTTTACGCTTGGCTACGCAGTTCGCCGCTCGTCGGAGCCGACATCGATCTCGAAAGGGTAAGAACCGAAGTGCGCGAGATCGATCTTTGACGCGCTATTTGCTGGATACCAATATCATCAGCAACACTATTAAACCCGAACCGTCGCCGTATCTCGTGCGATGGTTTGAGGCTCAATTGGATCACAATCTTTTCATCGCAGCGTCCACGATCGCCGAAATTCGGCGCGGCATCCTGATCATGCCGAAGGGGCGCAAGCGTGATGATCTCGAATCCTGGTTTCTTGGTAGTCAGGGACCGCAAGTCTATTTTGCCGGGCGTATCCTCCCGTTCGAGGAGAACGCTGCTTTGATCTGGGCTCAACTCATGGCGGAGGGCAAGGCGGCGGGAAGGCAACGTGATCCTATGGACATGTTGATTGCCTCTGTTGCAATTGCGAATGATTGCATTATCGCTACCCATAACGAAGCCGATTTCTGGGGCCTCGATATCATCAATCCCCTTCGCGCAGAAATGTGATGACCTCTCGCGATTGAGGCTTTATCCGTCACTATCGATAGTTTCGATTTTATTGGGAGAACCAAACCATGCTGTTCGCCTTTGTCTGCAAGGACAAGCCCGGTTACCTGAATGTCCGCATGGAGACGCGCCCGGCGCATGTGGAACACCTGAACAAGCTCAATGCCGAAGGCACGCTGAAGATGGCGGGTCCTTTCCTCGACGCGGAAGGCAAGCCGAACGGCAGCCTGGTCATCGTCGATGCCGAAAGCGTCGAAGCGGCCGTCGCGATCGCCGATGCCGATCCGTACACGAAGGCCGGCCTGTTCGAGAGCGTCGAGATCAAGCCGTTCAACTGGGTCTTCAACAATCCGGGGGCATGAGACATGGCGCACTGGCTTTATAAATCCGAGCCGTCCTCCTGGTCCTGGCAGCAGCAGAAGGATGCCGGCGACAAGGGAACCGAGTGGACCGGCGTGCGCAACTATCTCGCCCGCAACAACATGCGGGCCATGCAGATCGGCGACAAGGGCTTCTTCTATCATTCCAACGACGGGCTGGAGATCGTCGGTATCGTCGAGGTTTGCGCGCTGGCGCATCCCGATTCGACCGCCAAGGACGATCCGCGCTGGGAGTGCGTCGATATCCGCGCCGTCCGCGACCTGCCGAAGCCGGTGTCCTTGAAGGACGTCAAGGCCAATCCGAAGCTTTCGCAGATGGCACTCGTCACCTCCATGCGGCTCTCCGTTCAGCCTGTCACGGATGAGGAATATGCCGAAGTCTGCCGCATGGGCGGCCTGGACAATCCGCCGGTCTGATCCGGCCTGATTCGGTGGGTGCGGGCTCTTTGAAAACCGATCCTGAAAGCTTCATCCGCGCCAACACCAGCCTGATGGCGCCGCCGCATGTGCCGGAGATCCGGCTGCATCTGGCGAGCGAGGCGCATGAGCTGTGGCTGAAGACGGAAGAGGAGCTGGAAGAGATCGGCCTGCCGCCGCCCTTCTGGGCCTTCGCCTGGGCGGGCGGCCAAGGCCTGGCACGCTATATCCTCGATCATCCCGAGGCCGTGGCCGGCAGGACCGTGCTCGACTTTGCCAGCGGCTCCGGGCTTGTCGCCATCGCGGCCAGGCAAGCGGGCGCAAGCCATGTGCTTGCTGTCGATATCGACCCGTGGGCGGGGACGGCCATCCGGCTCAATGCCGTCGAAAACGGCGTCGCCCTCGAATTTGCCAGTGAGAATATCGTCGGTCGGGCCGTGGATGCGGACGTAATTCTTGCCGGCGACGTCTTCTATGATCGCGATTTCGCCGCCGGCCTCGTCCCCTGGCTGCGGCGCTTGGCGGGCGAAGGGAGGTCCGTTCTGGTCGGCGATCCCGGCAGGGCCTATCTTCCCAAGGACCGCCTGGAAGAGCAGGCGATTTACCAGGTGCCGGTGACGCGGGCGCTGGAGGACAGCGAGGTCAAGAAAACTACGGTCTGGCGATTTCTCGCTGGCTAGAACGCCGCTACAATCTCTTCGGAAAATGCTCTGGCCCGTCAGTGCCGGATGACGCAGACGCCGGCTTCGTATGAGCACGGATTGCCGGCATAGCGGACGTTGATGACCTTTGCCCGCGGCCTTGGCTGCGTCACGGCGGGGCGGGCATAGGGATTATACCCGCCATAGCCCAATACATACGTGCCGCCATTGGCATGATAGACGTCGGCCGTGCCGGCATAGGTGCCGGCGTTCGCGGCGTCGCGCCGCTCCATGACCACGATCCTGGCCGGCTGCTGCAGCCCAGCGCCCTGCGGCTCGGAAATCTGGTGCAGGCGTACGATGCCCGAATGGTTGTGATGATGCCTGTGGCGATAGTCGTCCGCCGACGCCTGCGTCGAGGAAAGAATGGCCGCTGCCGCCAAAACGAGCGCTGCTGCCTTTAAAAGATGCGGCGTCATGATTCGTCCTCCGCTTCGGTCCGTTAATGAAATCTTAACGGCAGATTGCCTCAAGACCGCCGCGAAGTCCACGTCAGGGTTGCCGAAATGGTAAATAGCCCGGAATGGGAAGCTCGTCGTTGCATGCTCGCTAAAGTGCAGAGCGACCCCAATCGATTAAATTCAATGCAGGCATCAATTGTGCTTGTCGATAGGCATTTCGGCGATTAATGGTCGCAATGATGCAACGCACACTGCACGTCTCTGCGCGCGCGTTGCCCCGGAGATCCGGGTTCTAAGCGTATCGTAACGCCGCGAGGTTCTGATGGCGAACGTCACACAAAGCCGGCCACTGTCGCCGCATCTGCAAATCTACAAACCCATTCCCACCATGGTCATGTCGATCGTCCACCGCATTACCGGTGGTGCGCTCTACTTCGGCACGCTGCTGGTCGCCTGGTGGCTGATCGCCGCCGCGACGGGCCAGGCCTATTTCGACCTGGTCAACTGGATCATGGGCACGATCATCGGCCGGATCATCCTGCTTGGCTACACCTGGGCGCTGCTGCACCATCTGATCGGCGGTCTGCGCCACTTCGTCTGGGACCTCGGGCACGGTTTCGATCCCGCCGTCTCGACCAGGATGGCCAAGCTCACGCTCGTCGCCTCGATCTGTCTGACCGCGCTGGTCTGGATCATCGGCATCGTCATCCGGCTGGGTTGATTGGCATGATTGTTCCCGAAAAGCGTTCGAACGCTTTTCGGGATCATGTGCTTTAAAGGATATTTCTCATGGATATGCGCACTCCTCTGGGCAAAGTCCGCGGTCTCGGTTCCGCCAAGGAAGGCACCGATCATTTCTGGCGTCAGCGCCTGACCGCGGTTGCCAACGTTCCACTATTCCTCTTCTTCGTCATCTTCCTGATGATCTACGCCGGCGCGCCCTACGCGGAAGTCGTGCACGCGCTGTCGAACCCGCTCGTCGCCGTCATTATGGGCCTGATGGTGGTCTCCGGCATCATTCACATGAAGCTCGGCATGCAGGTCATCATCGAGGACTATGTCCACGGCGAATTCGGCAAGATCGTCCTTCTCATGCTCAACACGTTCTTCGCGATCGTCATGGCGGGGCTCTGTCTTTTCGCCATTCTGAAGATCGCGTTCGTAGGATAAATGCATCATGGCACCGAACTCATCCACTCAGAATGGGCCTGCTCAAAACGGGAAAGCCTACAAGTATGTCGATCACTCGTATGATGTGATCGTCGTTGGCGCCGGCGGCGCCGGCCTGCGCGCAACGCTCGGCATGGCCGAGCAGGGCTTCCGCACCGCCTGCATCACCAAGGTCTTCCCGACGCGTTCGCACACCGTCGCAGCCCAGGGCGGCATCGCGGCTTCGCTGCAGAATATGACGCCGGACAGCTGGCAGTGGCACCTCTACGACACCGTCAAGGGCTCGGACTGGCTCGGCGACGTCGACGCCATGCAGTATATGGTCATGGAAGCGCCGAAGGCCGTCTACGAGCTCGAGCACTACGGCGTGCCTTTCTCGCGCAACGAGGAAGGCAAGATCTATCAGCGCCCGTTCGGCGGCCACATGCAGAACTTCGGCGAGGGACCGCCGGTGCAGCGCACCTGCGCAGCCGCCGACCGCACCGGCCACGCCATCCTGCATACGCTTTACGGCCAGTCGCTGCGCAACAACGCCGAATTCTTCATCGAGTATTTCGCGCTCGACCTCATCATGTCCGACGATGGCAGCCGCTGCACAGGCGTCGTTGCCTGGTGCCTCGATGACGGCACGATCCATCGTTTCGCCGCCAAGATGGTGGTGCTGGCGACCGGCGGCTACGGCCGCGCCTATTTCTCGGCAACCTCGGCCCACACCTGCACCGGTGACGGCGGCGGCATGGTGGCCCGTGCCGGCCTGCCGCTGCAGGACATGGAATTCGTGCAGTTCCATCCGACCGGTATCTACGGTTCGGGATGTCTGATCACCGAAGGCGCGCGCGGCGAAGGCGGCTATCTCGTCAATTCCGAGGGCGAGCGCTTCATGGAGCGCTATGCTCCTTCGGCGAAGGACCTTGCCTCGCGCGACGTGGTTTCGCGCTGCATGACGCTGGAAATCCGCGAGGGTCGCGGCGTCGGCAAGAACAAGGACCATATCTTCCTGCATCTCGACCATCTCGATCCGGCCGTGCTGCATGAGCGCCTGCCCGGTATTTCCGAGAGCGCGCGCATCTTCGCCGGCGTCGACGTGACCCGCGAGCCGATCCCGGTGCTGCCGACGGTCCATTACAACATGGGCGGCATTCCCACCAACTATTGGGGTGAGGTGCTGAATGCCGACAGCAACAATCCCGAGCGCATCCTGCCGGGTCTGATGGCCGTCGGTGAAGCCGGCTGCGCATCGGTGCACGGCGCCAACCGCCTCGGCTCCAACTCGCTGATCGACCTTGTGGTCTTCGGCCGTGCCGCCGCCATCCGCGCCGCGCAGGTCATCGACCGCAACAGCCCGGTTCCGGCGGTCAACGTGGCCGCCTGCGACAAGATCATGGAACGCTTCGATCGCCTGCGCCATGCCAGCGGCGGCACGCCGACGGCGGCCCTTCGCGAGAAGATGCAGCGCGCCATGCAGGAAGATGCCGCCGTGTTCCGCACCCAGGAATCGCTGGAATCCGGTTGCCGCCGCATTTCGGAGATCTGGAAGGACATGTCCGACATCAAGGTCACCGACCGTTCGCTGATCTGGAATTCCGACCTCGTCGAAACGCTGGAGCTGCACAATCTGATGGCCAACGCCATCACGACCATCTACGGCGCCGAGGCCCGCAAGGAAAGCCGCGGCTCGCATGCCCGCGAGGACTACACCGAGGGCAAGTTTGCCGGCCGTGACGACGAGAACTGGCGCAAGCATACGCTTGCCTGGGTCAACGACGCCGGTGACGTGAAGCTCGACTATCGTCCCGTTCACACCGACCTGATCGCCGAAGGCATCGATCCGCACAAGATCGAGCCGAAGGCACGAGTATATTAAGTGCTGTCGTTAGACGAAGCTTCCGATGATGACGGAGAGCGAGTCTCGTCAAAATTGCGGGCCGCTTTTCCGTTGTCTATGCGAAAGGATTTTGAAGTTCCAGTGAACAGGAGCGCTTATCAAGTTGGCGTTGATAAGCATTATCCGGCTCGTCTCCGTGAGATGATTAGCGCAGCTGTTTTAACGTACTCGTTGCAGAATAAATCCGTCGATAACATTTATAGAAAGTACTTCAAAGACAAGCCATATTCAGAAGATCCCGGGGGTGATGCTCGTTTAGATCGGCTCTATCGTCGGAGTTGTCGAGAGCAGATCACTTGCGTAGATGAGGTACTGAAATGGTATCCGAAGTTGCTGGCGCGTGAGCCATTTGTTGGCGAAGTGATCGGCGATTTAACGCTTACTCGGGTCTTTTATAGTTTTGAGCGCGCTTTCTCGGAGGCCGATAAAGGTGCGTTGTTTGAAGCGGTAGCGATAGCGCGCATGATTCTCGAACAGGTCTCTTGGTTTTTTGCCGTACATAACTTGGATGACGGTGAAGTAATCAAGAAAACTAAGACAACCAAATCGATTGCGACCACCACGGCCCAATTTCCTCAAGTAGGGCGCTTGTATGGGTGGATGAGTGATCATGCTCATTGGAGCTACAATGCTCATGTGAAAGTAATCGTCGAAGAAGATAATGATGAGAGCCCGATGAGCGCGTTGCTGGCTTCCTCGGAGTTCAAAGCAATTGCCTACGCGATGCTGATTGCGCTGACCTTTTTAGTTGCGGAAATTGTAGCCTCCATACTGGGTAGCTATCCAGGGCTTTCTTCTGCGGAAGAGTTTAAAAAATGGAATGCGATGCGCGGGGCCTTCGATGCAGCCTCGATGATAGACAAAATGTATCATCTATCTGGTGAGGCGCCAGATATTGGATTAATTCTGAACATCGTGAAGGTGGATAGAAAGAATGGTTGAACTCGCTCTCCCCAAGAACTCTCAGATGCGCGAAGGCAAGGTCTGGCCGAAGCCGGTCGGCGCCAAGAATACGCGCGAATTCCGCGTCTATCGCTGGAGCCCGGATGACGGCCAGAACCCGAGCATCGACACCTACTACATCGATATCGACGATTGCGGTCCGATGGTGCTCGACGGCCTGCTCTACATCAAGAACAAGATCGATCCGACGCTGACGCTGCGCCGTTCCTGTCGCGAAGGCATTTGCGGCTCCTGCGCGATGAACATCGACGGCACCAACACGCTCGCCTGCACCAAGGGTCTGGACGAGATCAAGGGCACGGTGAAGATCTATCCGCTGCCGCACATGCCCGTCGTCAAGGACCTCGTGCCGGACCTGACGAATTTCTACGCTCAGCACCGGTCCATCGAGCCCTGGCTGAAGACGGTATCGCCGCCGCCGGCCAAGGAGTGGAAGCAGAGCCACGAGGACCGCCTGAAGCTCGACGGTCTCTACGAGTGCATCCTTTGTGCCTGCTGCTCGACCTCCTGTCCGAGCTACTGGTGGAATGGCGACCGCTATCTCGGTCCCGCCGTCCTGCTGCAGGCCTATCGCTGGCTCATCGACTCCAGAGACGAAGCCAAGGGTGAACGCCTCGACAATCTCGAGGATCCCTTCCGTCTTTATCGCTGCCACACGATCATGAACTGCGCCCAGACCTGCCCGAAGGGTCTGAACCCGGCTAAGGCAATCGCCGAAATCAAGAAGATGATGGTTGAGCGGCGGGTCTAACCCGCCGTTCCGGTCACTCCCGCGGTGCCCGCGATATTTGATAGGTCCTTGATAAGGCACATGGATCGGAGAGGATGCCGAAGTTCGCGGCTTCCCTCCATTTTAGGGGAGGTTCGGCGTATCGCCTTGAAACCACCCGATTCTTGTCCAGCTATGGCCTACTGCAATTTGTGACGGTATCGACTTGATTAACCAAAGTGAAATACGATAATTCGGACATCATTAAACATATCTTTGCAGATGTCAGCGGTGGACAATCATTTAGGAGTGTGATGATGCAGTTTAGATATGCAGTGACGGCTGCGGCGATTGGTCTGTCGCTTGCCGGTTGCCAGCGCACGGCATACAACAACGACAGTTATTCTGCCCCGCCACTGCAGGCCCAGCCTGTTCCTTCCGTTCAATCCAGCCAGCTTCCGCCCGCAGGCGCCGGCAACGGCTCGCAATTTCCGGCTGCTCCGGCAACGGGCGCGGCGAATGCGGGCAATCCGCAGCAACAGCAGGCGATGGCGGCATCCGCCATGGATGTCACGAAGGAATCAATGGTCGGCAGCTGGAAGGTCAGCAATGGCGGATCAAGCTGCGACATGTTCCTGACGCTGACGAACCTCGGCAGCGGCTCGCGCGGCGGTACGCGCGGTTGCGCGGGCGAACTCACCGCGATGGGTTCGTGGGAAGTTTCGGGCAAGCAGGTTCTCCTGAAAAATCGTGACGGCTCCACAATCGGCACGGTCTACAAGACGGCGGATTCGCGCTTTGACGGCTCGACCGCGTCCGGCCAGCCGCTCAGCCTCAGCCGATAAGCTTATTTGAAAGGTGCAGCACCCCTTGGGTGCGCTCCTGTTCGCACAGGCGGATATTTCCCCATGCAGCCCATGCCAGATTACTCGATCAGCGTCTGCGAACAGCTAAAGGCGCTGACGGCGTCCGGGTCCCTCCAGGTGGATTCGGCGCAGATGGATGTGGCGAAAATGCTGGACCGCGTGCTTGCCGATCTCAAGCGGAAGCGGCCTGCCGCCAAATCCAGCGCGCTCGGCTGGATGTTTGCTGCACGCAAGAAGTCGGTCGAGACGATCAAGGGCCTTTACATTCACGGCAGCGTCGGACGCGGCAAGACCATGTTGATGGACATGTTCTTCGCCATGGCGCCCTGCCAGAAGAAACGCCGGGCGCATTTCTTCGAGTTCATGACCGATGTGCACAACCGCATCGCGGCGCAGCGGCTGAAGTTCAAGAACGGCGAGACCAAGCAGGCCGACCCGATCCCGCCGGTTGCCGCCGACCTCTACGCCGAGGCCGAACTGCTTTGCTTCGACGAATTCACCGTTACCGACATTGCCGATGCGATGATCCTGTCGCGGCTGTTTTCCGAGCTGTTCTCGCTCGGCTGCGTGCTGATCGCCACGTCGAACGTGGAGCCGGACAATCTTTATCGTGACGGCCTCAACCGCGGCCTGTTCCTGCCCTTCATCGATCTCCTGAAAAAGTACGTCGATGTGGTGACGCTGGATTCGCCGACGGACTACCGCATGGAGAAGCTGAACAGCCAGCCGGTCTATCTGACGCCGCTCGACCAGCGTGCCGATATGGCGATGGATGCCTCCTGGATGGGCGCGCTGCATGGACGCAAGGCGCAGCCGACGGAGATCCCGATGAAGGGGCGCTCCATTCATGTGCCGCTCGCCGTCGATCGCATGGCGCGCTTCTCCTTCGCCGATCTTTGCGATGCGCCGCTGGGGCCCGCCGATTTCCTCGCCATCGCCGAGCGCTTCGACACGATCTTCCTCGATCATGTGCCGAAGCTCGGCCCGGACAAGCGCAACCAGACGAAGCGTTTCATCATTCTTATCGACACGCTCTACGATCACAATATCCGCCTCTACGTGTCCGCGGCCGCCATGCCGGAGGATCTGCTGGAGGAGCGGCGAGGGACGGAAGGCTTCGAATTCGACCGCACGGCGTCGCGGCTTTTCGAGATGCGCAGCGCCGAATATCTGGCCCAGACTCCGGCCAAGCGCGCTGCCGAGTAACAATTCGGTGACAGAACATCTTACGTTTACGTAAGATATTTTGTATCTAACCGATTGAAATTCCTGATCTCAAAATAATCAATTGCCAATTTCACCCTTTGGGTCTATGCGATTGACGGCTATTGTGGATGCCTGTCACGGTGTCCCGCCACGGATTTTGATCGCAAAGGATACACCGAAATGGCGCGCAACAAGATCGCACTTATTGGTTCTGGCATGATTGGTGGCACGCTGGCGCATCTCGCCGGCCTGAAGGAACTGGGCGACATCGTCCTGTTCGACATCGCGGACGGCATTCCCCAGGGCAAGGGTCTCGACATCGCCCAGTCTTCTCCGGTCGAAGGTTTCGACGCCAACTTGACCGGCGCCAGTGACTATTCCGCGATCGAAGGCGCTGATGTCTGCATCGTCACCGCCGGCGTTGCCCGCAAGCCGGGCATGAGCCGCGACGATCTGCTCGGCATCAACCTCAAGGTCATGGAACAGGTCGGCGCCGGCATCAAGAAGTATGCCCCGAACGCTTTCGTGATCTGCATCACCAACCCGCTCGACGCCATGGTCTGGGCGCTGCAGAAGTTCTCGGGCCTGCCGACCAACAAGGTCGTCGGCATGGCCGGCGTGCTCGACAGCTCGCGCTTCCGCCTGTTCCTCGCCAAGGAATTCAACGTTTCCGTCGAAGACGTCACCGCTTTCGTTCTCGGCGGCCATGGCGACTCGATGGTTCCGCTCGCCCGCTACTCCACCGTTGCCGGCATCCCGCTGACCGACCTCGTCACCATGGGCTGGCTCACTGCCGAGCGCCTCGAAGAGATCATCCAGCGCACCCGTGACGGCGGCGCCGAGATCGTCGGCCTGCTGAAGACCGGCTCGGCCTACTACGCTCCGGCCGCTTCGGCCATCGCGATGGCTGAATCCTACCTCAAGGACAAGAAGCGCGTCCTGCCTTGCGCCGCGCATCTCGACGGCCAGTACGGCGTAAAGGACATGTATGTCGGCGTTCCCACCGTTATCGGTGCCGGCGGTATCGAGCGCGTCATCGAGATCGATCTGAACAAGGCCGAGAAGGAAGCCTTCGACAAGTCGGTCGCGGCCGTTGCCGGTCTTTGCGAAGCTTGCGCCACCATCGCGCCGTCGCTGAAGTAATTTCCGCGTTCCAACAGGGATAAGTCCATGAACATTCATGAATACCAGGCCAAGGCGCTGCTGAAGACCTATGGCGCACCCGTCGCGGACGGCGTTGCCATCTTCTCCGCCGATGAGGCCGCCGCCGCTGCCAAGCAGCTTCCAGGTCCGCTTTACGTCGTCAAGAGCCAGATCCATGCTGGCGGCCGCGGCAAGGGCAAGTTCAAGGAACTCGGCCCGGACGCCAAGGGCGGCGTTCGCCTGGCCAAGTCGGTTGACGATGTCGTCGCCAACGCCAAGGAAATGCTCGGCCACACGCTGGTGACCAAGCAGACCGGCCCGGCCGGCAAGCAGGTCAACCGCCTCTACATCGAAGACGGCGCCGACATCGATCGCGAGCTTTATCTCTCGATCCTGGTCGACCGCTCGGTCGGTCAGGTCGCTTTCGTCGTTTCGACGGAAGGCGGCATGGACATCGAGACCGTCGCGCACGATACGCCGGAAAAGATCATCACCGTCGCCATCGATCCGTCGACGGGCGTCACGGCCGCCAACTCGGCTGCTCTTTCCGACGCGCTGAAGCTCGAAGGGGCTGCCCGCGAGGACGCTGCCAAGCTCTTCCCGATCCTCTACAAGGCCTTTGTCGAAAAGGACATGGCGCTGCTGGAAGTGAACCCGCTGATCGTCATGACCAACGGCCGCCTCCGCGTCCTCGACGCCAAGGTCTCGTTTGACGGCAACGCGCTCTTCCGTCACGAAGACATCCGCGCCCTGCGCGACACCTCGGAAGAGGACGAGAAGGAAATCCAGGCCCACGAATACGACCTGGCCTATGTCGCGCTCGACGGCAACATCGGCTGCATGGTCAACGGCGCCGGCCTTGCCATGGCAACCATGGACATCATCAAGCTCTACGGCGCCGAGCCGGCGAACTTCCTCGATGTCGGCGGCGGCGCTACCAAGGAAAAGGTCACGGCCGCCTTCAAGATCATCACCGCCGATCCGGCCGTCCAGGGTATTCTGGTCAACATCTTCGGCGGCATCATGAAGTGCGACGTCATTGCCGAAGGCGTGCTTGCGGCCGTCAAGGAAGTCGGTCTGAAGGTTCCGCTCGTCGTGCGCCTCGAAGGCACCAACGTCGAGCTCGGCAAGAAGATCATCAACGAATCCGGTCTCAACGTCATCTCTGCCGATGACCTGGACGATGCCGCCCAGAAGATCGTTAAGGCAGTCAAGGGAGCCTGAGGCAAGATGTCGATCCTCATCAACAAAGATACGAAGGTTCTGGTTCAGGGCCTGACCGGCAAGACCGGTACTTTCCACACCGAGCAGGCGCTTGCCTATCACGGCACGAAGATGGTCGGCGGTATCCACCCCTCCAAGGGTGGCGAGACCTGGACCGGCTCCAAGGGCGAAAAGCTGCCGATCTTCAAGTCGGTCGCCGAAGGCAAGGAAGCCACCGGCGCCAACGCCTCGGTCATCTACGTGCCGCCGGCAGGTGCTGCAGCTGCGATCCTCGAAGCGATCGAAGCCGAGATCCCGCTCATCGTCTGCATCACGGAAGGCATTCCGGTCGCCGACATGGTCAAGGTCAAGGATCGCCTCATCAAGTCCAAGTCGCGCCTGATCGGGCCGAACTGCCCGGGCGTCCTGACGCCGGACGAATGCAAGATCGGCATCATGCCGGGCTCCATCTTCAAGAAGGGCTCCGTCGGCGTTCTCTCGCGCTCCGGCACGCTGACCTATGAAGCCGTGTTCCAGACCACGAACGAAGGCCTCGGCCAGACGACGGCCGTCGGTATCGGCGGCGACCCGGTCAAGGGCACGGAATTCATCGACATCCTGGAAATGTTCCTCGCAGACGACGAAACCAAGTCGATCATCATGATCGGCGAAATCGGCGGCTCGGCTGAAGAAGACGCGGCCCAGTTCCTCAAGGACGAAGCCAAGAAGGGCCGCAAGAAGCCGATGGTCGGCTTCATCGCCGGCCGCACGGCACCTCCCGGCCGCACGATGGGCCATGCCGGCGCCGTCATCTCCGGCGGCAAGGGCGGCGCGGAAGACAAGATCGCGGCAATGGAATCGGCAGGCATCCGCGTGTCGCCGTCGCCGGCGCGTCTCGGCAAGACTCTGGTGGAAGTCCTCAAGGGCTGACCCTACCTATAGCAAGGCCGGACGGGGTGGCGGCTATCTCGTCCCGTCCGGTTTCGAAATTCGCAGATGCTGACTTACGGCCTTGACGGCCTCAAGTGAAATACGGTCGCCGGGGACCCGAAAACCGGCAATGCAAACAAGTTGGGAGACGGGCGAAAGCGTCCGCAGATTCACCATGGCAAGGCAAGAAGCCAACGAGCAGTTTCAGATCACCTCGTTCCTGGATGGCGCCAACGCTGCCTATATCGAGCAGCTCTATGCGCGCTATGAGGACGATCCTTCATCGGTCTCCGACGAATGGCGGTCTTTCTTCAAGGCGCTCGAGGATAGCCCCGACGACGTGAAGAGGGCGGCCAAGGGCGCCTCCTGGCAGCGCAAGAACTGGCCGATCCCGGCGAAGGGCGACCTGGTTTCCGCGCTCGACGGCGACTGGGGCGTTGTCGAAAAGGTCATCGAGACCAAGCTGAAGGCGAAGGCCGAAGTCGCCGGCACCCCGGCCGACACGACCGACGTCCTGCAGGCGACGCGCGATTCCGTCCGCGCCATCATGATGATCCGTGCCTATCGCATGCGCGGCCATCTGCATGCCAAGCTCGACCCGCTCGGCATCGCCGCTCCCGTCGAAGACTACAAGGAACTGTCGCCGGAAGCTTACGGCTTCACCGAGGCGGACCTCGATCGCAAGATCTTCATCGACAACGTGCTCGGCCTCGAATATGCCAGCGTACGCGAGATGATCGAGATCCTCGAGCGCACCTACTGCTCGACGCTCGGCGTCGAATTCATGCATATCTCCAATCCGGAAGAGAAGGCATGGATCCAGGAACGCATCGAGGGCGTCGACAAGGGGATCGCTTTCAATCCCGAGCGCAAGAAGGCCATCCTGCAGAAGGTCATCGAAGCCGAGGGCTATGAACAGTTCCTCGACGTCAAGTTCAAGGGCACCAAGCGTTTCGGCCTAGACGGTGGCGAATCGCTGATCCCGGCGCTCGAGCAGATTCTCAAGAGCGGCAGCCAGCTCGGCCTCCGGGAAGCCGTGTTCGGCATGGCCCATCGCGGCCGTCTGAACGTGCTGTCCCAGGTCATGGGCAAGCCGCATCGCGCCATCTTCCACGAGTTCAAGGGCGGCTCCTACGCTCCCGACGAAGTCGAAGGTTCGGGTGACGTGAAGTACCATCTCGGCGCCTCCTCGGACCGCGATTTCGACGGCGCCAAGGTGCACGTCTCGCTGACGGCGAACCCGTCGCATCTGGAAATCGTCAATCCCGTCGTCATGGGCAAGGCCCGCGCCAAGCAGGATATGGGCGCCACCCAATGGGATGGCGACATCATCCCATTGTCGGAACGCGCCAAGGTCGTGCCCTTGCTGATCCACGGCGACGCGGCTTTCGCCGGTCAGGGCGTAACTGCCGAAATCCTCGGCCTGTCAGGCCTGCGCGGTCATCGCGTTGCCGGCACGATGCACGTCATCATCAACAACCAGATCGGTTTCACCACCAATCCGGCCTTCTCGCGCTCGTCGCCCTATCCGTCCGACGTCGCCAAGATGATCGAAGCGCCGATCTTCCACGTCAACGGCGACGATCCGGAAGCCGTGGTTTACGCTGCGAAGATCGCAACCGAATTCCGCATGAAGTTCCACAAGCCTGTCGTGGTCGACCTGTTCTGCTACCGCCGCTACGGCCACAATGAAGGCGACGAACCGTCCTTCACGCAGCCGAACATGTACAAGGTCATCCGCGCCCACAAGACGGTGCTGCAGATCTATTCGCAGCGGCTGATCAGCGAAGGCGTGCTGACCGAAGGCGAAGTCGAAAAGATGAAGGCCGACTGGCGCGCCCATCTCGATCAGGAGTTCGAGGCCGGCCAGTCCTACAAGCCGAACAAGGCCGACTGGCTGGATGGCGAGTGGTCCGGCCTGCATACGGCCGACAATGCCGACGAGCAGCGCCGCGGCAAGACTGCCGTGCCGATGAAGGCGCTGAAGGATATCGGCCGCAAGCTGTCGGAAATCCCGGCAGGCTTCCACGCACACCGCACCATCCAGCGCTTCATGGAAAACCGCGCCAACATGGTGCAGACCGGCGAGGGCATCGACTGGGCCATGGCGGAAGCCCTGGCGTTCGGTTCGCTCGTCGTCGAAGGCCACAAGATCCGCCTGTCCGGTCAGGATTGCGAACGCGGCACCTTCTCGCAGCGTCATTCGGTTCTCTACGATCAGGAGACCGAAGAGCGCTACATCCCGCTCGCCAACCTGTCGCCGACCCAGGCCCGTTACGAAGTCATCAACTCGATGCTGTCGGAAGAAGCGGTTCTCGGCTTCGAATACGGCTATTCGCTGGCCCGTCCGAACGCGCTGACCCTGTGGGAAGCCCAGTTCGGCGACTTCGCCAACGGTGCGCAGGTCGTCTTCGACCAGTTCATCTCGTCGGGCGAACGCAAGTGGCTGCGCATGTCCGGCCTCGTCTGCCTGCTGCCGCATGGCTATGAAGGCCAGGGTCCGGAACACTCTTCCGCCCGCCTGGAACGCTATCTGCAGCTCTGCGCCGAGGACAACATGCAGGTCGCCAACGTCACGACGCCGGCGAACTACTTCCACATCCTGCGCCGTCAGCTGAAGCGCGACTTCCGCAAGCCGCTGATCCTGATGACGCCGAAGTCGCTGCTGCGCCACAAGCGCGCCGTGTCGACGCTGGCGGAGATGGCGGGCGAAAGCTCGTTCCATCGCCTGCTGTGGGACGATGCCGAACTGATCAAGGACGGCCCGATCAAGCTGCAGAAGGACAACAAGATCCGTCGCGTCGTCATCTGCTCGGGCAAGGTCTACTACGATCTGCTGGAAGAGCGCGAGAAGCGCGGCATCGACGACATCTACCTGCTGCGCATCGAACAGCTCTATCCTTTCCCGGCCAAGGCGCTCATCAACGAGCTCAGCCGCTTCCGCAACGCGGAAATGGTCTGGTGCCAGGAAGAGCCGAAGAACATGGGTGCATGGTCGTTCATCGATCCGTATCTGGAATGGGTGCTCGCCCACATCGATGCCAAGTACCAGCGCGTTCGCTACACCGGCCGTCCGGCCGCCGCCTCTCCGGCGACGGGCCTGATGTCCAAGCATCTGTCGCAGCTTGCGGCGTTCCTCGAGGACGCGCTCGGCGGTTGAGGGGTTGCGCGATGACCGGTTTTCGTTTGAAGATTGCGTCGTCGCGTCCCAGCCTTCCGCATGATGCGACGGGGGAGAAGATGGCCGCCATGCAGAAACATGCCGCCTATCGCCAGGATCAAGCAAATGCCCGGTCGGCCACTGTCGTCGTCCGGGCGATTGCGTCACGGCGCATCACCCGTCCCCCGGCCGTCTGTCGCCGGAATTCCATCTAACTCATAATGACGAAAATCAGGATTTGAACAATGGCCACTGAAATCCGCGTTCCTACCCTCGGCGAATCCGTCAGCGAAGCGACCGTCGGCACCTGGTTCAAGAAGGTCGGCGATGCCATCAAGGCCGATGAGCCGCTTCTCGAGCTTGAAACCGACAAGGTGACGATCGAAGTCCCCGCACCGTCGGCCGGCACCCTGTCCGAAATCGTTGCCCAGGCCGGCGAGACCGTAGGCCTCGGCGCACTGCTCGGCCAAATCTCCGCCGGCAACGGCGCTGCCGCCGCTCCGGCGCAGGCTGCTGCTCCGGCCCCAGCCGCTGCCGCTCCGGTTGCGGCGCCTGCCGTTTCCGCTCCGGCTTCTTCCATGCCGCCGGCTCCTGCCGCTGCCAAGCTGCTCGCTGAAAACAATCTCTCCGCCGATCAGGTCGAGGGCAGCGGCAAGCGCGGCCAGGTGCTGAAGGGCGATGTCATCGCCGCCGTTGCCAAGGCCGCTTCGGCGCCGGCAGCCGCACCGGCTGCTCCGGTCGCAGCGCGCGCGCCGACCGCCGTCGAGGACGTCAGCCGCGAAGAGCGCGTCAAGATGACCCGCCTGCGCCAGACGATCGCCCGCCGCCTCAAGGATGCGCAGAACACCGCCGCCATGCTCACCACCTACAACGAGGTGGACATGAAGGCCGTCATGGACCTGCGCAACAAGTACAAGGACATCTTCGAGAAGAAGCATGGCGTGAAGCTCGGCTTCATGGGCTTCTTCACCAAGGCCGTCACCCACGCGCTGAAGGAACTGCCGGCTGTCAACGCCGAGATCGACGGCACCGACATCATCTACAAGAACTACTGCCACATCGGCATGGCCGTCGGGACCGACAAGGGTCTCGTCGTTCCGGTTATCCGCGATGCCGACCAGATGTCGATCGCCGAGGTCGAGAAGGAGCTGGGCCGTCTGGCAAAGGCTGCCCGCGACGGAACGCTATCGATGGCCGACATGCAGGGCGGCACCTTCACCATCACCAACGGCGGTGTCTACGGTTCGCTGATGTCTTCGCCGATCCTGAACGCGCCGCAGTCGGGCATTCTCGGCATGCACAAGATCCAGGAACGTCCGGTCGCCATCGGCGGTCAGGTCGTCATCCGTCCGATGATGTATCTGGCGCTTTCCTACGACCATCGCATGGTCGACGGCAAGGAAGCGGTTACCTTCCTCGTGCGCGTCAAGGAAAGCCTGGAAGATCCGGAACGTCTGGTTCTCGATCTCTAAGGGAGCGGTGGATCATGTCGACATGGCCCATGCGGACGCTGCACGGATTGTTGTGCGCTGTCGCCGCATGGATACCATCGTCCGCCGGCGCGGGTGAGCTCGACATTTCCAGGCTCAGCAGCAACTTCGATCTGGCGTCGCTCAGCGACGCCGATCTCGCCGCCCGCTCGATCAAGGCTCTCCATGTCGGCAAGGTGGAGTTGACCTCCGGGCGCGTCGTCGCCAGCGATCCGCTCGTCGGGCCCGATCGCGCGGCGTTTGTCCGGACGGTTCCTCCCGGCGACTATCCCGTCACGCTCTACGAAGCCTTCGGCCGCATCGCCGCTGCCGGCATGCGCTTTGCCGAGGGCAGGCCGGTGCGCTGGGAGCTGGCGCTGATCCCGGGCCAGGATATCGGTTCGCTGAAGGGCGACGAATTCTTCGGCTATCCCGTCGATGCCGGTCTTGGCTGCTATATGGATGCCGAGACCTATGCTCTGATCCAGGAGCGCGAAACGCAGGTTCGGGCAGAGAAGGCATCGCCCGATATCAATTACTATGACGACGTCCTGGCCTCCGAACTCGGAGTGAACGACGACAGATACGCCATGCATCGGCCGATACCGGGCAAGCGTGGCAATGTCGCCGTTTTCTGGAGCGGCTGGGGCGACGGTTTCTATCCGGTTTTCTGGGGCCTCGATGCCGACGGCAGGCCGCTGGTTCTGTTCACCGATTTCGGCGTGACCGAAAATGCCGATGGCCGGCGCGAGCCGGGAGGGGAGTGACCATGCTGGCTGAAAGCACGATGGCACGACTGGCCTCGACGCATTGGATGATGCTGGCCTTCGCGATCAATCCGGTATCTGCCTATGCTGACGAATGCGTGCAGGAAAAGGCCGTCTACGTCGATATGGACAATGCCTACGAGCTGCGGTTCGAGCCGATGGGATCGGAGTCGGCGGTCAGCAACAGGTTCAAGCTTGCGGTGCGCAACACCGCCGTCGTTGCCGATGGCGTCGTCATGCGCAGCGACGATCAATTGCGCGCCGATGGCCGCATCATGTTCGAATGCCCCGAAGGCGACGTAACTGGGGCTGATCTCAGAGCCTGCACCGTCTGGCAGGGCATGGTCTATGCCTCCGATCTGACGGGCCATATCCGTGCACTGCCAGCGGAAGGCGAGAACGCGGCGGACCGGCTTTTCCTGCCGGCGCTTGGACCTTCGATCCAGAAGTCGTCTCTCTGGGGCGAGGGAAAGGCGACCGTCGCACCTTGGGATGTCCTCAGTCTGAAAGGATGCTACCAATGACCGAGAGTGCTGCTGTTCTTCTCGTAACCGGTGGTAGCCGCGGCATCGGTGCCGCGGTGTGCCTGGCCGCCGCCCAGCATGGCTGGGCCGTGGCGGTGAACTACGCGTCCAACAAGGATGCGGCCGAGGCCGTGGTGGGGACGATCCGCGACGCCGGCGGCGAGGCGATCGCGGTTGCCGGCGATATCGGCAAGCCCGAGGATATCAAATCCGTCTTCGCCAAGGTCGACGCGTATTTCGGCCGGATCGACGGCCTCGTCAACAATGCCGGCATCGTCGATGTCATCCAGCGCCTGGACGAGATGACGCCGGAACGGCTCGACCGCATGTTCCGCATCAACGTCACCGGCTCGATGCTGGTCGCGGCCGAGGCCGTGCGCCGCATGTCGACCCGCCATGGGGGCAAGGGCGGGGTGATCGTCAACGTCTCCTCCATGGCCGCAACGCTCGGCGGCGGCGGCCAGTATGTCGACTATGCCGCCTCCAAGGGAGCGATCGATACGTTCACGGTCGGCCTTGCGCGTGAGGTGGCGTCGGAAGGCATCCGCGTCAACGCGGTCCGGCCCGGCATCATCGATACGGATATCCATGCCGCCGCCGGCCTGCCGGATCGGGCGCGCGACATCGCGCCGCAATTGCCGATGAAGCGTGCCGGAACGTCCGACGAGGTTGCCGACGCCATCCTCTACCTCCTCAGTCCTCACGCATCCTATATTACGGGTGCTCTGCTCGACGTGAGCGGCGGCCGCTGATCAGAATGGACAAGTGACATGCAGTATATTCTCGAATTCCTCGGCCTGATGGCGGTGTTCTCGATCTTCATCGTCGTTCCCGGCGCGGACTTTGCCGTGATCCTGCGCCAGAGCATCGTACATGGCCGCCGCGCCGCCATGATGACCGGGCTCGGCATGGGCTTCTCGCTGCTGTTCCACATCAGCTACACCATTCTCGGCCTGGGGCTCATCGTGTCGCAGTCGCTGATGCTGTTCAGCATGATCAAGTGGGCGGGCGTCCTCTATCTCGTCTACCTGGGCATCAAGTCCTTCCGCGAGCCGGGCTTCAAGGTGAAGGATGTCGAGATCACCGAGGAAGACCGCAAGCCGGTTTCTGTCTGGCGCTGCCTGGCGACGGGCTTCGTCACCAATGCGCTTAACCCGAAGCCGGTGCTGTTCTTCCTGTCGCTGTTTTCGACGCTGGTCCATCACGACACGCCGGCGCTCATCCAGTTCAGCTACGGCATCGGCATGGCAACGGCGCTCGTCGCCTGGTTTGCCGGCGTCTCCACCTTCTTCACCGTCAAGCCGGTCCGCGATCGCTTCATCGCCGGCGGCAAATGGTTCAACCGCATCACCGGAGCGGCGCTCGTCGGCTTCGGCATCCGCCTCGCCTTGGCACGGGCGACCGACTAACAAAGATACAAAACAAGGAAATTAAACCATGTCCTACGATGTGATCATTATCGGAACCGGCCCCGGCGGCTATGTCTGTGCAGTCAAGGCAGCGCAGCTCGGCCTGAAGGTCGCGGTCGTCGAAAAGCGCGCGACCTACGGCGGCACCTGCCTCAACATCGGCTGCATTCCGTCCAAGGCGCTGCTGCACGCTTCCGAAATGTTCCATCATGCCGGCCATGGCATGGATGCGCTCGGCGTCGAGGTTGCCGCGCCGACGCTCAATCTTCCGAAGATGATGGCGCACAAGGATGCGACCGTGAAGTCGAACGTCGACGGCGTCGCCTTCCTCTTCAAGAAGAACAAGATCGACGCCTTCCAGGGCACCGGCAAGATCGTTGCCGCCGGCAAGGTTGCCGTGACGGCCGACGACGGCAAGGTGACCGAGATCGAGGGCAAGAACATCGTCATCGCCACCGGCTCCGACGTTGCCGGCATTCCGGGCGTTCCGCTCGAAATCGACGAAAAGGTCATCATCTCCTCGACCGGCGGCATCGCGCTCGACAAGGTGCCGGGCAAGTTGATCGTCGTCGGCGGCGGTGTCATCGGCCTCGAGCTGGGCTCGGTCTGGTCGCGTCTCGGCGCCAAGGTGACTGTCGTCGAATATCTCGACAGCATCCTCGGCGGCATGGACGGCGAAGTTTCCAAGCAGTTCCAGCGCATGCTGGCCAAGCAGGGCATTGAATTCCATCTCGGCGCCAAGGTGGTCGGCGTCGAAAAATCCGGCAACGGCGCGAAGGTTACTTTCGAGCCGGTCAAGGGCGGCGACAAGGTCGTGCTCGATGCCGACGTCGTGCTGGTTGCGACCGGCCGCAAGCCCTACACGGCAGGCCTTGGCCTCGAAGAGGCTGGCGTTGCGCTCGACAATCGCGGCCGCGTCGAGATCGACGGCCACTTCAAGACCAATGTCGCCGGCATCTATGCCATCGGCGACGTGGTGAAGGGCCCGATGCTCGCGCACAAGGCGGAAGACGAGGGCGTGGCGCTGGCCGAAATCCTCGCCGGCCAGGCCGGCCATGTGAACTATGACGTCATCCCGAGCGTCGTCTATACGCAGCCGGAAGTCGCCTCCGTCGGCAAGACCGAGGAAGAGCTGAAGGCAGCGGGCATCGCCTACAAGGTCGGCAAGTTCCCGTTCTCCGCCAACGGCCGCGCCCGCGCCATGCTGGCGACGGACGGTTTCGTCAAGATCCTGGCCGACAAGGAAACGGATCGGGTTCTCGGCGGCCATATCGTCGGCTTCGGCGCCGGCGAGATGATCCACGAGATTGCCGTGCTGATGGAATTCGGCGGCTCTTCGGAAGATCTCGGCCGCACCTGCCATGCGCATCCGACCATGTCGGAAGCCGTGAAGGAAGCAGCGCTCGCGACCTTCTTCAAGCCGATCCACATGTAAGAACCGGCGGTTTCCGCCGGGTTCCGCGCCAGGATTGCAATGCTTGCCCGATGATGCGATGAACGGGGCTCCCGTGCATCGCATCATCGACTCGTTCTCATCAACAAAGCAAGCATGTCACGTCAAATCCCAGCCGCTCACCCATCCGTAAAACTTTTCGTTGCGAGCGCGCTCGCTCTCCTCGTCACCGTTGCGGCGCCCGCGCATGCCGAAGCGCCCGTCGTGGGCTGGCCGCAGGCGGTCAGCGACCTGCCGGTGGAACAGGGGATCCGTTTCGGTACGCTGCCGAACGGCATGCGCTTTGCCGTCATGCACAACGCGACGCCCTCGGGTCAGGTGGCCATCCGCTTCCGCATCGGCGCCGGCTCCCTCCAGGAGCGCGATGACCAGCGCGGCCTGGCGCATTTTCTCGAGCACATGGCCTTCAAGGGGTCGACCCATGTTCCCGAAGGCGAGATGGTGCGCATCCTCCAGCGCCTCGGCCTTGCCTTCGGCGCGGATACCAACGCTTCCACGAGCTATGGCGAAACCGTTTATGCGCTGGATCTGCCGGAGGCCGATCCCGAGACCGTTTCGACCGGCTTGATGCTGATGCGCGAAACCGCCAGCGAGCTGAAGCTCGATGCGGGCGCCTTCGACCGCGAGCGCGGCGTCATTCTTTCGGAAGAGAAACTGCGCGACACGCCGCAATATCGCGGCGGGATCGGTTTCCTCGATCAGGTGCTGCCGGGCCAGCTCGTGCCGCAGCGTTCGCCCATCGGCAAGACCGATATCATCAGCAACGCTCCGGTCGATCTGGTGCGGGACTTTTACCGAACCTATTATCGACCGGATCGCGCCACCCTGATCGTCGTCGGCGATATCGATGCCGCCGCTGTCGAAGCCGATATCCGTAATCGGTTCGGCAATTGGACCGCAGCCACGGCCGCGCCGGCGGACCCTGACCTCGGCACGCCTGAAAAGCACGGAGAACGTGTCGGCACGGTCGTCGTGCCCGGCGGTGCGACCCGCGTTCAGATCGTATGGACGCGGCCCTATGACGCCTCGCCGGATACGGCTGCCAAGCGCCGCGCGCAGCTGGTCGAGGACATCGGTCTTGCCGTTCTCAACCGGCGCCTGTCGGTGTTGGCGCAGCAGCCCAATCCGCCCTTCGTCAGCGCGCAAGCCGGCGCCCAGGATGTGTTCAAATCGGCTCGTATCGCGATGATTGCGGCCGATAGCGATCCCGCCAAGTGGCAGGCCGCGCTTGCCGCAATCGACCAGGAGCAGCGCCGCATCGCGCAGTTCGGCGTCGACCAGAGCGAGATCGACCGTGAAATCGCCGAATATCGTTCGATGCTGCAGGCCGCGGCTGGCGGAGCGGCAACGCGCACGAGCCCGGACATTGCCGGCACGCTCAACTGGAGCGCCGGCGAGAACCTGGTCTTCACCTCGCCCGCGGAAGACCTCGCCTTGTTCGATACCGCGATGAAAGGCCTGGCTGCGGATGACGTCAACCAAGCTCTTCAGCGCGTCTTCGCCGGCAACGGTCCGCAACTCGTGCTGCAGGTTCCGCAAATGCCCGATGGCGGCGATGCGGCTGTCGAAAAGGTCTATGCCGCTTCCCGCGCCGTAGCGGTGAAGGCGCCGGAATATGCGGCCTCCGTCGCATGGCCCTATACCGATTTCGGAAAGCCGGGCGATGTCGTCGAACGATGTGCGGTCGATGATCTCGGCATTACGATGGTCCGTTTCGCCAATGGCGTCCGCTTGACCGTCAAGCCCACCAAGTACCGGCAGGACGAGGTGCTCGTGCGCGCCAATATCGGCCATGGCCGGCTGGACCTGCCGCACGATCGCCTGCTGCCGATATGGGCTGCGCCGGCGCTGCCGCTGTCCGGCCTGAAGGCCATCAGCTACGACGACATGCAGAAGGCCTTTGCGGCAAAGGTTGTCGGCAGCGATTTCTCCATTCAGGATTCGGACTTCAAGTTCGAGGGTGCCACACGTCCGCAAGACCTGCAGACGCAGTTGCAGCTTCTGACGGCCTATGTCTCCGATCCGGCTTACCGTCCCGATGTCTTCAAGCGGGTCCAGCAAGCCTATCTGAATACTCTTACGCAGCTTCAGGCCACGCCGGGCACCGTGCTCCAGCGTGATTTCTCCAGTCTTCTGCATTCCGACGATCCGCGCTGGACATTTCCGGACCGGACGCAATTGCTCGATGCCAAGCCGGAAGATTTCGAGGCGCTCCTGCGGCCGCTTCTTGCAACGGGACAGATCGAAGTCATCATCGCGGGCGACGTCGAGGTCGATGACGCCATCCGCATGACCGCGCAGACTTTTGGCGCGCTGCCGGCGCGTGGCGACGAGAAGAGTAAAACGGACGGGGCCGACGTGCATTTTCCCGCGCCAACGTCCGAACCGGTCGTCCGGCTGCACGATGGGCGAAACGATAGTGCCGGTGCCGCCGTCGCCATGCCGATCGGCGATTTCCTCTCCGATCTGCCGAGAGCGGCTGCGGCCAATGTGGCCGGAGCCATCCTGCAGAACCGCCTGATCGAGCAATTCCGCCTTGCGGAAGGGGCAACGTACAGCCCTCAGGGCGATGTCGATCTCTCCCGGTCGATTCCCGGCTATGGCTTTGCCTATGCCTATGTCGAGACTATCCCCGCCAAGGTGGATCATTTCTTCGAGCTGGTGGACAAGATTACCGACGAGCTGCGCAATGGAGACGTTTCTCCCGACGAACTGACGCGGGCCAAGGTTCCGATCGTCGAAGCGGTAAAGCGTTCGCAACAGACCAACGGCTATTGGCTTCAGAACCTTCGCAATGCCCAGACGGATCCCCGGCGCCTGGAGCGGATCCGCAGCAGCATCAGCGGTTATGAGGCTGTAACCGCGCAGGATGTCCGCACCATCGCAACCACATATCTGAAGCCGGATGCCTCCTGGCGATTGAAGATATTGCCGGTTAACGGATCGGCCGTTCGCTAAAGAGATTCCGCGTTTCATCGAAGCGCGGAATTGCCCTATCTCTTTGCTTCTACGCGATTCCGGATGGAAGAGTGCGCAGCACTTTTACTGGAATTGCCGTGGCCGCGATCAGCCGGCCAAATTGCCGCATCCGGCGTTTGTGATTCGGGTCGATTTGCACCCTGTGCTAGAGTGCGGTGACTGCAAATCAACGGATGACGCGATGTCTGCAAGACCTCTGATGGTGGAACCGAATATGCCGCATCCTGCTTTGCCGGATGCCGATTGGGCGGATTGCTTCGAACTCCAGATCCCGACATCGGATCTTACCGCCGGTGCCGCTGCACGGAGCATGCTCACCCGTTTTCCGCTATGGGTACGGCTCCTGTTGCGATTGCGCGACGCGGCGACCGGTCCGTTCGGGCTGAGGTCTTCCAGCGGCCATCAGGCGGATGGACTGGAAAAGATCGGGTTCTTTCCGGTCGTCAGCAAATCCGACAGCCAGATCGTGCTTGGCTTCGACGATCGGCATCTGGATTTTCGGGTCGTCATCGATGTCCGGAATGACGAGCAAGGGCGCCGGCTTGTGGATACGACCACGCTCGTCAGGCGCAAGATACTGCTTGGCCGGATCTATATCGCTCTGATCGCGCCGTTCCATCGGCTGATCGTCGCGACGATGCTTGCCGATTTAGGCAAGCGCATGCGGGCGCTCAGTTCGCGGCCGTTACCGTAAAACCCTGACCGCGCAGCAGTGCCACGAGACCCTGATCGCCGACGAGATGAAGCGCGCCGACGGCGATGAAGGCGTTGCCCTTGTCGAGAACCGGCGCTGCGCGCTCGGCCATGATCTTGTTGCGGTCGAGGATGATGCGCTGCTCGAAGGCGGTGGTATCGTCGTCCGTGATCGTCTGGTCCGGCTCGATCACCTTCAGCATCGGGATCATCGCGCCGATATTGCCATCGAGATAGAGGTCGGTCATCGTTTCGTTGACGTCGTTGATCTTGTCGCCCAGTTCCAGCGTCTGCATCAGCGATTTCAGGTGCAGCGCGATCGGCAGGTCGCTCATGGCCTTGGCCTGTTCGGCAAGCGTTTCCAGACCCTTGACCTGCTTGCCCTCGGCTGCGGCATCGGTCGCCAGCTTCTGATCGAGAAATTTTGCGCCGCCGGCCTTGCGGCGAACCTCGCAGCCCGTCATTTCGAAGGAGCTCGAGATCAGCCAGGGCTGCATGCGCGAGACGGCGGCCAGCGTCAGGCCGCGTGCCTTCAATCCCTCCTCAAGGCGAGTATTGTCTTCCGGCGACAGATGCTCGCTGATGGTGGAACCATCGGTCAGCATCGTCAGCGACGGATTGGCGAAGAGGGCGGCCGCCGCCTTCTTGTCGTCCAGGATTTCGTCGGATTCGACGACGATCGTGTCGGCCGCGGCAACCGCGTCTGCCGCACCCTTCGGCAAGGTGAGCACGCGCGAATCCGAGACGTGCATGGTGCCGAGCAGCCATGACGGTTTCAGGCCGGGCTTCTCGATCTTCCAGAAAATGCCCTTGCCGTTTTCCACCTTGTCGCCGGCGGCGATGATCGAGGCGTATTTTGCCGGATCGGTCTTTTGAAGTTCCGCCATGAGATCCTTGCCGCCGCAGCTGTCGGACACCCCGCCTTCGGCATGGGCCGGCTGCAGCGTCAGCAGGGTCACGAGCAGCACGATAGCCAGCATCAACGGAAAGGCCGTGGCAAGCCAAAGGAGGATATCGCCGCGCGTCGGCTTCGTCGATCGCATCGTCTTGGATCCAAGGGCAGAAATCATCAAAACCTTCCGTTCGCAGAGGGCACGACTCCTAGCGCTCGAAAGCGGCTTTCGGGAGGCATGCCAGCACAGCCTTCTGCTCTATTCGTTCGAGACGGAGATTCCCTTAACGCGAGAGGTTAATCTTTCCTTACGCGCGTGGATGGGCGCGGTCGTAGACTTCGAGCAGCCGCGAGGAATCGACGCCGGTATAGACCTGCGTGGTCGATAGGCTGGCATGGCCGAGCAATTCCTGGATGGTGCGCAAATCGCCGCCGCCGGCCAGCAGATGGGTAGCGAACGAGTGGCGAAGCGCGTGGGGCGTTGCCGTGTCGGGCAGCCCGAATGCGCCGCGCAGCTTCTGCATGCCATGCTGGATGATGCCCGGCTGCAGTTTGCCGCCGCGCGCGCCGCGAAAGAGCGGGCCGTCGGCATCGAGATGGTAGGGGCATGTCGCGCGGTAGTGATCCACCGCCTCGACGACGATTGCCAGCAGCGGCACCAGCCGCGTCTTGTTGCCCTTGCCGGTGATGCGCAGCGAAGTCGCGCCCGGCGAAAAATCCTGCGGCTTCAGATCCAGCGCTTCGGAAATGCGCAGGCCGCAGCCGTAAAGCAGGGTCAGCACGGCCGCGTCGCGCGCGGCGATCCATGGTTCCTCGTGCAGCTGCGCCTCGTCGCTGACGACCGTGATCGCCTGCTTGTCGGACAGCGGCTTGGGAAGCGATTTCGGCTGCTTGGGTGAACGCACCGCGGCCGCGCCGGCGGCATTCACCAGGCCCTTCTTCTCGAGGTAGCGCAAAAGTGAACGAAGGCCGGCGAGATTGCGCCCCAGCGAGCGCGCCCCGGCGCCATCCTTTCGGCGTGCGGCCAGAAAGGCGCGAAAATCGGCAGGGCGAAGTGCGTGGATATCCTCGATCGTTACCGGACCGCCGAGATGGCCGGTCAGGAAGGCCAGGAACTGCCGGGTGTCGCGCTCATAGGCATTCAGCGTATGGGCCGAAAGCCGCCGCTCGTGACCCAGCGTGTCGAGCCAGCGGCTGCGCTCGGCCATCAACCTTGGGTCGGCGATGATCAACAACTCGTTCAGTGGAAAACCCCTTGAAATTCGGATTCCTTCTGCCACTTTGGAGGAAGGAAGGTTATGGAATCGCTAACTTTCCCGCTGCTTCCGGTACGTTTTCCATCGTACTGCCTGCGCGGCTGCATTTGGAAGGAAACGGCATATGGGCCGACCCCGGATCCCGGATGGTTCGGCGGCCATATGCGAGGCGCTTGTCATGCTTCGATCATATTCGATTGCGATAGAATATATCCCAACCATTCAGGACCCTTCATGGCACGCCGCGGTTCGATAACTGCACTGGGACAGCTTGCAGAGGCGATCGCTTTGGTGTCCCAGGGCCAGCCGGGACACATCGTCGATACGCTGATCGCCGAGCGCGGGCAGAAGATCGTCCGCAATCCGCTCTGGCCGGTCATGCGCCCCTTTCTCTACACGCTGCTGCGCTACAACAAGGCAATCGAATTCGCCGATGACGTTGCCAAGCTTTCGGGCTTTCAGTGCTTCGAATATATGAGCGACCTGCTGCGGCTCGACATCGGCGTCACCCATGACGATCGTATTCCGGCGTCCGGCGGCTTCATTCTCGTCAGCAATCATCCAACAGGCATCGCCGATGGCGTCGCCGTCTTCGATCTCCTGAAGTCGCGCCGGCCCGACATGATGATCTTCGCCAATCGCGATGCCGTGCGGGTCAATCCACGCTTCGCCGAGATGATTATCCCGGTCGAATGGCGCGAGGAATACAAAAGCAAGCCGAAGACGCGCGAGACGCTGCAGCTGACCAACCGAGCCGTCGCCGAAGGCAAGGTCACCGTGCTTTTTCCATCCGGTCGCATCGCCTACTGGGCGAATGGCAAGCTGAACGAGCGCCCCTGGAAGACCTCGGCCGTGGGCCTGGCGCGCAAATACAACCTGCCGATCCTGCCCGTTCACCTGACGGCGCGCAATTCCGGCCTGTTCTACTGGTTCGCCAAATGGTCGACCGAGCTGCGCGACATGACGGTGTTTCACGAGCTGCTGAACAAGCGTGGCGACCGCTTCGATTTTCTCATCGGCAACCTTATTCCCGTCGAGCATCTGGACGGCGACGTCAACGAGGTGACGAAGGCGCTGGAGAAACACACGGTCCTCGACCTTGCGGCCGACGGCAATGCAACCTTCTCGCCGCTTGCGCCTTCCAAAGAGGACGAGACCCTGGTTTCGCATTCTCTTTAATATCGGAATCGGTTAAACCCCGGGGCATGCAACTTCGCTCCATGTCTGCCCGGAACTATCGCTCCCTGCGCTCGATCCGCATGGATCTGTCCGACGTCAACCTGTTCATCGGCGAGAACGGTGTCGGAAAATCAAACCTCTATCGCTCGCTGCAGCTCGTGCAGGCGGCGGTTCGAGGGCGGCTGGCGCATGAGATTTCCAGCGAGGGCGGCATGTTCTCGGCCATGTGGTCGGGCAAGCGGCGGTCGCATGAGTCCGCCCGCATCCACTTCGATGTCGAGCTGCTCGATCCGGAAAGAGCGGCAACCTTCCGTTACTGGATCGAGGCGGGCATGCGTCCGCCCTGCGCATCCGCCGGATTTCCGCTGGAGCCGCAAGTCAAGGCCGAGGAACTGTCGCTCGAGACCGGACGGCGGCCGGTGACGATGATGAAGCGCGAAGGTCCCGGCATTTCCGTACGCGGAGAGACCGGCCGCATGGAGCAGCACCGCGAGCAGGCCTTGACCTCGGAGACCGCGATCGCGCTGCTCGGCGATGCCGGATATTTTCCCGAGGTCGGCACCTTCCGCCGCGCCGTCGATGCCTGGCGGTTCTATCATGGTTTCCGCACCGACCGCGGTTCGCCGCTGCGTGCGCCATGTCTTGCGGTCACCGCGCCCATGCTCGATGAGGACGGCGCCAATATCGCCGCCGTCTTCGCCACGCTCGTCCACACGCGCGAAGATACTGTCGAGCTTGACCGGGTTGTTGCGGCCGCACTTGGCGGAGCGCGCCTTGTCGTGCCCGAACCGCGGGAAACGGCGGATTTCGGCCTGATGCTGCCGGAATTTCCCAACCGCGTCTTCCAGCCGCGCGAGCTGTCCGATGGCCAGATCCGCTTTCTCGGGCTTGCCGCGGCGCTGATGTCCTATCGTCTGCCGCCGCTGATCGCGCTCAACGAGCCGGAGGCGAGCCTGCATCCCGACATGCTGCCGCCGCTTGCCGACATGATCGCCGAGGCGGCAAAGACCAGCCAGATCTGGATCGTCACCCATTCCGAACGTTTGGCCGAGGCCGTGCGCGAGCGCTGCGGGGCGAGGCCGCGCCGGGTGGTCCGCGAAGACGGCTCCACCTGGATCGACGGCATGCGGCTCACCGGCGAGATCGATGAGGATGATGAATAGCAGCCGTGGAGCGTTCGCTTTTTTTTACGGCATTGAAGCATTCCAAATGGACGTTTTGACATGACCTCTTCAAGCAGGACCGCTTTGCTGAACGAGCTGGCTGTTATGATTGCGAACCTCGGCTCGGAGCGGCCGATCCGCATTGCGATCGACGGCCGCACGGCGTCGGGCAAGACCACGCTGGCGAACGAACTGGCCGAATGCCTCAAGGCCAGCGGACGGCAGATCATCCGCACCTCGATCGACGGCTTCCATCGGCCCAAGGTGGAGCGCTATGCGCGCGGGCGGCACTCGGCCGAGGGTTATTACCACGATGCGCGCGATTTACCCGCGATCAACGCGCTGCTTCTGAAGCCTTTGGGGCCGGGCGGCGATCAATGGTATCGCACGGCATCCTTCGATCTGCACAATGACGTGCCGATCGCACAGCACCCGCAATTTGCGCCCGATGATGCGATCCTCATTGTTGACGGCACCTTTCTGCAGCGACCGGAGTTGCGCGAGGGCTGGGACCTCGCGATCTTCGTCGAAACCGCGGAACATGTCTCCGAGCAGCGCGGCATTGCGCGCGACACCCAGCTTCTGGGCGGAACGGATGCGACCCGCCAGCTCTATGCCGATCGATATCGCCCCGCTTTTGCTCTCTATGAAAGCCTGTCCGCGCCTGCTCTCGCCGCCGACGCGATTTTCAACAATGACGATTTCGATCGGCCGGCGCTTCGCATTCGCGAGGGTGGGAGGTTGTCTGCGGTGCAAAACAATCTCTAGCATTACTGAAGTTTTGTAGCAGATGAGCTCTTCCAATCTGCTCGGTGCGTTTTTTGAGGCGGCGCCCGCAAAACCCGCAATGAACAGCATGTTCTCCTCCCAATGCTGGCGGCGTGGGCCGTGTGGGGCTGGTACATTGGTTGCTGTCCATCACGCGGAAATCCGAACAGCCTCAGGTTTCCACTCGATGCAAAATCGAATAATCTTTGTTTATTGCAAAGGGCCAGGGAACGTTGGGGATATCGATGCAGCCGATCTACTACGGGCTCAAGAGGGCAGTTGCGTTAGGCACACTGATTGTTTTTCCTGCTATCTTCTTTGTGTCCTGCTCGACGGTCGGCGGAGCTGGCGATCAATCGCGTTCGACAGCCGCCAGCAAATCCACAGAATCCGCCAAGGAGAAAGCGGCCGAGCGCCGGCGGTGGGAAGACAGGGTCCAACGGGATAATCAGCTGGATCCAACCGGGTCGGCACCGGGTTCCTATGGTTCTTTCGGGCCTCGTTTCACTTGGTAAGCGAGAGATTTTCAAACGGCTAAGTTCATGGCGCGCGGCGCGCTGTTCACACGTTATCGGTAGATTTTGATTTGCAGGCAGGGCAATGCTGCGCCAAAAGCCGGTTTTCTTTTGTGCCCGTCCGGGGCATGGTCTGGCGCAATGAGTAGAGATTCTTCCGATCTGTTCGGTGCGCTTTTCGAGGCGGCGCCCGCAAAGCCTGTGATGAGCCGTACGGTTCCCGTTCTCGTGCCGATGCCGGCGCCGAGAGCCTATTCCTATGCCGTGCCGGAGGGCATGGCGGTGGAGCCGGGCTCGGTCGTGCAGGTGCCGCTCGGGCCAAGGCAGGTCATCGGCGTCGTCTGGGACGGCGATGACGACGGCGGGGTCGACCCGAAGAAGCTTCGGCCCATCAGCCATGTGTTCGACTGCCCGCCGCTCGGCAAGCATATGCGCGATTTCATCGATTGGGTCGCCACTTACACGCTGTCGCCGCCCGGGCTGGTGGCGCGCATGGCGCTCAGGGCGCCGGCCGCCTTCGATCCTGAACCGATGGTCGAGGGCCTGCGCTTCGTCGGCGGCCAGCCGGAGCGGCTGACGCCGGCACGCGCCAAGGTGATGGAGATTGCCGCCGACGGATTGTCGTGGACGCGTACCGGGCTCGCGCATGCGGCCGGCGTTTCCACCAGCGTCATTGACGGGCTGATCGCGCAGGGCATTTTCGAGACCATCTTTCTGCCGCCCCCGCCCGTCGTCGCCAGGCCCGATCCCGAATTCATCCCCTCGCGGCTGCAGGGGCCGCAGAAGGATGCGGCCGACGAGATCCTGGCTGACGTGCGCAAGGGCGAATTCGCGGTGTCGCTGATCGACGGCGTCACCGGCTCCGGCAAGACGGAGGTCTATTTCGAGGCTATCGCCGAAACGCTGAGACGCGGCAAGCAGGTGCTGATCCTGTTGCCGGAAATCGCGCTGACGGCAAGCTTCCTCGAACGTTTTCAGGATCGCTTCGGCGCCAAGCCGGCGGAATGGCATTCCGATCTTGCGCCGCGCATGCGTGAAAAGGTCTGGCGGCAGGCCGTGACGGGCGACGTGCGGGTCGTGGCCGGTGCGCGCTCAGCGCTCTTCCTGCCCTTCGAGGATCTCGGCCTGATCATCGTCGACGAAGAACACGATCCCGCCTACAAGCAGGAGGATCGCGTCTACTACAATGCGCGCGACATGGCCGTGGTTCGCGGGCGCATCGGCGATTTCCCGGTCGTACTCGTTTCGGCCACGCCGTCGGTCGAGAGCCAGGTCAACGGCCAGAGCGGGCGCTACACCACGATCCACCTGCCGACGCGCTACGGCGATGCGGCGCTTCCGGACCTGCATCTGATCGACATGCGCAGACACGCGCCGGAGCGTGGCGGCTTTCTTTCGCCGGTCATGATCCGCGCGATCGGCAAGACGGTTGCCAAGGGCGAGCAGGCGCTGCTGTTCCTCAACAGGCGCGGCTATGCGCCGCTGACGCTCTGCCGGGTCTGCGGCCACCGGTTCCAGTGCCCGCAATGCTCGAGCTGGCTGGTGGAGCACCGCTTTCGCGGCCAGATCCAGTGCCATCAATGCGGCTATGCCGAGCGTACCCCCGAGGCCTGCCCCGAATGCGGCACGCTCGATCATCTCGTCGCCTGCGGGCCGGGCGTCGAGCGCATCGCCGAGGAGGTGGAGCGGCATTTCCCCGACGCGCGGACGATCGTGCTCTCGTCCGACATCATGGGCGGCGTCAAGCGGCTGAGGCTGGAGCTCGACGCGATCGCCAACGGCGAGGCTGACATCGTCATCGGCACGCAGCTCGTCGCCAAGGGACACAATTTTCCGCTGATGACGCTGGTCGGTATCGTCGATGCCGATCTCGGCCTGGCGAATGGCGATCCGCGCGCCGCCGAGCGGACGTTTCAGCTGCTGTCGCAGGTGACGGGACGCGCCGGGCGAACCGGCCTCAAGAGCCATGGATTGCTGCAGACCTACCAGCCGCAGCATCCCGTGATGCAGGCGATCGTCTCAGGCGATGCCGGTGCCTTTTACGAGCGCGAGATTTCCGAGCGTGAAAGGGCCATCCTGCCGCCCTTCGGCCGTCTCGCCTCGATCATCGTATCGGCCGATACCCGGCAGGACGCGGAGGCCCACGCTCGCGGCATGCGCAATGCGGCCCCGCAGGTCTCGGGCATTTCGGTGCTCGGCCCGGCCGAAGCGCCGATCGCGCTGGTGCGCGGGCGGCATCGCTTCCGCCTGCTGGTCCACGGCCGGCGCAATTCCGACATGCAGGGCTTCCTGCGCGCCCTGTTGGCGCAATCGCCGAAAGAACGCGGCTCGGTACAGGTGCAGCTCGATATCGATCCGCAAAGCTTTCTGTGATTGACGTGGCAGATATTTTGGCTGTGCCTTCCCCTTGCGGCGCGGATCATGCCATAAGTCGGCCGTTTCAATGGCGCGATTTGCGCGCGGGCTGATTTTGAGGGCGACCGATGGAGCTTTATTTTCCGACCGAATTCGGCGAACAGCTTGCCTATTGCTCGGCGGTGGTCACCGCGATCATCGGTCTCTTTCTCATGTTCGCGCCGGGCTACGCCTATCGCTTCCTCAAGCTGCAGGTGAAAGAGGGACGTTCCGAAGCCTATGCCGAGGCTCGTTCGGCCGGCGGCTTCATGGTCGGTTTCGGGCTGGTGGCGATCCTGCTGGCGCAGCCGATGATCTATCTCGCGCTCGGCGCGTCCTTCGGCGTCGCGGCTTTCGGCCGCATCCTGTCGCTCATGTCCGATCGTGGCAGTATCCTCTTGAGTCTTCTCCTTCTGGTTGTGCAGGCGATTCTGGCTGCGCTACCGTTTCTCTACGGGCTTGGCTATATTTGAGCCGAAAACAGCTTCGGCCAGGCCTTTTTTACCTGTGCTATCCCCATGCTTTTTGAATTTTGACATCATAAATTCGCCCGAATGGCGTATTCATCGAATACGCGTGTTGCGAGTCTCAATATCCTATGTTAGACGAACCCCGAATTTCGGATGAGGCAGGAGCGCGCTCCTGCTGATTTCTGGGGGAAATCAAAACGAATTCAAGGGCATATGGCTTCCGTCACCCGGAAGCCCGGTTCTTGGGTTGAAATCAGGGAATTTTGTGCCCGTGGCAGACACATCCCAGCATGTTTCTGGCGTTGCAGAACGATATGCCTCGTCGCTGTTCGAATTGGCTCTTGAAGAAAGCGCCGTGCCGGCAGTGACCGCCGATCTCGATCGGTTCCAAGCCATGTTCGACGAAAGCGAAGATCTGAAGCGCTTCGTCCTCAGCCCGGTCTTTTCGGCTGAAGAGCAGGTCCGTGCCATACAGGCGCTGGCAGCGAAGGCTGGCTTTGGTGCCTATGTCACCAATTTTCTGAAGCTTGTGGCCAGCAACCGGCGCCTTTTTGCGCTGCCGGGCATGATCAAGGCTTTCCGCATCATCGCTGCGAAGCATCGCGGCGAGATTTCCGCCGAGGTAACCTCGGCCCATGCGCTTACCCCTGCGCAGGAAGATGAATTGAAGGCGGCGCTGAAGGGCGTCACCGGCAAGGACGTGGCGATATCAGTCACGGTCGATCCGTCGATTCTCGGTGGTCTGATCGTCAAGGTCGGCTCGCGCCAGATCGATACGTCCCTTCGCACCAAACTCTCCACCCTTAAGCTTGCATTGAAAGAGGTCGGCTGATGGATATCCGCGCCGCGGAAATTTCCGCAATTCTGAAAGATCAGATCAAAAACTTCGGCAAGGAAGCTGAAGTCTCCGAAGTCGGCCAGGTTCTCTCCGTCGGTGACGGTATCGCCCGTGTCTACGGTCTGGACAACGTCCAGGCCGGCGAAATGGTCGAATTCCCGGGCGGCATCCGTGGTATGGCGCTGAACCTTGAAGCCGACAACGTCGGTGTGGTTATCTTCGGCTCCGACCGCGACATCAAGGAAGGCGACACCGTCAAGCGTACCGGCGCGATCGTCGACGTTCCGGTCGGTCCGGAACTGCTCGGCCGCGTTGTCGACGCGCTCGGCAACCCGATCGACGGCAAGGGCCCGATCAATGCGACCCGCCGTTCGCGCGTCGACGTCAAGGCTCCGGGCATCATTCCGCGCAAGTCGGTTCATGAGCCGATGTCGACCGGCCTCAAGGCCATCGACGCCCTGATCCCGGTCGGCCGCGGCCAGCGCGAGCTCGTCATCGGTGACCGTCAGACCGGCAAGACCGCCATCATTCTCGACACGATCCTGAACCAGAAGGCCATCCACGATGCCGGTCCGGACAGTGAAAAGCTGTACTGCGTCTACGTCGCCGTCGGCCAGAAGCGTTCGACCGTCGCACAGTTCGTCAAGGTGCTCGAAGAGCGCGGCGCGCTGAAGTACTCGATCATCGTTGCTGCTACGGCCTCCGACCCGGCTCCGATGCAGTTCCTGGCTCCGTTCGCCGGTTGCGCCATGGGCGAATACTTCCGCGACAACGCCATGCATGCCCTGATCGGTTACGACGACCTTTCCAAGCAGGCCGTTTCCTACCGCCAGATGTCGCTGCTGCTGCGCCGCCCGCCGGGCCGCGAAGCTTACCCGGGCGACGTTTTCTATCTGCATTCGCGTCTCCTCGAGCGCGCTGCCAAGATGAACGACGAGAAGGGCGCCGGCTCGCTGACCGCTCTGCCTGTTATCGAAACCCAGGGCAACGACGTTTCCGCCTTCATTCCGACCAACGTGATCTCGATCACCGACGGCCAGATCTTCCTCGAAACCGACCTGTTCTATCAGGGTATCCGTCCGGCCGTTAACGTCGGTCTGTCGGTTTCGCGCGTCGGTTCGTCCGCTCAGATCAAGGCGATGAAGCAGGTTGCCGGTTCGATCAAGGGCGAGCTCGCCCAGTATCGCGAAATGGCCGCCTTCGCCCAGTTCGGTTCCGACCTCGATGCCGCAACGCAGCGCCTGCTGAACCGCGGTTCGCGCCTGACGGAACTCCTGAAGCAGCCGCAGTTCTCGCCGCTGAAGACGGAAGAGCAGGTCGCGGTGATCTTCGCCGGCGTCAACGGCTACCTCGACAAGCTGCCTGTCGCGCAGGTCGGCAAGTTCGAGCAAGGCTTCCTGTCCTACCTCCGTTCGGAAGGCAAGGAAATCCTCGACACCATCCGCACCGAAAAGGCTATCAGCGATGCGACGAAGGGCAAGCTCACCGCTGCTCTCGACAGCTTCGTCAAGTCTTTCACGTAATCGGGCTAAGCTCTAGGACGGACCAAGGATGCCTTCACTCAAGGATCTGAAAAACCGGATCGCCTCCGTCAAGGCGACGCAGAAGATCACCAAGGCGATGAAAATGGTCGCCGCGGCGAAGCTTCGGCGTGCGCAGGAGGCGGCCGAGGCCGCCCGGCCTTATTCGCAGCGCATGGCCGCTGTTCTGGCCAACATCTCGGCTGCCGTCAGCGATGCCGACGGCGCTCCGCTGCTGATGACCGGAACCGGCAAGAGCGATGTCCATCTGCTCGTCGTCTGCACGGCCGAGCGTGGCCTTTGCGGCGGTTTCAACTCGCAGATTTCGCGTTTCGCCCGCGATCACGTCCGCAAGCTTCAGGCCGAAGGCAAGACAGTGAAGATCTTCACCGTCGGCAAGAAGGGCTATGACGTGCTGCGCCGTGAATACGCATCGCTGATCGTAGAGCGCAAGGAACTGCGCGACGTCAAGCGCATCGGCTTCGACAATGCCGACGCCATCGGCAAGCGCATCATCGATATGTTCGAGGCCGGCGAGTTCGACGTCTGCACGCTGTTCTACTCCGAATTCAAGTCGGTGATCAGCCAGGTGCCGACGGCACAGCAGCTCATTCCGGCTTCGGCTCCCGCCGCTGTCGAAGAAGATGCGGCCCACAAGGGCGCCGTCTACGAATACGAGCCGGATGCGGCTGCGATCCTCGCGGACCTGATCCCGCGCAACATCTCCGTCCAGATCTTCCGCGCGTTGCTCGAAAACGTCGCCGGCGAGATGGGCGCCAAGATGAGCGCGATGGACAATGCGACGCGCAACGCTGGTGAGATGATCAACAAGCTGACGCTGAGCTACAACCGCCAGCGCCAGGCACAGATCACCAAGGAATTGATTGAAATCATTTCGGGCGCGGAAGCGCTCTGAGGTTAGGAAAAGAGGGTAAGAATATGGCTGACGCAGCTACCCCCGCAGGTTCTGTCGGTAAGGTTACGCAGGTTATCGGCGCCGTTGTGGACGTTGCTTTCGAAGGCGAACTCCCGGCGATCCTGAATGCGCTTGAAACCGACAACAACGGCAATCGTCTGGTTCTCGAAGTCGCACAGCACCTCGGCGAAAATTCCGTCCGCACGATCGCCATGGACTCGACCGAAGGTCTGGTTCGTGGACAAAAGGTCAGCGACACCGGCGCACCGATCTCGGTTCCGGTCGGACATGAGACGCTGGGCCGCATCATGAACGTCATCGGCGAGCCGGTCGACGAAGCGGGTCCGCTGAACACTGCCAAGAAGCGCGCCATCCACCAGGATGCTCCGTCCTACGTCGAGCAGTCCACGGAAGCGCAGATCCTCGTCACCGGCATCAAGGTCGTCGACCTGCTCGCTCCTTACGCAAAGGGCGGCAAGATCGGCCTGTTCGGCGGCGCCGGCGTTGGCAAGACCGTTCTCATCATGGAACTGATCAACAACGTCGCCAAGGCGCACGGTGGTTATTCGGTCTTCGCAGGCGTGGGTGAACGTACCCGCGAAGGCAACGACCTTTACCACGAAATGATCGAATCGGGCGTCAACAAGCACGGCGGCGGCGAAGGCTCCAAGGCTGCGCTGGTTTACGGCCAGATGAACGAACCGCCGGGCGCCCGCGCTCGCGTCGCTCTGACCGGTCTGACGGTTGCCGAAAACTTCCGCGATGAAGGCCAGGACGTTCTGTTTTTCGTCGACAACATCTTCCGCTTCACGCAGGCAGGTTCGGAAGTGTCGGCTCTGCTCGGCCGTATTCCTTCGGCCGTGGGCTATCAGCCGACGCTCGCCACCGACATGGGCCAGATGCAGGAACGCATCACCACGACGACGACGGGCTCGATCACCTCGGTTCAGGCCATCTACGTTCCGGCCGACGACTTGACCGACCCGGCACCGGCAACCTCGTTCGCCCACCTGGACGCAACGACGGTTCTGTCGCGCTCGATCGCTGAAAAGGGCATCTACCCGGCCGTCGATCCGCTCGACTCCACCTCGCGCATGCTCGACCCGATGGTCGTCGGCGAAGAGCACTACGAAATCGCCCGTAAGGTTCAGTCGACGCTGCAGCGCTACAAGGCCCTGCAGGACATCATCGCCATCCTGGGCATGGACGAACTCTCCGAAGACGACAAGCTGGCTGTTGCCCGCGCCCGCAAGATCGAGCGCTTCCTGTCGCAGCCGTTCTTCGTCGCCGAAGTCTTCACCGGCTCGCCGGGCAAGCTCGTTGCGCTCGAAGACACGATCAAGGGCTTCAAGGGCCTCGTCAACGGCGAATACGATCATCTGCCGGAAGCTGCCTTCTACATGGTCGGCTCGATCGAAGAAGCGATCGAAAAGGCCAAGAAGCTGGCTGCCTAATCAGGCCAATCCATCGGCGCGCGGCATTGCCCGCGCGCCCTTGCCTTGCGAATAAGACAATCGAGAAGTGACGGGCCATGGCTGACAATTTCAATTTCGAACTGGTTTCTCCGGAGCGCCTGCTGCTGTCGGAACAGGTCATCGATGTCGTCATTCCTGCCACCGAAGGCGAGATGACCGTCATGGCGCATCATGCGCCGACCATGACCACGATCAAGCCGGGCGTCGTCAAGGTGCATTCGGCTTCGGGCAAGAAGCAGGACTACGTCGTTTTCGGCGGCTTTGCCGATATCCTGCCGACCGGCTGCACGTTGCTCGCCGAATCCGCCGTTCCGGTGGAAGACATGAGCCGCGACGAGCTGGACCGCCGCATCAATGCCGCCAAGACCGAGCTTGAGGATGCCGAGCATCACGAGCACAAGTCGCGCCTAGAGCATTTCATCATGGAACTCTCGCATCTGCGCGGCTCGATCGTTCAGGATTGATGCGATCTCCGAGTTGTGAATGAGATGAAAGCGGTCCTATGGGCCGCTTTTTTGTTTTTACGTACCTTTCGTTGAGCTGCTGCGCAGCCATCATGACGACTGCGCTTTAACGGTTAGCAATCCTAAGTTGCCGGAAGGATTCGAAACATCAGGTACAATATCATCGGTCGTGAACGGGATGCCGTCGGGACCGACGCTGCGAAGGTAGTAGTGATCGGTGCCTACGCGTTGATAATAGAAGAAGTTCTGACCTGGCAGCGCGCTGGATTGGAACGGGTCGCCCACGAAAATTACATTGTTCTTTCCCGCCGCTTTTTGCAGTTCGTCCAAGGAAGCCGGATAGCTTCCGTGCTGTAACCGGTATAATTCTATGGCCGGAACCAGGGTATAAAGTGTCTGTGACGCGAGCCGTGTTTTAAGATCATCGGCGATACCGCCGCGTTCGACGAATCCCTTATAATAGAGACCGCCATAAAGGACGATCGTAACGAAGATTCCGCACGTACCGAGTATCGCTAAGAGTCGCCCACCTTTCTTCCTAGTCAGCAATCCCCAAAGAATAGCTGTGATCCCAAAAGGAACGCCAAGCAGGGGAAAGAATGAAAATCCGGCAATGACATAAGGCGCCGCACCAAGCCGCGGCTGATTGTCTGTCATGGAATGTCCTCGCGCCAGGGCAACAATAATAATACCGCACCGCTTGCGAACCCAAATGGGGGAATAAAGGCTCGCTTGCTGTGTCGGAGTAAAGCCCAATATGAATTGTATGGGCGCGAACCAGATTGCTTGCAATATACCTAGGAGGTGAATGAATGGCGTTTTGAGGTGAATGCAAGTCGGCATGGATGTGACGTTGCAACTTCAGTTCGTTGGCAGCTATTGGTTTAGCGATTTTCGCCTAGCAGAAAGCGGTGCAGCTGCCCTGCCTCGGGTGAGAGCGAGCGAAAACGCGGTGCGCCGAGATAGTATCCGAAGCCACTCTCGACGCTGTCACTGCCGACGGTGACGAGTGCGTGGGATTGCAGGTACTCTTCGATGAGGCCGAGACTGCCGAGCGCGATGCCTTCGCCCCTCAACGCCGCTTCCACCGCCATGATGTAGGTGGAAAAGGAAAGGCGCGGCCTTGGCGGCTTGCCTTTCAGGGGATCGCCGATGCGGCCGAACCATTGACGGAAGCTGATCCAGTGGGCGTTGGCGCGCTCATAGTCGATGAGATCGAGACCGGCGATATCGACTGCCGTCAGGGTCTTGGGGTCGAGGCCACGGACCGCTAGGTAATCCGGCGATGCGATGGGCACCAATACCTCCTTCATTAGCGGCGTCAGGCTCCAGCGCGGATGTTCGCCCGTCGAATAGATGATGATGAGATCGTTGTTCTCCGAGGCAAGCTCGGAGTGAACGTCCGTCGTCAGCAGGCGCACGGAAATGCCGGGGCTCTCCTTGCCGAAATCCCGGAGCCGCTGGCCGAGCCAGAGATGCGAGATCGAGCCGCTTGCCGCAATCGAGATGATTTCGCCCGTACCGGCGCGAAACGGCTCCAGGCTTTCCTCGAGATATTCGAGCGTCGCGCGCACGCGCTGGAACAGCCGCTCGCCATCCGGCGTCAGCGCGAGATTTCGGCCGCGCCGCGTAAACAGCGTCGCGCCGAGGTGATCCTCAAGCCCCTTGATGCGGCGGCTGACGGCAGCCTGGGTGATGTTCAGCTCGCGGCCGGCCCGGGAAAAGTTCATGGCACGCGCCGCCGCGTCGAAAACGCGGAAGGCCTCCAGCGGTATTTTTTCTAGCATCGGCTCTCCATGACTTCAGATCATCAATATTCCCGATAATTGCCCGGATTTGAAGATCTGAAATTGTGATGCAGGATCGCAGGCATCATATCAGTCGTTTCCCAAGGGGATCCCTCGTGTCCTTTTCCATTTCCGCCATTCCTGACATCCGTTTCGGTGAGGGTGTGCTCTCCGGCCTTCCCGCTGCGGTCAAATCCTTCGATGGCGTCGGCGCCGTTCTGCTCGTGATCGACGCCTTCCTGGCGCAATCGGGCCTGGCTGCCAAGGTCAGTGCCGAGCTTGCCGAAGCGGGCGTCAAGACGCAGGTCTTTTCCGATTTTGCCGGCGAGCCGAAGCTTGCGCATCTTCATGCCGCGATCGCGACAGGGCAGGGCGCGGATATGGTGATCGGCATCGGCGGCGGCTCGGCGCTGGATATCGGCAAGATCGTCGCCTGCTGCATCGCCTCCGGCGAGGACCCGATGCACTATGCGCTTGCCGCCAACCCGCTGCCGAAGAATCCGCTGAAGAAGATCATGGTGCCCACGACGGCCGGCACGGGATCGGAGACCTCGGCCACGAATATCTTTGCCGGCCCCGAAGGCAAGAAGCTCTGGATCTGGGGACCGGAGACGAAGGCCGATCTCGTCATTCTCGATCCGGCGCTGACGAAGACCTTGCCCGCCAATCTGACGGCATGGTGCGGCCTCGATGCCTTCATCCATGCCTTCGAAGCGGCAACCAACCGCAACACCCATCGCGGCGCTCAGTTCTATGCGCATCAGGCGCTGCGGCTGATCACCGGCGCTCTGGAAACCGCCGTCAAGCAGCCCGACGATATGGCTGCGCGCGGCGATGTGCTGCTCGGCTCCTGCTTTGCCGGCATCGCCATCGACAATTGCGGCACGGCGATCGCCCACAATATCAGCCATGCGCTGGCGGGCCTTGGCCCGGTTCATCATGGGCTTGCGACGGCTCTCGGTTTTGAGGCGACGCTCCCGTGGCTCGTTGAAGCGGATACCGCTGAGCTGAATGCAGCGGCCAAGGCATGCGGTGTCGCCAGTGCCGCTGATCTCCCCGCTTTCGTCTCCGGCTGGATGGATCGGTGCGGCATCACGCGCTCGCTGCCAGCTGCCTTCAAGCCGTTCGATGCCGCCGATCTCGCCCGCGAGATGCGTGCGACCGAAAACCAGCCCATGCGGCGCTCAACGGTCCGCGACGTGACGGATGCCGATATCGACCGCTTTGCCGCCGCCGTCATGGCGCTGCCGAAAGGAATCTGAGATGACCAAGGAATACACGCGCGACTATTGGGAAGGCGTTCTCTCCAATCTCAAGCCTGAGGGGCGCCACTTCATAAACGGTGCCCATCGCGCCGCTTCCTCCGGCGAGACTTTCACCCGCATCCGCCCGATGGATGGCAAGCCCGGCGCTGAGCTGGCGCGCGGCAATGCCGCCGATATCGATGCTGCCGTCGCCTCCGCTCGCGCCGCCTTCGAGAGCGGTGTCTGGCGCAGGAAGGAGCCGCTGGAAAAGAAGAGGATCATGCTGAAATGGGCGGAGCTGATCCGTGCCCATGGCGACGAGCTTGCCATGCTCGAAACCATCGACGTCGGCAAGCCGGTCATGGCGTCGCTTGGTGTCGATGTGCGCCTTTGCGCCGACGGCATCCAGTTCTACGGCGAGATGATCGACAAGATGTATGACGAGATCGCGCCGACCGGCCCGAATGCCCGCGCGCTGGTGCGCAAGGTGCCGCTCGGCGTCGTCGGCGCCATCACGCCCTGGAACTACCCGATGATTATCGACGCGTGGAAGCTCGGGCCGTCTATCGCTGCCGGGAATTCCGTCGTGCTGAAGCCGGCCGAGCAATCCTCGCTCTCGGCGATCCGCCTGGCTGAACTCGGCTTCGAAGCGGGCCTGCCTGCCGGCGTCTTCAACGTCGTCACGGGTTATGGCGAGGAAACCGGCAAGCCGCTGGCCTTGCACATGGATGTCGACATGATCGCCTTTACCGGCTCGACCGAAGTCGGCAAGTTGATCATGGGCTATGCGGCGCAGTCGAATGTCAAGCGCGTGGCGCTGGAGCTTGGCGGCAAGTCGCCGCTGGTCGTGTTCGAAGATGCCGATCTCGATGCCGCCGCCGTGGCCGCTGCCTGGGGCTGCTTCTACAATTCCGGCGAGACCTGCCATGCCTCGACGCGGCTCATCGTGCAGCGCTCGGTGCAGGACAGGCTGATCGAGAAGATCGAAGCGGTGACCCGTTCCGATATCGCGCTCAAGCATCCGCTCGATCCCTCGGCGCAGATCGGCGCCCTGATCGAGGAAGAGCACATGAACAAGGTGCTGGCGATGATCGCGGCCGGCGAGAAGGAAGGCGCGCGCCGTGCTTTCGGCGCCGAGCGCGTCTTGAGCGAGACCGGCGGCTACTATGTGTCGCCGGGCGTCTTCGTCGACATGACCAACGACATGAGCCTGGCACGGCAGGAAATCTTCGGCCCGGTTCTCGCTGCCATTCCCTTCGACACGGAGGAGGAAGCGCTCAAGATCGCCAACGACACGATCTATGGGCTTGCGGGCGCCGTCTTCACCAGGGACATGGATCGTGCTCACCGCTTTTCGGAAGAGATCCATGCGGGTACGGTGTGGATCAACACCTATGACATGTCGAACTTCGCCACGCCGTTCGGCGGCTTCAAGCAGTCCGGTTTCGGCCGCGACCGTTCGGTGCACGCGATCGACAAATATTGCGACTACAAGACGATCTGGCAGCAGTTCGGTTGAGAGATTGAAGTCGGCATGATCCTTTTCGAAGGATCGTGCCCGGAGGATAAAGGGGAGCCAGCATGAGCAAGATCGTTTCCATCGAAATCACCCATCACCGCCTGCCGCTCGATCCGGCGTTCAAGGCAAGCTGGGACGGCCGCCCGCGCCGGCATTTCGATGCGACCATCGTCCGCGTCAGGGATGACGAGGGCCGCGAAGGCATCGGCTCCGGCGATCTCATGAAGGGTTTTGAGGGGCACGAGGATCTGTTCATCGGGCAGGACCCGCGGCACGTCGAACGGCACTATGAAGTCCTGTCGCATATCAACTTCCACTATGGCCGCTGCTGGCCGATGGACCTGGCGCTGTGGGATCTCTCCGGCAAGATCACCGGCGAGCCGGTCTGGCGGATGCTCGGCGGTCGCGCCAGCCGCGTGCGGCTCTATGCCTCTTCCGGTGTGCTGCGCGAGCCGTCCGCCATGGCCGCTCAGGCCGAGCGTTATATCGACGAAGGTTTCCCGGCCATGAAGGTGCGCTTCTCCTCGTCTTCGGGCGGCCGCGGCGGCTGGCGCGAGGACGTCAAGGCGCTGGAAGCGATCCGCGCCCGCGTCGGCGACCGGCTGGAGCTGATGGTCGACTGCAATCAGGGTTGGCGCATGCCCTGGGATACGACCTTGCCCTGGACCTTCAAGGATGCGCTGGCCGTTGCCAGGGAGCTGGAGCGGCTCGGTGTGTACTGGATGGAAGAGCCGCTTTACCGTTCCGACCGCAAGGGCATGAAGGAACTGAAGCAGGCAACCTCGGTGCGGATCGCCGGCGGCGAGATGACCCGCGAACTCTACGAGTTCCGCGATATCATCGAAGAGCGCGCCTTCGATGTCGTGCAGCCCGACGTCGCGCTGGTCGGCGGCATCACCGGCTGCCGGCGTCTGGTCTATCAGGCTCGCGAAGCCGGCGTGCAGTTCACGCCGCATTCCTGGACGAACGGCATCGGCGTGCTGGCCAACGCGCATCTGACCGCCGGCGTCGGCGATGCCGCTTGGCTCGAATACCCTTACGACAATCCGGAGTGGAGCGAAGCGCGCCGCGACTATCCGATGGCGTCGCCGCTCAAGCACGATGCCGGCTGGCTGGATCTCGGCACCGCGCCGGGGCTCGGCATCGTTCTCGATGAAGAGCGACTGAAGGCGACGCGCATCTAGAGCAATTCCAGGAAAAGTGCATAGCGGTTTTCCGTCCGGAATTGCGTAAAAACAAAAGGATAGAGCGTTTTTTGCGATTCGAAGAAAAGCGGAAAAGCTCTAGGGAAGCTGCAGCCTGCGCCCTATCTCTTGTCGGCCCGTTACGCGGTAGCGGGTCGTGTTGCCGTATTTTCCCGATTGCGGGCCCAATGGATCATGGGACGTTCGAGCAGGACATAGCTCAGCGTGCCGATGGCGAAGATGATGGCGATTGCTATGAGGCTTGATGTGATCCAGCCGCCAAGCACGTCATCCGAGCCGGTGCCGAAGGTCCAGGGAAAGAGCTGCTGCATCAGTGTCAGCACGATATCCTGCCAGATATAGACGCCGAAGGAGACGGTGGCGACATAGCGGCTGAAGCGGTTGTCGAGCAGCTTTGCCAGCAGCACCGATTGCGGAAGCGCACAAAGCGCGATGGCGACCGCCAGGGGAAACAGCGGGAATTGATAGGGAATGCCGAGCCAGGCATAGCCTTCTCCCGGGCCGCCGATGGATTGCGGCAGCTGCCATGCGCCCATGACGATCGCGAGCGCTCCGATGATGTCGTAGATTGCCGAGCGGCGGGCCGGGATGACGGTCTGGATTCCGGCCGCCAGCGCACCGATCGCGAAGATCGCGAAGAAGCCGACGGGATTGTAGCGCGGCATCCATTCCTTGGCGCCGCCCTGGAAGCCGTATTGCCATCCCCGCCCGACGCTGTCGGTCGGCAGGTAGGTGACAACAAGCCAGTGGCCTATGAGTGCCGCCGCGATGATACCGATCCAGAGCAGGCGGCTGGCGAGAACCGGGCGCGACCTCAGCCTCGCATGAAACAGCAGCAAAAAGCCGATCGGCAAAAGAACATAGCAGGTCGTCTCGAAGGGGATCGACCATAGGGGGCCATCCCCCTGAACCGGGAAAAAGGTGCGCCAGTGCCATTGGCTCATCAGGAAAAAGCCTGCGATGTAGCGGCCGATCAGCTCGGCATCGAGCGGAAATCCATAGACCGTGAAGCTGACCACGAAGCCGACCGTCAGGGCGACCCAGAAGCCCGGCAGGATACGCGCGGCGCGGCGCATGGCGTAGATCTTCAGCGATGGCAACGGCTGGTCCCTGTCCAGCGCCAGCCAGAAAGGGCGCGAAAGAAGAAAGCCGCTGAGCACGAAGAAGACCGAGACGCCGTGATTGCCGAAGCGCGCCAGTATGAAGGTCAGGTCCAAAGCCGGGGGGATCTTGTTGAAATTCATCCGGAGCACGAGATGGTGAACAAGCACCATCAGACATGCGACGGCGCGCATGAAGTCCGCTCCTCCCAGACGCTTGTCGTTCTCCATTCCAACACCGTCGAAACTGCCTCCCTATTGGGTTAGGTCATCGAAGCGGCTTCGGCAAGCGCGGCCATCCGGCAGGGTTGATTTATGGAGGAGAACAAACGCCCGGACCCGTGGTGCCAGGTCCGGGCGTCAAGCCGGTCTTTCGCACCTGCCAGAAACGAAAGACCGGATTCGATTGTTGCTGGAGGCGAATCAGGCGGCGACGGAGCGATAGGGGCGCACGGCGCGCGCCGGGTTCAACGCATTGCTCCACCATTGCAGCCGGGCGATCATGCGGACCAGCGATTGGCGGGCATCGATCGGATTGTCGAGCGAGCCGTCCTCGGCGAACCGGCCCCAGGGATTGGCGAAGCTCACCGTGTCGCGCACGGTCACGGCATGCAGCTCCGCAAAGACCTGGCGCAATTGTTCGACGGCGCGCAGGCCGCCGGAGATGCCGCCATAAGAGACGAAAGCGACCGGCTTGCCGTGCCACGGCTCGTAGACCAGATCGAGCAGAAATTTCAGCGAGGCCGTGAAGCTGTGATTGTATTCCGGCGTGACGACGATGAAGGCGTCGGCGTTCGAAAGCCGCTCTGAAAGGGCTGTCACGCCGGCGTGCTCGCGGTCATGCTGGAATGGCAGATCGAATTCGAGGGGATCGATCAGGTCGATGTCGATGAGGGGATAATGCGCCAGCTCCCGTGCGACCCAGTTGACCACCTTGTCGCAGAGGCGGCCCGGGCGCGTGCTGCCATAGATGATTGCCAGCCGGGTTGGTTCAGTCATGTCGTGCTCCTGCCTTTACGCGCTTCGGAGCTGGGGTTATAAAACCTCAAGTATGATTGAGGTCAATAGAGAATATGGGCAAAATCGGTCCTGCTCAAATTTCCCGGCTGCTGACGGTCGGGGAGGTGGCGGCCCGCAGCGGGGTAGCCGTATCGGCGCTGCATTTCTATGAGGCGAAAGGCTTGATCGAGAGCCACCGCAGCCGCGGCAATCAGCGGCGTTATCCCCGCGAAGTGCTGCGGCGGGTCGCCGTCATCAAGGTCGCGCAGAGGGTCGGCATTCCGCTGGCCGAAGTTCAGGCGGCGCTCGAAGCCTTGCCGCAGGGCCGCACGCCGACGGCGGCCGACTGGAAGGGGCTCTCGGCATTGTGGAAGAGCGATCTCGATGCCAGGATCGAACGCCTGCAGGGCCTTCGCGATCAGCTGGACAGCTGCATAGGCTGCGGCTGCCTGTCGCTGGGCAATTGTCCGCTGAGAAATCCGTGGGACCGGCTTTCCGAAGAGGGCGCAGGGCCGCGATTGCTCGATCCCGAAGAATGAGCCAAAGGCTCAGGCGTGGACGCGGCTATCGGCCATGTAACTTTCAAGGGCCGAGGCCTCTTCCTTCGAGAGGTAAAGGCCCTTCTTGGAGCGGCGCCAGAGGATGTCGGCGGCGCTGTAGGCCCATTCCTGCTCCATCAGGTAGCGCACTTCCGCTTCATAGAGATCGCTGCCGAAACAGCGGCCGAGATCGGCCAGCGCCTTGGCATCGCCAAGGATCCGGGCGGCGCGCGTTCCATAGCGGCGAACGAGGCGGCGGGCGTGCTGATCGGCCAGGAAGGGATAGCGCGACTTCAGCTTGGAGACTTCGGCATCATAGCCGCGCACCGGAAAGTCCCCGCCCGGCAGCGAGCTCCCGGCGGTCCAGGGCGTGCCTTTCAGGCCTATGGCCTCGCCGATCTTCTCCAGCGCGTGTTCGCCCAGGCGGCGATAGGTGGTGAGCTTGCCGCCGAAGACATTCAGTAGCGGCGCCTGGCCCTCTTCGCCTTCGACCTTCAGCACGTAGTCGCGCGTTGCCTCCTGCGCCTTGGAAGCCCCATCGTCGTAAAGGGGGCGAACGGCGGAATAGGTCCAGACGATATCCTCGGGCCGCACCGGCTCCTTGAAGTATTCGCTGGCGGCGTTGCACAGATATTGGGTTTCATCCTCAGTGATCTTCACGTCCTTCGGATCGTCCCTGTAGTCGCGATCCGTGGTGCCGATCAGCGTGAAATCCTGCTCGTAGGGAATGGCGAAGATGATGCGGTTGTCCGGGTTCTGGAAGAAATAGGCGCGGGGATCGTCGAACTTCTTGCGCACGATGATGTGGCTGCCCTGGACGAGGCGGACATTGTGCACCTGGTTCTTGCCGAAGGCATCGGACAGCACATGATCGACCCAAGGGCCGGCGGCATTGACCAGCATACGCGAGCGGAATTGCCGCTTCTCGCCGCTCAGCGTATTTTCCGTCTCGATGGCCCACAGGGCGCCTTCGCGGCGGGCGGAAATCACCTTCGTTCGCGGCATGATCGTCGCGCCGCGGTCGGCTGCGTCGCGCGCGTTCAGCACCACCATGCGGGCATCGTCCACCCAGCCGTCGGAATATTCGAAGGCCTTGGTGAAGAGTGCCTTCAGCGGCTTGCCGGCGGGATCCCTCTTCATGTCGAGCGTCGCCGTCGGCGGCAGCAGCTTTCGGCCGCCCAGATGATCGTAAAGGAAAAGGCCGAGGCGGATCAGCCAGGCCGGGCGGATGCCGCCCTTGTGATAGGGAAGGACGAAGCGCATCGGCCAGATGATGTGCGGAGCCATCGCCCAGAGCACTTCGCGCTCCATCAGCGATTCGCGCACGAGGCGGAATTCGTAATGTTCGAGATAGCGCAGGCCGCCATGGATAAGCTTGGTGGCGCCGGAGGATGTGCCGGAGGCAAAGTCGTTCATCTCGGCGAGCGCGACCTTGTAGCCGCGCCCCGTGGCGTCACGGGCGATCCCGCAGCCGTTGATGCCGCCGCCGATAACGAAAATGTCATAGATCTGATCGCTCACCCGTCCCTCCGCAAAGCTTCGCCATTCCACGAAGGCGGAAAATCGAAACTAAACCATCTAAAGTGAAACAGATACGAATGTCAAACGAACGTTTGTTGACGGAAGGCGAGCAGTCACCCTTGTCGGGCGGAGGTTTCCACCAGATGCACGTCATGTTCCGCCGCGATGGAGCGCACGGATTCCATGATGCATACGTCGGTGACGAAGGTATGAACCTGCGACAGATGGCCGATGCGAACCGGCGCGGTTCGTTCGAACTTGGTGCTGTCGGCGACGAGAATGACGTGCCGGGCATTGGCAATAATGGCCTGCGCCACTTTCACTTCGCGAAAATCGTAGTCCAGGAGTGCGCCGTCGGCATCGATCGCGGAGGCGCCGATGACAGCATAGTCGACCTTGAACTGCTTGATGAAATCGACCGCCGCTTCACCGACGATACCGCCATCCGAGCCGCGCACGACACCGCCGGAAATGACGACCTCGATGGATGGAAAAATGCGCAACTTATTGGCAACGTTGATATTGTTGGTGATGACCATCAGCTCGTGATGGCCGAGCAACGCTTCGCCGACGGCTTCCGTCGTCGTGCCGATATTGATGAAAAGCGAGCTGTTGTTGGGGATCATGCTGGCGGCGGCGCGGCCGATCGCCTGCTTTTCGAGGGCGGCGATCGAGCGGCGCGCCTCGTATTTCACATTCTCGGTTCCGCCCGGAAAGATCGCACCGCCATGCACCCGCGACAGCACGCGGCCGTCGCAGAGATCATTGAGATCCTTGCGGATGGTTTGCGGGGTGACGGAGAAGCGCAACGCCAGTTCTTCCACCAGCACGCGCCCCTCCGCCTTGGCGATTTCGAGGATCTCGGTCTGGCGTCCGGATAGGAACATGGCTTCGCTCCCTTTCTTTCGTTTTTTCGTCATCATATGATAAAGTGAAAATTCCGCAATTACCGGCGCGCGAATTGTGCGGTTGAGGAGGTCCTGGTGTTTCATCCGAAGCTATTCGAAAATCGCAATGTCGTGGTCACCGGTGCTGGCCGCGGCATCGGACTGGAGGTCGCGAGGCAGTTTCTCGATTGCGGCGCCCACGTCCTCGTCCATGTCGGCCGCGATGCCGATCGCGAATTGCCCGATTTCCTGATGGAGGCGGAAGCCGACCGCCGCGCCTTTCTCATTGCCGGCGATTTCGCTGCCGGCAACGGGACGCGGGATTTCGTCAGCGCGGCCGGCGAGCGTTTCGATCGCATCCACGCATTGGTCAACAACGCCGGCACGATGGTCGGGCGTTTTCCTGCCGGCGAGCTGACGGACGAGCAGTATGAGAGGATCGTGCATCTCAACCAGACCTCCGTCATGGAAGTGACGAGAGGACTGCTGCCCTTGCTGCGCGCGGCGGGGGAGGCTGCGATCATCAACACGGTTTCGATTTCCGCGCTCACCGGCGGCAGCCCCGGTTCTGCGATCTATTCCGCCTCGAAAGCCTTCGTCTCGACCTATTCGAAGGCCCTGGCGCGCGAATTGGCGCCGGATGGCATTCGGGTGAACTGCGTCTCGCCGGGCACGATATCGACGGATTTCCATGAGCGCTATTCGTCCAGGGAAAAGCTGGAGCAAACGCGCAAGTCGATTCCGCTTCAACGGCTCGGCACCCCGGAAGATTGCGCGCCGGCCTATCTCTTCCTCGCGGCCCCGACACTGTCCGGCTACATCACCGGCCAGGTGATCGAGATCAACGGCGGACAGCTTATCTGCTGATAAAACGGACCTTTTTTGGTTTTACATGTCTTTTTTCAGTCAGCTTGTGGTTCGACAATATTATAAGCATACCACTAGGTGAGTTCTCACTAGAGGCTGTGATATGTCGTCGTCTCCACCACAAGGCGGTGCAGCAGAACATAATATCGAGGAAATGACGGGAAGGGCGCGAAAGGCGAGCGCGCTGCTGAAAGCGCTCTCCCATGAGACTCGTCTGGCGATCCTGTTCACGCTCGCCAAACGCGAGAAGACGGTGATGGAGCTCGAGGCGCTTCTCGACCTGCCGCAGGCTGTCGTTTCGCAGCATCTGGCCCGTCTTCGCCTGGACAAGCTGGTCGATACGCGCCGCGAGGGCCGGCTCATTCACTATGCCGTCGCGCGGTCGGAACTCTGTGCCGTCGTCGATTCCCTGCAAAAGGCCTTCTGCCAGGGCGAGCGTTGAGGTTTGAACCGGCTTTGCATGTTGCGCTTACCGGGCTGGCGGTCTAACTCTTTCGCTGCGGGAGAGTGTGATGATCGAAAAGCTGGAGTTCTTCATCGCGCTGGCGAATCAGAAGCATTTCGGCCGCGCCGCCGAGGAATGCGGCGTGACGCAGCCGACCTTGTCCGCGGCAATCAGGCAATTGGAGGATCAGCTCGGCGTGATGCTCGTCAGCCGCGGCTCGCGCTTTCAGGGACTGACGCCGGAGGGGCAGCGCGTGCTGGAATGGGCACGGCGCATCGTCGGCGACAGCCGCACCATGCGCGAGGAGATGCGGGCCGCGCGCAAGGGCCTTGCCGGTCATATCCGGATCGCGGCCATCCCGACGGCGCTCGCTATGGTGCAGAAAATCACCACGCCTTTCCAGGAAAGGCACCCGGACGTCACCTTCTCCATCTTGTCGCGCAATTCGCTGCAGGTTCTGAGCCTGCTCGAAAATCTCGAGATCGATGCCGGCATCACCTATCTGGAAAACGAGCCGCTCGGCCGCGTCACCAGCGTCCCGCTCTATGCCGAACGCTACCACCTGATCACGGCGGCGGGCAGCCCGTTCGCCGAACGCAAAACCGTGACGTGGAAAGAGGTCGGCGATCTTAGGCTTTGTCTATTGACCGCCGACATGCAGAACCGCCGCATCATCAACCGGCACCTTGCCGAAGCGGGCGTTACGGCCAAGCCGACGCTCGAATCCAATTCCATGATCGTGCTGTTCTCGCATGTGCAGACCGGGCGCTGGGCGAGCATCATGCCGAAGAATATTGCCGATTCCTTCGGTTTCCCCGTCGATATTCACAAGATTCCGATCACGGAACCTGATGCCGAGCATCTTGTCGGCCTGGTCGCCACGCATCGCGAACCCTTCACGCCGCTGGTTTCCGCCCTGTTGCATGAGGCAAGATTGCTCGCGGAAGGTAGCGAAGCTTGATAGAAATTTTCTATCAAGCAACGAGACTGCCTTATTGATCCTTTATCATCTCCCTGCGACCTTATCTTCGGGCGTGTCGATCGCGCGCCACGAAGGAAATGCCGCATAAGCCCTTTCCGAAGATTCGCCTTCAATTTTCGGAGCTATGCGTGGGAGGCTGCCAATGAGTTTGAATCAGGCCGCGGGCGATGTCGCAAACCGCGCCGGGACCATCATCGATAGCATGAAATCGATGGAGGGGCCGCTTTTGCCGATCCTGCACGGGATTCAGGAGGAGTTCGGCTATGTGCCGCAGGATGCGCTGCCGCTGATCGCCAAGGCCCTGAACCTTTCGCGCGCCGAAGTGCACGGCGTCATGACCTTCTACCATGACTATCGCGACCATCCTGCCGGCCGCCATGTCCTCAAGCTCTGTCGCGCCGAAGCCTGTCAGTCCATGGGCGGCGATGACGTTGCCGAACATATCAAAAGCCTGCTCGGTATCGATTTTCATCAGACGACGCTGGATGGCAGCGTGACGCTGGAGCCGGTCTACTGTCTCGGGCTCTGCGCCTGCGCGCCGGCGGCGATGCTGGACGGAGAGCTTCACGGCCGGCTCGACGACGAGAGCGCCGCCGACCTCGTGAAGGAGGCGCGCCAGTGACGCTCACCATCTATATCCCCCGCGATGCCGCTGCCCTCTCGCTCGGTGCGGAGAAAGTGGCGAAGGCGGTAGCTCAGGAAGTTGCCAAGCGCGGTCTCGATGCGCGCATCGTGCGCAACGGCTCGCGCGGCATGTTCTGGCTCGAACCGCTGGCCGAAGTCGAGATCGACGGCAAGCGCATCGGCTATGGGCCGGTGAAGGCCGGGGATGTGCCTGATCTCTTCGACGCCGGGCTCGCAGAAGGCGGCGAGCATCCGCTCTGTCTTGGGGAGGTCGAAAGCCTCCCATTCCTGAAAGAACAAACGCGCCTGACCTTTGCCCGCTGCGGCATCACCGATCCGCTTTCGCTGCAGGATTATGAAGCTCATGGCGGTCTCAAGGGGCTCCGCCGCGCCATCGGCATGGCGGCTGGCGATATCGTCAAGGACGTCACCGATTCCGGCCTGCGCGGCCGTGGTGGCGCCGGCTTTCCGACCGGTATCAAATGGAAGACGGTGCTCGATGCGCCGGGGATACGCAAATATATCGTCTGCAACGCCGACGAGGGCGACAGCGGCACCTTCGCCGACCGGATGATTATGGAAGGCGACCCCTTCGTGCTGATCGAGGGCATGGCGATCGCTGGTCTTGCGACCGGCGCGACCAAGGGCTTCGTCTATACGCGTTCGGAATATCCGCATGCGATCGCCGCGATGACCGCAGCCGTCGAGATCGCCCGCAAGGCCGGCATTCTCGGGGCTTCGGTTCTCGGCTCGGGCAAGGCGTTCGACATGGAAATCCGTACCGGCGCCGGCGCCTATGTCTGCGGCGAGGAAACGGCGCTGCTTAACAGCCTCGAGGGCAAGCGCGGCATCGTGCGGGCCAAGCCGCCGCTGCCGGCGCACAAGGGGCTGTTCAACTGTCCCACCGTCATCAACAACGTCATTTCTCTCGCTTCCGTGCCTGTCATCATGGACAAGGGCGCTGCCTTCTATCGTGATTTCGGCATGGGCCGTTCGCGTGGCACGATCCCGCTGCAGATCGCCGGCAACGTCAAGCGTGGCGGCCTCTACGAGACGGCCTTCGGCCTGTCGCTTGGCGATATCGTCGACAGGATCGGCGGCGGCACGGCAACGGGGCGGCCGGTCAAGGCGGTGCAGGTCGGCGGGCCGCTCGGGGCCTATTTCCCGCGCGCTCTGTTCGACACGCCGTTCGACTATGAATCCTTTGCGACCAAGGACGGTCTCATCGGCCATGCCGGCCTCGTCGTCTTCGACGATACCGCCGACATGTTGAAGCAGGCGCGCTTTGCGATGGAATTCTGCGCGGTCGAAAGCTGCGGCAAGTGCACGCCCTGCCGCATCGGCTCGACGCGCGGCGTCGAAACGGCCGACAAGATCGCGCGCGGCATCGAGCCTGAGAAGAACAGGGTGCTGCTCGCCGATCTCTGCAACACGATGAAGTTCGGTTCGCTCTGCGCGCTCGGCGGTTTCACGCCTTATCCCGTCCTGAGCGCGATGACCCATTTCCCGGAGGATTTTTCTCCGGCTCCCTTGATTGAAGCGGCGGAGTAAGAGCCATGTCCCTCGTTCCAGAAATCGATTACGGCACGCCCGCCTCCCTCTCCGAAACCATGGTGACGCTGACCATCGACGGCCGCCAGATCAGCGTGCCCGAGGGAACGTCGATCATGCGGGCCTCGATGGAAGCAGGCATTCAGGTGCCGAAGCTCTGCGCCACCGACATGGTGGATGCCTTCGGCTCCTGCCGGCTCTGTCTCGTCGAGATCGAAGGCCGCAACGGCACGCCGGCGTCCTGCACGACGCCGGTCGCACCGGGCATCGTCGTCCATACGCAGACCGGCCGGTTGAAGGACATCCGTCGCGGCGTCATGGAGCTCTACATCTCCGACCACCCGCTCGACTGTCTGACCTGTGGCGCCAACGGCGATTGCGAGCTGCAGGACATGGCCGGTGCCGTCGGCCTGCGCGACGTTCGCTACGGCTATGAGGGCGACAATCACGTCAAGGCGCGCAACAGCGGCGACATCAATCTGAAATGGATGCCGAAGGACGAGTCCAATCCCTATTTCACCTATGATCCTTCGAAGTGCATCGTCTGCTCGCGCTGCGTGCGCGCCTGCGAGGAAGTGCAGGGCACCTTCGCGCTGACCATCGAGGGTCGTGGCTTCGGCTCGCGCGTCTCGCCCGGCATGCACGAGCATTTCATCGACTCGGAATGCGTCTCCTGCGGCGCCTGCGTACAGGCTTGCCCGACGGCGACGCTGACGGAGAAATCGGTTATAGAGATCGGCCAGCCCGAGCATTCGCTCGTCACCACCTGCGCCTATTGCGGCGTCGGCTGTTCCTTCAAGGCCGAGATGCGCGGCGAGGAACTGGTGCGCATGGTGCCCTGGAAGGATGGCCAGGCCAATCGCGGCCATTCCTGCGTCAAGGGCCGCTTCGCCTATGGCTATTCGACGCACAAGGACCGCATCCTCAACCCGATGGTGCGCGAAAAGATCACCGACCCCTGGCGCGAGGTGACCTGGGACGAGGCTTTTGCCCATATCGCCACCGAGTTCAAGCGTCTGCAGTATCAGTATGGCCGCGAATCCGTCGGCGGCATCACCTCGTCGCGCTGCACCAACGAGGAAACCTTCCTCGTGCAGAAGCTGGTGCGCGCCGGCTTCGGCAACAACAATGTCGATACCTGTGCCCGCGTCTGTCATTCGCCGACCGGTTACGGGCTCGGGCAGGCCTTCGGTACCTCGGCCGGCACGCAGAATTTCGACAGCGTCGAGCATTCCGATGTGGTTCTGGTCATCGGCGCCAATCCGACGGACGGCCATCCGGTGTTCGGCTCGCGGCTGAAGAAGCGGCTGCGCCAGGGCGCCAAGCTCATCGTCATTGACCCGCGCCGGATCGATCTGGTGCGCACGCCGCATGTCGAGGCCAGCTATCATCTGCCGCTGAAGCCGGGCACCAACGTCGCGATGATGACGGCGCTCGCCCATGTCATTGTCACCGAAGGCCTGTTCGACGAAAAGTTCATCCGCGAACGCTGCGACTGGTCCGAATTCGAGGATTGGGCAGCCTTCGTTGCCGAACCGCAGCACAGCCCGGAGGAGACGGAGAAATATACCGGCGTTCCCGCCGATCTCGTGCGCGGTGCGGCTCGTCTCTTTGCCACGGGCGGCAATGGCGCGATCTATTACGGCCTCGGCGTCACCGAGCATAGCCAGGGCTCGACCACGGTCATGGCAATCGCCAATCTCGCCATGGTAACGGGCAATATCGGCCGTCCGGGCGTCGGCGTGAACCCGTTGCGCGGGCAGAACAACGTGCAGGGCTCCTGCGACATGGGCTCCTTCCCGCACGAGCTGCCTGGCTATCGCCATGTCTCCGACGACGCGACCCGCGATATCTTCGAAAAGCTCTGGGGCGTGAAGCTCAACAACGAGCCCGGCCTGCGCATCCCGAACATGCTCGATGCCGCCGTCGACGGCAGCTTCAAGGGCCTCTATATCCAGGGCGAGGATATTCTCCAGTCCGATCCGGATACCAAGCATGTCGCCGCCGGCCTTGCGGCGATGGAATGCGTCGTCGTCCACGATCTCTTCCTGAACGAGACCGCCAATTACGCCCATGTCTTCCTGCCCGGTTCGACCTTCCTCGAAAAGGACGGCACCTTCACCAATGCCGAGCGCCGCATCAACCGCGTGCGCAAGGTCATGACCCCGCGCAACGGCTATGCCGATTGGGAAGTGACGCAGAAGATGGCGCAGGCCATGGGACTTGACTGGCACTACACGCATCCGTCCGAGATCATGGACGAGATCGCCGCGACGACGCCGAGCTTCGCCATGGTCTCCTACGACTATCTGGAGAAGATGGGCTCGGTGCAGTGGCCCTGCAACGAGAAGACGCCGCTCGGCTCGCCGATCATGCATATCGATGGCTTCGTGCGCGGCAAGGGCAAGTTCATCCGCACGGAATATGTACCGACCGACGAACGCACAGGCCCGCGCTTCCCGCTGCTGCTGACCACCGGGCGCATTCTTAGCCAGTACAATGTCGGCGCCCAGACGCGGCGCACCGAAAACGTCGTCTGGCATGCGGAGGACCGCCTGGAGATCCATCCGCACGATGCGGAGCAGCGCGGCATCCGCGAAGGCGACTGGATCAGGCTCAGCAGCCGCTCCGGCGACACGACGCTCAGGGCATTGATTACCGACCGCGTCGCTCCCGGCGTCGTCTACACGACCTTCCATCACCCGGACACGCAGGCTAACGTCATCACGACGGACTATACCGACTGGGCGACGAACTGCCCGGAATACAAGGTGACGGCGGTGCAGGTCTCGCCGTCGAACGGTCCGTCGCAGTGGCAGGTCGAGTACGACGAACAGGCCAAGCAGTCTCGTCGGATACTTGGGAAGATGGAGGCTGCGGAGTGAGGCTGGGTGGATTTTCTCCTTCTCCCCTCGGGGAGAAGGTGCCCGAAGGGCGGATGAGGGGGTATTTTCTCGCAAAAGGAAATATTCTTCGCTTGCGCTCCGGACGCGCGGAACTGCCGCGCCTTGCCCCCCTCATCCGACGTTTCGCGCCACCTTCTCCACGCCGGGGAGAAGGGGAGTTCGGACAATGACCAGCTTCACCCCCACGGCCACCGTCCCCGAGACTGCCCGCCGTAACGGCCTGCTGCGCTCTGGTTCGCGTATCGTCCCGGAGGAAGTGCCGATCGCCTTTTCCTATGGCGGCACGTCGCACGCCGTCATGATGGGAACGCCCGCCGACATCGAGGATTTCGCCATCGGTTTCAGTCTGACCGAGGGCATCATCACCGATATCGGTCAGATCGCGGCGATCGAGCCGATCGAAGACGAGCAGGGGATAGACGTTCAGATCATTCTGGTCGACGAGGTGGCCGATGCGTTGCGGTTGCGCCGTCGCCATATGGCGGGGCCGGTCGGCTGCGGCCTGTGCGGCATCGAATCGATCGAGCAGGCCGTGCGCAAGGTGCCGGATGTCTCCAAGGTCGAACTCGCCTTGACGCAGAAGGATATCGTCAGCGCGATCGCTCTCCTCAACGACGCCCAGCCGCTGCATCGCGAGACGCGCGCCGTTCATGGCGCCGGGTTCTATATTCCGGCCGAGGGATTGCTTGCGGTGCGGGAGGATGTGGGCCGGCACAATGCGCTGGACAAGCTCTGCGGCGCGGTCATCGGCTCCGGTCGCAAAGGAGCCGAAGGCGTGGTTGCCGTTACCAGCCGGCTGTCGGTCGAGATGGTGCAGAAAGCGGCGATACTGGGCAGCGCCGTGCTCGTCGCCATCTCCGCGCCGACCGCGCTTGCCATCCGCACCGCCGACGAAGCCGGCATGACGCTGGTGGCGCTTGTGCGTGGCGACGACTTCGAGATTTTTACCCATCCGCATCGCATCACTCTGGAGAGCATCGCCGATGTCGCCTGACGAAACGCCGCACGGCAAGACCGAAGCCAAACTCGTCTACATGGCGAATCAGATCGCCACCTTCTTCAAGACGCAGCCGGCGGACGAGGCGGTCGAAGGTGTGGCGACGCACATCAACAAATTCTGGGAGCCGCGCATGCGGCGGCAGCTGTTTGCCATCATCGATCATGGGGACAGCGGGTTGAGTCCGCTGGTGCTGGAGGCGGCCCCACTCATTCATAAGCCGGCTTAGTATCGAAGTCCGCAAGGGCTTTTGGGCTTATTGCCAATTCACAGAGGTAGTCTCATTCTCGGGCGAGTTGGATGGCGCTTGCGTAGTTCGGCTGACTGCGCGTGCAAGAAATGCAGAAGCCGCCTCGGCGGTCGCGGCGGCTTCCTGTAGCACAAGCAATGGCGACAGAGTTCACGCCGCGCGGCGCATCACCATACCGCGGATCATCGAGTCCGCCAGGCGGAACTGTGCGAGCAGCGTGTGCAACGCATCCGCCTCATTGGCGAGCCTGAGGCTTGCCGCGGTGCTCTCCTCGACCATGGCGGCATTCTGCTGCGTGGTCTGATCCAGCGAATTGATCGCGGAGTTGATTTCCCGGAGGCCGATCGTCTGCTCCTTCGATGCCTTCACGATGGCGGCGACATTGGTGTTGATATCGCCAACCTGGGTGACGATCTGCTCCAGTGCCTTGCCCGTCTGGCCGACAAGGCCGACGCCGCTCTTCACATGCTCGCTGGAGGCGGTGATCAGCGCCTTGATCTCCTTGGCGGCACTCGCCGAGCGTTGCGCCAGCTCGCGCACCTCCTGCGCCACGACGGCGAAGCCCTTGCCGGCTTCGCCTGCGCGTGCCGCCTCCACGCCGGCATTCAATGCCAGGAGGTTGGTCTGGAAGGCGATGTCATCGATGACGCCGATGATGTTGGTGATCTCGCGCGAGGATTTCTCGATCTGGTCCATGGCGGCGACGGCGCTGCGAACCACTGTGCCGGATTGCTCGGCACCGCGCTTGGTCTCGGCAACGAGACGCCCGGCCTCCTCGGCACGCTGGCTGGAATCGGCAACCGTGGTGGTGATCTCTTCCAGGGCGGCGGCGGTTTCCTCCACGGAGGCTGCCTGCTGCTCGGTGCGCCTCGAGAAGGCTTCCGCCGAATCGCCGAGCTCGCGGGATCCGGCAGCGATGGCGCTGGCATTGTCGCCGACCGTGGTCAGTGTCTCGGAGAGCCTGTGGATCGTTGCGTTGAAATCGTGGCGGAGCTGCTCCATGGACGGCACGAAGGCATGCTCGAGCGTCTTGGTCAGGTCGCCCTCCGACAGGCTGCGGAGCGCCCCGCCGAGTTCGCCGATGGCGCTCATGCGCGAGGTCACGTCGGTCGCGAACTTGACGACCTTGTAGACCTGGCCGTCGGCGCCGACGATGGGATTGTAGGCGGCCTGGATCCAGATTTCCTTGCCGCCCTTACCGTAGCGGACGAATTCGTTGGCGATGAACTCGCCCTGCGCCAGGCGCTGCCAGAAGCGCTTGTATTCCTCGGTGCGGGCATAGGCCGGTTCGCAGAAGATGCTGTGATGCTTGCCGACGATCTCGCCGAGCGTATAGCCCATGGCGCTGCAGAAGTTCTCGTTCGCCGTCAGGATCTCGCCGGTCGGCAGGAATTCGATGACGGCCTGCGAGCGGGAGATGGCGTCAAGCTTGCCAGCATCGTCGATCGCCTTTCTTTTGGCTTCGGTGACGTCTACGGCGAATTTTACAACCTTCACCGGCTTTCCGTTGCGGAAAACGGGGTTGTAGGATGCCTGGATCCAGATTTCCCGATTGCCTTTTGCGAGCCGCTTGTAGGTGCCGGCTTCATATTCGCCGCGGCCGAGGCGCGCCCAGAAATCCTGATAGGCCGATGTTGCGACATAGGCCGGTTCGCAGAACATCCGGTGGTGGTTGCCGACGATTTCCTTCAGCTCATAGCCAAGCGCGCGACAGAAGTTCTCGTTTGCGGTCAGCACTTTGCCTTGGAGGTCGAATTCGATGATGGCTTGCGATTTGGAAACGGCGGAAAGAATGCGGCTGGTATCCGATGAAAGACTGAACATTCCTATTCCCTCTCAGAAGGCTCACGCTTGACGGGCGTCGATCCATGGCATCGAAGCGGGCGGCCGCGCTCGTCGGTACGCCGAAAGACGGCGCTCCGCACGGGATGGTCGGAATGTTGAGATCGTTTCTTCTTTCCTCGCTTCGGAAACGATGATGATTAAAACCCCTTAATTTTAAGTAAAATTAAGTGTATTAGAAATTACAACTTAAATAAAATATAATTATCTAAAATTTACTCCAATAAAAAAGCCGCCACTGATTAGGCGGCGGCTTTTAAAAAGGCTATAGCGCGAAGTTACGCGGCCAGTTCTTCTACTTCGTTTTCCTTGAACATCTTGGCGAGGTTCAGGAAGCAGATCATTCCATTCTCCGTGGCGATGATACCTTCGCAATAGGCGCGGTCGAAGGAAGCCGTGACTTCCGGCACCGGCTGGACCTGGCTGGAGGCGATCGTCAGGATGTCGGAGACCCGGTCGACCAGCATGCCGATGACCATGTTGTGCACTTCGGCGACGACGATGGCGCTGCGCTCGTTGGCAACCGTGCTCTGCATGCCGAGCTTGTAGGCGAGGTCGATGATCGGGATGACCGAGCCGCGCAGGTTCATGACGCCGATGACGTCGGCCGGTGCGTGGGGGATCGGCGTAGACGGCGCCCATCCGCGAATTTCGCGGATCGTGGTCGTCTTGACGCAGAATTCCTGGTCATGCAGCCGGAAGGCAATGATCTCCAGAGTTTCGCCGCTGAAGCTGGTGGAATTGATCGTGGCCATGAACGTTCTTCCCATTGAACCGTGACGCCAAATGCGGCGCGTTGAGGTCACGATAGAGCAAGAACATTGCTCAAACCTAAATCTATACAAGGGATTTCGAGTAAGGGGGGCTGGCCACACGTTCTCGTGGTTCGAGGGCGCTTGCGCGCCACCTCACCATGAGAACTGATCTTCTCGTTCCGCAGCCCCAAAGAGGCAAGCCGTATCGGGGGGCAAGCCGTCCCATCCTCACCGTGATGCGCGGAGGCTCCTGAGCTTGTCGAAGGGGCCAAAGCCTCGAAGGGCGAGGATGGCCCCCGTGAGAGGAAGGCTGCTCCCTCGGCGGATTTCTTCTGCCGGTGGTAGGCGCCCTCAGGCGGCCCGTGTCGGACGGTCGAAGATGCGTCGGCCGAAGAGGCTTGCCGCCATTTCCACCAGAACGCGGGCGCTCTTGCCGCGGTCGTCGAGGAAAGGATTGAGCTCGACGAGATCGAGCGAGGAGACGAGACTGCTGTCGGAGAGCATCTCCATGATGAGATGGGCTTCGCGATAGGTCGCGCCACCCGGCACCGTGGTTCCCACGCCCGGCGCAATATCCGGATCGAGGAAATCGACGTCGAAGCTGACATGCAGCAGGCCGTTGGCGGCGCTGACGGTATCGAGCACCTTGCGCATGATGGCGGCCACACCCTGTTCGTCGAGCGAGCGCATGTCGAAGACGTTGACGCCATGCTCGCGGATCTCCTCGCGCTCGCGCGGATCGACGGAGCGGATGCCGACCTGGAAGACCTTCGTCGGATCGACCAGCGGCCGGCCGGCCGGCAGAACGCCTTCAATCTCGGCCTCGCCGCAGTAGTAGGCAACGGGCATGCCGTGAATGTTGCCCGACGGAGAGGTCGCGGGCGAATTGAAATCCGAGTGCGCGTCGAGCCAGAGCACGAAAAGCGGCCGGCCGACCTCGGCTGCATGGCGGGCCATGCCGGAAACGCTGCCCATGGACAGGCTGTGATCGCCGCCAAGGATCAGCGGGAAGCCACCCGACGATGCGACATCGTAGACTTTCGCTTCCAGCGCCCGGGTGAATGCGCCGACGATTTTCAGATTGTGGGCGTGGGGATGCTCCGGAAGGTCTGCTGCCGGAACCGGATGCAGATCGCCGCTGTCGGTGACACGGTGGCCGAGTTCGATCAACGTCGTTTCGATGCCGGCGATGCGCAGCGCGGTCGGGCCCATTGCGGCGCCGCGGCGGCCGGAGCCTTCCTCCAGGGGAACGCCGATCAAGGTAACGGGAGTGGATTGCGTGTTCATCGGCATTGCTCCGAGGGTTGGAGAAATTCCGGACGGAAAACTGCGGAGCGGCTTTCCGTGCGGAATTGCATAAAACAATGAGATAGAGCAGCTCGGAGTTTCCATGAAGTGCCGAACCGCCCTGGAGGCTGTCGAGTCGCATTATTGATTGTCTGCATGACAGCAAAAAGATGGAAAAGTGTCGAAAATCGATTAGGTTTCGACAGATTGATCAATTCGATTTACCAGAATGACAAGCCATATGGACGACCTCGACCGCGATCTCCTCAGTGCGCTGCGCAACAATGCGCGCATCTCCGTTTCCTCCCTGGCGGCGGCTACCGGCGCGTCGCGCGCAACCGTCGCCGCGCGCATAGAGCGGCTCGTGGAGAACGGCACCATTGCCGCCTTCACCATTCGCACCGGCCATGAAACCCGTGCGGCCGGCGTCAGGGCCATCGTTCTGATCGAGGTGCTCGGCAAGCTGGCCGACAAGGTTGCCGATCAGCTTCGAGGCTTGCCGCAGGTCAGGGCACTGCACAGCACCAACGGCAAATGGGATTTCATTGCCGAACTGGAAGATCGCGATCTGGCCTCGTTCGACGAAACGCTCAGGCGGATCAGGCTGATCAACGGCATCAACATCACCGAATCCAATATCCTGCTGAAGACCAGCAAGATGGGATTCTGAGGCTTAATATTCGTGCTCGTAGACGATGCCGGCTTCGCCTGCGCCATCCGAGCCTGCCGCGCCGCGCAGCTTCACGCCGCGCCCGACATTGAGGTTGATGATCGCCTTGGTGTTGTTGGACGCGCCCTGCTGCAGCTCGATATAGGTGCGCTTGTTGATGTACTTGCCGGCGCCGACCTGCGCCTGACCGTTCGCATCGGTCGAGATGTCGAGGTCATCGACGCCGAGATGGCTGCGCAGGCCCTCGAACAGCGAGGTCGAGCGACCGCCTGCGAGCTGGCTTGCGGCATCGGCGAGCTGGGCGATCTGCATGGCCGACAGTTTTGACATGGATTGGCCGAAGATCAGCTGCGCCAACACCTCGTCCTGCGGCAAGGCAGGGGAAGAGGAGAAGCCGATCTGCGGGTCGGTCGCGAGACCGGTGACATCGACCGTGATCGTGGTGGAACCGGCCGACGATGTCGCTTCCATGTTGAGCGCCGGCGTCAGGTCGCCGCCGAAGGTGATCTTGCTGGTGTCGGTGAAATCGAGCCGGCGGCTGAGGATGGTCAGGCGTCCACGGCGCATGGTGAAGCCGCCGGAGACGACCGGCTCCGCCGCCGTCCCGCGCACGGTGATGTTGCCGCCGAGTTCGGCGTCGATGCCGCGGCCGCGCACGAAGATCTGCGAGGGCGCCTGGAGCTGCAGGTCGATGCCGAGCGTCGTCGATTTGCTCCTTGGCCCTTCCGGCTTCTGATCCTTGAACTGGGCGCTGACGGCGGCCGGCGCATTCTTGTGCTTGATGTTGATTTCGGAGAGCGACGCCGGCAGCTTTTCGGGCACGGTGATCGACGCCTTGTTGATCCGCAGGTTGCCCGTCAGCATCGGCGCGGTCATCAGCGGGCCCTTGACGCCGAGCGTGCCGTTGACGGTCGCGGCCACCAGCGTGCCGTCGACATAGGTCGCGTTGTTGAACTTCACTTGGATATCGGCGGGGAAGCCGCTTTCCGGGGTGATGCCGACCGTGCCGCTGCCCGATATGCTGCCGCCGCTGGCCAGGTTGCCGCTGAGGCGCGATATGACGGCCTGCTTGCCGTCGAGCGTTACCGTCACGGCGAGCCCGTTGAGCGTCAGGTTGCGGCGGACATCGACCAGCTTGGCGCCGTCGGTGGAAATGGAACCGCTGATGGCGGGTGCGGCGGTGGTGCCGCCGATCTGCATGTCGATCCTGGCCGTGCCCGTCATGACGAGGCCCTGTGCCGCAAGCTGGCCGGCAAGGGCATCGAAGGGCAGATTGCCGGAAAATTTGAGTGCCATGGCCTTGCTGCCGGCGATGGCGACTGTGCCGCCGCCATTGAGCGCCAGGCCGCTCTGGCCGGTCAGGTTGGTGTTGATCGTGACGACATTGTCGGCAAACTTGCCGTCCGCCTTGATGCCGAGCGGCGTAAGCCCGGCGGATTTCGTCTGGCTCGTTGCCGCCCCCGACCAATTGGTCTGGAATACGACGGCGGGCGAGGTCGCCTTGCCGGTGACGGCTACCGTTCCGGAGATGACGCCCTCGGCGGCAAGCGTCGGCGCGAAGACATTGGCGAGGCTGGCCGGCAGGTTGGCGATCCTGGCGTTGATGTTCAGCGTCTGGCCAGCGGTGCCGTCGACCGTAACCGAACCGCCCCCGGTCTGCAGGGTCAAGCCGTTCAGCGATGCGATGCCGTCCTTGATGACGATCTTGGTCGGAGAGGCGAGCTTCACCGGGATCGTGCGCGGGGCGCCCGCAAAGGAGTCGAGGCTGACGGTCGTCTGCCCACCCGATGTTTCGACGCTGCCGCGCGTTGTCAGCGGCGCGTTGTCATAGGTCGACTTCAGATCGAAATCCGTGCGGCTGCCCTGTTGGGTGAAGGTCAGGCCGAGATCGGCGATACGGTTGGCCCCGGAGGCGATGGCGTCGGCGCGGATGCTGCCGTTTGCCGAGAAAGCCTTGAGATCGTCGACGGTGAGGGCAACGGCCGGCTTGCTGATCACGAGATCGTCGCGGCGGATGCCGCTGCCGCCGGCGTTGACCTTGAGGCCGATCTTGCCATTGGCGCTGGCGATATCGAGCGAGCCCTTGAGATCGCCCTCGGCCTTCTGTCCGGCGAGCGCTGCGAGCAGGCCGAGATCCGGCAGGTTGAAGGTGAGCGCGCCGTTCGGCTCGAAGCTCGGGGAAAGGTCGAGCTTGCCCTGCAGCTTGTTCGTGCCGATTTCCGCCGATAGCGATGGAATGCTCGTGCGGCCGTCTTTGGAAACCGCGTCGGCGGTGATGCGGATCGGCTTGCCGTCGATCGCGCCGCTTGCCTGGATGTTCGCCTGCGGTGCCTTCGGATCGGCGGTTCCCGTCACGCCGATATCGAGCGTATCCAGCAGCCGTCCTGCCAGCTTGACGTTGACGGCCTTGACCGTCGCATCGATGCCGAGCGCGGTGAGCGGCCCCTTGGCCTTGAGGCCGATATCGGCCTGTCCTTCCGCATTCGGGACGAACTTGGAGAGATCGAGCACCTTGCCGGTGAGATCCGATGTCAGGGACTGGTCGTTGAGCGCGACATTGCCGCTGATTTCGGCGACATTGGATTTCACCGCGAGGTTGGACAGCGTCATCTTGGTCGGCACTGTGCCGGCGACCTGGCCTTCCAGCGAAATCGTGCCTTCGAACTTGTTCGACACGCCGTCCGGCAAGACGCCGGGCAGAGCGAACAGCTTGAAATTGCCCGTCAGCGCCTTGGACGACAGCGTGTATTTGCCGTTGACGGTGCCGCCGATGCTGGCGCTTTCCAGCGTGGTGTTGTTGAAGCCGATCGTGTCCGGCGAGAGTTGCAGCGGCGCGGTGAGCGCGATCGGCGCGCGGATCAGCCGATTGAGGTCGGCGCTGACGAAGGCCGTCTGGCCGACGACGAGGCGAAGCTGCAGCGGACCGGACATGGCTGCAAGATTGAAGGCATCGCTTCTGGCGCTGAGATTGATCTGTCCGACCTGCCCCTGCGGCGTGCTGGCGCTGTCGAGCGCGGCCTTCGCATCGATCTTCACCGATTGCGCCGCGCCGGTCAGCGCGATATCGACGCGCGAAATCATGGCGCGCACTTCGCCGTCCTCCATCGGCCAGCGGAAGTCGACGGGTCCGGAGGTGCCGAGCAAATTGGCGTTGAGGCTGTTGTTGCCGGCGGGATCGAGCGTGCCGGATGCGGCAAGGACGGCGCTGCCGGTAGCAAGGTTACCGGTCTGGATATCGATCTTGCCCTTGCCGTCGAACGTTGCCGAGACATCGATGGTCGTCTGCCCGGCAAAGAGCGGCCGCATGGTCGGCGGCAGGAGCGAATCGACATCGCCGCCGCCCTTGACGTCTATATGATGCAGGCCATCGGCGGAGAGGCTGTGATGGCCGTCGATGGCAACTGTCGGCTTGCCGTCGAGGGCTGCCTGCAGTTTGCCGGCCCAGTTGGACAGCGGGCCTTCGCCGGAAAGGTCGATGCTGACGGCCGGGCCGCCCGGCAGGTGTAGCAGGCCGGCAAGCATACCGTCGCGAGGCTCGGAGATCTGCGTCTTCAGCTTCAGCTGGTTTTCGGCCGGGGCGAAAGCGATATCGGCGGAGAGCTTGGCGTCCGGCACATCATGACGGCTGGCGTTGAGCGTCAGGCCCATGCTGCTGCTGTTGGCCTTGACGCTGCCATCGGCGGCCAGAATGAAATCCTGCCCGGCGACCGCCTGCCCGATGCGAAGGTCAGGCAGGGCGATGGCGCCGATATCGATGGCGATGGGCAAGGAGAAGCCGGTGCTGCCTGCCGTCTGCGTCTCCGGCGCCTGCGTCGGGCTCGCCGTCGAGACCGGCAGGCGCTGGAAGTCGATCACATCGGCCGCAATGCGATCGGCGTGGAAGGTGCCGGTCAGCAAAGACAAAGGAGACCAATCGACGGCGAGGTTTTGCACCTTGGCGTAGACGCCCTTCGTGTCGGCCACGGTAATGGCACCGACCCGCAGACTGCCGCTCAGCAGCCCGGAAGGCGCTGCGATGGCAATGGTGCGGTCCGGCGTCGAGGCGAGCCTGGCCACCTGATCGACCGCATAACCCGTTGCGGAAGGCACCATGCCGACGATGAGCACAGCCGCGATCACGAGCAAAAGGATCGCCACGACCGCATAGGCGATCCAGCGCACCAGTTTCCCGAGAATTCGAATCAACATGCTCATGAAAGCGACAGTAACCTCAATTTTGTAACCGTGTGCTGAAACGTCTGCGACAACTATACGGTTTGTCAGAAGGCCTGGCCGATGCCGGCATAGATGCCATAAGATGTGCCGCCGTCGTATTTCTTCAACGGAACGGCGACATCGAGCCTGATCGGGCCGAAGGGCGTAGCGTAACGCAGGCCGACGCCAGCGCCAATGCGCAGATCGGAAAAGTCCGGAAAGGCGGTATCGGTGACGCTGCCCATATCGACGAAGGGAACGACCCCGATCGTATCGGTGATCTTCATGCGGGCCTCGAACGAGGCGGTGGCATAGGAGCGGCCGCCGGTTTCGTCGCCGTTGGAGTTGTAAGGCGAAATTTCCTGATAGCTGTAACCGCGCACCGAGCCGCCGCCGCCGGCATAGAAGCGTCGGGTGGCGGGGATATCCTCGATGCTGTTCGCGCCGATCAGCGAGCCCAGCGCGAGCTTGCCGGCGAAGACGACGTTGTTGTTGGCGCCGATCCCCTTGTAGCCGGAGATCGAACCCTCGACGGAGCTGAAGATCGAGCCGCCTATCGCCTCATAGCTCGGCTTGGCGCTGATCGAAGCGCGATAGCCTTCCGTCGGGTCCAGCTTGTTGTCGCGCGTGTCGCGAATATATTCGAGCGGGATCGCGACCGTCAGATAATTGTGCTTTCCGAAGGCGTCGGTCGTGTCGGATTCATAGGACACTTCTCCGCCGGCGGAGACGGTATCCTGATCGTTGATTTCATAGGCAAGGCCGCCGCTTCCCGTCACCGTATTGGCGTCGTAGGCGTCCGGATGCAGGCTCTGCATCTTCAGGGCCGCGGTGAAGGTCGCCGAAGGGTAGAATGTCGCAGGCCTGACATAGGTGATGCCGGCCGTATAATCGAGCTGGCCGACATCGGTCGTCTCGCCGATGCGGGACACGGATCCGTCGATGCGCAGCGAGTCCGCGCGGCCCGTCAGATTGCGGTGCCCCCAATAGCCCTGCAGGCCGAAGCCATCGATGGTGGAATATTGCGCGCCGACGCCGAAGAAGCGCTGCTTGCCTTCCGACACTTCGATAGTCGTCGGGATGCTGCCGTCCGGTGCCAGCTTGTCGGCCTCGCGGATGGTGACGCTGGAAAAAACACCGAGCTTCCGCAAGCGATCCGACGCCTTCTTCAATTCGTCGGGCGAGTAAGGCTTGCCTTCGTTGATGCGGGCATAGCGCTTGATGAAATCCGGATCGACCGATTTCTGGCCGGTGACGCCGACGTTGCCGAAAGGTGCTATGGGACCGCTGTCGACCTTCAGCGTAACATCGACCGTATTGGTGGCGTGGTCGGCGACGACGTCGCGATTGTCGAGCTTGGCGAGCGGATGTCCCCCGTTCTTGAAGTCGGCAACCATCTTGTCGCCTGCCTTCAGGATGGTCAGCGAGCCGGCATCGCCGCCACGCACGAGCCCGTAATTCGCCGGATCCAGCCTGGCGGCATCGCCGAGCAGGCTGACCTTGCCGAGCTTGAAGACGGGGCCGGGGCTGACGCTGATGGTCACCGCGACGGGTTTCGCGCGGCTGAAGGTCGGCGTCGGCGGCAAGGCATCGAGCGGGGTGCCGTTGATGGTGATGGTGACCACGCCGCCGTAGCGCGCTTTTTCGTAGAGGGAGGCGATCAGCCGGTCGCGATCGTCGCGCGCCTTCACCACGACGCCGAGGTCGCCGGACACCGGCTTCTTTTCGTCGGATACCAGCATCGAGCTTTCGCTCAGCGCTTCCTTGAGATCCTTGTCGAGATTGTCGGCCTTGAAATCGACCGTGTAGCGGACGGGATCGGAAACCTGGTCGGCTGTTTCGTCCTCACCCCAGAGCTTGATGCCGAAGAGTTTGAATGCAAAGGCATTTCCGGCGCATATAGGACCGAGCGCAAGCGCTGCCGCAACCGCTGCCACGGTTCCTGCCTGCCGATACGCAATACTCTTCTTCGGTACAGTTCTTTTATGCATACGCCGCTTTACGGTTACATGAGAACTTACTCAGCTTGACGTTTCCCCCAGGTTAACGCGCGGCCACCATAGAGGCAAAAGTCCCCGAGGTGTACCGTTTTGGAGTCAAAAACCCGGAAAATATGACTGCCAAAGCGCAAAACGCGCGGATCTTGGCGAGGGTTCGGAATGTCGGGGCGACCTGTGCTGCGACCCGTAAAGGTTGCCGTCATCCGACCGATAGTCGAGGTCGCCGCCTTGGTGCGGGTTGTTGTGCCCGGCCGGAAATCAAAAAGTCCCGGACTTGCGATCCGGGACTCTGAAAATCTCGATCTGGGATCGATCAGTAACCGCGATAGCCGCCGCGCGGGCAATCGTCGATGTAGCGACGGCCATAGCGGTCGCGGTAGTAGCACTGGCCGGGCTGCTCCTGGACGCTGCCGATGAGGGCGCCGGAGACGCCGCCGATCGCTGCGCCGACTGCCGCACCACGGACGTTGCCCGTGACTGCGCCGCCGATGATCGCGCCGGATGCCGCGCCGATGCCTGCGCCCTGTTCGGTCGGCGTGCAGCTTGCGATAGACAAGCCGACCAATGCGAGCATAAGAACTTTCTTCATTTATCTCTCCAACGTTAGTTAAGCCGAACCCCGGCCAACGTCGTCCCAATTCTTCAGCTCCACCACGATGGGCTGTCTTGCAGTCCTGCAGTGATAGAAAATATCGTGCAAAATATGATTGTCTATCGGTGGATGGCAGTTTTTTTCTTGCTGAAGAAAGATGGCTTGGCGTTCGCAGAATAAAACCGTCCGCGGCAAGGATAAAATCCATGATCTCTCTAAAGTAGAGGTTGATTGGACTGCAAAAAAGTCAAATGATGCCCTTGCCTCTGGAGGAGAGGCGAGGAGGAAAATATGGCAAAAGTGACTTTGACGGTGAATGGCCGTTCGGTCGGCGGCGAGTGCGAGGACCGCACGCTGCTTGTCCATTTCATCAGGGAAAAACTCGGCCTGACCGGAACCCATGTCGGCTGCGACACCAGCCAGTGCGGCGCCTGTGTCGTGCATATGGACGGCAAGTCGGTGAAGAGCTGTTCGATCCTGGCCGTTCAGGCTTCCGGCTCCAGGATCACAACCATCGAGGGTCTGGCCGCCAACGGCGAACTGCATCCGGTTCAGGCCGCCTTCAAGGAGCATCATGGCCTGCAATGCGGCTTCTGTACGCCGGGCATGGTGATGACCGCGGTCGACATGATTAACCGTCATGGCGGAGCGCTGGACGAAAAGACGGTGCGCAGCGAGCTCGAAGGCAATATCTGTCGATGCACCGGCTATCACAATATCGTCAAGGCGGTGCTTTCAGCCAATGCCGAGATGAATGCCGCCAGCCAGGCGGCCGAATAGAGTTTCACCGAGACCGTCTGGCGAAACGCCGATGATCGTCGTCTTGGCGTGGTGCCAGGCCCGCAACCCCAATGGGAGGATGTGATGGGCGTGGAAGGCATTGGCGCGCGCGTGGCGCGCAAAGAGGACAAGCGATTTCTGACAGGCAAGGGGCGATACACCGACGACATGGTGACGCCGGGAATGAAATATGCCTATTTCGTTCGCAGCCCGCATGCACATGCGAAGATCACCGGCATCGATGTGTCGGCGGCTGTTTCGATGCCGGGCGTGATCGGCGTGCTCGACGGCAAGCAGCTGCTGGCCGATGGCATCGGCAACCTCATCTGCGGCTGGATGATCCATTCGCGCGACGGCTCCCCGATGAAGATGGGCGCCTGGCGGCCGCTGGCGGTCGATACGGTCCGCTATGTCGGCGATGCCGTCGCCATCGTCGTTGCCGACAGCCTCGGCGAAGCGCGCGATGCGGCCGAAGCCGTTGCCGTCGATTACGAGGAACTGCCCGCGGTCGTCGAGGCGGTGAATGCGCTGAAAGCGGGCGCGCCGCAGATCCATCCCGAAGCGCCCGACAACCTGATCTTCGACTGGGAGCTGGGCGATGCGGCGGCGACCGACAAGGCAATCGCCGAGGCGGCCCATGTCACCGAGATCGAGATCCACAACAACCGGCTTTCGCCGAATGCCATGGAGCCGCGCGCCACGCTCGGCATCTACGACGCGGCCGAGGACCATTATACCTGCTACACGACGAGCCAAAACCCGCATGTGGCGCGTCTCGTCATGAGCGCCTTCTACAATGTCGCGCCGGAAAACAAGCTGCGCGTCATTGCGCCCGACGTCGGCGGCGGCTTCGGTTCGAAGATCTACATCTACCCCGAGGAAATCGTCTGTCTCTGGGCGTCGAAGAAGACCGGCGTGCCGGTCAAATGGACGGCCGACCGCACGGAAGCCTTCCTGACCGATGCGCATGGCCGCGATCATCTCTCCAAGGTCAAGATGGCCTTCGATGCGCAGAACCGCATCACCGCGCTGAAGGTCGACACGATAGCCAATCTCGGCGCTTACATGTCGCTGTTCTCCTCGGCCGTGCCGACCTATCTCTATGCGACATTGCTATCCGGCCAATACGCCATTCCGGCAATCCACGCCAACGTCCGCACGGTCTACACCAATACCGTGCCGGTCGATGCCTATCGCGGGGCAGGGCGGCCGGAGGCGACCTATCTTCTGGAGCGCACGGTGGAAACGGCGGCGCGCGAGCTCGGCGTTTCGCCGGCGGAACTCCGGCGGATCAACTTCGTCCGCTCCTTCCCCTACCAGACGCCCGTCATCATGAACTACGACGCCGGCGACTATGAGGCTTCCCTCAACGCCGCCATGCAGCAGGCGGATTGGGATGGTTTCCCCGCCCGCAAGGCGGAGGCGGACGCCCGCGGCATGAAGCGCGGCATCGGCATGAGCTGCTACATCGAGGCATGCGGCATTGCGCCGTCGCAGGCGGTAGGATCGCTCGGCGCCGGCGTCGGCCTGTGGGAATCGGCCGAGGTGCGGGTGAACGCGGTCGGAACGATCGAAGTGCTCACCGGCTCGCACAGCCACGGGCAGGGGCATGAGACCACCTTCGCGCAGCTGGTGGCGGATCGTCTCGGCGTGCCGATCGACAGCGTCTCCATCGTCCATGGCGATACCGACAAGGTGCAGATGGGCATGGGTACCTATGGCTCCCGTTCCGGGGCCGTCGGCATGTCCGCCGTCGTCAAGGCGCTCGACAAGGTCGAGGCGAAGGCGAAGAAGATCGCCGCGCACCTGATGGAGGCCGACGAAAGCGATATCGTCATCGAAAACGGTGAAGTGAAGGTGGCAGGCACCGACAAGGCGCTGCCGTGGTTCCAGGTGGCGCTCGCCTCCTACACGGCGCACAACCTGCCCGCCGGCATGGAGCCGGGCCTGAAGGAGACCGCCTTCTATGATCCGGCGAACTTCACCTTCCCGGCCGGCTGCTACATCTGCGAGGTCGAAGTGGACCCGGAGACGGGCAAGACCGAGATCGTGCAGTTCGTCGCGGCCGACGACTTCGGCAACATCATCAACCCGATGATCGTCGAGGGGCAGGTGCATGGCGGTATCGCGCAGGGCATCGGCCAGGCGTTGCTGGAAGGCGTGCATTACGATGAGAACGGCCAGCTTCTGACGGCGAGCTTCATGGACTACACCATGCCGCGCGCCGATGACCTGCCGTCCTTCCAGCTTTCGCATCAGAACACGCCGTGTCCGAGCAATCCGCTCGGCATCAAGGGATGCGGCGAGGCGGGCGCCATCGGCTCGCCGCCGGCGCTGATGAACGCCATCACCGATGCGATCGGCAACAACACGCTGACCATGCCGGCGACCCCGCTCAAGGTGTGGGAAGCGGCGCGGGCCGGTGCCTGAAACGAGAGGAGGATAGGACAATGTACGCAACCAATTACCATCGCGCCTCCTCGGTCGACGAAGCCGTGAAGTTTCTGTCGAATACCGACGAAGGCAAATACGTCTCCGGCGGCATGACGCTGATCGCCACCATGAAGCAGCGGTTGGCCTCGCCGAGCGATCTCGTCGATCTCCGGCATATCCCCTCGCTCAAGGGCATCCGCGTCGATGGCCGCAGGGTCACGATCGGGGCGGCGACCACCCATGCGGAGGTGGCCTCCTCGGCGGCGATCTGCTCGGTCTGTCCGGCGCTTTGCGAACTTGCCGGCATGATCGGCGATCCGCATGTCCGGCATATGGGCACGATCGGCGGGTCCGTCGCCAACAACGATCCGGCGGCGGATTATCCGTCGGCGGTGCTGGCGCTGAATGCCACCATCGTTACCGACCGGCGCCAGATCGCGGCCGACGACTTCTTTCGGGGTCTGTTCGAAACCGCGCTGCAGGGTGCCGAGCTGATTACCTCCATTGCCTTCGATGCTCCGGAAAGGGCCGGCTATGCCAAGTTCCCCAATCCGGCCTCGCGCTATGCGATGACGGGGGTCTTCGTCGCCAAGGGGGCGGGTGGCGTGCGCGTCGCCGTTACCGGCGCGGGTGCGGACGGCGTGTTCCGGCAGGGAGATCTGGAGCAGGCGCTTGCGGCGAACTGGCTGCCGGAAGCGGTGGCGGGCGTGACCGTCGATCCGGGCATGTTGCTTGCAGACCTGCATGCGACGGCGGAATACCGCGCCAATTTGATCAAGGTCATGGCGAAACGCGCCGTGGTTGCGGCATAGATTCGCCACGAGTAAGCCCGGACCGGCGGGGTTTACCCGCCGTTCCGGAGAGAGTGTTTCCGCCATGGTTTCGATTGTCAATTTTGCGTGAATCAGTATTCTTGTCTGGAATTGTTCAAAATTAGGGGCCATTTGCCGCAGCCGGGCGTGAAAGCAATGCGGAGGGGTTGACGTGTGAACCGCCATTCTCGAAAACGGTTGCACGGTACTGGAGCAGATGATGGATTTCGAAGCATTTTTTAAGGGCGAGCTTGACGGACTTCACGGTGAGGGCCGTTACCGGGTCTTCGCCGATCTCGAACGCCGCCGAGGCAATTTC